>JANWWO010000009.1 GCA_025057375.1 Candidatus Absconditabacterales bacterium | reverse complement strand
TATGAAAGGTTTTTATGCTATTAATATTTATCTTGTTTTTTTTCAAACTTAATTTAAAATCCAGACATTTCGCTTGTATGTCCTCAATATCAAAAGCTCCAAGAAATCTGTTAAGGTTTTCTAAAGTATTTATCATGGTTTCACATTCATTTCTTATTGTTCAAATTGTTTCAATATATTCATAATTAGACAGGATTGTTATATTTGAGGGTACTATTTTTTCTATAATATTTTCAAGATTAATATTTAATAAGCCAAATGTTCTGTTTTTTAGCCTTTGTATGTTTCAAAATATTTTTTTAATCGTCGTAATTATTCAAAACACATCATCCAACAATATATATCAATCTAAATTATTAATCCCAAAGCTTTCAAATGAGGTCAGATTAAAATATTGTTCTGTATCTTCAAATAAAGATAAATCAATTTTTTGTTCTTTTATTGTATTAAGTTTTTTTATATAACTTGTGAAATCAAAATCTGGTTTATCATCCAAACAGTATATTTTTTGTAATTCTACAAGATCATTTTCTTTTATATTTTTTACTTTCTCAAAATCTACAACATCAAAATTACTGTTTCAGCAAAGTTGTTTTATGTTTTGTGCAATTGTTTCTAATTTTGTCTTCTTAAATATCTTTGTTATGCCAAAAAATTGGGTATAAATTTTGTGATATTCTTCAACTAAATTTGATATTTCTTTAATTTTATCTTTGCTCTTTATATCTTTCAACGAAATGTTTTTTATATTGTGTATAGTTATATTTTCCAAAGACTGTCTTATAAAATCAACTTTTTTACAAAAAACCTCTATTTGTTCAAATGTATCTAACTCTTCATTATCAAAATTATCAAAATAATTGTTAATAAATGTTTGTAGATCTTTTCCAAAACGTTTTTTATAGTTTTTTTTTATTTGTGCAAAGCTCACATCTTGATTAAAGTTCTGAACCATTAATTCTAGTGTTTCTGGTGTTGCGGCTTCTATCGTATTTTTTATTTGTTCTATACATGAAATTATTGTTTCAAAAACCTTTTTTTCTGCCTCAATGCACGTCGTATGTATTTCAAAAATATTAAAATCACGCAATAATGTATTGTTTACACTTGATAATCCATGAATATATTTTAGCAATGTCACAATATCTTGTTTGTTTCTATCGGTTTCTACAAAAAAATTATTTAGAATGTTTTCACACATTTCCTCATGTTCCAAATAATATTGTATATTTCATAGATTGTCGATAATCTTCTTAACCAGGTTTATCTCTGTTTGTATTTTTTCCTGTATTCATTTTTTGTGACTGTCTAACTGTTCTTCTGAGGGGGGATGATTTTTTTGCTTGTATGTTTCCAAACTTTCAATGTATGATGTCGATAAAAGTTTTCCAAAATTCTTTTCTCAACTTGATCATCATATTCTAATAATTGGAGCTTTTAGATTTCAATTATCAAAAACATTGTTGATCTTCTCTTCTACAACATCTAACGCTTCTTTCTTGTCAGAAACAAAAAGAACTTTTTTATTGTTTTTTATACAATGTTGTAATATTGCAACTATTGAGTGAGATTTTCAAGTTCATGGAGGTCATTCAACGATAATATTATTACATCATTCTGTTTCTAATGCCGTAAGTATTTGTATTTGTTGCTCGTTAAGCGGGATTGGTGATATGTATGATAATTTATCTTCGACTGACATACGATCGACTTTGTGTTGTATCTCTTTATTATGATTTTTTGGATTTCAAGATAGTATGTTGTCTATTGTGTTCTCTATAAATCAATATATGATGTTACGATCATTATCAGGCAAAGTCTCAGGATCTATGAGAACAAATTCTTTTTCATCTACGCAAAAGCAACAGTTGTTTGAAATTTCTAAGCTATGTTGCTGATAGATTTGTCTGAGTTCTTGATAAGTTGCTATATTTTTTTCAACTGTTAGCTTTTTTAGTTCAAATACATTGTTATTTTCAAGTGTTATTTTTTGTGAGATTTGAATTTTGTTTAATAAATCCGATATTTTGGTATTTACATCGTTGATAAAGTTTTTGCTTTGTGCAAAAATTCATTCACTAGGACTCAAAGACCAGTCAATACCTCACTCTATTTTTTGTGTTAAATATCTAACAAGTTTTCTATTAAAATTGATAGTTTTACTCAACTTTATTGTAAAGCAAGAATTAGCATACTCCAAGTCACATTGAATAAAAAACAAAGGAAAAGATTCGCTTCTGTTTGTTATATTATTTGATATTTTGATCTCAAAAAAATTGAAGAAAATTTCAAATTTCTCATTTGATTTCCTGTCCTTATCTATATCTTGTAAAATATAAAAAATATCTTTACTTTTTATGCTTTTTAGAAAATCCTCTACTTCTTGATAAGTTGACAAAGAAGATAGTATATTTCTATCTTCTTCTGTTATTGTATCAGATAGCTCTTTAAATAAATAGTTTATCAGTGGGTGATTTTTGTTTTCTTGATCGATGTATTCTTTATTTCACTCTTCGTCTCATCTGATATTTCACAAAAGAATTTCTCAAGAATCTGTAAAATGAGTTTTTTCTATGTTTTGTAAAACTTCTAAATATTCAGTATCTCTAAAAAAATCTATAAATTCACTTTTGTGAACGAATCCACTAATTTTTTGTATTGTTTCCTGATTTAGTTTGAGTTTTTTATCTAGTTCTTGTTTTACCAGGTATCATTTTATAATATTTCATTGTATATCAAAAAAGTCTTTTATAGAATTCAAAATCTTCTCTATTTTAGAAGAATCTGATTTGACAAAATATTTTCATTTTGCTATTTCGAAGACAATATCTTCCTCATCTGTATATGTTTGTGATAGTTTGGAAAAAATAAGTTGAGCTATTTCTCAACATCTGCTTCAAATATCCAAAAAACTTTCTTTTCATGTGAATTTTCTTTTTGGACTTCTTTCTTGTTTAAAATCAGTTTCCAGAAAATTAATGTAATATTTAATAAGACTTTGAGTAATACTCATTTACTATAAAAAAGATAAAAATAAAAAACAATCTCTCTCACAATCTCTCTCCATACCTCACTCTCGTCATTCATTATTTTTTTTCTTCTTCTGTATTATTTTTGCCACTATCCACTGGTTTCACCATCGGAAACAAAATTACATCACGGATATTACTTTGCTCCGTAAGCATTGCAAGTATCCTCTCCAGTCCCATCCCTCGTCCAGACTGACAGGGCATCCCATACTCCATCGCACGGACAAAATCATCATCACCTTTGGTAGCTTCTTCGTCACCTTTGGCGATTGCACCCAATTGTTCGTCAAAATTGGCTTGTTGTTCGAGTGGGTCGACAAGCTCGCTATAGGCTTTGAGGATTTCTCGCCCATTGACGATACATTGAAACTGTTCAGCAATTGTCTTATTGTGGTCAGCGCTACGAGCGAGTGGTTGCATCGCTTTGGGGTAGTTGTAGATAAAGGCAGGACCGATAATTTTTGGTCTGGTGACTTTTTTGTAGAGATAGTCGATCATCGTTGCAACGCCTTGCTTTTCGATCCCGACTCGTGTAAATCCTTTGGCAAGGATATCAGCTCTGAGACGCTCTTCATCATGAGAAGAATAGGTACTGACATCAATTCACGAGTCGGCTTTGATTTGGGCGATATAGTCGATACGAGGTCGTGGCGTGGTAAAATCAACCTCACGGACGACTCATTCTTTGTCTGCAATATTGACTTTTCTTTTGAGTTGGGGAATATGATCAAACAGATAGTCAAACATCTGCTCCGTAAAACGCATATTGTCTTCATAACTTCGGTAGGCAGCGTAATGTTCGGCGACGGTAAATTCTTGGTGATGAGCAGGACTTGATCCTTCATTACGAAAATCTTTCCCTATTTCAAAGACTTTTTCGAGTCCGCCCACTGTTGCCATTTTGAGTGCTATTTCAGGAGCTATTCTGAGATACATCTCAATATCAAAATCGTTGTGATGGGTGATAAAGGGTTGTGCAGCAGCACCACTTGCACTTGTCCCCAGAATGGGTGTTTCGAGTTCGATAAATCAGTTGTTTCGATAAAATTCTCTGAGCGTTTTGATAAATGTTGATCTGAGTTTCATTCTTTCGAGTGTCTCACGATTGAAGATCATATCGAGGTATCTCTGGCGGTAGGCGTTTTCTTTGTCATCACCGATGCCATGAAATTTGTCGCCCAATGGTCTGATTGCTTTGCTCAAAAGCATCCATTCTGACACAAACAACGTCAGTTCTCCTTTGTGTGTATAAAAGAGCTCTCCACGCACACCGAGAAAATCACCCACATCGATGTATTTTTCGAGGAGTTTGTAGGGGGTGAGTCAGTTGGGGAGGGAAAGGTGAAGTCAAATAAGAGAACACGCATCCGTGTGCCACATGAGCTGGATCTCGCCACTCTCATCCATGAGTTTTCCAAACGACAACTTCCCATGCGTACGATACAAAGTAAGACGTCCAGCAGTCGAGATAGACGAAACGGGACCAGCGATGATGTCGTTGATATCACGAAAAGGACTTGACTCACCGTCAGCGAGATTTTTTTGATACGTGCCAAGATGATCACCGATCATGGACGTTTTATCAAACTTTTGAGCGTATGGATTGATGCCCATCTCACGGAGAGCTTGAGCTTTGGCGATACGAACATCACGTTCAGATTGAGGAGTTTGGGTAGGAGTAGACATAGGAAGATGAAAAAAGTAAAAAAGATTTGCATGTGGGAAACAAGCTATCGTTTCATCATCTTCGCAGGCGATGTGTGTACATTGCTGTGAGAGATGAGGCGAGAAAGACATTTTTTGTGTGGAGTATATGTTTTGTTCGTCAATCGTTTTTTCTCCTGTCGTATTTTTGATATCCAAAAAAAACCATCGCGTATGCAATGGTCTCAGTATATGATTTTTCTGTTTTTTTACAAGAGAAAAACGGTTGTCTATCGATGTCGATTATTTTTTGTGGATGTGTTTTTTATGTAGTTTGGTCTGGTTGCCATGAGGAGAGGAGGTGCTGGAGGTGTGTGTCGAGATCACTTTCTGATCATTCATTGACAAGAACATCATGGTGCATGGTGAGAGGTTCTCGATTGGGAAGGATTCTTTGATAGTCGTCTCGTTGTGCAGAACTAAATTGTTGATGGTCGTCTTTGACCCTGGTTGCCAGTCTGTGTTTGATGAGTGATTCGTCACGACAGACGACATGGATGATGTGCCATGATAGTCATCGTTGCTGTGCTGTCCTGATTACCATTTGTCTCTGATGGTCTTTGATAAAAACCGCATCGATGATGACTCATTCTTTTTTTTCTCCATAGGTATGCAGACATGTTTGGAGATACTCAAAGATCCTTTGCGTTTGTTCTTCACGAGAGAGGTGAGCAATCTTGAGGATGCAGTGTCTTATTTCATCAATGATGATGCATTGATACCCAAGGAGTTTTTTTAGTTTCTGTGCCGTATGTGATTTGCCTGACCCTGGCATTCCGCACACAAGGATAAAAGCAGGAGGTGGTGTATGTGACGAAGAGGGTTGTGGTCATGAACGAGACACAGGAATGTATCAGGAAATAAAAATGATGAGGTTGGAAGACGTTTTTTTTGAGAAGAGGATGTGTAGGAGTATTATGCGAGTGTAGCAGTGTGTGCAAGGTCTACTCTATAGTCAGTTTTTATGCTCATTTTTCTTTTGGTTGCAGGACAATTGTATAGGGAGAAAAAGGAAGGCGATTAAGTCGCTCTGCCAATCATCTGATGTATTCCTCAAGTCTATTACTATCAGGATTGATTCATAATGCAATTTTTGTGAGCATAGAACGGATGTCTGTGGTTCGATCTGGTCAGCTAAGTAGCTCATACAACTCTTGTGTCATGAATTGCAATTTCCCTCATAGAATGGGAGTGTTGCTTTTATGAACAGATTCATAGGACAGTGATGGATTGAATCACCAGAGTTGGAGAAGCTCAAAGAGTTTTAGATATGTTTTTTCTCATATTTGTCTGATTTTGCGGATATCCTTCCATGTCATTTGTCAAATGATAGCTCCTAGTGTGTTGTACATTGAAGGAGGACAGAGAGGTTTTTCCATGCCTCCGATATGTGGTCCTTGGGATAAGAGGGCATTGGCAATCTTTGTGATGTCTGGTGTCCATGTATACTCAGGATAATATTTGTGAACAACGTCTTTGATCTCATTCGTGGTTCTACAGAGGAGTAATTCTTGTTGGTGGATGGGCAGTTCAGAAAAGAAGAAAATGGGTGGGTTGTTATCCATATGCTTCACAAAAAATAAAAAATCAGTCTACCGTTATAGTCATGCTCGACAACTATTCACATAAAAAACATCATAAGACAGGTACATCAGTTCATGCTCTTTTGGAGCTTTTGGCATGATAGATATCCTCAAAACGTACTTCAGTATTGAATCAGTGTTTTTGCAGAACATCAAGGAGATCTTTATATCAACACTCTCCTACAGGCCTTTGGTCTCCAAGGATTTTCCATATTAATTATCCTAGTACGCCTGCCAACGTATTGCCAGAGGATGTTGGTATATGTCTTTTGTGGTCGTATTGGAGAATACGCAAAGCTGTAATGACTGTGCTAATGGACTTTGTATGTCTGTCTACTAATGTTCTTAATGTGTCGGGAGATTGGTTCAAAAAACAAAAACTCTTGTTGCGCTGCAGGAAGTTGAGAGAAATATAAACCTCATTCCATCTATGAAAGAAAAAATAAAAGAAGGATACCATGCTTATCGTTGTTTGTTTTTACACGACGCCTTGAGCAAGCATCGCATCAGCAACTTTGACAAATCAGGCGATATTTGCTCCATCCATATAGGGCGTCGTCGATCATACAGGTGCGTAGGCGAGACATTGGTCGTGGATAGATTTCATGATTGTTGCAAGTCTGGTGTCTACTTCGTCACGGGACCATGAGAGTCTGAGAGCGTTTTGGGACATTTCGAGTCAAGATGTTGCAACTCATCACGCATTGCTTGCTTTCCCTGGCATGTAGACAACGCCAGCCCCAGCAAACGCAGCAATTGCCTCTGGTGTGCACGGCATATTTGCTCCTTCTCCGATATAGCGGACACCGTTTGTGATCAAGGCGTGTGCGTCATGGTCATTGAGTTCGTTTTGGGTAGCACAGGGGAGAGCAATATCCACTGCTAAATCCCATGGATTACGTCATGCACGATACTGACATCCGGTTTGGGTTGCATACTCAGATATGCGTCAGCGGCGGATATTTTTTATCTCCATCAATATTGCCAGCTTGTCGTTTGTGAATCATGCTGGATCATAGATCGATCCTTCTGAGTCTGATGCAGAGACGACGATTGCACCTAGCTGAATCAATTTTTGGATAGCAAATTGGGCGACATTGCCACTTCCTGAGACGGCAACTTTTTTGCCTTCGAGGCTGTCTCCTTGTACGGCAAGTGCATTATGCACAAAATAGACCAACCCATATCCGGTAGCTTCTGGTCTGATGAGTGATCACCCAAACGACAATCCTTTGCCGGTATAGACACCTGTCCATGAGTTGCGGATTTTGCGGTCCATACCAACCATATATCAGATTTCCCTTCCTCCGACGCCGATATCTCCCGCAGGAACATCTGTATCTTCCCCAATATGACGTGACAATTCGAGAGCAAATGCCTGACAAAATCTCATGACTTCTGCATCAGATTTCCCTTTGGGATCAAAGTCAGATCATCCTTTTCCTCCACCCATAGGCAGTCCCGTGAGTGCGTTTTTGAAAATTTGTTCAAATCCTAGGAATTTGAGGACAGAGAGATTGACGCTTGGATGAAATCTGAGACCGCCTTTGTATGGTCAGATAGCCGAATTGAACTGCACACGATAGGCTCTATTGACGTGAACGACTCCTTTATCATCAGTCCATGAGACACGGAACGTAATGATTCTTTCTGGTTCAATGAGTCTTTCGATCAATCAGGGGACAAGATACTGAGGGTTTGCTTCCAAAAAACCTCCCAATGACAAAAAAACTTCATGGACTGCTTGATGAAATTCTGGTTGGTGAGGGTGATGGTTGAGGATACGAGTAAGACGGTCGTTGAGAGATGTCATAGCAAAAAAAAAAAATAAAATCCTGACGTTCGATGATGGACAAATTGTCGAACATGTTCGGAATATACGTATTTTTTTCTTTTTTGCAAGGGGAAAATGGTATGATGTATTGTTGAGATATTGTGTTGTGTATCATAGCGGTATCCTCTGTGGTTTCATGTAATGATTGGTGGTGAATGACAGGATGGAGCAGCTGCGAGGGTACTATGCGTGATGGGAATGGGGATGGTGTGTGGGATATATCCCCAACAATAAGTCGATCTGATATTATGTTATTTCTCCTTTTGCTTTGAGGACAAGGTTTGCAAATGTTTCTTGTTGTTTTTCTTTGGTTGGGATATCGTTGATCAGGGGTCTTCGTGCCTGGAAATCAAAGCGGAATACTGTGCCATCAGATTTGGTTAGGGTGACGGTTTTGGCATCTGTCGTTATAAAATCTTCCCACAGATCACCCATTTCTGGCCTCATTACGATTTCCACTTTCTTCCCATCTCTGTCAATAACCTTATTCCCTGTCCCATCAAATTTTTGATGAAATGTTTTGTCGTATGCGTCAAATTGTTCTTTCCATACATGATCGATTTTTTTGGGATCACCTGATGAGATTGCTTCATCTTTTTCAGCAAAGGCAACTTGTTCTTGGTGTGTCGATTCCTGTATTTTTTGGTCTAGTTGTATTTTTTTGACCTCAGCATAGTAGGCAAGGAGAGACTGCCTAAGTCTTTCCTGACTATTTTTTCGAACTGGATTTTCGATTATTCATGATTCGACATCGGCAATGTCTGTTTTGGTGTGTGCGATTGCGCCATAAAATGTCTTTGTTTTCCCATGTGTATACTGGGAATTACCATCCATTGTATCGTTGATCAACGTTTGCGTAAAAGTGTAAAAAAATCACGGATCGACCACATTTTGCTTTTTGTATCTAGGAGTGTCGTTGGTATCAGGCCCAAATGAAAAACAATCAAACAGCGCGACCAGTCTGTCAGTAGGACTCTTTTGTTTCCAGATTGCTGCATCGGTGTCGTTCATATAAGAGGGTATCACCATAGAGAAATTTACGAGCGAGAGGATCATTGATTTTGATGTTATTCGTGGCATTTTTGATAATCTCTGTAAGGGTTGTCAAAATCCTACTTTCATCTGAAGCATCGTCTGTTCGGGGGTGGAAACATTACTTGTCCTATGTGCAATCTGAAGAAGTGAACATAAAGAAGAATATCTCGCTTTATGCAGTGAGATACTATCGCCACGAGTAAAGGCTTGAACATCTAATCAGGGTGCTCAGGTATTTGGGTCATTCATAAATCTCACAAGATCAAGCATTTGGACTGTTTTGTGGTTGGTGGGATTGGGAGTGCGCGGAGGATCTGGCGAGGAAAGGGGGGGAGAGACTCAGAGTCCATCGTAAGAAGCAAGGGCGGTTTCGTGGGCTTGGGCGTAGGCGGTGAAGGAGGTTTCGAGTTGTTGACGTTTGGCGTCGAGTTCCGCGGATTTGGCCGTGTGTTCTGGTGTGCCTTCGGGGATAGTTGCGAGCTGGTTTTGGATAGCTTGGAGGGATGCAGCGTGTTGTTTGTAGGTTACTTGTGCCTGGGCACGTTGTTGTGCTTGAAGGGCGAGGAGACGGGCGAGGATGGTGATGGCTTCGGTGTCGGTGATGGGAGGTGCATCTTTAGGTTTGAGGGAGTTGATGATCTGTGTGTTGATGGTTTTGATGGTGGGTGAGAGGACTCCCAGTTTGCTGGACGCATCGAGAAAATCAGGATGTGAATCGCTGATAGGAATGGAACGGATGTCAGTGATGGTGTTTGTTTTGAGAATGGATATGAGTATTCTTGATGTATTTTGACTCTCTTTTTCTTTATTCTGACTATTTTGTAAGTGTTTCACAATTCTCAATCACTGTTTAAGTGTTACTGTTTTTTTCTCTTCAGTCACTATGTCCAGTAGTGGTTTGTTTGAGAACATTGAAGGCAATGACATCGGCAATGGAAATATGGGTAGGAAGTTGATGTGTTGTGTTTCGTATTTCTTGAACAATTGTTCCTAATTCTCATGGTATTCACGTCTTGCTTAATCATATGAACTGTACTTTTTTGTCATTTTTGTCTAGTGCATTGAGCATTGTTTTTTGTTCATCAGTGAGAGGAAGAGGAATAGGTTTGTGAATGTTGGGATCGATCATTGCTTCTTGTTGGATTAATCTATTGAATTTTTTCTGATCATCAGGATTGGGAAGATGAATGTGTGATTCAAGCGTTTTCAGAAAAGACTCATTTTTTGACAGATGCTCATTATTTTTTAGCGTTTCGTGATGTTGATACCAGATTATGAGTAAGAACATAAACAAATAAAACATCCTACTAAAATATAATCACTATGTGTAGATAATGCAAGTTTTGGATACAAAAAAAAGACATATCACAAGATATGTCTGTTAGCGGCACATAGTGAGATTTTTATTGGTCTTTTTTCCTTGCTGTTTCATCAACAATTTGTCTTAATGTTTTAGCTGCCTCTGCCTCTTTTCTAGCTTGCTTTGCCTCTTCTGTAGATTGCTGAAGTTCTTGTTCAGATTTTTTAACTTTTTCTTTTCGTTCATCAGAAAGACCTGTTTGTTCATAGTATCGTTTCCGAAAGTTTGGATCATTTATACTATGCACCTTATAAGCAAAATCAGGATCTGTGTCCATTTTGTCTTTAATTTGCTGTGCAGTGTATGCTGTGCCGTTGATTGTCCATGTGGATGGGGTTTGTTTTTCGTCTTCTGGTGTGGGTGTGGTGAAGTTTGGATTTTCTGGATTTAAACCGCCGCTAGCGTTTCATGCTTCATCATTTTCTTCTTCTTGCTTCTTTTTCAGCAAATCCGGATGATGTCTATCAATATAAGTTCCATTAAGAACGTTCCTCACTGCGTTGGCTATTTTGTTGGCTTCTTCTTCGATTTTGTTTCATTTAGTAAATTGTGCTCATACTCATATACATATTGCTATTATCGCTCCTAACATGGCGAGTTTTTTTCACAATCACATTCTTTTGGGATCTTCTTGAGTTGTGGGATCTTTTTGAGTTGTGGGATCTTTTTGAGTTAATTGATTTTTGAACAATTCCATGATACGATAAAGAAAAAAAAACAAAAATGCCAGTTATTTGGCTCCCCATATTTGGGGGAAAGTATAGGACTTTTTGGATTGATTGCAAGAGAAAATAGCAAAAAACATAGCTAATGCTTTGCTAGCGTTGAGAAAAGTGAGGTTTGGAGTATGATGTAGGGTGTTATGTAATCATCTACTGAGACTGTTTGTGAAAAAGGTTATGGATGTACCCATGATGGGCTGGGTGCGAGTATGAGATTTCGGGAGGCGAATGCAAGAGGAAATGGCGACTTTGGCTTGACAGTGTCCAGGAATGGTTTGTTTTGGTGTAAGGATTTCGTTACTACCGCACGTGTGGGTACATCCCTACAACGGGGAGAACGGCAAAAAAGCCCAACGAGAGATAATCTTGTGTGTGTGGCATGTGGTTTGATGGGAAGATTGGGGATAATAGTATCACGCTTGGTCGAAAAAAAATGACTAACGGCACCCATGTATCATCCTCGAACGTGGTGTGTGGTGGTGAGGATATGGCTGAGGGTACGGTTCGTGTATCTCAATGGGAGAAGACGTTCGATGACTGCTTTCTCAAGGAGTGATGTTCTCTAGGATGATATGCTGGTTTTTTTGAGATGCGAGGATTTGAAACGATGGGGCTCATAGGCATCAATATGGCACACCTTGCTGTCATAGCGATACTGACTGAGGCGTTCCTTACCCTGGGGTTGATCATAGCCAAGGAAAAAGATCTCTGGACGATAGTGATGGGGATAAAACAGATAATCATGAGGATGTCCACCGAGGATGGTATGCTGAGGTAGTTTCCATGCTGTGAGGTCATTTATTCTTTTTGCCATGCTTTTTTGTGTATCAGGTTTGCGATGGGTATCATGACTGACGATGGTGATCAGGTGTTTGCTCATCAGACTTGCTTGGGTACAATATCGTAGATGACCATGATGGAGATAGTCAAATGTCCCAAAATTCATCCCAATCAGGCGTGTATTGGCCCAGGTTTGAAGATCATGGTGAATCTGAGATGCGAGTTGCTCACGAGAGGAGAAAGAATAATTTGGTCTCAAGTAGGTGAGGAGACTGACGGTGATCGTGTGTTCATAGAGGTCGCCTGATCGATCAAGGAGATGGACTTCCAGGATATCGGTTCCCTCACGAAAACATGCCAAGCCCTCAATCCTGGCAGTCGCCCACTTTTTTCCCATGATGATGACATCATCGTCTCGCAGACTCGCAAAGGTTCCCAGGAGGCAGATGCAACCATAAGTTCCTGGATGAGGTTTTTTGTTCGTTTCCAAAAAAACGTTGGCTGTCGGGAAACCAATCTGACGACCATGTTTTTTGCCATGGATGACGGGTCAGGAGAAGATATTAGGATGGACGTTTGTGAGCATATTTGGCAAAAAGATTAAATTCCAGGTTTACATAATCGCCTGGTTGGAGGAGGGAGAGATTGGTAAGTTTCAGTGTCAGAGGAATCAACCATACGGAAAAAGATGACTGACGCGTCATTCTGTCATCATCGGCAACCGTGAGTGAGACGCCATTGAGCGCAATACTTCCTTTGGGGATGATGAGATGAGAAAAGGATGATGGATAGCCACTACGACGTTGACGTGATCCATCAACGGCATCTTGTATCGTGAGAATCTCGCCACGACAGTCGATATGTCACGTCACGAGATGTCCGTCCATACGATCACCCATACGGAGAGAGTATTCGATATTGATCATATCTTATGGGTGTTTGAGTCCCAACGTGGTTGTGGTGAGTAACTCTTCCATTGCAAAAAAGGAGTAGGTGGTGTCTGTGATGTCTGTGAACTCATACAAGCACCATCATAGGCAATACTCTGACCGATCGTGAGAGGTACGGTATCAGTTTTGGTCATGACAATATGTCATCACATCCTGGAAAGAACGGTATTTTGATGAGAAATGATTCAGGTAAACATGAGAGGTGAAGAGATAAAGAAATTTTTGGAAAAAAACTTGCATCATGAGCAAGAAATATCTATTACTTTCAATAACCTGTTTGAGATACGAGAGAGGAAAAGATGAAAAAAGATTGTTAAGCGATACTTATATTGTAAACAAGATGATGGTATAGTAGGGATGAGTCCAGACTTTCCTCGCTATGCAAGCCATATTTATGAAGTACTTGTTGGATTTGAGTATGGTGACAGTGTATCTCTTCTTGATCGTCTGCTTTTTGATGTTAATGATGCAGGCAACCCCCTCTTGTGTATGGTGCGTCGCCTTTGAAAGATCCGTCTTCCGATGTCATGATGCTCCTGACACAGTCTATGCGCGATGAGGTTGCGTTGCTCGCATGTACGGTTGATATTATCTCCTCATCCAGAGTACAGGCGTGGATCGATGCGATAGGTTCTCTGTTTGGGTCAAAAAGATCGTTGTATCACTGTCTTGTCGGAGATTGTGTGAGTATCAGATTATGATGATCGCGTTGGATCATGAACATGCACAGAAGGGTACGTTAGCGATGATGGGTGTTGTATTTTTTTGATGAATGATGTGAAGATAATAGGGTACTTTGGTATTGCTGTGGTATGTATCGGTCCCAAAGACGTGATAAGGATCACTCCAGATTGCTCATGCGAGCGATGTGCTTTCTTCAGCGTTTATCCATTACTGCTATGAGGTTTGTATGTCGTCACAGACATCAGAGCCATTTAATGATATGTTGATCGATGATTGCTGTATTGTAAGATCTCATCTGATGAGACGTCCTGAGAAAGATTGTGTCGATCATTTACTGCTTCGCATACAGGATCTGATCTCCCTTGATGAGTATGATATCGTTGATCGATGAAAAGAAATGACTTTCTTGCTAAGGAATGTGTGGTGATGGTATGATGGAGATCCAGATGACTGGATGATCTTCGAACGGGTGTATTATATCTGGTCAGCTCGTGCACGTGTTTCTTGTGGGTGGTCCATGTTGCACAATATCCATCATCCAATGATCGCTGCCGTCTCTGCTCTGAGGACTGAGGATCAGAGTGAGAGGGGATAGAAGGTATGGATAGGATCACGCTCATCCCATCATCATTCTGGACCGATACACAGACATATGGGTCAGTGTATTGTTTTTTGTTGCTGTATCCAGTCACGAGCATTTTGTCCTCCAAAATCTGCTTTGATCATATGATATCATTGAGGGGGATGATCAACCCAGATAATTGAAGGTAGATACCAGTTTCGTGACTGTTCACTGGCTTCACGGGCAATGAGAGTCAGTCTTTCCATTTTTTTGTGGTTTGGTTGTGAGATACAGGATCTGTGTGCAGGGAAAAGATAAAGAGTTCACAGACCACATTCAGCAATTTTTTGGGCGACAAGTTCGACTTTGTCCCATTTATTGAGCATCGCGAGACAGAGTGCGTGGGGGTTGGGAGGAGTGTGATGTGTATCTTGTGTTTTGATAGATCGGATTGTTGTTGGTGGTGTTCATTTGTGCGAGGCTGACTGTGATGGAATATAATGATCGAAGAGACAGTACCATCTGGTTGTTCATCGTTGTAGGACCGCAGGTTTTCCTGGACGCATCCTGAGGACATGGAGGCATTGATGGTTGATGCGATCATCATGAAGAGTGATCATTCATGACTGGAGAGAGGGAGGAGAATCGCAGTAAAAGAGTTGCATACCCATGATACAAAAATAAAACAGTGAACATTGGACCCAAGAGATTTTATTGGGTATATAATCATTCGTAGATGCCTTGGATTGTTGTCCACAGAAGTGAGGGAGAGAGTCATCCTGTTTTGTATTGATAATCTGCGTCGAGTATTGCTTCATATGTGTCTACAAGACGAGTACTTGTCAGTCAGCGTTTTTTTATCGTGCTTGCTGTTTTTGCGATGACAAAAGGATGAAGTCCTGTTGCGTCTTTGGTTTGCTCTTTGTCCAATCATTGTTCATGAGCAAGTGCAACAAGGAGCATCACTTTTTGTCCCCACAAAAATCCTCCCATTGTCATCATTGTTCCATCTACGGTCCATTCATGTTGCGTACGTAATTCTCCAAAAAGCTTCATGGCTTGCTCTTTTTCTCCTCCCAACGCATCCAAAAAAACAAACACTGTTGCGTGAAAATCACGATAGATAAGAGTGGTCCATTGGTCATATAATCACAGGTCAGTTGCTGTTTTTCGCTTCATGAGTTCGTTGTACATACGTCATGCATCCATGCCGGTCCATTCGATGAGCTGTTTTCTTTGGGTCGGTGTCATCACGCGACCGCCAGGAAATTCTTGGAGCCATATATCCCGTTCTCTTTCATTTTTCCCCTCAAATTTTTCCATTTTTCCCTGCGTTTTGGTGAGTAGTTCTATATCTTTGTAGGCTTTGGTTCTTTTGTCCGGTGAGGGAGCAACAAGAACGAGCATAATAGCAGGGTCTGCGTGGTATTGTGTGATGAGCCCAAGAACATCGTCACTCATTTGGAGTGCTGATTCACGTGTTTTGGGAGGATAGGGGAAGCCATGGATAATGAGCATTTTTTTTTCGAAAAAAAGACCGACTGACCCCAATTCTTGAGCAAGCCAGGAGACATCATCCTCACCAAAGGTCCACGAACAGATCGCATCACTGCCATATTTGGTTCAAAATTGATCTTTCCATGTTTGGAGTTTGAGTGAGATCAAAAACTCTTCTGTTCATGTGAGGACAAAAAGCATAATCAAGTATGAAAACGATAAAAATGCTGGTGAGTTTGCGATCGATATGATGCTTGGGTTGTGTATGGAGAGGATGGTGTGTGATGTCTGTGTCGTGGCCGTTAGTGAGAGTGTGATGTTTGGTGCCTTCTATCAATGATTGGGTGTTTTCCTACCCTCCAATCCTAAAATACATCACATCGCCATCCTGTACAATATACTCTTTGCCTTCTATGCGCAATTTTCCTGCCTCTTTTGCTTTGGTCCATGAGCCATAGTGTGCCAAATCGCTATACGCAATAACTTCTGCTCTAATAAACTTTTTTTCAAAATCTTGATGGATTTTGCCGGCAGCTTTGGGTGCGGAGGATCATTTGGGGATCGTCCACGCCCTTGTTTCTTGAGGTCACGTCGTGAAATAATACATCAATCCTACCGCATCAAATGCTGTTGCTATCAAGGTGTCGAGCGTTGGGAGTGGAGCTGTCGTATCTCCTACCGCATCCAGGACAAAGCTCTGCTTCTCATCTGCCTGCATACCAATCATCTCTGCTTCCAGTGCTGCGCAGACGATACAACACGTCCCCAACTGTTCATCATACTGTGCTTTGATTTCTTTATGGCGAGGCAAATCATCCAATCACACATTGATTGCATAAATCATTGGTTTGGCGCTTAAGAGATGCAAAGTATTGATAAAAGATCTATCGTCCTCATCCAATGTTGATAGGATATCGTGCAACCAGATGCCATTGGTGAGATGCTCTTTGATTTGTGTTAGGCAGCTAAGGTTTTTTTTGATTGTTGCATCACCACTTTTTGCTTTTGGTGTCAATTGTCAGATTTTTTTCTCAACTTGGTCGAGATCTGCAAGCATCAGTTCAGTACAAATCGTCTCTGCATCAGCACGGGCATCCACACGACCATTGACATGGATAATTCTTTCATCAGCAAAATGTCTGACGACATGGACGATTGCATCGACATTTTTGATATTCCCCAAAAAAGCGTTTCCCATCCCTTGTCCTTGTGATGCACCCTTGACCAATCAGGCGATATCGACAAAATCTATAGTTGCGGGAATAATCTTGGCTGACTGTGATTGACGTGCGAGCTCATACAAACGCGGATCACGAACCTCTACTACGCCGACATTGGGCTCGATGGTACAAAAAGGGAAATTCGCTGCATCTGCGGCATAGGTATTGGTCAATGCATTAAAAAGAGTCGATTTCCCAACGTTGGGGAGTCACACAATTCAGATTTTCATGAAAATAAGGAAAGTAAAGAGGATCAGCGATGGAACGATGATAGTGGTCGTTACAATGATAGTGTATGGACGAGACGACAGAGACTCAGTTGTTGTGATCAGTGTGATGTGCTCCTACCACAATGTTACACCCCAAAATCTCGCCAAATCTTTAAAAATTAACCAAATCCCTAGTCCCATTAAGAGGACAAAAAAGAAAAAATTGATGTAGCCTTCGATAGTAAAATATTTTTCTTTTGTAAGACGAAGTCAGGATTGGATTATGACACCAAGCAGTCTTCCTCCATCCAAGGCAGGAATAGGCAAGAGATTAAAAATCCCCAATGCAAGAGAAATCAATGCAAGAAATTGGACAAATTGGCTGACATTTCACAGCTCTCCAATCATCACAAAGATTCTCATCGCTCCGACGGGTCAGGAAAGTTTTTCGACATCCTCTTTGAGTTCTTCTTTTTGGAAGGTAAAGAGATTGGTGAAGAGTTGTCATAATACGCCAACCGTCATAACAAATTGGTTACGAATCTCACGCCCAGCCTCAACCATCGCACGTCCCAATCCAAAGCGAATTGTGAAATCAGGAAGTGGTGTGGAGTCAATCATGATTCCGAGGAGACAATGATCAGGAGGGCAGGACATCGTTATCTGTCAGGAAGTATTGTTTCTTTCGTAGTGCACCACAAATGATTGACCAATACGTCAGGCAAGAATACGTTGGAGAGATAGTGAGGTGACTGGGTGGTCGTCAATCTTGGTTATCAAGTCTCCAGACATCAAGCCTCCGCTTGCAGCCAAACCGCCAGACAAGACTTCCCTAATCAAAGCTCATGGTGTTTCGACTTCGCCGGTAATTCGTCATTCATCACGTAGCATCCCGATGCTTGGATAGACGTAGCTATGAACATGACTAGGCATTGCGTTGTCTGGGAGGACAAAGAGTGGTGTAGATCAGACAAAAAAGACTATCGTCAAGGCAAGCCATCAAAAAAATATATTGACAATAATACCAGCAAGCAAAACAATCGTTTTGGAGACAAATGATGCTGACATAAAGGAATCTGGAGCGTTGAAGTCATCCGGATTTTTCGGGTCTTCTCCTTTGAGTCTGACAAATCACCCAAGAGGAATGGCATTGAGTGTATACTCAGTGCCTGATTTGTCTTGTCGCATCCTGAAGAGACGAGGAGGTATCCCCATGCCAAATTCTAAGACCTTGACACCACGCCATTTTGCAGCCAAAAAGTGTCCAAGTTCGTGAATGAGGACCAAAAACATAAATCAGGCAATTCATCAGAGAAGTGAGAAAAACAACATTGGAGGAAGAGAAGAATAAAAAAAAGAACAACTGACAATCATCAAAGAACGTGTAGGAACGAGGGTATGATCATTGTTGATATATCGTTTTTGAGGAAAATAGCAAGACAAAGTAGGTGATTGGATCGCAAAAGAATGTATAGTCTGTAGTATTAGGTCCAAAAATACCAAAAAACACTTGCAAAACACGAAGAAATCACTATAAAAAATAGAGGACTGTGTGGTGCACAGTGATGTTTGTCCACATTGTGGCTTCTCTCCAACTTCCTATGACGCTTTTTAGTCTATGAGTGTGTGGATCGATCCACAACCTATATCTATATTTTTTATTTTTTGTTTCGTATTCGTATGGCAGCAAAACTCCAAAAAATTTTGTATCTTGAAGTAGTAGCGTGAAAAGCTCAGCCAGCACCACCTTTGTGACCAATGTTATGAGCAAACTGAGTCAATATCTGAATGTTCATCAAAGACTTTAACGCAATGACAATGCCCATTATGCAAGAATTTGCATGAGCAGATATCAAAGTCAAAGTCAAACTTTCTATTTTTGTCGATAGAACCTTTACTATCGAAATTGGGGGGAAGGTGACATCAACACTTATCTTATGGAAGCTTAACCAAAAACTTGGGTCATGAGAACCAAATAAGAAAAAAATTGGAAAACTAACAAAAGACGATATTCGTACTATTGCTCAGCTCAAAGCAGGAGATATGAATACTGATAACATAGAATCGATGATGAAGTCCGTGATGGGTACATGCAGAAATATGTGAGTTGATATTGTCTAATATTCTTTGTATTTCTAGTATTCCCAATTTCCTATGGTTATCCGTTGGTTGACGGATAACTTTTTAGTGTTTATTGTTATTATCGTTCATCGTCGTTACTAGATTGTTCACGTTCTAGTGCTTGTTGTCGAGTGTCATGATTGGCTATTTCGGCGATGAGACGGTCGTGATTGTAGATTTCATGATAGGCTTCCCAAAAATCAAACGAGCGAATAGCGTCTCGCTGAGGATGTATGACTGAGTACGAAAATCATAGTCAGCTGATGAGAGCCTCTCGGTGAGTGAATCGTTCAGTGGCATACATCCAGTCGCAACAGAGCCAGATACGACCAGATGCATACAAGGCATCAATTGTTGGTTCTGATAAGATTGTTGGTAAGAGATTGCTACTTGAGAGGATCGAGATGGAGATTCATCCTTCTTTTCACCATTGGATCAAGGGGGCAAAGTGAGTGACTAGACTTGGTGGACAGATAAGTGTGATGAGAGGATGATCAGTAGGTTTTTGGGTTGTTTGATGAAATGCATCAAGATGACGCATGGTGTTATCTGGTATCGGATCTGTCTTGGGAAGCCAGATATAGGTAGATGGCACTCGCTGATAGTGTTGCCATTGGGTCCATGAATTAGGACAGAGAGATGATCAGAATGGTGGGAAGGGATATGGTCAGTGGCTATGTTTTTGGTGGACATGGTCGCATCAGGCTGACAGATCCCAGACGATGAGGCGAGTGAGGTCTGCATTGTCCCAGTTGATATCATGGAGACTGCGATGTCTCAAGATCACAACAACGATGAATCATGGGAAAAGGGTAAGAAGTGTGTCGGCACGTCAGCCTGCAGTGATCCAGGACTGTTTCCCATCAGCTGTCTGTTCATCCACAATAATATGGGTAGATGGGAGAGATTCGTACAATGATTCATGTTCAGTAGAATCAAAAGAATGGACTCAGATATTCATACGGTCAAGAAGTAAGTAAAAGTATCTTTGTACCATAGTTATTTTTCTTTTTAATGCAAGTGTTTTCTCTTGAATCCTCTCAAAAAACAGCTACTATCATTGTCGTGATGATTTTATTTGATTATTTATTGGATGGTGTTTTCTCGTGATGATTTCCCTTTTTTTGTTCATAATCCTAGTCTAGTTTATCTTGATAGTGCAGCAAGTACTCAAAAACCTCAGGCGGTTATCAATGCAGTCAGTCATTATCTTGCCCATGATTATAGTAATATTCATAGAGGAGATTATGATGCGGCATTTCGTTCTGAGCAATTGTATCAGCACACTAAAAAACTCTGTGCTCAATGGCTTGGTAAGCATGAACGTGATATTGTCTTTGGTCCTTCAGGGACGACACTTGCACAGTGGATAATCGACGCTCTTGTTGCTATGCCTGGTATTCGCCGTGTTTGTGTAGGAATATGGGATCATCATGCGACGATTGTGCCTCTTTACCTTGCTCAGCAACACTATCATTTTGTTCTTGATTATTGTCCATTGGATGAGTGAGGAGATCCTGATTATGATCGATTAGTTCGTAATCCCTGTGATTTGTTTGTCTGTTCGCATGCATCAAACGTGACAGGTATGGTGGTAGACACCTATCGTTTGCGTCAGTCTCTCGATCAAAAGACCCTACTTGTACTCGATATGTCGCAGACGTTTGCTCATCGAGATTGTGCAGATGCTTCATATGATGCGTGCTTTGCAACGAGCCACAAAGCATATGCATTGACGTGATGTTGAATAGGGCGACTTGATCCTTCCCTTCGTGATCGTTGTATCCCTCGTCATGGTGGGGGAGGTATAGTGGAGGATGTGAGGACTGATGGATTTGTGAGAAAATCGTGAACAGCATGACGAGAGCCAGGAACGCCGAATCTTGAAAGCATTGTATCATTGGGAGCAAGCTTGGAGTATTGTCTTGCATGATGATGAATTGCTGCGATGCGTGAATACGAACATAGTCTTGATACTGTTATGATGACAATGCAGCAACAGTTTGTGGACAAGCGATGACCCATGATTCACGCTCTTCCATCAGGAACGAATCATTGTCCTGTTTATTCGTTTTCATGTGCATGATTGACACAAAAAACAGGTCTTGGATTGAGGGCAGTGACCCAACGATTGTGAGATGCTGGGGTGTGTGTGAGAGGATGAGGGCATTGTGCATATCCATTGATGCATTTTTTGTGACTTCCTGAGGGTACAGTGAGAGTCAGTTGTGGGATATATACAACTCCTGATGATATACAGTGTTTTTGGGAAAGGATGGATGCGTTTTGTACATGCTACTGTCTCTAGGATAGTGGTATGATATAGACTAGAAATGATTGAGACGACTGAGTGGGTAGGAGTTTTTTGTTTCACTATTCTCCTTTCGTTTATTACGCTGAATTAGTCGGGGGAAAGTTACAAGACTCGAATGATACGACTATTGTGGTTGAATCCTTCCAGATAAGATACAGCACAGTCGTCACATCGTTTCGTATGATATTTTATAGCATAACGATGGTGATGATAAGAAACGATATTTCTACGATCAATTTTTTTTGTACAAAAAAAACCAAGGGGAATAACCTTGATTTTGTCGTACATCCGTGATGTAATTAGTATTCTGGATTTGGAACAATTTCGACATTAACTGTCCCAGTCCCATTTGCTGTTTCTCCAGTTACTGCATCATCAGTTGCTGTTTCGCCAGTTGCTACATCACCAGTTACTACTTCTTCAACGATTACTTCTGGCATTGTTTCTTCAATTGCAGGAGCTTCCATCGTTGCTTCATCAGTAGGCATTACTTCTTCAGTTGTAGTTTCAGTTGTAGTAGTTTCTGGTGTCGTTTCAGGAGTAGTTTCAGGAGCTTTGGGTCCCAATGAACAACCAGCAAGAACAAGCAGCGTAGAAATTGTAAGAAGAGATTTGATTACCATAATTATAAATAAAAAAATAAAAAAAAACACATCGATAGAATACATATATGCACTGATGGAAACAGCAGCATTATGCTCGACGCTCGGACTGCTTGTATGGTTTTTTTTTCGAAATGCAAGATATTTTTGATGTTTCTTTGATGTGATAAATGATAGGTTTTACCTAATGAAAAAGATTTTATCTCAAAAAATGTTTTGACAAAGATGAAAAAAATTTTCTGGTATTCCCCCTGGTAGTCCTATGTCGATGATTGATCATAGGGATTTTTGTATTGTTTTGGGTCATGTAGCGTGGTAGTAATTGCAATTTTTATAAGTAAAAACTACTGCTTGCGGATGTCTATTGATGAGTTCTATTGTCAATTTTTTGATGACCCTTCAGGAATGCGGTGTTCGAAGACGAATAAATTCCATCACAAGAAAAAAAGATAAAAGAAGCTCTTATTCGCTAAGCGAATCTGAAAGGTTGACTTTTCAGGTTGTCAGATAACGATTGTATCGTTGTTTGGCACGGAAACTGATTTCTTCATGATAAAAACGAGTAGACAAAAAGCGATCCATTCATATTGTTAATGATTCGTCAGTGAGATCGGAAACTAAGACTCCGGATACATGATCAATCATATATGGAGCATTGCCACAATCTCTTGCGAGGACAGGAGTCCCAAGTAGTAATGCCTCCATCATATTGAGCCCAAAACTTTCATATGCAAGATTGATAAGTCATTTGGCATGGAGGATGATCGGAAGTATCGTTTCGTGATCGCATCGTCCGAGACAACGTGTTGTTGCCTGTGCCATTGCAACTGTTTTGGTATAGTCAGGTCAATGTCCTACAATAACAAGAGGAATTCCACATTTTTGGCATACTCTGAGGATTATATCTTGATGTCTAATAATTCGAGATACTCTTCCTACGACGACCATATATTTCCCATACCAGGACGAAGGGATGGCAGGATGACAATGTGTGTATTTGATAGGGTGATCGAGTGATATGGCATGTGTTATGATGTCATGTGATCTTTGTCCTGATCGATTGGTATATAACGATGAGACTTCAGGCAAAACAACTGTGATTGATGATCGACGATAGAGTTTGGATGCTCGTCGCTTGGTGTCTGGACTATTCGCCATGCAGAGAGTTCGTGGTGTTTGAGGTCATGTATTGGTATATTTATCTCGGAAACGAAATATTGGAGTTCAGAAAATAAATAATCGACGTTTCCATCCTGTAAGTATCGAGCTGTATTCTTTATAATGTGACCAAACATACTGATTGGCAGAATGGAGATAGATATATCGACGGTGTTTTTTCCACAGCCAGATGTTTTTGGTGACAGCAAAGGATGAGATAAGGATAGTCGTGGATTGCTCAGTGCGAAGGCGCAGTGATATCCATAGGAGAAGAAGTGGAGTAAGAAAAAACCATAGTCTATGATCTTTGGGAGTCTTGGGAGATCCCACAAAAAAAGCGTTTCGCCATGATCACCATGGAGTGATAATAGGGATTGTGTGATTATCAATCGCGACTGATGATGCATCAGAAAAAAGCGTATAGATTTTTTGGGGATGATGTCCTTGTTTGATTGCAGTACGAAGGAGAGAAATTGCTACATCACGCCCTCATCCAGGCATCCATCGGCAATGCACAAGAATCATAGTGTGAGTAAAAATAAAATTCGTTATCTGACAAGCGATAGAGTGAGACGAAGAGATAGATTCATATAGGAGTGCAATTGCAAGAGTAATATACTCGTATCTTGGTTTAAAGAGGTTTTTTCGATGACGTGTTCCGAAGAGAGACGACTATATTTCACCACTCATGGTGTAGATACGATATGTCACACGGTCTCCAAAGGGACGAGTTATGCTATCATCGATATATCTTCTGAGTCGTGTTCTTTGTCTTTTGGCATACAGACGTGTTCTCGATGAGATCGATTGGATCAACTCATCATAGGAAATATGTCAGTTGAGATAGAGTCATGTTTCACGATATCAGATTCCCTGCATTGATTGTAGGGTATCTCCATATCAAAGAGAGCGTAGTTTTTTGGTTTCTTCAATCAGTCACAATTCGAGCATACGAATGACTCTTGCGTGAATTCTACTATCATTATCTCCTTGAGCTCTTCGTAGTCAAATCATCAGAATAGGGTGATCGGGTCATTGCATGACAGCAAGATGTGATTTGGGTTGTCCTGTTGCATAAAAAATTTCTAATGCTCTGATGATATACCTTAGTGAACGAGGATGAATTGCTTTTGCACTCTCTGGATCGACATCTTGCAGGAGACGATGGAGCACTCATGGTGTTGCTTCTTCTTTTTTGTATAGTTCCTGTCTGAGTTCTTCATTGGGTTCAACTTCAGGCATAAGGAAGTTTTTGTAGATGGTGTCAATATATAGACCGGTTCATCACACAATAAGCGGGATGTTTTGAGATGTTCGTGCTGTATGCATTAATGCTTTGCTATCGATATGCCACTGTCAGGCAGTATATGATTGGTCAGGGTTGACGATGTCAATTTGTCAGTGAGGAATTTTTTCTCTTATCTCTTTTGACACTTTGTCTGTACCAATATCCATTCAACGAAAAATTTGTCTTGAGTCAGCAGAGATAATACGTAAGGGGAGGATTTGTGATAGGTCGATTGCCAACTGTGATTTGCCACTTGCTGTTGTTCCTCGGATAATGATACTTCCTTTCGGATTATTTTTGCAAAAGAGTTCACAATGATGAAGGACGTCACCAAATGCATAAGGAATCATGGTGTTGGTGAGAGTAAAATATGGAAAATATACACATTTTTTGTAGTATTGCAAGACGTGCTAGATCAAATTTGTGACGAGCCTGACAAATGCATATGAAAAAACAGCGATAAAAACTGCAATCCCTAATCAGGTGAGAAGGTTTTTTCCTGCTTGCACACTTTCGTCAGGTCCTTGGGTAATAAATTTATAGCCTGTATACAAGACTGCAAGAAAGGCCACAACAGCAATAAAAAAAACAAGATGCTGATTGATAAAATCAATGATAATATATATATCATCTTCTTGTCCAGAAATTCTTGACAAGCCCTGAGGGGGTCCTTGATAGTCTTGTTCTCCTTGATTGGGAGGGACCAAGATATTGTATTTGAATCATAGGACAGGTATTATTGACCGTGTGATAATGCCTATGATTCATATCAACAAAGCTCTCATGCGAAAAAGGAGGGTAAAAAAGGATAGTGCCTATTATCTAGCCCAATAATCATCTTAGTAGTTCTCATAAGATTGTTGCAACAACCGCTGATTGAATAAGCCAAATGATTGCAATAGAGGTAAGAATCGCTGCAATTCAAATCAAAATACGATAGGTATATGTCAAATAGTCACTCACTGCTCACCCAATGATTGCTGTCACAAATCAGACAGCATTGAAGAGAAGAAAGGGGATGGCAAGAACGATAGTTGTTCTAAGTAAAAGTTTGATAATATGAACTATAAGAGGCGGCGTATTTGATTGGCGACATTGGAGGCGCCCATCAACTCTTCCACATGACAAGCCATGTGATCAAAAAAATACTGTATTCCCAACAGCCATTTTTGTATTCCCAAGATTAACAATTTGCTGATTGGTAGTTGAGGGTACAAAGGCTTGTTGCATCAAATCCTGCACTGCAAATGTTTGGACATTGCTTATGAAAAAAATACATAGCAGCAAAAGAAATGATCGCATAAGGATTGCTTGTTCAAGAATAAAAATATCAATACCTACGTAATTAATTATAGTGATATTTTTATTTTTTGTCAAATTTATTGCAAAACGCATGAAGGGATTGATGCGATCATCATACAGAGAAGGAAGATAATGATGGTGGTTGTATTGTTTATGTGATGGTATGGTAGAGTTATGATTTGTCTACTTTTTTATTGAGGTTTGTTACTCAGGAATTTGGTAATAAATCATGTAAGAAGTAATCTACGAAAGCGGATCATTTCGTATAAGGTCAGTCATTGATATTGCCCAATGCCAATTAATGCTCCTAGATAGACTCGCATGATTCGGGGATGTGAAAGATGAAAATAGGCAATCGAATCATTAACGAGGAGGATAACACACAAGCCTACAACACCGATGACGAGTGCTGTAGTACTATATGTCGACATCGACCCAAATTTTTTGAGTCCAAAAATTTTGAAACATCATAGTGATACCATGAGGAGTCATCCTACCAATGATCAACTAAGCGTATGAAGTTGAGGGAGTATGCCATTGATATGAAAAATTGTAATCGACAACAAAACAGAGAGAAAAAAGATCCCATAGTACATACTTTGTTTGCTGAACAAATGAAGTGTGGTTTTTTTATGCATCGAACCATATGCTACTGCCCAAAACCATCATCGAACGCAGGCCATTATCATAATTGTTGGCCCCAAAAGGACAGCTGATCAGGCAAGAAGAAGAGGGTTGATGAGTCATCGTCCTGGTCATCCGATGATATATTTTCGCATTACCAAGACAACAAAACATGCAATAATGCCATACAAAAAGGTAATCGTTGCTTCGTTGATGCCTCCCCATAACAAAGCATCAATCATCCAGACAAATCCTACCCATGAAAAAAGTCCTATACGACGAGGTTCTATGGGGTATGCTTTTGAGGGAATGGTATCGGCAGATCATTTCCCACGCGAAATATTATAATCAAATTCTATAACATCACTGCGATTGAAAAAATAGAGTTTTTGTGCATATTGTGCGTATAGATGACCAAAGAGTCTAGCTTCGTAGGTTGCATCTTGGCTAGGAACGACAATTAAGGCGTTTTTTTTGTTTTCGGGCATTTGTCTCAAGACAGCTAGGGTTTGTGCTGGCGACTCAGTCATGACAAGGAGAGAGTAGGCATTGTGGAGGAGATATGATGTGATTGGAGATTCTTTTTTGAATGCTGAAGAAAGCCAAAAAAGTCAAAAATTTCCTATTATATAGGGTTCTTGAGTACGATTGGGAGTCCGTCAAAATGATGAAATGCCTATCATCAGTTTCGGCACTACGCGAACTGTTTGAGAGCTTTGGCAGGAAGGTGAGGAGATGTTGATGGTGTAGGATCCTACTTGTTGGATACGTCATCATGAAAGAGGGTCTATCATCATCGCGTTGCCGCTGAGAGTGCTATTGATGAGAGATATCCCTTCGATAGGGAATCGTGTATCACGTACAACCATAGGAGGTATGGTTATGTCACAGTTTGCCAATCAAGAGGATGGTCGGATGATGAGAATGATGATGAAGGTAAGGGTGATCAGATGAGTCATCAATAATAGGCAGGGTTGATAAAAAGATGGATATACTGATGGTTGTGCAGTTTGGTTTGGAAATAGGGTGCTAGTCGAGCGTCTCATCGTATACAATAAAAAGCATAAGGGTATGTATTGATGATTGAATCAAGATGGGTGTGGAGTGTTTTTTGTGATCCTAAAAACTGGTATGTCCATACCTTAGCAAATCGTGATATCCAGGATGGTCTATCATTTTGTGAGCAATCATCAGAACTTATTCCTTGCATCGAACAATGCAGGAAGTTGACATGATGTCCATGATGTGACCAAAAATGAGTGAGTTCATCGGTAATTGTCTGTTTGTATGTATACCATGATGGAGTGCCAAGATATCGATTTGGGTGATCAATAGTGAGACAGATGGTGTCGATCTGACTTTCTTGTTCAAAACGTTTTGCAATGAGCGTATCATCATACGAGTGTTTTCGATCAATCATTTTTGCCGGAGTCATATCATCACCGTCACGATGATCCCGTAATTCGACTCATATTCAGGGGCTTCCTGCATTGTAGCTTCCTGAACGACGAAGAATAGTATGATCTCGTTTTGATCGTTGGTTGATGATACGCGTGCTGAGATCGAGCATGGAAGCGACAAAAAAGTAAAAGCAAGTGAGAGTGAATTATTGAAAGGATCATTCGTTAAAGATACTTCGATCATCATGTTGCCTCATACGTGAACGTTCACGAAACGCTTCTGTATCCCCAAAAAATGTCTCAAAGGTATTGAGGATTTCATCATATGGTCCATAGTTTTGATTGCGAAGGCGCATATCGACTTCGTGCTGTCGTTCTGTTTGGAGACGTCTGATATTGTCCACATATCCTTCCCATTGATCAGGAAAGCCTTGTTGTTCCTCAGTTAGTCATCAGGCATGATCGTTATCGTTTAGGGAGGGAGGTGTTTGTATGATATCATCGAGTTGTTGTTGCCATTGGGAGAGATTATTTTGTCATAGACTTTGTCCTTGGGTTTGTTGATTGTTTTGCTCTCCACGATCAGCAAAGATTCCACGTAAAGGATGGTTATTTGGTTGTTCTCCTCAGGGGGTATCTGATGAGGTGGTGGTATGTTGATTGCTCTGTTCCCCTTGTGATGATTGGGTTTGTCATTGTCATTGACCATCACCTTGCGCACCTTGATCACGGGGTTCTTGAGGAGATCAGGATTGGTCAGGACGTGATTGTTGATCGGATGGGGTATGTTGGGGAGGACTGTTGTCATTCGGTTGTTGATTGTTTTGTTGATTGTTGTTGTTTTGTGATTGATCAGGATTGGTGGTACAAAAAAGCTCGAGAGCAGCACCAAGATCCTCTGTAATAAGTGAATCAATCATTGATCGTGTCATTTCTTGTGTCGTGAGATCGTCGATGACTCCATCAGGGTTGTCTAAAAAGACGGTTGGTAATGCAAGGCACTGAAGTGGATTGGCACTAATTGATGCAGACAATGAGAGCAGTGAGGTTGCTATTTCGTCAAAGCGTTTTTTTTGTTCTCTCGTGGTTTGTCCTTGTTCACCAATTATTTCCAGGGAACGAGTGATGCATTCTTCTCCTACACGACGGCGAACGCTTGTTGGCGCTTTTGCAATTGTTACAAAACTTTTTCTTTGGAGGGAAAAAATTCTATCCAGACTGGTTGTGATGATGGGTAATGTATCACGTGCAAGATTGAGCGAGGAATGACAGAGTGCAATATGAATAACTCATCGCATCGTGGTTGCTGTCTGTCGATTTTTTTTTTGACTGTGAGGAAAAAGTCTGGGATACAGAAGAATTTCGTTTTCGAGTTGGTCACGTGCCATTGTGATTGTTTGGTAACTCTCCAAAAGACCGCTATGTCATGATGCACTCAAAAAACGCTCATAGGCAGTGTAGATCAGAGATGCTCAGGTTAGAGGATTTGTGAGTGGAGGGAAAAGAGGATGGGAAAAAGATAGCTGATTGAGTAAATCAGTACGAGATGTCACGAGAGCACGGACATCGTTCCACATCATTCCAAACAAAATTCCTACACCAATGATAATGCCAAAACATAATCCCACAAACAAGCGAGGATAGGGAAGGGAAGGAATGGGTGGAAGTAATGGTCACTGAATAGATAAATGCGGTTTAGCACGAGAATGAATCATTGTCATGCTGGGTATGATAAAGAAGCGTTTTTGCATGATTTCCTAGTTTTTGGGCATGTGTATTGAGGACGGAAATGTGGGTAAATGATAGTGTTGGAGATTGTATTGCTGCTTTTATCTTTTCAAGGAGTGCAATACATTCATCTACAGAATCAGGTAATGGTTGCGTTACCAGTGCTTCATACTCTGATAAGTTCATTGGAGAAAGAAAAAATAAAACAATCAAGATTCTTGTTATATGTTTTTAAGCATATGATCGTGATGTTTGTATTCCTGTGCTGAGATTTTTGATCATAATCGTGCGATGAGTGACATCATCAGGTCCCAAAATCATCACATCACGACATCAGCGTTTTTCTCATTCAGAAAAGATTTTTGGAAACTTTTGCTGTTCAAAGGTCCCAAGGCAATTATATCAGTGAGATCTTGCTTTGTGTAAGGCGAATTGATAGTCCTGAAATGAAACATCTTGGAGCCAAGGAAAGTATGCGATATTTTTTTCTGGTGTTTTAGGGAGTAGTCATCGATTGTCCAAAAAAATCATCATTGGCTCATCCCCTGATCCAAGACCAAGAGCGGGGAGATCGTCGATGCCAAATAGTCCACCCAATCAATTATATCTCCCTCATCCCAAGAGTGAACGTCCAAAGCTTGGATGATTATCCGTCATTTCAAAAACAATTCCATCATAGTAATCAAATCATCTAATAATACTAGGATCAAAAACAACAGACTGACAAGCTGTTATGGTTTGTACTGTTGAAATAAGGGAGAGAATGTGATGTGCACGATCGTGTGATGATGGAGGAAGGAGGGAAAGGACATCGGTGAGTGAGGTGCTTGCCATCCACTGAGACAAGACAGTGATCGCTGTCTCATCGCATCCACAATTGCGGAGAGCTGAGAGATTGTCTGTCAGTGATCTCTTTGTTCGTTTATCTAGTGTACGAGCGATGAGGGAAGGATTGATGGTTGGTGCATAATGAAGGAGGAGAGCATTGAGAAGTATACGATCGTTGATTCTCAGTGTCCACATATGGTCTTGGGCATTGAGTTCACGCATGATCGTGATTGCCATTTGCATCAATTCACAGTCGGCATGGCTATGTGTCGATCCAAAAATATCAATGTTGAGCTGCCAAAATTCTCTATTCCTTCCTTTTTGCGGTTTTTCGTTACGGTAAAAGTTGGGAATAGCAAATCGTTTGATGGGTTTGGGACGCTGACGATATGTTTTTGCAACGAGACGCGTGACAGATGGGGTGAGCTCTGGTCTGATGACAAGGTTGGTCAATTCTCCTTCTCTGTTGGTAATTCTCGTAAGTTCAGTTCCTCAGACATCTTCTCCTGATTTTGCTTCATAGAGTGCTTTATCTTCGACGAGGGGAGTGAGATATTCTTCATACCCAAAACGCTGACAGACACGACGTCGCGCAGAGAAAAGATACTGTCTACGCAAAAATTCTTGAGGATCTCGGTCAGCAGTGCCCAGTACTGGGGAGGTAGAAAGTTTGGTCATCAGAGTACGAGGAATAAAAATTTTTTTTGCATATATGAGGGCAGATACAGGTAATGATAGTGATTTTGTCTGTATTTGCAAGTGAAAAAAACCTAGCGGATTAGCCAGGCTAGTTGGATTCCTCGAAACCGTCAGAACTTCTTTTTCATCCCTTCATTAAATAGAATAATACAGAGTTGTTTTCGTTGTTCTTCGTGTAATGAGTCTTTGAGGGTTATGAGTGCTGCATTTGTTTGATGGATAGAATAGTTTCCTTGGATTGCATACGTCAGAGGAATAAATCATGTATATCATCAGAGTTTGATAGCATCAATGACTGTTTTGATGGTATTATCCTGTGTTGCTGCATAGAGTGTGGCGAGGGTTGTGGCATAATGCGGGACGCAGGGTCTGATACCTGCAAGATCAATGTTTGTTGTATGCTGGATTTTATTCCATGCCTCTTTGGTGAGGAAGATATGGCGTCAGAGATATTTCCACAGACGACCACGAATGGAGAGATGATCATTTCTGATGAGGAGAATTTGGAGAAGTTCATCGATATTCATTTTTCTGATTCGTTTCCCAAGGCGTGTTATTCTTGGGTCTGGATCATATTTGCCATAGTATGTATTTCGCTGCAGCAGTGGTTCATGACAAAGAGGATTTCTCATTTGGTTTTGTTTACTGCTCTCTTTAATACAGAATGTATTGAGATATTTGAGGAGAGCAAGGACAATGTCTGCATGGTCGATCATGGATTGGAACTTGATTGTATGATTGATCTTATCTTGTCCGTTTTCGATCTGTGCAATAAAAGGGATGAGAATCGTTCCGCATCTTCCTTTGGTAGGAAGATGTATGAGGTTGTTGTTGATGAGATACTGCATGAATATAGCTACATGTCTTTTGATCGTTTGCATGATGTGGTGTTTAGAGTATGTTTCTTGTGCTTGTCAGTCCCTTATACACAGATCTGTTTCTATGTCTGTGATTAGTTGATTGATAAGATGAAGTGTCTGGAGATGGATATCAGACGATGTCTTGTTAGTGGTGAGGTCTTCTGCTTGAGTGGGTTGATTGGTTGAGTCTGATTTTTTGTGTCAGGTATGAGAATTGTTCATCTGCGTGATGTATTTGCATATCATTGTTTTTGCCTCGTCACGTGAGCATTGTATCGATGATTGGATGGAGTCTGGATGACTCTCAGTATAGTCTGGTTGTGGTGTTGAGGAGAAGATCTCGACAAGTTTTTGTTGTACGTCTTTTGATAATTCCTGCAAAAATGGATGTGTGCTAGGTGGGAAGATCTGCTGTAAAATTGTGATAGGAGGAGTGTTTGGTTCGTTTGGCATGGATATGATTGGGATAAATCTGCTTTAGATCAATAAGTTTTGGTGGTATGAGTATTATGATTGAAAGGATAGATGGTTGATAGGAGTATGATGGCATATTGTGCCATTTATATTAGATTTTATAAATAATATTTTATAAAAAAAAGTCAATACATTTTATTACTTTTGATATCAAAAAATCGCGTATCCTGCAGCATTGACGTTAGAGTATACGTCGTGCGATATGTTATTAGATATATGGTCCTTTTTTATGATGTTTTGTCTCAGTTTTACTGAGAGAGGAGGAGGGATCGAAAATAGTGAATAGCTTCTATTTTTTTGCGAGGAAAGAAAAGTTGTGTAGTCTCTATGTTTGACATTTCATGATAAGAAAAAATCAGTGGTTTACACTATCAGTGATTGCGAGAAAGTGTATTTGGTTCCTTGGGACAAAACTCTATATAGCATGTATCAAGAATGGTGGCCAAGTCTTTTGCTGTTGTGACGGGATAGTCAGAAAGGCGATTGTTGTTGCTGATAAAGTTTTTTTTCTTTCCTATACAAAATCAGCAATGTCGTACTGTTTTCATATGCTATTTCTACTGTCGATACTATGAGAAAAAAAAAGGAGAAGACGCTGTGGTGCCATATGGGAACTTGAGCATAAATATAAATAAAATATAAATATTATATATAAATATTATATTTGATTGTCATGTATATGAGATCTTCTTAATCATTGGTTGATATGTACAAGAATATCTGACGGCAGCATTTGTGTAGCACGAGCCCATGCATATAAGGAGGAGGGACTTGTCTGATCAGGAACAAGAAGGTGGATTGTATCTCCCCAGGCTGCCTGTGAAGGAACTTCCCATATACTCGTATTCATACAGATAGATCAACGTTGGAAACATAGTCCATTTTTATGAATTCCAATCAGTTTCCCTGATCAGCAACGAGGCAGTCATTCAAAGAATCAACACGGAAGTACGGCTAGTCTTGTAGCTGTTTTGGTTATATAGCTTGCATTGTAGGAAATAGCTGATCCTTCGGGATAGTCTTGTGTTTTGGTAATGGTTGCTGATCGTGAAAGTGCAAGACGAAGATCGTGTGTTCGTGATGGTTGTATGTCATGGTTTCGCCATGGATGCAGTCCATACAATCATTTCCCTGCTCTTCTGGCTGTACACCATGGTGGTGATGTGTCAGCAGCTCATGTATTAGTACAATGAATCCGGCGAGGATGTTGTCATCAACGGATCAGTATCCCCAATCATTCTTCAAAACGTTTATATTGTTGTTGGGTGTATGGATGGTGTGTGTCTTCACTCATTGCTAGATGTGTTGTATATCCAGCAAGATGAAGTGATGATTGATTGATGATAGATAGAGCTTCAGGGAGTTCATGGAGGAGGATACCTTCTCTGCTCATTCCTGTATCAAGAAAGAGATGAAGAGAGAACGGAATATGTGTTTGAGCAAGAGACTTGAGGAGTTCGATGCTTCCAACAGTGATATGGATACGGCGATGATTGAGTGTACGGTAGTTGGATGGTGACGATTCACCCATGATAAGGATGGTTCCTGGATAGATTTTTTTGATATGATTATATTCAGGGATGTTTTCGACGATGACGAGTGGTGGTTTTCGCTTGGCACATTGTTTTGCCACAAGTGTGATTCCATGACCATAGGCGTTGGATTTGAGGACGGGGAAAAGAGGTTGATCTGGAATCAGGCTAGTGAGATGAGAGAAATTGTGATCAAGTGCGTCGATATTGATGGTTATTGTATTGAGAGGAGTATAGGATGATGGTGTCATCAGTTGAGACAATCGAGATAGAAGCACGAGGATAGGGGTAGAAAGATAAAAACAATGATACTGACAGTGAAAAGTATATGTGTTGTGAGATATGTGGTCGTTTCCCCATGAAGGAGATGATTGTGATTGTAGTGGGTGTATTGTAAGAAGAAGGGTTATATTTCATATACTACTTATACATGGTATCTTTTTTTTTTGTCTTTGCAAGTGAATCTCGAGGAGAGGGTGGTGAGACGTGATATTATGTTTTTATTGTGATTATTTCTTGCAATCTGAGAAAATGCTGTATACAAAAGACTGAGTTGTTGTTTTTTATTTATTTTTTATGAGTACCGGTACTATTAATTTTTCAACACTGACAAAGGCTTTGGGTTTAATTGTTCCTGATGATGGATCAAAAGATGTTTTTGTACACATTACAGTACTTCCTCAAGGATACAATCCTGTAGAGTGACAAAGAGTATCTTATACTATTCAAGAAACTGCAAAGGGACTCAATGCTGTCAATGTTTTATGTCTTGATGATGCTGCATAGTCAAATCTTGTCTGATCTCATTATTGTAGAGGGTGAGTATATGTATTTTTCTTTTTCTCATCTTTAGTAGTATATTGTTTTGCGTATATTATATATTGGTTTTTGGGGTAGAGTAAACCACTATTATTATGCTATTACAAATGCGGTCGCTGGATGCCATATTGTAGGAATTGTCTAAATCAATCGACACAACGCTGTCGGTTTTTTTTCTTGCAATTGAAAAAAAAATCGATACATACGTATCATTATTGCCTTCGTTCCTGATACTGAGAATGATTAGTGGTGGGATTGCTTCATGTTTTATCTTCCTGTCAAAGAATGAAATTTATTACACTCACCTTTGGGTGCCAGATGAATTACGCTGATGCGGCAAGAATACGTTCTATGCTTCAGTATATTTGACGAATGCATGTTTCCAAAGAGGAAGATGCTGATATTATTATTTTTGTGACTTGTAGTGTGAGAGAAAAGGCAGAAGATAAGATCACGGGAAGACTGATGACAATCCCCAAACATCAAAAGATCTGGATGACATGATGTATGCCTCAGCATTTTATCAAAACAGCTAGATTATTGGATTCAAAAAAAACACCGTCACTTTTTAAGATTGGGAATTTTCTAGGGAAAGCAAAAAAATGAGCAACGATTGTCTGACGAGATAGTGACAGTGTCGCAACATCCAAAGCAAAAAATGTCATTCCTGTCAATTATGCATTCAATCCTTTGTATCATACCCTTAAAACAACGTACGATAATATTGAGCTTTTTTTTCGTATTGACGATACCTGACATTTGCCTAGTATTGTCAGAGCCTTGGGATATGATATTGGTGAGGAAAAATCCCAGAGTTATGACGAGTACAATGAAATTATCATGCAACCAACAACGATGCACACACAGGCTACGACTGTTTCTTCTTTTGTTCCTATCTCTACTGGATGCTCACAGTTTTGCAGTTATTGTATTGTGCCGTATGCCAGAGGACTTGAAAATCACCTTGATCCAGAAATGATTCTCACACAGATTCGTCACCATCTTGATCAATGAGTCCAGGAAATAACTCTGCTTGGACAGATTGTCAATAAACATCCCCAGTTTGTCTCTATTCTCGAACAGATTTTTGCAATGGAGAGTGACCTTAAATGGCTGAGGTATACATCACCATATCCAACATTTTATTCTGACGCCTTGATCAAACTACATGCTGAAGAGCCAAGGTTATGTCCTCATATCCATATCCCTCTCCAGTCATGATCTGATACTATTCTTAAAGCAATGCATAGGTGATATACCAGTGAGCAGTTTCGTTCTATGATTGTCAAGATTCGTTCACTTGATCGTTATATCAACTTGACGACTGATGTTATTGTATGATTTTGTGATGAAACGGAGGAAGATTTTCTCAAAACGCTTGATTTGGTCGATTATGCGCAATTTACTATGATCTATATAGGGAAATATTCTGTAAGACCTGGTACATATGCAGCCAATCATCTCAAAGATACAATTACAAAACAAGAAAAAGAAGAAAGACGACGTCGTTTGAATGAATGTTTTATGGCGAATGCCGCTCGTCAGTTTCAGCAGTTTATTGGACAAACGCATGAGGTCTTGATTACGCATGTAAGTAAGCAAGGTGCAAAAGGCTATAACCAGTATATGCATAATATTATTATACCAACTTGTCATGATAAGACATTGGTTGGACAATTTGTGGATGTTGTCATTACTGGTACGCAATGACTGCATCTTGATGGTGAGCTCCTTAGTAAATCTATTCCAAAAAAACGTCTCGTTGTTGGGATAAAAAGTATATAAGCTTTACGTATATTTTTTTTACGTATATTTTTTTGATGATTCTTGTCGTATGACTAGGGAATATTTGAATACGCTATCGTGAGACACGTCACAATGCATGACGACGATTTCTTGATTGGTTGGTCGGGCAGGATGTTGTGTGGACCGAAAAAAAGAATCATTACTGACTGCTTGTGTCATGGACGGTATGATGAGTCGGGTGTCTTTGTGTCAAACCGACGACATTGATGAATGGGAGTGGTGTCTGTGTCAAATCTCTCTGTTCTTTTTATTCTATTCCTCACCATCATGTCCTTGTTGTTCATGATGAGCTTGAATTACTCCCTGGTCAGCGAAAAGTCAAACATGGTGGGTGAATGGCTGGACACAATGGTCTGAGGAGTATTGCCGCACACATAGGGACGCCTGATTTTACGAGGATTAGAATATGAATTGGGAGGCCGATGCATCCATCTCAGTCAGTTTCAGATTTTGTTCTTTCTGTTCCTTCTCAACAAGAAAAAGATGCTATATCAAACCAATTCCCTGCTATTGAGGAGTATGTGTGCCAATGGGTGAAGGATCATGGATAGTAGATGTGTGTTTCCAGAATTTTTCTTTTTCAGTTAGCGGACGATAGGCTCAGATTTTGAGGTCTCCAAGATGGATGGGACCAATTCTTACTCTTGTAAGGATGATTGTGTGATGTCAGACGCGTCTCATCATTTCTCTGACCTGTCTTTTTTTGCCTTCAGTGATAATGAGACGAATACGATGTCATGAGAGACGATGCGTTTTTGCTGGTTTCGTACGATATCCATTGATGATGATTCCGTACTCTAGCTGTCTGCAGTGTGCGTCGGTGATGGGATATGAGCTCGTGATATCATACTCTTTTTCACAGTTGGCGAGTGGATCAAGAATACGTTTGGGGACTGTTCTATCATTGGTCAGGATCAATAATCATGATGTGTCTTTGTCCAGTCTTCCCATTGGAAGTACGTCGGGAGGAAGATCGATGATGTCTGCAATTGCCTGTTCTCCTGGTTGCGGGTTGATTGTGAGGATTCATGCGGGTTTATGGTAGGCATAGTAGGTATATATTTTTTGAAAGCAACGGGGATCACAGATTATATGATCTATATCAGATACTTTTTGTCCACATTGAGCAGGCTGTCCATTAACTAATACCCGTCCTTGACGAACCCAGGATTCTCCTTGACGACGAGAACAGATATTTTTGTGTGCAAGATATTGTTGGATATACATTGTTCATAAGCTAATAAAAAACGAGATATGAGAGTACGTATAGGAAGAGAGGTATTTGAAAATAAAAGTCAAGTATTCATTTTTTTTTATGGTAGAGAGTCAAGGAAAGATATCTGAAGGAGTCTTGATTTTTGGTATTCTGTGTCTCTTGTGGCTATACTGAGGATAGTGCATGGGTCACTTTTTTTATTCTTTATGCTTGTTGCTATGAGCTCTGTTGCTAGCCTTTTACATGATGGAATATTGGATTATGCTTATCTTGATGGCACATTAAGAGATACGCTGGGGACAGGATTGCTCTATTGTCATGATGGCATGTTGACCTATGTTCGTGATGGGGTTTCGTATCATCTTGCTCAATATCAAGAACTAGATGGGAATACTTTATTTCCTTGACTTGTCCAGTTTGGTAATAGTGAACAACTTTTTTTGTGGCATGATGGGATGTTATCTCTGAATACGAGTATTATTCATGCAGATGCTTTTCGTGAGTATTTTCAGCATATTCTTAATAAATATACCAATCCTAAAACGAATTATATTGATCTCATCAGTGATATCAAGTATATTATTAAAAAAACGATAGATCATATCAAATTATCAATTGATAAAGATCACTTAAAACTTGCAAATTGGGAAGCAAAGACGCTCAGATTTTCTGCCGAAAAATGACTGTATCAGTTGATTTTTAGTGGGAAAAATGAATTTGAAGGCATGATCCAGATTGTGTATTTTTCGACAACAGGGAAACTTCTCCCTAATCAAATCATCAATGATGCAGATTATACCTATGATGTGACCGATGAGGAATGAGTGATAGGATTAAGAAAACGTGACGAGCGTCCTTTCGAACAATGAGCTGCTGATGAGACTGTCTATGACCAGACATCTCATGCGTTGCTCACATTAGATTTTTGATTACTCAAGAAAGATTTTGATGCCTTATGGGCCCGCCATCAAGAAGCAGTGAGTGCTGCAAAAAAAGTACATGATCAACGAGAGGCGCAATGTCGTCGTGAAGAAGAGCTGCGTCGTTATCAAGTTTTGCTTCAGATTGATCCTGAAAATGATGATTTTTCTCGTAATCAACTTGATCTTGAAGAGGAGATGGGAACAGTGCCTCGTATCACTCGTGAGGATTATGAAGCGAGTCGTGGTTTGGTCGAGAAGACAAGAGAGGAGTTTTTGAATCTTATCTCTCGTCAATTCAAAAATGCAAAACAAGAATTATTGATGTCAATTACTCACGATTTTTTGGCAGAAAATCAACAAAAAATTGCAACACATTATGGGGTGTATCGTGAACTGATTGGGTCTATCAATCAAAATCTTGGCTACAGTGCACAAGTCCAAGAAATTCGTCATCTCGTCAAACAGCTTGAGGAGATTCATGCGATGATTACTGATGATTTTGCTCATCTAAGTAAAGAAACTCTTGATCATTATGATGGGACACTCAAATATCTCAATACCTATCATACGTATATCACATCATTGCTTGAGTATCTTCAGCCTCATCGTGATCTTACAGGGGCGGGATGATTATTCCATATGATTATGATTGAACAATCTCTTGTCGTCGAATATATTGCAATGAGTATCGCTGCTAAAGAAAAAGCTATTCATGATATTAGCAAAAAGCAATTGCAGTACAATTACGTCTATACCAAGCATCAAATTGATATCAAAGAACATTTGGTCAAAAAATGAGAGCATCTGATTCTTAGTGAACAAAATCCTGATACGAAACTTGCTCTTGATGTCAGCCTCAAATCACAAATGGCAAGTATTGTATGATTGCAAAAACATTTGGATAGTATCAAGGAAAAAATTGATACGATCAATATCAATATTCATCAATGCGAAAAAATTATCACCAAACATGATATCACTATTTCGATGCTCAATCATCTTATTACATATCAAGATTATTTGGGGTCGATGAATCTCAATATTGCATCAATGGTGAAAGCCGCTACACTTGATGATTCCCTTTTTCCTGCGCAGCAACTAGAAGGAAACACTGATAAAACAGGGTTGCAATCGTCATCGGACCAACACCTCATGGTACAGGGGTAATTGCACGAACCAAAGGAAAAAGATCTTGACTGGCACAGTCTCCATGGGCTTTGCCATTTTTTTTTCATCGTCAGATATCCACAATAATTTGACTATTATCATGACGAACCATCGAAGGAATAATGAGATTGGCTACTCAGGTTGCAGAAAAAATATAATCACTTTCTTGACATCGACGAGTGAGTTGTTCATAACTAGTATCGTTATTTGCTGAGAGCACACTCGCGTTACGAGCTTGGAGCATTGCTACCAAGGGTTTGCCGATGAGGTTTGACTGTCCAATAACGAGACAAGTACATCCACGTACATCACCAAGATGATACCAGTCAAGTAGGTTCAAAACCGCTTGTGGTGTCGCGGGGTTGACCATTCCATATCCTAGAAGTGATTGTCCAAGTGTGATGCCACTGAGTCCGTCACAATCTTTTTCTGGGGCAATAGTCTTCACAATGCGTGCTTGATCAGCTTGAAGATAGGGAGGTAGGGGTAATTGGACGAGAATACCAGCACAGAGCGGATCGATATTACAACTTGCTATTCGTTCACAAATTGCATCTGCAGATGGGGTATTTTCTCAAAAAATTCTGATTGCTAATCATAGCTCATATGCTTTGGTTTGTTTCATGTGGACATACATAGCACTGGAGGGATTATCACCAACAAAAATGATGGCAACATAATATCACGGATGTTGTCAAAAAAATGATGCTGTGATTTGATTGAGACTGTTAGATGGTTCACGACCACGCAATCGACGTGACATGGCGGGAGATAAATGATAAAAGATGGAATAAGTCCAGAGAACAAAAGAGATTGATTCATCTACAGCAAATATACCAGGGTGTTAGTGATGTAAGTTTTATTTTTTGAGCCAGCTACGATCTACGACGTAGCGTGAAAGTGTAATAAATTTTTCGGTTGGCGTTGTTCTTGCACTGAGTGCAAAGACATTGTAGTCGATGTTTTCTATTTTGCGAAGAATGCTTTGGTACAGCCTTGCGGCAAGATATATAGCTTGACGAGAGAATTTGGTCAGATATTTGAGTCCAGAAAAACTTTGTTCAAAAAGGTCGTCACAGCGATTGATTGCTCGTTTCATATACGCCATTCGGCGATCATCGATTGTTTTAGTGTTGCAGAAGTGGATGATATCTTCGTGCGTCAGTCAAAATCACGCCAAGTCTTGCGCAGGGAGATAGATGCGTCCTAATTCTTCCCAATCTTCACGAACATCTCTCAAAAAGTTTGCATATTGCATTGCACGTCAGAGGGTTTGAGCATAAGGAAGTGCTGCTTCGTGAGAGTATCAGATGATTTGAGTCATCAATAGTCAGACAACTTCTGCAGATCCATACATATACTGACATAGGTCAGATCGTGTGTGGTAGCGGAATACTACTGTATCACGCTCCATTGCATCCCAAAAGGCTTCGATCCATGTCGTATTAAGTTTCATATCACGAACCATATAGCTAACCGACCCAAAAAAGACATCATCATACTGACGCTGGTCGAGAACTCTGTGTCGGTGGGCACGAAGGAGGGTCAGTGTTTCTTTTTTTTGTTCATTGGTAGCATGGTTTTGGTGAGTATCAACAACAAGATCGGGGATTCTCACCAATTTATACAAATTGTAGATAGCATTTTTTTTGCGCGGATTGATAAATTTGGTCGCAAGATAGTAGCTTTTCCCATACTGTTTCATAATCTCTTTTGGTGATTGGCGGCCTACAATAGCCCATTGATCCTGAGAGGAAAGAAAGTCAGGCATAGAAACAAGAAAATAAAAAACTGATAGTAATGAATAGTATCTGTATGTTGCTATGAAAGTTTTGTGTGGTATTGATCGTTATTTTTACCCTCGAATGATCGAGACGTATCGTCAGGCTATCCATGCACATCAGGCAGCAACCATCCCTAAGAAGACCATTTGGAAAACAGTCGCCATAAAATTCATTCTAGTTATATATCGGCGAACAATACCAAGAATGGTCAATGCTCCCATGGTAACAGCAATTGATACAATCCAGGAACCACTTGCGTCGGGAGAGATAATATAGGGGATGAGCGGAATAAATCAGAATACAACAAATGATCATAACGTAATCAATCATTGGATCAAAGGGTTTTCGTCACGAACATCAGGCATAGCGAGTTCATTATCCATTTGCCACTTGACTCGCGCATCAGGATAACGAGCAAGAAGTTCAGTAAAATGGGCTGCATCCTCATCACTCATTCCTTGTGCTTTCATCAATTCTATAGTCTCTGCACGTTCACGGTCGGGCAGTTGTTGGATGGAGTTTTTTTCGTTATTCCATTCGCGATGATAGATGTCTTGTTCGCTACGAGTAGCAAGATATTTCCCCAGGCCCATCGATACACCATCACCAATAAGATTTGCCAATCCAAACAAGACGACAGCAATTCATCCTACCTGCACAATACCTTCACCTGCTCCTGCGCCAGCAAATCATGCAACGACAGCGAATGTGGTGACGATGCCGTCTATCCCTCCATAGACAATCTCTCCGACAAATGCGTGCCATTCGCTACGATGGTGATCGAGTTCGCGATGACTACGAAGTTCTTGGGAATAAGGAAGTCCCATGTGTGATATACAAAATAAAAAATACTATAATAAGTAATTTTTAGCGTTTTTTTTATCAGATGCAAGTCCAAAATATGACAATTATTTTGTCTAGCCCTTGCAATTAAGCTCTTGCAATTATCTTGCAAAGCACTATAGTCAGCGAGATGTTCGCTCGATGAGAGTCTCGTATTGGTCGTATTGTTTTTTATTGTTCTTTTTTTTGATGACACAAACTGCTGCAAATCACATAAGACTTGATCCTCTATTTGGTATAGGGACGCTGCTTTTTGTCCCATGAGCAGGGATACTTATAGGAATGGTTATTCGTTATCGAGAGATGTTTCCTTCTTTTGCTATCATTGGAAGTTTTATGATGTTTGGATGAGTTATTCTTTTATGGACACGTTTGAGACGCTATCCGCTTACTGTCCAAGATCGTCTTATTAGGCTGGAAGAAAAGCTTCGTTATCAACGTTTGTGACTGGGAGATGAGGACCGTTTGACTCTTTCTCAAATCATTGCGTTGCGTTTTGCTAGTGATCAAGAACTGCCTGCCTTGATCGAACGTACGGTTCGCGACACTCTTACTCCCAAACAAATTAAACAAGCCATCACAATGTGGAGGCCAGATACATTGAGAGTATAAAGAGATTGATACTCGCGAGAGGTGGTTGTTCTATCAATTGTCTGTTATTACTTGGTGTCCATTGCTACCAATGGAGATTAGTAGTGTGGAGTTGTTTTTTTAACTTTTTTTGGATGATGAATATTAGATTTATATGGGACTATCTTCGTCCTCATCGAAAACTTCTCTGTCTTTCTTTGTTTCTTGCTGTAGTCAATCAAGTCTTTTCGTTGTTAGATCCTCAGGTGTTTCGTTGGATGACAGATACGATTCTTGTTAATATCAACACACTCACCCCTCAGCAATTTGCTCACTTGGTTTTATTAGGTATGCTTGGGTTGTCAGGTGTTGCGATGATTTCACGTTTGGCAAAAAACTTTCAAGATTACTATGTCAATTGTATGACTCAGGATATCTGATTGGTAATTTATCAAAATACCTTATCTCACGCACTTTCGTTGCCGTATGCTCAACTTGAGGATCAACAATCATGACAGCTTATTCAAAAACTTACAAAAGCGCGTGCTGATATCCAAGCCTTCATCGCAAATATGATCAATATGGCTTTTTTGCCTTTGATATCTGTTGTTTTTGTTCTCGTCTATGCTTTTGTTGTGCATCGAATGATTGGATTGTTATTTGTGACTATTATTCCTATCATGACTTGAGTAATGGCGCTCTTATCAAAACGTATTAAATATGCTCAAGATGCCATTGTCTCTCAATCTGCACGTCTTGCCTGAGTCACGACAGAAACAATCCGTAATATTTCTTTGATTAAAATGCTGGGCCTTGGTCAGCAAGAGTTGGTGAGGCTTCATGACGCAAATCATCAGATCCATGATCTTGAATTGCGTAAAATCAAAACAGTCAGGACATTGGAATTTATCCAAGGAACTATGATTAATACGATCAGAGTAGTGTTGATTGGTGCGTGTTTTTGGATGGTCAGTCAGTTCATGATGTCGGTCGGTGAATTTTTTTCCCTCTTTTTTTATAGTTTTTATGTCTTTGGGTGATTGTCACAATTTGGTACCGTTGTCAAAACATATCAAGAAGCCAAAGCTGGTCACGATCTCCTCCGTCAAATCATGGATATTCCTAAAGAAACACCTCCCATCAATCCGTTTTCTCAACCTTACCTTTCATCGATTCGTTTTGATCATGTGACGTTTGGATACAATCATACGCCCGTATTGCATGATATTTCTTGGTCCTTACAACCTGGAAAGACTCTTGCTTTTGTCTGACCATCATGATCAGGGAAATCGACGATTGTGAAGTTGCTTGCGTGATTGTATGCACCGACTCAGGGTCGTGTTTTGATCAATGAGCGTTCATTGACAACATGGGATATGACTGTGTTTTCTTCCTTGCTTGGTATTGTCAGTCAAGATGCACAGCTTTTTAGTGGGACTATTGCTGATAACATTCGTTTTGTCCGTCCTGATGCGACTGATGAGATGGTGTGGCATGTGTTGGAGCAGGCGCAGTTGGCTTCTTTTGTTCGTAGTTTAGATCAGTGACTTGCTACGCAGATTGGTGAAGGAGGACTTAAATTATCATGATGACAAAAACAGCGTCTTGCTATTGCTCGTGCCTTGATTCGTGAACCTCATCTTGTTATTTTTGATGAGGCCACATCAGCTTTGGATAGTTTGGTCGAAAAAGAGATTACTGACACTATGTACGCTATTGCTCGTGAGAGGAAGAATATGATGACTATTTTGATCGCACATAGATTATCGACTGTGATGCGTGCTGATTGCATTATTGTATTGGAACAATGACGTGTGGAAGAAATGGGGACACATGAGGAGTTGATTACAAAAAATGGCTTGTATGCCGCATTATGGAGACAACAAGGATGAGGGAAGATAGGGGAATAGTTTTATATGCGTCGTGTTCGATATTTCTATCATGAAAGATGATAATATGATCTTTGTTTATGATTTGATGTGTATGGTTTTTTACAATGCCCTTCTTTTATGATTGATGGTGGGTGAGATCTGGTAGGTCCGTTTTTAGTATATCATACAGAGATGTATTGGTTGTCATAAGAGACTGTCCTCACTGGCAAAAGATAGATGATGTTTTTATGCCTGTTTTTGGGTATAAAGAATTGTTTTCTGAGAGAGGGGTAGGAGTGATGAATCTGAGATCCAACAAGAAAACCGACTCGATCTGATTACAAAGCGTCTACGATGTCCGTCGACATTATATCGTGTTTTTTGGTTCAAATTTGCTACTTTGTACACTGGAATCACAATCTCGTGATTGCATGAATGCCAATTGTTTTTTTTATGATTGGTATACACTCGACATGGAGAGTGTGTTGGATGTCCGGAGTCGAAGTGTTGTCATAGGTTGAAGAAAAGAATGATGGGAGAGAGCGAAAAGAGCGAAATAGGTACACGAATTGGTATACTTTGTGTATCTTATTTGACGATATGGATCCATACACCATCATATTTGATGACGTCATAGACAGTATACTCTTGACCATCGTCAGTGATTATTTTCCCATGATCTGAGCACTGTCCACCGCTTTCTGCATACAGGGGAGTAATATCGGTGATGATGATCATTCTTCCATCATCGAGAATAGTTTGTTTAAGGATGGTAGCATTGGTGATCTCATAGTCACTATAGCCGACAAAGCGTGTTTTGGGGATATTAGCACAGATTGCTGCTCGATCGACACGTTTCCCAAATTTTTTGTCGGCTCCTTGTTTAGATGCTTCACGTGCACGTTGCTTGGCTGCATCAAATCATTCTCGATCAATACGTTTTCCCATCGTGTGAAGAATATCGTCGCTGATGTCGGGAGGTAGCCCATAGGTATCATGTAATTGGAAAACAAAATCTCAGGGAAGAAGATCATGGTCGGTATTTTTGGTGATCCAGTGATCAAGAACGGCACGTCACTTCGTAATTGTTTTGGAGAATTGGAGCCGCTCTTTGGATCGCATGCTGATGGTTGCTGTTTGTGTCTCGAGGAGATGAGGATAGTGGTGGTGATAGATCGTTGTGACAGCGGAGACGAGTTCTGTTGCGCAATGGGAGGAATCAAGATTTTGATTTTTGGCTACCAAAAGGAGATGGAATCGCATTCTTCTGAGGAGTCTTCTCATAATATATCCTCTTCATTCATTAGACGGACTTACCCCATCCATCGCCAAAAATGCACATGATCTTGCATGTTCTGCAATAATTCTGAGTGATTTTTTGGTTGGTGTATCAGCATCAGGATAATATACTGTGTGTGTGAGTGTTTCGATCGTTTGTATGATGCCCGCAAAGAGATCTGTTTCGTACGCAGATTTGGCATTTTGGAGGATAGTTATGAGCCTTTCGAATCCCATTCCGGTATCGATATTTTTGTGAGCAAGAGGAGTCAGTGTTCCATCGGCGTTTTTATAGCTGTCCATAAACACATTATTCCAAATTTCGACATATCTTGGATTGTTTGTGTAGTCATAGTCTTGTGGTCCAAAAGCATCACCTTTGTCATAATAAATTTCGCAACAGGGACCACATGGTCAAATTGTACCTGCTGGTCCCCAAAAATTATCGCATTTTTTCCCTTTGATCATGGGAACGCTCGTAATAGCATGCTCAGGAATGCCTAAACCAATTAGGATATTTTTTGCTTCATGATCAAAGGGGATAGGATTGGTTGGGTCGTCATATCCTCAAAATACTGTACCACCAAGTTTTTGGAGAGGGATGCCCACAATGTCAGTTAGAAACTCAATTGTTCGGGTTAGTGAATCTTTTTTGAAGTAATCACCAAGGGATCGATTGCCCATCATCTCAAACATTGTATGGTGGGTGTTGTCTCCGATCTCTTCAATATCATTGGTTCTGATACAGCGTTGGATGTTGTATAAGCGTTTGCCTGATGGATGTGGTTGTCCACTGAGATAGGGGACGAGAGGTTGCATACCTGCGACAGTAAAAAGAGCAGTAGGATCATCACTACTTGCAACCAAGCTTGCAGGGTGGGCATATATGTGCTGTTTAGACTCCCAAAATTGTGTTCGAAGACGTCTGACGTCAGATGATGAGTATGACATGGGAATAAGAAAAAAAACAAAAAAATCCTGATTGACAGGATATAATGATTTGGATACAAATTGCAAGCGTGAATAGGTTGTGATGATTATTTGACGATTGTGTTGTACATGTACAGGACCATTGTAGTGACGAAAAAACTCAATCAAATGATAAAAAGTGCTATAGCAGTATTTTTTGTAATTGTTTTTGCAGTAGCATAGCCATCATCATCTGATGCAAAAAAAATCCCATAAAATCAATAAATTAAGAATCAAACTGCAACAAAGGATGATAAGGCAATCACCACATTAATGATATTAAAAATGAATGCTATCCCAGCTTTATCTTCGGTAAATGCGACTGCTCAAGGACCTTTCACATTTGCAGTAAATCATTGAAGTCTAAAAAGTTTGAGAAATTGTTTAAAGTATGATCATCTGGTATTTGATCAAGCAAGATCTCCTTCAATAACTCTTTCTTTCATAAAATTGCGAAACTCTACTGAGGCTCCTCCATTTCTGATAGCTTCACGTTCTCCTTGTTCAAGAACTCTTTCGAAGGGGAATGTTGTTTTATCTCCTGCTGCTGATCGATTCCCTTCGATGCCATACACAGGAGAAAGAATGATGAGTATGAGGGTAAAGAGAATGATACTCATGAGTGCTGTGAGGAGTAAAAGATTGATGACTATAGGATGATGAAGTAATGAGTATATGTTTCTGTAGTTTTTGGAGGATTATCTGATAAGGAGATTGATGATATAGAGGATAAAGCTTACGACAAACCATGAGATGCCAATTCCTCAGATAGCAATTGCAGCCTGTTTAATTTTTGCAACGGCATCTTGTGCTGCTTCTTCTGCCTCTTGTGATACATAGCGGAATCAATGCCAGAGCATAAAGATCAAGGCAATAAGACCCAAAAATCATAAAAGATAATTGATCCCATTTCTGATAATCGTGATCGTCGTCAAGATACTATCGTCCCCCCCAATAACACCGTCACGGGTGTTGGCTCTCAGGAGGTTGCCGCTTTGTGCAGCTTCGAGCGATCATTGACGAATGGGATTGTCCATGTTGTTTGTATTGGCAACTTGTGAAATTTGATTGGGAAGGATAGAGAAATGTGACTGTTCTACTAATGGCTGTAATTGTGCTGTGGTCCATCATCGTATGATTCCCATACCGACGAGAGATACGATAATGCGGATAACCCCCATGCTCTATTTCCAAAAAATAAAAAAAGTAATATAAGTATAGTGATTTTGTGAATTTGATGCAAATTTTTTTGTTGGCAAGCACGAGATGTATGTCATTGTCTCTTATTTTTCTTTTTTTTCTCTTGTATTACCCAAAAAAACTCGTATAGGAAGACAGGAGGTTTTTTTGTTTGGTATGTGATAGTTTGATAGTTTTACTATTTTTATTCCCCGTTTCCCGGTAGGACGTTGTTTTTTATGTTAATAAATCCACAATCGCATGCGGTTCCTCTCCTTATAACGGAGTTGATAATAAAAAGCTTGTATTTGTAGTATAATTCTCATAAATGAGGATACTGTTTGTCGCGTGTTTGATATGTTGTAAGGTCACCGTAGGCGTTATTTTATTCTTTGTTTCATTGTGGAATGTCTGCTCATGGTTTTTTGTCATTACTCAATACAGTGTATACAGATATTCATTATCAATATGAATCATTATTTCGAAAAAAGTATATGGGAGATCTTTCATGTGCTGATGATTTTGCACAGGCAAGTGCAATTATAGATGCTTTCAAGGCAAACAGTGAGTATCGTGCACGTATTCGTTCTTTATTGGATCATGAAAACAAGATCAATCCTCATTCTGAACTAGCTCGTCGTTTAGGTCAGTGGGATCGATATTTTTCTCTGCAATCATTTTCTGATGAAGCGAAAACTCTCAAACAAGAGATTGATGCGCGTGAGGCGAGTATCCAAACCGCCATGGCAAACCTCACCAGTGGCTATACCAATCCATATACGGGTGAGTTTCATCAGAAGACATGGGCATGACTTGGGATGATGATGGCCACCAATGATGATGGACAGCTTAGAAAGGCAGCATTTATGGGTAGAGAGGAAACAAGTGCTGCATTTGTGGAAGATCTGATTCGACTTGTTAATGCGAGAAATCGTTTTGCTCGTTTGATGGGATATGATCATTTTTATGACTATAAAGCACAAACAGAGGAGAGAATGTCTGCACAAGAGATTTGGTCATTGTTTGAGGAAATGATTCCCTTTTTGACAATACCCCATGCAGAGATTCGTGAGATGGAATCCGTCTATCCAGACTTGCGTGAACCACGAGAGTTTGCCTATAGGCTTAATGGCGATAGTCTCAAACGTGATGATCCGTATTTTCCTCTTGAGACAATTCTGGATGTGTGGGGTCGTTCGTTTACTGGTTTGGGTATTTCCTATCGTGGAGCAACGATGAATCTTGATCTCTTGGAGAGGAAGGGGAAATATAATAATGGATTTTGTCATAGCCCTCGTCCTGTGTCATATCGTGATAATCAGAGAAGTCCTTGTCAAATAAATTTTACCTGTACTGCTATTGTCGGACAAATTGGATCGGGTCAGAGTACAGGGAATACGTTATTTCATGAAGGTGGTCATGCAGCACATTTTGCGAATATGGACTGTCAGGATGTCATCCTCAATACTGAGTATATTCCTCAATCTGTTGCGTGGGCAGAGACACAGTCGATGTTTTTGGATGATATATTTGATAATATCCAGCGAAAATGTCGTTATGCAAAAACTTTGGATGGAACCTCATATCCCTTTCATTTTTTTGATGAATCTGTGCGCAAAACATATGTTATGCGTGGGAGATCTATGCTTGGCATTGCGTCTGTTGTTTTATTCGAAAAATTTTTGTATACAGCTCGTGAGGATGAACTGACACCTGCTACTGTCTGTGCAAAAGCTCGTGAGCTGTCTGTGACATTATTTGATCAGGCAACACCTTCACTGCGTTTGTTGACTATTCCTCATATCTATTCGCGAAACTCCTCATGTTATTATCATGGATATGGAATGGCAACACTCGCTGTCGAACAACGGAAAAAATATTTTACTGACCGTGATGGTTATTTGGTTGATAATCATCGTATTGGTCCTGAAATGATGGCTGTCTGGGCATTATGATCATCCAAACCCTCATCAGAGCTTTTTCGTGATGCGTTTTGATCTTCCTTGTCAACCACAGCATTTTTGACCTCACTTGATCGTAGCCCAGATCAGGTGATTGCTGATGCACGTAGAGCATGTTCACTGGCAGATGACCACTCACGTATATCTGATACGATTGATCTTGATTGTACGGTCGCATTGGTGGAGGGAGAGTCTGTGTACGGGACCAATGAGGCTTGATGGGAAAGTCTTTCTGCCGCCTGGAAACAACGCTTAAGAAAAACATAAAAGAGAAGAGACATGATTGGTGGCATGTGATATCTCATCTTCAATTGTATTCAATTGTAATAAGGTTGGGTATCGTAGATACGATAGTTGCATCAGATTCGTGAGGATATGTGTCGATCATCGAGGAATGGTGTGTTTTTTGATAGCGTATGTTAATGATCAAGATACGCTGCCACGGTCGTAACCTTCTTATAGTAGTGAGCACTGGCTGGTCAAAATTTTTTATGAAATCATTGTTGTGCTCATGGTGTAGTTGCGTATCGTTGTATCATTCAGGTCAGAAATATTTCACATGTTTCTCCTGGATCGATTGTGGGATATGTGTAGAGGAATTCGGGATATTTTTTTATCATATTGGTGACATGTCTTTCTCCTGCATGATAAGCGATGATAACCAGTGGATAGAGAAGCGATTCGGTATTCCACGTTATTTTTTGGCAATCAAGGTAGGATGTGAGTGTTGAATAGGCAGGTGACGAGTGAATTCTCATCATGATTGTGTTGATATGTTGTATTGCTGCATATGTGGATGCAGTAAGATCATATCTTTGATCGGTTGTTGTATCGATGATGAGCCCATATTCGCGAGCTGTTGCTGGCATCAGTTGCCATAGTCATGCTGCTCACACATTGCTGGTTGCACAAGGGTTTAGGTCAGACTCTACGATTGCGAGAGCAGGTAGTATTTTTGTAAAATAGTCTGGAAGATGAGAGTGTCCGACTATATGTACGAGACTATCATAGCGGGCTTTGCGGTCATTATCAGAGAGAATTGAATATACTTTGATTCACGTTTTGAGACAGTGACGATATGGTTTGCATGTTTTACTCAATACACAGTAGCCTCAAAGTAGTCCTAAGAGAGCAGTACATATGAGATAGGATCTTCGTCACTGATGAAATGCGTCACGAAGTTTGGGTACTGATATGCTCATGATTTGTTTCTAATAAAAAGTTTGTTCATGAGAAGGATGTGTTCATAAAAATGAGGAGACTGTATTTCATAGTTTTGTTTATAGGATATCATGTTATCTGCTATCGTGTCCTGAAAGTATCATGTTGTATGGACATGAAAGTAGGGATGTTCTGGTCGTAGTGGATACGTTTATGTATGATAACCCATAGCAGCGTTGATGTGGCGTATTTTTTTTTGTGCATACTCACGTGCTTGTTCTGTGCCTTGATGTACGACCTTTAGTATTGTACTATCATCCATTGCATGATACGCATCTTGGATAGGCTTGATTGTTTTCCAGAGAGTTTCGAAGGCATAGTCTTTGAGTTCTTTGTAGGAGAGTCATCAGGCACGATAGCGTTTTGTGAGATTTTCTTGCTCATCGCTCGTCAAAAAATGTTTGATGATGGCATAGACATTGCAGGTATCAGGATCTTTGGGTTCATCCACCGTTTTCATGTCAGTCGATATTTTTTTTATTTTGGAACGAAGAGTCTCCTCATCATCCAGCAATCCCAAAAAATTGTTGTGTGATTTGGACATTTTGCGGCCATCGATTCAGGGTATAGTCCCTATTTCTGTACCAATAATCGGTTCTGGGATGACACAAACGTCACCGTAGATATTGTTAACCTTGATTGCCAAATCTCTTGCGAGTTCGACATGCTGTTTTTGGTCTTGTCAGACGGGAATATGGGTTGCATCATATAGAAGAATATCGGCTGCCATCAAGACTGGATATAGAAAGACTCATACTGAGATCTCGTTTGCTTTGCCTTTTGCGACAGCGTCTTTGTAGGCATGCATTCTTTCGAGCATTCCCATATGACTGAGGCACGTGAGTGTCCGGGTCAATTGTGTATGTTCAGGAATATGCCATTGGTCATAGATAAGATAGCGTGACAGGTCCGCACCACTGGCGACAAAAAGTTTGAGAAATGTCAGTGTGTTCGCATTGATTGCGCCAGGAGTATGCATCGAGTCATAAGTATAGGCATGCATCGAAGCGACAAAGAGATTGATTGATGCGTGAGGATGTGCTGTTGCGAGGTTCATCAATGGTTTCATTGCTCCTAGATAGTTGCCAATATGGAGTTGATCAGCGGTAGGTTTGAATCAGGTGAGGATTTTCATGAGGATATGGGGATAAAGGTATCAGTGCGATGTAATGTGTGGGCGATGTGTATGATGTTTTACATATTTTTATTGATTTGTGTCAAGGATTGGATGATGGCTTGGTAGCGAGTAGGATCTTTTCCGGTTAAGACAGCATGGACGGCAGAGGGGAATTGTGTCGTGATGACGTCGCTATAGGTACCATCAATAGGAACAATAGTGAGATCGGTCAGGATTGTTTGTGTATCACGTTCGATAGTTTTGAGACGTAGAGGTCTGATAATGAGGCTGAGTGGTTGGCTTGTTGCTGTCTTTGGACTAGGTCGATGACGACACATGACAATGATGACTCTGTCTTGTTGGTTTGCGAATGATCATGCCTCTTGTCGCAAGGCTTGGTAGGCGATTGTTCTGACAGTATTTGGTCTGGGTTCGCAGATTGCATCTCTGATATGACTATAGACGATGGCATCAAACGATGATCATGATGCGAGCGCTTGGCCACTTCGTAGTGGTTTGGATATAGACGTAGTGGTCGATGATGCTTCAAAGGTAATTACTATCGTTTCTCCATTTTTTGTTCCCCTGAGTATATTTCCCTGAGGTGTTCGTGTTCGTCCATCACTTGAGATAGAAATTGGTCATCGCTGTGTGGTTTTGTTTGCTGGTGGTGCTGATTGAATTGGTTGCGTAGTGTGTTGGGTTGCTGGTGTTTGTCCTTGTGCATCGTCAAGCCATGTTTGAATACTTGTGCGGATGGTTGCGAGCTGTGTGTAGGTTGGTGAGGATGTATCGAGTGCTGTGAGTTGGTTACTGAGGGTCTCAAGAAATGTGGTCAAAAACCTTATTTTTTCAGTCAAGGATTTGTTTTCAATTCTTGTTACAATTGATTTTCGCATTGCTGTGAGTGTTTGGTCTGATGACTGCAGATAGTCTGCAAAAGGCTTCGCTGGCTCACGAACGGATTGTGATGTTGGGACTGATAGTTGTCATTGGGATGTGTGCTGTATGAGGTTTCATGATGGGGTTGGTTGCTCTTGTTGGTTTAGACGTGGAACGATACGTGATGGTTGTGTACATACTCCTTCACTGATGATGCGAGCATTGCGAGCCTGTGCCACACAGGAATTGTGATATGTCCACAAAATTTCTCTGAGAGCGTCTCCTTCTTCATGTGATCTTGAGACAGCACAGACTGGTTGATACGTCCATGCACATGCCATTTGTGCAAATGTCCAAAAGGGCAGGAATATGAAAAGACTGAGAACGAATATAGTCATGAGATGAGAAAGAAAAGAAATAAAAACTGACTTCTATGATTAGGATGTATCCTAGTGATTTTTCCATTGTTTGCAAGGTTTTTTCTCTTTTCTCTTGTGTTTTGGTGAAAAATTGGTATAGTGATTTGTGATGGGTGGTACCAAAAGTACTGCAAAGCTCTTTTTGTGTACGTTGCTTGATGGTGTATGCAAAAGCTAATAGTGTCTTATGTTTTATTCGTTTTTCTGTGCCTAATGTCCAATCAAAACAATCCCGTTATTGTTCGTTTCCAAAATGTCTCTCTTGCGTTCAATGAAGGGAAAAAAATCATTTTGGATGACGTAGATTTTTCTATTCGTGAACGTACCAAAATATCTCTGATGGGCCAAAATGGTGCAGGGAAGTCGACCATTTTCAAAATGTTGATAGGTGAGCAACAGCCAGATGCAGGCAGGGTGCTCATCAATCAGGATTGTCGCATTGCCATCGCCAGACAGGTCATCCCTCGTGACTGGTTGTGACTGACGGTCAGAGAATATTTTTCTCGTGCTTTTTCCGAAAAAGATTTTGCTCTTGATAAGAAAATAGGTAAAGTCCTTGATCAAGTCAATTTGACAACGGATCTTGATAGAGTACTGAAAGAACATTCTGGCTGACAGCAGGCACGTTTGCTTCTTGCGTTCGCGTTGATCCAGGAACCTGATATTTTGCTCCTTGATGAGCCAACCAATAATCTTGATAGGCAGGGTATTGGTGACTTGATAGCATTTTTGATGACATATGAAAAAACGGTCATCGTCATTTCTCATGATGCTGATTTTCTCAATATGTTTACTGATGGTGTCTTGTATCTCAATGTCCAACGCAAAAAAGTGGAGCAATATCGAGGTGATTATTATGATGTCCTTGATCAAATTCAGAGACAAATAGAAAAAGAAGAGATGCAAAATGCAAGAATGGAAAAACAAATCAGAGACGCAAAAGAAAAGATCAACTATTTTTCGAATAAATGAGGGAAAATGAGAAAAATTGCTTCCAAAATGAGAGATGAAATCGCAGAGGCAGAAGAAAATTTGGTTGATGTTCGTAAAGACGATAAAACAATTCGTCCCTTTGAAATTCCTTTTGAAAACTTTGTCTGACCAATCGTCACCATCAATACGATTTCTCTCTTACTTAATGGGACACCAAGAGAGAAGCATCTAGGGTTGGAACTGCGCAAAAAACATAAAGTCATGCTTCATGGACCCAATGGGATTGGGAAATCAACGTTGCTCAAAAGACTCGTCAATGCCCATGATGCTGATGCTATGATCCATGAGGGTGTCCGTGTAGGCTATTATTCTCAAGATTTCTCTGCACTTGATCTGGATATGGTTGTGTGGGATGCCTTGCATGAGATGAGCAATGAAGTGACAGACCAGGAAGTCTACAAGATTGCATCATGATTTTTGCTTCAAGGTGATGTCCTCAAAAATCCTATCTATGTTATGTCCGAATGACAAAAGGCATTGCTGTGTTATGCTCGCTTTGTTATCCAAAAACCTCATCTTCTTATCCTCGATGAACCGACCAATCACGTCAACTTTCGTCATTTGCCCATCATTGCTCAAGCAATCAATGCGTATGAAGGTGCGGTGATTGTTGTGTGTCATGATGAATGATTTGTCCGTGCATTACAAGGTTTTGAGCATATTGATGTGATGAAAATATAACAAGTAAAAAAAAGACTTGACTTTATGTTTTTTTTTTGTTATTATCCCTTTTGTAAAAATCACTTGCATATTGCGATGTAAGTTCGGTTTTTACGGAAAAAGAATTGTGTAACTTAAATCTCCAATTGTTATGTACAAACAATTTAAAGACGTTCTTTTGACGTCACCGTTCCTGTTCTCTTTTCTTTTGTTTGTTTTGTCAATCGTTTGTATTGACAGAAATGTGCATGCGCAATGCGTGAAAAACGTTGTTCAGGAGTTACATGCAGACTCTTTATCCGCTATTGTTCTCGTTTCAAATGACTCTGATCCAAACTTCTGGGTTATGGTCATGGTAGATACCGTCATCAAATCCCAGGTGCCGATTGTGGAAATGACGTACTCTATTGAAAACGTATCTCAGCATCCAAATGATCCTAATAAGCGTAAGCTTCTTGAAACTGAGCCCACAATTTTATCATATATGGGTAACGGCATGTATGCCTCTGACAAATTTCTTCTAAGAGGTCCGTGCCCCATAATCTTATCTGTGAGCATTATATGTTATCACAATGGTAGGGGGCTTCCTCCGATCAAACGTGTCGTACGGATAGAGTTGCGGTAATTTCTAAGCGAAAGGAGCCACATTGCTGTGGCTCCTTTTTTTATTCTTGACGACGAAACCACTGACGAGCGCGATGGTGTGAGATAGTATTATACAGTAAAGGGGTATCTGCATCACGAGCATAGGGATCAATCATTTGATCGAAAGAAACGGAGGAGGGGATGAGTCCTTGTTGATATGCATGAAGGTTGATTGAAAAGGCATCATCGCTCAGTGACAGAAGGTATTTATAGTCACAGTGTGTAGTTTTACGAAACCAATACGTTTCTATTTGTAGATGAAACTCGACACGTCCCCAGGCGATTTGATAATCGACATTGCTATACATGAGGACAAAAAAACTGATGAGAGAAAAAATGATTCCTGACTGGAGTATTGCACATCAACGACGATGAAGGCTCATGCCTGTAAGCGACGATCGTCTTATAATCAACCAAATCACAAAAAATACCACGACACTATCATCGGTAAATTCATAGGAAGCAATATATTGTTACGTACGTTGTTTGCGTGATACACACAACAGTGTCGTCGATGCAAGGAGAATGGTCGTCCAGCTTTTGGTAAGCTAGATATCTGAGGTAGATTGTAAGACCATACACATCATACGATGCAGAGATTGAAAAGACAGACGATAATAAGTTCAATCAAACCTTGCTGATCATACTTTGCATACGTTATTGAGAGTGTCGCCAAGAGTTCATGTAAAAAAGTACTTTATCTTTATACCAAGGAGATAGACATAAACCAGTCAACAAATGATTATTACCATGATGCTATCATCGACGGTTCGTGTTTCCTTTGTCTTATCTGATAGAGACGGAATATCTGTGTTGCTTGTATATCTTGCAGTGTTCGTAATGGCGAGTCCCATGAGCGAGAGAACAGCAATTTCGACAATGACATCCAGAGGAATGGTGCGAAGTAATTCGACAAGAGGAAGCCAGATATACGTATCAAGAACGTAGGTAAAAATCAGGGGTTGTTTTTTCAAGAGGAGGATAATGATGAGAAGGAGGAAAAAGAAAATGCCTCATCACATAGCTCGTTTGATCCATATCCTACTCTGATCACTATGAGGAAAAGAAAAACTGTCTCTCCATGGAAGATGGATAATGCTACGAAAGTACTCATAGGGGAAGGTGATGATCTGTCCGACGATTGTTGCTGCAGATGAATGTGTAAGAGAGGTTGTGATTCATGGTACACGAAGTCCTATCACTGATCATCCTAGGAGCATATAGAGCCAGATTTCAACATACCAGAACCTACGATATCAAATCGTCATATAGATAGGTAGCCAACACTAGCAAGGCAGATACAACAGGCTGTCTATGGTTGTGTCCTGGTCATTGCATAGATTATCATCAGTATGGTCCATCGCAGTCCAAGTGATAAATCAGGTCTTACGATCTATCATGTATCTGAGGGAAGCATAAGAAGAAAATATATTTCCAATCACATCACGAGAGTAATCCCTGTAAAAGAGGCACAATACTGAGATGCTGTCTGTGATGGAATGAGGCGTTTGATTAGAAAAGAAACAAACCACCACAAACAAACAGCAACAATCACACGAATCACCCGTTGGGGAGAATCGATGCTTTCGATACGTCATAGAATCATGAGAAAGTAAAAATCCATGGAGAAAATACTGTTGCTGATTATGAGATTTGAGGTTGTGATGGTCGTGGTCATCAAAGAGACTGTACGGGTTTGTATGTTTGTGAGCCGTTTGTGTTGCTATTGTCTTGTCGTGTTATCTGGTCTATCAAACAAAAGTGCAAAAAGAAAAAACACTTGCACTATTTCCTTTTTGGTGAGAAATGCAAGTGAATTGTGTAGTGGTATATGCTCTACTATCGATGATTGTAATTAATCAGCACCATAGCCTTGCTCTTCGAGCGTCATACCTATGATGGAGTCATCGTTTGACGTTTGTGCATCAAAGTTGAAAGCATCTTTGGTGACATAGAGGAACATAGGGATGACGATAGGTTCCCTACCGATCAATCCTTCGATATGTTTGGTGAGGTCGTCTTTGAGTTTTCTGAGAATTTCTCTAATTGACATTTTTTTGTTGAGGAGCTGATCGTAAGTTTTGGCGATAAACGTGACAATGTCAGTATGGATTTTTTTTACTTCTGATGAGTACACAAATCATCTTGATTCGAGCTGGACATTTCCGACCAACGTCTTTGATTCACTATCAATCTTGAGCAAGAAGGCGACAACTCATCCTTTGGACATCTGTTGACGTGCTTTGATCACACATTCACCTGATAGATGACCAATTCATTTCCCATCTACCAAGACAGTACGAAGTGGGAGTTTTTTTTCTGCGACTCTGACACCATTATCAAAAAGTTCGATGATTGACCCTGTCTCGTTTGGCATCAAAATTTTTGATGGATCAAATCCCATATTAATCGCGAGATCACGGTGAGCATACCTCGCTGTCGCATCCAAGAAGAAAGGGAGAAAAAATTGAGGTTTGAGTAATGTGAGCATCAATTTGTGATCTTCTGCTCCACCGTGTCCTGAGGTATGGATATCCATGCTATCATTGGTGATGAGTTTGATATCTTTGGAGACAAGGTTATTTTTCATACTTGCCATCGCCAGTTCGTTTCCTGGGATGGTTGATGAGGAGAGAAGAATGGTATCTCCTCTTCTTAGGGTGATTTGTTGGTGTTCTCCTCTTGACATCCTCGCAAGGGCTGAGAATTCCTCACCTTGCGCACCAGTACACAAAATCACAACTTTTTGGTCCGGCATTTCGTCTGCTGTTTTGTCAAGTTTGCGGATCATGTGTTTTGGGACGTTGATATAGCCTAATTCTTGGCAGATTTCGACATTGTTGACCATTGATCTTCCTGAAAGGAAAACGATCTTATTGTGTTTGACAGCAGATTTGATGATTTGGATGATTCTTCAGACATTGGTTGCGAATGTGGCAATGAGGATTCTTCCTCCTGCCATTCTTATTGCATCATCAAGCGTTTTACCGATTTCTTTTTCTGATGGGACATAGCCTTGCTTCCATGAATTGAGTGAATCTCAGATATAGAGCTTGACTCATTCTGATCAGATTCTTGCAATTTTTGATAAGTCTGATGGTTTTCCAATAGCTGGTGTGTAGTCAAATTTGAAGTCGGCTGATGTGAAGATGACGCCTTTGGGGGTGTGAATCGCTAACGCATATGTTTCGGGAATGTTGTGATTGACTTCAGCAAATTCGATGGTAAAACATCACAATTTGAGGATTTCTGTTTCTGGATTGACGAGATGGTGTTTGATTTTTATCAAATCTTTTTTGTCATCAAAGGTTTTTTTGACAATACCAAGGGTCAGAGGTGTTGTATAGATGGTTGGTCGTCCAAGATCGGGGAGGAGGTGTTTAAGTGCACCAATATGATCCAGATGTCCATGTGTCAAAATAATTCATCTGAGTTTTTTGATGTTTTTTTTGATATACGAGACATCAGGAATAATATAATCAGCACCAAGTGTGGCGTCTCCAGAGGCAAATTCCATTCCAGCATCGACAATGATCATATCGTCTTGATACTCGATTAAGATACATTGTCATACTTGCTCTAGCCCCATCAAACATACTACTCTGACAGGTTCTTCTTTGGGTTTGATCACAAAATCAAAAGGTTTGTATGCAGGTTCTTGGGTTCCAAAATATTTATTGAGGCTTGGTGCAGGGCGATTTGATCATCATGATCTCCTTCTGGAACGAGTGCGTGGCGGTCTCTCGGATGAGGATATGTTTTCCTGTGTAGGAGGAAGATCAGATTTTGATGGTACGTTAAATTGTACAGAAACATTTGTTTGAATATCAGTCATTGAAAAAAATGAAAATAAAAAGGTAAAAAAATGATTGAAAATATGCCTGGAAGCAAAAAGAAAAATATGTGAAGACGATCTCACTCGGCATCTGTTATGATGGAATTGCTTGCAATTGATGACTATTTTTTGTATAAAGATGCATGAATAATGCAGAGGGGCAATAAAGAGGCAGTAATGACAAATGTGTTGTGGAGGATGAGTACTGAGACTAGGTATTTTGGTATTGTTGAGATGATTGTTTGATGTCTTCTGCAATACGATTCTGGTATGTGAGGAAGCAGTTTTGATAACGAGATGATTTTATTTTATAGTTGTTTGATGGAAGTCCCTTCACAGATGTTATTGACAGCCTATCGTCATCGAGCACAGGCATCTTCTACGCCTATTATTTCTGAGCATACAGAGATTTTTTTGCGTCACTGTGTTACATGTCTTGCGCCGCAGTCCTACTGTGAAATAGGAACATCAGTATGATATAGTATGTCAGTTGTGTACGAATCGATGATAGCACGTGGCCGCCAGGATTATATGCTGTGAGCACAGAAAAAAATAATGATTTTGACTGGTTTTGATGTTTCGCTTGTTGCGTATCGTCATGCAGTTGCAAGATCGATTGCATATGATACGAGGTTGGGAGAGATATGATATGCATGATTGGACTGTGCTTCTTCCCTGATCAGTCGGCATATTTTTCCTTTTGATATCTGCTCGCTCAGTGCGTATGGCAGAAATCTATGTTTGCATCCATTGTATGACTTGATCTTTATCGATGCAAGAAAAATACTTTATACACACTATTGTGAGATACTGGTGCCATATTGTAAACAGACAAGCATGGTCATATTTGACGATATGACGACCTCGTCATCAAAAACTCAATCGTTATATAGTTTTTTACATAAATTGCAATGGAAAATGATCCGTATCTATCCATGAGATGGTGATTCTCTGCTTGTTACCTGACCATCAGAAGTAGACCGTTGTTGTGGACGATGTGAAATGCTAGGTATGAGATGGGAGCGGGTAGATGGTTCATCATCATAAGAGGATGTATTGCTTGATTGATGAGGAGAGGATATTTTTATACTATCAAAATGTGATGGGTATGTCTCTTGGTTTCTACACTGTGTGAGCATGCGAGAGACCCTTTGATGTTTTGGGCTAATCCTTGCATGATTGTTTTTATGGACAACTCGTTACATGATCGATAATCTGTTTGACTCCCTGGATTGTGTGGCTCCATGGGAAGTGACGAGGTGGAATGATTTCATCAGGTCATTGTTGTTGATATCGTGCATCAAGTTTGGTGATAAGAGACGATGATGATCAGCATTCAAATCGTCGGATATTCCCTGAAACGACTTCGGGTAGAGCAGATGTACGAGCAACGATCAGATCTTTTTTGAGTGCGGAGGCCTCTGCAGCAAAAATACCAAACCCTTCGCTTCTCGATGGGATAATGATACAATCAGCAAGACAGACTTTGGCAAGAAGCTCATTTTTTGTCATACCTAAAAACGTAATGATTTGGTTTTTTGTTGGTCATGAGAGGATACGTGCGTGCGTCGCATTACGTGCATCACTAGGCAAAAGATTACATATCAAAATTGTATCTGGATGGTGAGGGCTTCGTTGCTCCCATGCATCAAGCAAGATATCAATGCCTTTTGATCTGCCACAGTGACCTACGTACATAAAAATTTTTTTCCCATCCAAGCAATACATCGCAGACAGTTGTTTTCTCATCTCGGTTCAGATAATAGTATCGTTTCGAGCATCATAGTCAATCGCATTGTAAACAACACTATGTTTAAATGCTATTGAAGGAACACGTGATATGAGCGTTGTTGCACTTGCATGAGAGACGACATGGTAGTGAGTAAAAGGAAGACGGAGTAATAATTTTTCTGCTCGTTTAAATACTTGTCACATAAAGCCAGGCTTGATTATTTCCCATCATGACCCAAACAATTCATGGACAGTCAAAATACATGGTTTTTTCAGGTACTGTGCAATGATCCATCATATGAATCATGCCACAAAGGTTGATGTATACACACATGTGACATTCTGTGTTCGTTCTGGATTGTGCACTAAGGAACGAAGAACGGTTAGTCAAAATGTTTTTCTTGATCCTTTGTATCTCCAAATGCTTCCTCGATCATGATGCTCAAGAAGGGGAAGATATGGTTCATGACATGAAGTCACAACGGCACTACGAATACCATGATCACGATATAGTTTTTCGACTATCCCACCAAACAACGCTTCTACTCATCCACAACGTGGCCAAAAGTATTCGAGAACAAAAAGGATCATAGCTTGAAAAAAATGAAAAATCCATTATAGTGCTAATAATGATACCGTGATGCTAGTGTTTTTTATCGTAAAATCAAGCGATGATTCCATTTTTTTTATCATGGAGACGTCTCCCTTCTCCTCAAAAAACACCTCGTTTCCCATCATTAGTATTGTCTTATGTGATGGATTGTGATCAGACGCTTCAGTATAAGCCTTCATTTTTTCAGTTTTATTCTCGTCACAAGAGCATTCCTGTGTATGATGCATTGTTTCAGAAGCTATGGAAATGGTATAAATATCGTGAACGTTATCATATTTATCGATGTTTTTCTCAAGCGTCGCGTCTTGTAAGTGAAACCCTTCATTCTTTAGTTTTAGACCTATACAAGCCTGCATTTGCTCGTCTTCAAGCAAAAACAAAGCTTTCTTATGGCACACAGTATGTAGATGATATCACGCGTTCTTGGTCATGATTGCAGGGCGTATGGAAAAAAAAAGAACGTTGGTATCTACGCCTAGCTCGTCTTTTTGGGCTTGTGTCTAGTTTTGTGTTATTCCTTGATATTTTTGTATCGGTTGGGTTTGTTATGTCTGTAACATATATGCTTCATGATATGAAAGAAGTTGTTCAGTCGTATTGGTGACTATTTTGGTTGATTTTGGCAGCGAGTTTTGTCAAAATTGTTTTGGATAAGTTTGTCGTGACGCCTCTTGTATTTCGTCGATGATGGCAACGATATGCTCAAAGCATTAATGCTATCAAGGATGAATTAGCTCGTTTTGAGGCCTTGGGGTTGATTTTGAGATATGATTTGGATTATGAAAAAGATATTATTCAGGTGATGAAACGTTTTGAACAGTACCGTCGTGTGCTTTTTGATTCCAAGAACGTTGCGTAGCGAATCATGTATGAATAAGAAAAACGAGTATCATTTTGCTTAACAAAAGACGTGAGAATTGTTACCCACGTTATTTTTTATTGTATTTCGTCCAAAATTCGTTGTGGTGTTTGTTGTTTGGGAATAAATCAAATAATAGGAGCAGAATTTGCAGTAGCTTTTGTCATGGAATCGTCCATATAGATCCAACGTCTGGTGACGATCCATAGTCCATAATAATTCATATCTTCGATCATAAATCTTTTTTGGTTCCAATCAACATCAACTACAATCCCTACATGTCATGCACTTGCATATCATCATTGAGCACGTGAAAGGACAACAATCGCTCAGACACTTGGTGTGGATGAGACCTTAAATCATGCTGCTTTTGCTCTATCATACCATAGCTTTGCGTCGCCATGCCACGATTTGTACTGTCTGCCTTCTGAGATGAAGGGGAACGCCCATGGTGATTTGACAGCAGCATATCGTGTACAAAATCATGCAGCAAACCCATTCCAAATTCTTGATGAGTATGCCCATTGTGAAACAATATGTTGATTGTTTGTTCTTACTGATGGTGTTGAACCGTTTTGTGATCATTCTGATGTTCTTGGTGATGATTGCTGTGATTGAGATGGTATATTACCTATAAGGATACGAGAAGATCTTGCAGAAGGACGTTCTGGAACTGGTTTTGGACGATCTTGTTGGAGTCCAGCAAGCGATGCCTGAATTAATCAACGCTTGATTCCTTCTTCACGAGAGAGTGGAACAAAGATCTCTTCTCATTTGTTGATGATCATCAATTTATTTTTGATGTTATTAACGGAGAGAAGGTCGTCAAGATTGATATTGTATTGACTCGCAAAAATAACGGGATAAGTTGATTCTTCGATTTGATAGATAAATCATTCAACACTTGTAATGAAGAGTTTTTGACCAATTCTCAATGATGAAGAATCAAGATTATTGACACGTTTAATTGCATCAACAGTGGTTCAAAACTGTGACGCTATAGATGAGAGATTATCTCATGCTTGAACATTGTATTCAAGAAAAGTAGTTTGGACGTCTGCTATGTCAGATTCGTCAATAATAATTGATGTAATAGAACCCATATTGATCGTATTTGATTCGTCAGACTCTATCGAAAGAAAATTTGCACTGACTTGTGTAAGACGGGTTTTTATATTTTTGGCGTCTCATCATACGACGATGAATGAGTACGAAAATGTAGCAAAAAGAACAAAAAAAATGAAACTAAATAATCAACGGAAAACAAATGATTTTGCCATCAAAAAAAAACAATAAATGGCGGAGAGGGTGGGATTTGAACCCACGGTACCCGTCAAGGTACGGACGCTTTCAAGGCGTCTGCATTAAACCACTCTGCCACCTCTCCACAATACATCATATCATATATATATGAGTATCTGGAGTGCCATGTATGTGTATCTAATACAGATCTTTTCACGATACATTCTCTATCATAAGAATTTTTTTTTAAAATGCAAGAAAAAAAAACATCTATTCATCTTTTTTGTTGACAAAATCGTTTAATCTTCTTTTAAAGTGCTCGACTCACGTCATTGATAGTGGATCACGATTATGAGCATGAGCAAGAAAAAGACTGGTTCGATCCCACATCCATATTCCCCATCGCAGACGTTCACAGCGTGTAGTTCCATGGAGAGTAAGCCGACAGGAATATCATCATTGATCACGAATCCATTGATCCATAATCGTCATACGAATATGATTACGAGAATCGTTGAACGGATCATTGATGATTATGGCAGCGTAGTGGTCACCACCTGCTGTCCATCACATCAATTCGTTATGATTTGCATCAGGATAGTGATGATGTCGACAGAGTATTTTGCTGTTTTCATTGAGTTGTTGTCTTGCTCTAATCCCCAGTGATTCCATCGTGGATGGCGTATAGATCACTGGTGTTCTCGACGCGATTGTTTGGGTAATGATATGTGCTTGTTGGGAGATGATGTCATGATGCTTTTCAAGAAATGATCATCGTGCTGTACTTTCTTCGTGTGTGATATCAGCCAGTCCATAATGTATGAGACATGATGCATGTGCTACAAAACTTCGACCAAGCGCTCGTCTTGCAGTACTTCATGAAGGAAGTGTGATGAGATCATGATGGTATGTCGTGGCTCGTTCGTTCAATGATCATCCACTTGTGATACAGATGCAGTGTGCATGACGATCATGTGCTTCATGAACTGCGGTCAGTGTTTCATCGCTATTTCCTGAGTATGAACACGCGATGACCAATGTATAGGCATTGACTCGATCGGGAATATGATAGTCATGACATCGAGCTCGAGGAACAAAAATACGATCGCCAAATGCGTCTATGAGGAGTTTGGATGCTAGTCATGAACCACCCATTCCTATAAAAAGAATACGATGGATGGGGGCTGATTTTTGGCGGAGATGAAGATAATGGTGTGGAGATAGTCGTGATGCTTGTGAAGGTAGTGAGAGACATGCAGTACTGCTAGGATCGGTCATGGAAGCTAAAAAATAAAAAAAATGATTACTGACGAGATGATGAGGTGATTGGTGATGAGGGAGTAAGATGGAAGAAGAAGGCATGATGATCAGATCATTTGAGATTGATGATACGAAAATTGGTAATGGCATCTGCATTGCTGACAAAGACATGATCAATGTGAGCAGCAGGCAGAACTGAGCTATTGCCAAATGTTCGTGTTCGTGGTGTATAGTCTGTCATTGATACATTGGTTAGTCAAGAAGCTCCCCCAAGTGTCTGTTTGTAATATGATGAATGAGGTGTCACATTAAAATCACCTAGGATAAGATAGGGATTAGGATCCTCCTGTATGTTTGACACAAGAAAAGTAAGTTGATGATTTCTTTGACGGAAATTGCGAGGGGATGTTGGTGATGTTGTGTGTACAAAGTCAATTCTCCAGCGTTGTTCACCCAGTGTTATGGTGATGCGAGGATAGAATCGTCCACTGTATGGTTCTACCAACGAGGGGAGTGAGGTAAAGGGAATTTTGGAAAAAATGACATTTTCAGAACGATAACGACCAGTATAGGGATATTGATCAAGGAGTGGAACATTGGCGGTATGGTGAGCTTGTCGTTCTGCAAAAAAAATGATTGTTGGGTTGGTTTGCATGATGAGTGTCTTGATTTCTTCATAGTTTCTGTTTGTTTTGAGAATATTGGCGTAGAGGATAGGAATGCCTGATGGGTGATTGGTGCGAGTATCTTCCCAAAACTGTCAGGCATAGTCTGTATGAACAAAGTATATATTTGCACAGGTGGGAACCAGAAAAATGAGCCAGACGATGATCATAGTGTCTGGAGAGAATGGGGTCTGGTGATGTTTTTTTTTGAGACACCATCGTGTTCGGATACATAATCCGCTAAAGACTATGATATGTCAAATTAAAAAAAGCGGGCGAAAACTGACAATTATTTCACCAATCCATGTGTGAGTATAACTGAGTCCATGAATCATAAGTCGGAGTATGAGTATTCATACGAACATTGATAACAGTAGTGGGATAAAAGACTAGGATATGGTACTGTATTATTTTTTTTCTTTATTGCAATAGTTTTGGATATCAAAAAAGTCCTCATGGTGGTGAGGACTCTCAATGAGTTGGGGAAGAAATATTTTTTTATGCAGCATCATGAGACGTGTGATCGCTTCTTCCTTCTTGCGCTTGAGCATACATACAACGAATTTCTTTGTCACCAAAGATAATTTCGTTTCCATCTTTATCAGATGCAGTAAGGATTTTTCCACTTGCATTATTCAAAGCATTTTCTGCTTCGCTTTCTTCTGCAAAAACCACAAAACCAAATCCTCTACTTTTTCCTGTTGCTTTGTTGATAGCGACTTTTGTATAGGTCACCTTTCCGAATTTTGAGAAAAATTCTTTTAAGTGTCGCCATTTGATGCGTCCATCAAGATTACCAACAAAGAGTTTGTTTTTTTCAATCATGCGTTGTATATAAAAAAAGATAAAAAAGCGACAAGACATAATCAGATACGAGGGTGAAAATCAGCGACAATCACACGCAGGTTTCATGACGATGGTCTGTCATATAAGAAATATAGTGATATTTAAAGAAAAAGCAACTGATTTTCATGGTTTTTTGTGATTGTTTCTGAGAGATGGTGTTATACAAACATTCTTTGGAGGTCCTCATCTTTGATCATTGCTGGTCACCGCATAGGATCAAACGTGATTTCAAGTAGGCAGGTTCGTCATGGACATCAGCGGTGAACTGCATCCGTGGTCATTGATTTGAGGAGATCTCCCATAGGGCAGGCTGGTGTAGTAAATGTCATTATAATATTAACAGTGGTTGTTGCATCATCAAAGGTGATCCCATAGATAAGTCAGAGTGTGTAGATATCAATGAGGGGTACTTCTGGATCATAGACTGTCATCAATTGATCAATGACAACAGCATAGAGAGGATGTGCGGTATCATTACGATGTATGACTTGTTCCTGGGTTATTGGTGGATTATTCTGTTTCTGCTCACTCATCATAACGAAAAAATAATAAAAATCCTAAACCACAAAAGAGTCCAAGAACAATCAGGCCACTCAATCGATCCCATCGTTCTCAGAAAAATAACAACATATTGGTTAATCAAAATCCTCAGATCAGAAAAGAAATTTTGTAGCACAATGTAGAAAGAGTCTCACGACGCGGCAAAATGAGCCACAAAAGACCATAGCTGATTCGAAATGATAGTCATCGTAACAATAAAAATATTCCTGTAGCTCCAAACCCTATTGCTGCTAGGGGATCAAGGCGAGGATTGATATAATAGTAGACCCCATAGATCATGCTTACTCAGACACATGCTTTTATCAACGAGATGATATGAAACAATGTCATCGACGGGAAAACAATAAAAATGCTCTAAAGGAATCAGTAGGTACAATAATATCGATTTTCGGCAACAACCATGTGTATAGCATCGAGGCTTCTTAGCTCACTTTTCCTGTTTGGGTGTTGATTGTTACCGTATCTCCTACTTCTTTATGGAGAGGGATTTGGACTTCGAGTCACGTTTCAAGTGTTGCTGGTTTAGTTCCTGCCTTGGATCTATCTCCTTTGATGCCAGGAACTGTGCTTGTGATGACATAACTAATTGTTGATGGGAGAATGACACTAAGGACGTTGCCATTGTGTTTCATCAAATAACAATCAAGGTTTTCTTTGAGATACAAAACGATATCATCGATTGAGTCTCCGGGTAGATCAAACATTTCTCCCGTATCATTTTCCATAAAGGTATAATTATCTCCTGCTTTGTAGAGAAAGACGGCATTGTTTATCTGGACATTTGCTTTTTCGAGCGTTGCTCCCGCATTGTATGTGACGTTTTTTACCTTTCCCGATACGATATCTTTGACTTTGAATGAATCAGTGGCTCATCATCTTCCGGTATGTGTATGTGCCATATCGATTACCTTGAATAGTCAGCCATCCAGCTCAAGGACTGTTCAGATTGTTACATCAGAGGTTGTGATTTTCATGATCAAGAAAAAAAGATAAAATACTACTTAATCTATGGTGATTTTTTTTGATTTTTCAAGGCAAAATGATTTTTGATCGGTTGGTCAAGGATATAATGATGACTTTTGTACGAAAAATTTGCATTCTTGGAGAATGATACAGTATATTTAAAGAAGAGATGAGATTGATATGATAGTTTTTTTCTTTATTCTTTTTCGTGAGGTATGACAATATATTTGATCTCTTTCGTATGTTTTCTTTTTCCTCTCTTATCTTTTGCTCAAAATGATGCTGATTTATCATGACAGGAAGGAAAACATAAAGGTGATGGATGGTTGTATTGTGGAATGGTCGAAAAAGATACGATTGCTCCATCTAGATCA
>JANWWO010000008.1 GCA_025057375.1 Candidatus Absconditabacterales bacterium | reverse complement strand
TTCTTTTTTCTTGTTTTCATTCATGGAGCAACCTTTCTTCATGTTCGCGTCTTAGGAGATTTCATTCACAATGATGTATGACCTTCTCAACCACCATGAGGATGATCAACCGCATTCATACTCTTTCACAAGACATGAGGCTTAACTCACAACCGTCTCTGTCTTCATGCTTTCCCAATAACAATATTTCTATGATCCTCTGCTCATACTTGTCAAATAGTTGCCCAGCAATTTTCGTTGAATCTCCTTGTTTCTCCCGAAGGCAATTTGACAATTCTATATCCATTACCTGTTGATCATGCAAGAATAGCAGTCATTCATGCCGATCTTATAAGTTTTCACTTTGTAAAAGGAATAACTTCAATGTTAAATATATTAACTCATTCTGGAATATCTTTTAGTTGTAATCTATTTCATGCTGTAATTGGTGCAGATCATCAATTTTGTATGATATCTCATATGCTACATCATTTCCATGCAATAACATACCTTTTTTCTCAATCTACAAAGTGCAGTAAGGCAAGTCTTGATGTTCTATTTGGATCATAATGAATAGCTGCAACACGAGCTGGAATACCAATTTTATCATATCACCTAAAATCAACTATTCTCTGCAACTTTTTGTGTCATCATCATCTAAATCTTGAGGTAACTCTACCATCAGAATTTCTTCATGAATTTGATTTACGACCAAATATCAATGACTTTTCTGGAGCAACATTTTTTGTAATATCTTCAGATGACAATCTGGTTATATAACGCATTGACGGAGTTACAGGATTGTACTTTACAATTGGCATTGAGTAATTATTGTTAAGTAAAACAAACGATTTATTACATTATACTACGACGCAAAGGAAATTTCTTGTCATGCGAGAAGTGTTACATACGCTTTTTTTAACGATTTTCTTACTATTCATCTATTTGTTCTACATTTTTGTGGCATGATGAGCGTCTTTACAGCTTGTACAGAAACATTATATACAGATTCAACGACATATTTGATGTCATTTTTTGAGGCGGCCATATCTACATAAAAGACGTAAACAGGATTACTATCAGTCTTGATTTCTGCATTAAAGCCTTTCTCAGTAACAACAAATTTCTTGATAATTGAAGCGATGCCATGACTAAATACACGATTACATTGCGTATTTTTGCGCGCTCTTTGGCGTAAAATATCACGATATGCCATCAAAAAAGAAAAAATAAAAAAAAATAAAAAAGAAGATATTAATTAAATCGATTGGTAAGAATATAATTTAATGATTCACGAGTAATTACAAGATTTTTTGCCTTAAGGAGAGTGTATGTATGCAAAGATGAAACGCTTGAATATGAAACAAATGACAGATTCCTCAAAGATAACAACGATGAGTGGTTAACACTTGCATCAACATATAGTATTGACTTATTAAGTCACAAGGAAGAAATAAACGCTGAAGCTATTTTTGTTGAAATTAATGGAAAAGAAACTTGATCAACAATAGTAAGTGTTTGATTATGAAGATGATAAAGAAATGATGATATAGTCGCCAACTTTCTTGCTTTTTGATTCATAGAAAGAGAGAAATTTCTCATCTTGGTTGGTCAAAAGACAACTCATCATTTTCTTCTTGTTGGAGACCTTAATTCTCATTGTCTTCATCTTCATTGCCCTTTTTGTCTAAATAATTTTTTGTTTGATCATGCAACCTGTGCTCTATCTTTTACATCTGCAATAGAATTACGAACATTAGCACGGATATAACGAACATGATCATAAATCAAATCCATACGAATCGCATCAGAAGAAAACTGCGGTCATGAGAGGACAACTGTATCGATAATATTTCATGCCATATCTTTTACAGGAAGAGAAAAAGAGAATTGTTCTGACATTATAACACAAATTATGAGAATAAAGAGACAAAAAAAAGGAATTACGCCATCAATGAACAATATACATAATCATTATATGATCAAGGAATAGATCAATGAACTACCAAATAAGAATTAGAATTATGAAAAAATACATCGAGACAACGTTTACCTTTAATAGAAACACGATTAGTTCCCATATGTCAAGCATGGATGTGTCATTTGATAACTCTTCTTGGCTTTCTGCAACCCATAGATCATATGTGTCTATGAAATTTGGAACCATGAGTTTCTGGACCTCATTGGGCTCAAAACTTCTTTACAACTCAGGCATATCCTCTTCCTTTCACAAATCCAACAATATGAAGACTTTTTTCACGAATACGCGAAAATACATAGTCACGATTGAGGGATCCAACGGGATTGTTACTTTTGAAATCATCATCATACGCAAATTCAACCATTTTTTTGTAAACAACTTTACTTGTTCATTTTTTATGTTGAATAATTTTTTTTTGATATCACAAAACTACAGCTTCATATCAGTCTTTATCTATCGTCTTATAACGAACAACATCAATATCTGGCACATGAAGAAGCGTGACTGGAACCAAGGACCCGTTTGATGCAACAGTAGTCATCTCTTTTTTAAAAGTTATTAGACCAAAAAGTCAAGAACGTATCATTAACTATCAAGCAAAGAGTAAAAATGCAATAATATTAACTAAAAATTTTGATATCAACAGATACTCAAACGGAAATAGAAAGATTTTGAAGATACTCAACAGTCTTTTGTCATGTCTTGATAATATCAATCAATCTTGTGTATGAAATTCTCTCAAATTGCTCTCTAGCATTTTTGTAGACGAAATTTGATCTCAAAACAGTATATTTTTTTATCTTCTTAGGGAGAGGAACGGGTCAAACAAATTTAGCCTCAGATTTTTTTAATAATGTAAGAACTTTAAGCACTGAACTCTCAAGAATTCTCACATCATAACTTTGCAATTTGATTCTGATTTTGGGTTGTTTTTTTTTTCATACAGTCGACATGAACACAATCAAAAAAATAAACAAAAGAGGAGGACCACTCCCCTAATAGCAAAAGAAAAATGATCTCTATCCAATAATTTTAGAAATAACTCATGCTCAAACAGTCCTTCCTCATTCACGAATTGCAAATCTCAATCATTCAGACATAGCAATTGGATAAATGAGCTCAACAGTAACTTTTGCATTATCCCCAGGCATAATCATTTCTACACCTTCTGCAAGATGAATAGATCCAGTAACATCTGTTGTTCTGACAAAAAACTGAGGCCTGTATCCTGACATAAATGGCGTATGCCTTCCCCCTTCTTCCTTCTTCAAAACATAAACTTCTGCCTCAAATTTCTTGAACGCTTTTGCTGTTCATTTTTTTGCCAGAATTTGACCCCTTTCAACTTGATCTTTATCGATTCATCTTAACAAAAGACCTACATTCATTCATGCCTCAGCTTCTGGAAACGGTTTATAAAACATTTCGATACCAGTAACAATTGTTAATCTATTTTCTTTTCACAATCATATAATTTCTACCTCATCATTAAGCTTAATTTTTCCAGTCTCAATCCTTCCAGTAACAACAGTTCCTCTTCCTTTAATAGAGAAGACATCTTCAACAGGCATCAAAAAGTCCTTATCAGTTTCCCTGATTGGCTGAGGAATATATGAATCGAGAGCAGCCAATAAGTCACGAATACATTTTGTCTTTTCAGGATCGGTAGGATTTTCCAACGCCTGCAATGCAGATCCTCTAATAATTGGACAACCTGCACCATCAAAACCGTTCGAAGTAAGAACCTCTCTTACTTCTTCTTCAACAAGATCAATCATGTCTGCATCATCAACCATATCACATTTATTCAAGAAGACAACGATTTTTGGAACATTAACTTGTTTAGCGAGAAGAACATGTTCTCTTGTTTGAGGCATAGGACCATCTGTAGCAGCAACCACAAGAATAGCACCATCCATTTGAGCAGCACCAACAATCATGTTTTTGACATAATCAGCGTGTCCTGGACAATCAATATGTGCATAGTGTCTTGCATCAGTTTCGTATTCAACATGTCTCGTGTTGATAGTAATACCTCTTGCTTTTTCTTCAGGAGCATTGTCAATATCAGCATATGACATTTTTTTTGTACCTGCAACAAATGTTAGTGCAGCAGTAAGGGTAGTTTTCCCATGATCAACGTGACCAATAGTACCCACATTTACGTGTTCTTTTTGTGACATAGTATGACGAAAAAAATAAAAAAAAATATGATCAACAATATTAGTAATAAAAATATATAAGGATATTTATTAGATAATCAAGGGAAAATAACACAAAATCGGGGATGCGGGACTCGAACTCGCGACCTCTTGGTCCCAAACCAAGCACTCTAGCCATCTGAGCTAATCCCCGATTCACGAGCCCAAAGAGATGGTGGGCATAGGTGGACTCGAACCACCGACCTCGTCCTTATCAGAGACGCGCTCTAACCAACTGAGCTATATGCCCAACGAAAAAGAAAAACCATCATCAATCTTTTTCAAAAAAAATCTATTGTTGCTACATAGGGGAATAGATACAAAAAAAAAATTATATATCGTAGCAACAAAAAAAACGATAACACGCAAGTTGTATAATACTTTTTTTTTTATTTGCAAGAGATTCTTGCATAAAAAAGAAACAATTGCCGAGAGGCAGAATTGAACTGCCGACACAAGGCTTTTCAGGCCTCTGCTCTACCACTGAGCTACCTCGGCATACAAACCCAATAGCAATAAACTAAATAACAAATTAAACAACATAAAAAACAACTAACAACACTTACGAATATTGTAATAATATATCACAACATAGGCGATTGTATACTATTTTTTCGTCCAATTGCAAGCAAAAATGAAGAAAACATACATATATCATCAGATATAAGGCAAAAAGCCAATAATTTCTTCCTTGCATTTCAAAAAAAATTCACTACATATATCAAATATATCTATCATCTATATATCCCATATCATCATATCAAAACAAATACATTATTATGTGATTATGATTTCAAAAAAAACGCGAGTTTGCTATCGATAACTACAATATAAAACATTCCTTTCCTTATGGTAACAAATGACTCAATAACTCTTTTTTATCATACAGTATATATAGTATATAATAATTTATCTTTCATTATCCTCCTTGTATGGAAAAAATATCCGTTATCATACCAACTGCAAGACCACTCACTATGTGGCAAAACCTCGTGGACGATCTTGCAATCTGCGATATTGATGAGCTAATTATTGTCTATGATTCACCAAGTACAAATAAGATGCGAGACTCACGATCCCTAGCATGGCAGACACAAACAACCATTCCCCTCATTATTGAACACTCAGGTACTAATAATCGCCTTCCCTGTGCAAATGCAAGTATTGTAAGAAATATTTGACTGACCCGTGCACGCTATCGTTGCGTTGTTTGCATAGACGACGATAATCGTGTCAGTCCAGATTTTTTTTCAGCAATCAGACAGTATCGAAAACCACAGATAGCACTCATCCCTTATGAGTATACGCCTCAAGGCAAACTCAGATCACGAGGCTATCAATGACTATCCCCATGGACAACGAGACCTATTCCTGCATGAACATCAACAATACTAACACCACTTTCCTTTGCATCATCCAATTGTTTTGTCATCGATAATTCATTAGGATATCGCTTCGATGAAACTATACCTTTTGTATATGAAGATTTTTTGTTTTTTGTACAATGGACACAAAACAAAAATCTTCTCCTCTCATGTTCATCTCTGCAAACCACGCATCATATGCAACCCAAAACCAAAGATCATGATCTTTATGTCCATACACCTGATCGTGCTTTCCAAAAAGGAAAACATAGAATACTTCTTGCATATAAAGTTTTTTTTTGATGGAAATATCTTGTGTGGATATGTCTGTGATTGTGGATTCATAGTATCTATTGCATTATCATCATTCTCCTATCATCGACAGATCGCAAACGAGAACGCATTGTTGCATTTGCTAACGGAAGCTACCAATGACGAAAACAGGCATCAAGAAATAAAACAACAAAACAACAATAAGTAACAATGTGATGCCTTATCATATATCAGACACATGACACACCTCTCTACGACAAAACACCCACTCCCTCAACATCATACCACATCATCTTTTATTTTTGTCTATCGTATGTTTCTCAAACACGTTCTTATTACAGCACTTGGAGAAAAATGAGTAGGAATTTGACGCCTCAGTGATGGAAAAGTTATTCTCATTCGCTGAGGATGTATTCCATGAATGAAAGTCCATTGTGAAGTTATAAAAAAAAGAAAACATCATTGGGAGGCGAAGCTTTTATGGATCGAATCATGGAGAGATAAACCCCTTGATACACTTTCACATTGATGAGATACAACGATATTTCGTTCTCCGGCATGTAGCCATTGTATCAATCCTCTCCTATCCACACAAGCACCCGAAGAACATACAGTAGGCTGCTGATGATGTCTTCGACAACATTTGACATATACTGCACAAATAGAAATAAAAAATAAGCTCTTTCTCCAGACACTGTGACCATTGAGTAATAAAATACACACTAGCACCATAGGAGAAATCCTCCCCGCACCAAAAGAATGGTGATACAGAAATAAAATAGAATTTAGTTTTGGCAAATATATCGTCCGTCAGGATCATAAATCAATCGAAAAGCATCGACAAGTATGATTTCACAAGCAAGGTCAATTTTCAAAAGTCATCAATGTCAATCATTGTCATATTGTAGAACCCGCTATCCACGATGTGTATACATCTCTCATCAGTCTCTGCCAAGACTCATGACTTCCTGTGTATGATACAAAGAGCAATGAGTGATTTTTTCGTCATCTTGTCTTGAGATATGGTCATCATACATGAGAGATCATGGCACATCTCGTCATCAATGGCTCATTTCTGGATGAAAAAACACAAAAAATACGGGAAAAAACACAAAAAAAACTTATTACATGGGCTAAAAAATCTATCACAACACTCTGTCTCACAAACAATACAGGAGTGGCTGATGTTGTCAAAGGTATTGATCATACCATGCGCATTATGTATGGCGATGGTTTCATTACAGATAAACTCTTCTACTGATGACTATCGGTATCATTTCGCATCTCTCCCTTTACTTTTTTCCAAACCAATACTTTGGGAGCAGAAAAATTATTTTCTATGATTGTTGATCTCATCCCCACCAACTATCCTGTTATGCTTGATCTCTACTGTGGTTGATGAAGTATTGGACAATATTGTCTGCTAGCAAAAAAAACAGCCTATGTTATCGGCGTAGAAATAGTCCCAGAAGCAGTTCATGATGCAAAAATTAATGCACAGACCAATCAGATGGACGACAGGACACTCTATGTTTGTGGGAAAGTCGAAGATGTTCTCAAAACAAATGAAACACTCAAACAATACTACGAAAAAACCCGTCTCATCATCATCGACCCGCCTAGAGAATGACTACACCCTTCTATCATCCCTTTCTTAATCACCCACCGCCAGCGCTATCCCGACACCTGTCTCATTTATGTCTCGTGCAATCCATCAACATTTGTCAGAGATGCTCAATTGCTGTGTGATGGTGGACGATCACTTGATACAATCAAATGACTGGACCTCTTCCCCCAAACCTATCATTATGAACTTGTCGCTCGTTTCTTCTAATATCTCTAGCTCAACGATTTAATCGAGGAACAAAAAAACTCACTGACAGTCAGTGGGTTTTTTGTTACAATGAAGAGATATTTTTATTCATCGTCCATTCCTTTGACTTTACCACTTCTTTCTTTAATGATTTGTTCAGAAATATTGTTGGGAACTTTTTCGTAGGACGCAAATTTCATCGTAAACGTTGCTCTTCCCTGTGTTGCAGATCTCAACGACGTTGCATATCAAAACATTTCGGAGAGAGGCACTTTTGCTTCGATGACAACAGCATTTCCTCTGGTATTTTGTCCTTGAATCATTCCTCTTCTTGAACTCAAATCTCCCATCACATCTCAGACATAATTGTCTGGTGTCACGACTTCAACATCCATAATTGGCTCGAGAATAACAGGATTTGCTTTTAAAAAGGCGTTTTTGAAGGCTCTGTACGTCGCGATCTTAAAAGCAATTTCAGATGAGTCTACATCATGATAGGATCCATCGTATGGACAACAACGAATATTGATAATTGGATATCATGCCAAAATTCCTTGTTGCATTATTTCTCTTGCTCCTTTGTCAATAGCTGGAATAAATTCTTTTGGGATTCTTCATCATGTCACTTCATCTTTGAATTGGTAGTTAATTTGTTCCCCTTTGTCGTCAAGCTCTCCTGTCGTAGATTCCAATCTCAAAAGAACATGTCCAAATTGACCACGTCATCATGTCTGTCTCTTGAAAATCCCTTCTCACTCTGCATTCGTGGTAATTGTTTCTCTGTAGGCAACCTGTGGTTTTCCTGTTGTTACCTCTACCTTGTGTTCTCTCTTCAGTCTATCCACAATAATTTCAAGATGTAGCTCCCCCATTCATGCAATAATCGTCTGCAGAGATTCTTCATCTGTATAATAACGAAAAGAAGGGTCTTCTGCTGCAAGTTTAGAAAGAGCAATACCCATCTTTTCTTGATCTTTTTTGGAATTTGGTTCGATAGAGATGGAAATCACAGGATCTGGAAAATCCATTTTTTCAAGAATGATAGGTTTTTCAACATCACAGAGTGTATGTCAAGTCGTTACTTCTTTGAGACCCAAGAATGCACAGATATGACCTGCCTCGATTTGATCAATATCTTCCATTTTACGAGCATGCATAAGCACAAGCCTTCCTACTCTTTCTTTTTTTCCTGTAATCGGATTAAGAAGTTGATCTCCTGTTTTGATGACTCATGAATATACTCTCACAAAGGTAAGGGTACCAACAAAAGGATCAGTCATAATTTTAAATGCAAGAGCTGATGCTGGTTCAGAGTTTTTTGGTTCTCTTGATATTAACTTTTCTGGATTATTCACATCAGTTCCTTTAACGGCACCAATATCAATCGGAGATGGAAGAACAGCAACTGCAACATCAAGCATCAACTGAACTCATGCATTTTTCAATGAGCTTCCCACCAGAACTGGATATACCTGATTGGATATAACTCATTTTCTCAACGCTCTTGTCAATTCAGCTTCGGTAATCTCTTCTCATCAAAGAAATTTTTCTGTCACCTCATCATCAAACACAGATACCGCATCGATCAACTCTTCTCTCATTTCTTCAGCTTTTGCAACAAGGTGTTCAGGAATATCATGTTCTATTTGTTTTTCTCCATTATCTCCTTCAAAAGTATAATATTTCATCGTCAACAAATGAACAATTCATTTGAATTCACTTGCTTCACCATTAGGAAATTGGATAGCGACCGCTTTGGGAGAAAGTCTTGATTTAATGGACTCAACACACATTGCAAAATTAGCACCAATTTTATCAATTTTATTGACAAAACACATTCTCGGAACACCGTATTTGTCTCCTTGTCTCCACACTGTTTCTGTTTGAGGCTGTACTCCATCAGATGAAGAAAAAACAGTAATCGCACCATCCAAAACTCTCAATGATCTTTCTACCTCAATCGTGAAATCAACGTGCCCTGGCGTATCGATAATATTAATTCTATGACCTTTCCAAAAACATGTTGTGGCCGCAGACGTAATAGTGATTCATCTTTCCTTTTCCTGTTCCATCCAATCCATTTCAGCAGCCCCTTCATGAACTTCACCTATTTTGTGTTTTTTACCTGTATAATACAAAATTCTTTCAGTTGTTGTTGTTTTTCACGCATCAATATGAGCAATAATTCCCACATTCCTGACTTTATCCAACGGTACACTCTGTGTCATAAGAAAAAAAGAAAATAAAAAAAATACATAAGCTATTCGCCAATGTATCTATAGTGTTTTTTTCACAAAATGCAAGCTATTCTTTGCCTCTAGACGTTACTTAATACGAAATCTTGCTGGGACACGACGAAGCAAATCGTCATAACAATCATTACATTCGTCACGTTGAGAACGCTCATAAAGCATATGATATACAAACGACACACCAACCAGTACATCGTCAGCAACAAAGGATTGTCTTCTCAAATAGTGACGTAAAAAATTTATCGCACGGACCAAGTCAGCGTATGTATAATTTGATCATGGATAGACAACACCATACGCCGTATATGTCTGCATTGTATATGTCAAAAGCGTTTGATATGCGTCCAATCCAAGGACATCATCACTTGAAATATCAGCTGCGACAAGATCGGCAACTAACATGCGTAGTTTTTGATGATCAGCCCAACGATTAACCAAGACTCTCTGCGCTTGCGTCAATCAGTCAGAAAAGGTATTTTCTTGACGATCTTGTTGATTTGCAGGAGATGATGATACAGGCTGTGTCATGACAAGATCTGCAGGTTCACTACCGTCTTGTGCAAGCATCATCTGATCTTGCTGCATTCACGACAAAGATAATGAGCCAGAGTCAATAATCCCACTAAGCATACTAGCTCAACTTCAATTACGTTCCTCAACGATCCCAACGGTCTGCATAAAAATTTCTCTGGTCTCAAAATCAACTTGTCAACCTGCATCAGTACTAGGCAGAATACGTGATACACTCTGAGGAATAACCTCCGTTTGTGAAGAGCGAGAACGAACAACATGAATCACTTGTTGTGAACGATTGACCACGACAGATGTTCCTTTATCTTCACGAACAACAATTTCTGATCAAGGAACAGGAAGAGGATCAGAAACCACCAATGATCAATCCTTCATCTCCACCTCTATTCAGAGAGATTCAGCTGATTTGGCGCGTTGGGAACGAATAATAATATTATCTCCCTCCAAAAAACTCAAACGATACTTGCCCGTCGCAGGATTGATACGAACAAGTACCTTAGCAGGTCAAGCAATCACAACAGTTAGATCATCTCCCATAGTCATTACAATTTCTGATCCTTGAGGCAAAGAAAGCACATCATTGACATGAACCACCTCCGAAATTATTTTATGTCATTGAGAGTAAATATCAAAATATCCCTCGACAGATACAATCTCACCAATCTGATCAGCATACGTCACAGATACTCATGGTGCCAACACAGAATCTTCACCACCAAAAAACCAACGAGAAAAAAAACCACCAATCAATAAAACAACCGTTAATGAGGCAACAAAAACCGCTTTAGCAAAAAAGTGTCATACACGGAAACGACGTGCATCATGACGAGCTATATGACGAACCACACGTTGATAAACATGACGCTTTTTTGTGGGATCAATGGGATGGTCGACATATTTTTTGAGATAGTCTGCGAGCGAACGTTTCATACACAAAGAGATCAAAGAAAATAAAGAAGGACGATCATGGTCCAATGATATCTACTCAGATAGACGATTGAGGAGCAATTTTGTGACGACTTTTTTGATTTTCTTGTATTATGACACACCATCTGCGGTGCCAAACCAATACCATCACCATAGCTAGATATAAACAGGGTTTACCTACACTATATACCACTAACGCACAAGATTCCTATAACGAACCAACCACATACGAAACCTCAACACCTGTTTCTATGCTCGCCTTTTTCTCTCTCCATCACACAACAGAACGAAAAGGAACGTGATCAACAGGATCAATATCAGGGGCATGAAGTAAGGGACGAACTGTCAGCATCTGTCTACGCGTGTCAATATCTGTCACTATTCACGTACATTGCTGTCAGTGGCGTCTTTTTTCTCTTGCTGTAGCCAAACTATCCCATATCCCTTTGATATGCAAAAAACGACGATGAATCTCCTCATCAGGAACTTTTTGGTCGAGTTTACTCGATGGTGCAAGAAGCTCATCATGATACTCAAACAACGCAATCGAATCAAAGACATCCTTCTGAACCCAATCACACAATTTGATAAAATCTGCCTCTGTTTCACCTGGGAATCAAATAATGTAATTGGTCCTCATGTATCTCGTAGGAAACAAGCGAGCAATTTCATCCAAAAAAGCATACAAATACTCTTCATCATAAAAACGACCCATACGTTTGAGCACAGGAGACGAGATATGCTGGAGCGGAATATCAAAATAAGGAAGAAGTTTACGAAAACCCTGCAATTGACGAAGATGATTGAGTGTGAGCACATCAGGATACATATACAAAAGTCTCAAACGAAACTCATCATCCAGTGCCTCAATCTCATCAAGCAAATCAAAAAGCATGGGCCTATGCAACAAATCAACACCATATCTCGTTGTGTCTTGGGCCAAAAGAATGATTTCGGGAATCTGGGCTGCACGCATCTGACGAATGTCATCAATAATCTCAGAAATTGGACGAGAACGTTGCTTGCCTCTAATTTTGGGGATGATACAAAATGAGCAGGAATTATTGCATCACTCAGCAATCTTACAATACTCATACCCAAGATGCGCGTTGGTAAATGCTCTCGGATTGGCAACGAATGCAAATCCATCAAAAAGCACGCTCGAATATCCACGAGCAATATCGTACAAATTGACCTTTTCCATATCTTTCCGCGAAAGAAGAAACATCTTGCCTGACTGCAAGAGACGTTTTCGCTCCTGATAATCATCGTCCTCTTCCTTAAGCAACGATTCATCGATGGTCCTTCTCGTCGCCTCAAAATACTCTGCACCACACCCCATCACATACACAATGATCCCACGATCGACATAAGTTTTTACGACCTCCAGCATCTCTTGCCTTCCACTACGCAAAAAACCACACGTATTGATAAACACGATCGTGACTTCCTCATCATCGGGATCTGCACAATACTGAACATCCCAGGTAAGATTATTCTGCCCAAGTCGCAACATACGACCCAAAAGATTTTGGGTATCGACCATATTTTTTGAACAGCCAAGATTGATCGTACTAAACCAGAGACGACGAGGAGACATCACACACCACAGCGGAGGAATAAAAAAAACGGCACACTCTCGTCATCGTAGTGTTTTGAAGAGAAAAATCAAGCGAAAAACGAATCCCTTTCCACACCCTCCCCCTTATCGGAAAAAAGACACCCCACACGTTCCCGCATACTATTCCCCCCTATATTGGATGAGGCAAAATCGCACTTTTCCACAACAAAAAAACCTCCCTACTCACGAGGAGCAGAGAGGAATTTTTTGGAACATTCCATACACACAGAAACACGACTAGTTAGTGAATGTTTCAGTTACTGGGAGTTCTCCAACGTTTTCTTTACCATTGATTGTAATATTAACACTTGAAGGTTGTCCACCAATAACATCTTCGTATGTAAGGTCAGTAATTCTGACAGTTCTTGTTTGATCTTTACCAAGCGCAGTATCAAAGACAAGAATGAATGTAGCAGTTGTTCATGCATTGAGTGAATATCCTTCTTCAGAACCGAGTGTTGTATTCGCAACAAATCCACTTGTGAAAGAAACTGATCCATTCAAAAGTCCAGTGTATACTACATTATTAGCATTGATAGAGTTCACATAGATTGTACCACTAAGAGATCCAGAACTAATAGTTGATTGAAGATTGAGTCCTTGGATCAAAATTCTTCCATTTGTTGCAGTTACATTCATTCTCAATGATTCGACACCATTTGGTGTGTATGTAGCTTTTGCAACAACTGGATATCCTTGTACAACAGTATTTCTTCTACCAATTGCCAATTGATTTTGTGTAAATGGTGCAGAGAAGTCTGGAATCGCTGTACCATTTGATTGTTCGAGAACAATACCAGTCATTGCTTTACCGTTGACGATAATAGCACCAGGAATATGCATTTGGAGACCTCTATTTGTATTGGCACCAGTATTGATGCTATTTACTGTAGCTCTGATTTGGAATGTTTCAGTTGTACCATCAGCAATTGCAACATTTTGGAGATTTTCAAATCTGAATCATGGAACAAGAGAACCAGAGAATCATGTAATCGTAGATGCAGCATTTCCTGTAAGAGAAATTCTTGCTCCTTGTGCAACCACAGTTCCATCAGCTCTTACAAGAGATACGTTAGAAATCAAATCATCAAGTCTTGAACCAGTATACACTGTTCCACTACCATCAGATCCGATAACAACCAAATCTCTCAATCTCACTTGCCCTTGTGATGCGGAAATATCAAATGCACCAAGAGTTACTTGTTGTGTAGAATTTGCAACGAAGTTTGCTCTATTGTTTGCATGTGTATTGACTGATGCACGAGCAGCAGAATTGATAACATTGACAGTAGCAGATTGGAATGAAAGCATATTAGAAGCATTATCTCCATTGTAGACAGTACCATTGACATCTTGTCCGAGGAAGTTTGCCAATCTAAATGCTACAGTTCCAGTATTACTTACACCTGCTTCAAAATCAGCTCTCATAGAGATTGTGACAGGAGATCCTTTTGCAACATTGATGTTGAGACTATTGAAATCAAGAGTTTGATCACCTTTTTTGACAGTCAATGATCTAGAAAATCCAGAACCAGCAATTGTCGCAACAATATCACCATTGTATGTACTTCAAGACAATTTAGCAAATACCAATTGTGTAATATTGACAGAAAGGTCAGATGTATTTGTAAGAGTAGCTCTAAAGATTTCGACATTTGTCGCACCATCAACAACATTTCTTGAAACTGGGAATCCATCAGTTCTTGCCATAGACAAACCAGCATCTTGCAATGTCACTCTAGCAGAAGCCAAAGCACCTACGAGTCCAGCAGTTGCAACATTATTTCCATTGGATGTATATTCAGCAATTTGGAATGATGACAATCCGAAACCATTTGGAAGTTCAATAACAGCGTTTCTAAATGCAGAACCAGCAGTAGATCTAATATCAACAAGTACTTCGATAGGCTGAAGAGCCTGGATAGTGAATGTACCATCAAAATCTACAAGACCACCATTTTTCAATACTCATACAATTGATCTAGAACCGACTTTGAGTTCAATTCTTTGGATAACAGATTCCATTTGTGCTTTACCAGTAAGTACAAGTCATGTAGATGTAGTAACTTTGATAGAGACATTTTGTGCATTTTCGAGCATAACTGATTGTCTTGCTTGGATTTCTCATCTTGCAAGAGGAACTTGTTTAGCACCGAAGACTGCAGTGATAGATCTGTTGAAGTTTTCAAGGTTTCTCAACATAATGTCTCATCCTCTCACTTTTACTGGGAAAAGATCACCCCCATTTGTTCCATCAAATTTAATCGAAGCTCTAAAGTCAGTAGCAAGTTCGTTTGCAATAATATCTTGAGTTCTTTGGACTCTAAATCTGTATGTATCACCATCTGCATTATCTACATATGCAACATCAGCAGTGATTTCAAAAACTGGTGTTTGGTTTGCTTTGAGGAGGTAGTTGTCAAGAAGGATAGTCATATTTCTTCCATCGTGGAAAACTTCTTTTGAAACAACTTTACCATTTTGAAGCAATTTGATGTTCTTAAGATTGCTTGATGCATCACCATCACCATCATTTCTAAATGTAATGGCTTTGACCACGATATCTTTATCTTCATTTGATGAAGATTGATTTGTCATTCTAAATTGACCAAATTTGAGATTTGTAGTTTCTCCAGCTGAATATGATCCAGTTGTAGAGAGACGTTCAAATTTTACCTCTACTGTTTGGTAGGTAGTAGTTCTATATGTGTTAGTTTTGAGTCCGACTCATACAACACCTTTTGCATTTGTATCAATAGCAAGAACTTCAAATGCATGTTCACCACCAGGATTATTAGATTCTATTTCGACAACAAAATCCATGCGAGCATTTGAACCAGCTTTGAGAACAATAGGTTGATTAAATGTGATTTCAGATGTATTGTCTGGATTGAGAGCAGAGTATGAAGAAATTCTTCTACCATCGATTTCGAAGAACACTCTTCTGATTTCTGATCTTTGACCAAGTCCAATTCTTCCTACCTTGATTCCATACACGGTAACATCATCACCTTGAGCAGCAAGTTGCATATTAGCAAATGTCACAACTCATTTACTTGGAATTGATGCACCATTTGGAAGTTTTGATGTAGCAGTCAACGTTACATTTCCATTTGATACTGGTCTACTTGTGTCATCATACACAGCTCCTGTATTTGTTCCTGGAGTTTCTACTGTCCCAGTTCCTCCAGTTCCTGTATCTGTCTCATCTTCTTCACAAAAGAGTGCCATCATAGGATCTGTACAATCAATGTCTTCATCAATATCTTCACCAACATCTGCATTAGCCGCTCTCATCATCATCAACGCAGTGAAGAGTCTATTCATAGGACCATTTGCGTTTGCTTGTGGATGTCTTATATTGACAATTCCAGCATTAAACAACGCAGTTTCATGGTTTGCCCAGAAAGGAGTTCCACCATTGTGTTTGTTTCCGAAAAGCATTCTTGACATAACTGTCAATACTTCACCTCTCGTTACTTGTCCTTTTGGATTGAAGGCAGTGATACCTACACCCATAAGACCAAATTCACACGCTTCAGTAATAGCAGTTACCAATGTAGGATCAAATAATTGAGCATCAGTAAATGAACATCTAGCAGTTCCATCTTTTTCAGTTTTTTTGAGAACATTTTTGTAATATCTTGATGCAAAAGCAGCAAGTTGTTCTCTTGTGATACCATTAAGAGGAGCAAATCTTTCATAGGTAGTAGCTGATGTCAATCCATTGTCTCTCATAAACTCGTACGCTTTAATCCATTCAGGATCAACACCTGCTTGTGCATTAGTCACGACAGGCATTACGGACGGAGCCAAAAGAACAACAACTGACATAAGACTTAGAAGTTTGTTTCATGTCATAGCGCGTTAAAAAAGAAAAGTAAAAAATCGCAGGACAAACACAAAAACCATGATTGTCAGCAGAAAAATGCTTGTATCTCCATACAAGATGCTAACACTATACAAAGATTTTTGGATTTTGCAAGACCAAATGATATTGAAGTGCTATGGGAATAAATACTTTTTCCAAAAAGACAATGACAATGTATATGTTTGTGATACAATTAGCCATAAAATGACAGATCACGTATTGTAACATTGTCAGTTTTTGTCTGTTTGTGACAATATCTGTTAGCGTATACGTATAGATAACCACACACTTAACATCATAGGCAATACAAACCAGAAGAATCAGTGTATAGAGGCCATGGATTGGTCGCCTCAGTAGTGATGACGATTGATGGACGATTATGTGACAAGATTATTGGACTTTTTTTGTTGTAGCTATTATATCATAGGTCAGACGTATTGTTTTTGTTTGGCAACTATCTGATACCACACAGAGTACATCTACAATCAAATAAAAGTAATTTCTCCCCCTATTACAAAAAAACACCACACAAAAGGTGTCTATAAATTGAAAAAAAACTGAATAGGAATAGATGGGACTCACGCAACAGCACCTAATGATTTGGTAGGATACATCGTCGCAAAGAGCCATACTCATGGAGCAAAAATACTATCTGTATCAGGCCGCTGTGACTGACCAACGTCTACCAAAGCCACTCATGACAAATGAGGATATTGAGGAATCATATACCATGATGGCTGATGCAGAAAAACTAAACTCCCATCAAGCAACGGAATCCTCAACCCGTCATCATACCAGACAAGACAGTTTTTTGATTCGCAAGGTCAAAGATCTAGTCACTGTCTTGCACCAAGAAGCAATTGAAAACGACGATCCTGTCAATCACGTAAAAAAAGTTCCTGACTATATCATGAAACAAGTGATTTCGAATGACGCTCAGGATCAAAACGCGCCCCTTGCAAAAAAAGCGTCAGATGAAGATAAAGATCTTGTTTTGCTGTTTGCATCAGTACAATCTGATTGACACGATTGGTATTGGTTACAATAGTCCCATACACACGAAACATCATTGTGAACAAAATCCCCACAACCACAATCACCACCAACAACTCCAGCAAAGTCACACCACGTTTGATCATTATAGAGAGAGAAAATAAAAAATGTCTTTAAAGAGGCTTTGTTCGCCATGCATAACAGATCGACAATCAGGACGCACGTGCTTTTTTTTCATAGTGAGTTTGGATACCGTGATGATCAGCAAGCAAAGGAGACGAATCCACATCATCCGTATGAGCACCACAAACCCACCCATGCGATGCAAAAGACTCCATTGAATAAGTATATAATCAAATATGATCAGTTTTGATCCTCACGATGCCTCAAGGCTTAAGGAGACGTTCATAGAGAGGAAGAAAACGAAATGATGTCAGTCTTCTTCTTTCATCTGCACCCCTTGGGCGAGGATCAGGATGAATAATTCGGATCTCATCAACCTCTCAAGGTAAAAAATAACGGTCCAAATGATGAATAATCGTACGCAAAAAAAGCATATTGGGGCGATCATGCTCATCAGCAAAACGGATGCCATGCCACATTCTATCCGCACGAATATCGACACCAACCCAACCCGTCCTCTGATCAACACCTGAAAGTGTTTGACTATACTCTCCCCTCCCACACGCCAATTCCAAAACGACACGTTCGACAGGACAAAAAAAAGAAGAACGCCACTGACCAGCAATGGAAGCAAAGCGAGGGTGTCATGGTTGGATCAAACGAGGATGATCGATTAGATCAGCATATTTACGAGCTTTGGTTCTCATCATCAAAAAAAAAGTAAAAATCTCAACAATGCTTCGTATCTCTTTGTTCCCTCAATATTTGTTTTTTGATAGCATCACAGAGGGAGTGTCGCTACAATCTATCGCCCCATTATTCACCATATCATTATCATTGTTCATACCAACAAGTTAAGTTCCATCGCATCATAGAGAGAATACCTAAACCATTATGAACGTTGCCATTCACAACGATGTACTTGAACTGACGGGAATTGCGAATGTCGCCAATCACGATCGTGATCACTCCCTGCTACCCATACATTCTTCAAGATACCTACACTCTGACAATAGGTTACAAGAGGCAGAAAAACATCATGACGATCATTGACAAGAATTGACACTTTTTGACAACAATCCCCCCACTGTCTTAACAATCAGAAAAATTTGGATTGATACTCATCTTTTGTCTTTGCAATCAACCATTGATTCACAAAAGGTGAGACAGGATGTTTGGATTCATCATCACCATGACAAATGACCATTTTTGCTTTGTCATTGAGACGGAGAGAAAGAAGACATTGGTCCCATTGCGTATGGGCAAGAGAAAAGAGAATATCATACGAAACAAAAAGCACAGCTTGATGAATCATGATAAGTTTGGTTATTTTGGATGCGTAGGTAAGAGGATAGAAAGAACGATTATAATACTGAGCAGGAAGAAGAATGTGTAGCCTAGACGCTACGACATACTCTGCACCAGCAATCAATCCAAGCGTTTCTTCAACTGTATGTTGTGTCCAATCCCAAATACGAAGAAATGAAAATTTGCTTATTATAGTATGAGTAACTTCTATATCACAAGCATAATCTGCAGCAAACCAGTACCACTCACAGTGAGCATAACGATCAACAATGTCCTGAATCATACTCAATGTCTGAGGCGTTAATGACTTGGGATGAATATTAAGAACACAATACAATCCTGTAACAGGAGAAGTAATATGAACACTATCAAGCACGTCATAGGCAAAATCACGATAGAGTTCGACATTTTTTGAATATCTAGACACAATATCGACACTTGTCTGCTCTCTCATAACAATACGCTGTGCTTTGGGCAACATATAGGAATATAACGCAAACATCGCTGGCTTATGAGGAGCAGTAATTCATCAAATCAAAACAAAACGACCATCACGAATATGTCATCGATAACGAAACAAATAATTGTATCCCACACGGGGAAACAGAGATGCTCAGATCGATTTGATAACTGAGGTAAAACGAGAAAAGAGTGATTTTCCTATACGAACAGCCTTGGGTTCTCCTTGACGAATTGTCTCAAGGGTCAAGTGATTGTGAGAAATATTTTTTTCATCAATACCGGACGGAGATGATGGCTGATCATCTTCAAAGCTAATTTCATCAGTCAACACTTCTCCTCAACCAAACACCATCAGCATCGATTCTGTATCTATTTTGTATGCAAGATGTTTGGCAACAAAAATAATACGAGCACGACGTTCGGGTACCAAAAGATGAGGATGACGAGAACACCATGTTTCCATCCACGCAACATCAGATACTTCAATATACAAACGATCAATCTCATAATTTCTCCATAACCAATCCACAACACCAAAAAACAGCAACTCATCTCATCGGTTGCGATAACCATAATATCATTTGAGATACACTGTTTGCATACAAGCCAAAAAAATTAAAAATCTAAGACATCGTCATCAACCCTATGCCCATCAAAACGAATATCATCCCCATCATCATCTGCCATGATATCGCCTGCCCAAAAAGAAAAAATGCCAAAACAGTAAGACAAATAATCTGCAAACCAGTCGTGACCAAAGGAATAAAGGAAACAGAAAATCCACTTTGGTACAAAAAGAGAAACCCAAGATTAAGAACCACAAACGAAATACCTAACCCACCAATAAACCACCAATCTACTCATGATATGATTGGTATTGCTCCATCAGTAAGAAAAAAATAAACACTTCCACTAAGTAATGCAACAACCAACGCTAGAAGATAAATAGGCATAGAGGGAAGATGCGAAAGATATTTCATCATCATATTCATCCCAACTCATCAGATAACTGCAAGAACCAAAGCAACCAATTGAAACGATGTCATCTCCATCATATCAAATAAAAATATTATGTATACAAAACTATTTATTTCTTCATAACACCGCACAGAATGTGACTAGAATTTAGTGTGTTGAAATATACTATATCTTCTTATCATATCCTTTCATCGCATCTGCATAAAATTGCTGTTTTTTTTTGATCCATGACATATTCTGTCTACATACCAATGACTGATCAAGAGGATTAGCAAGGATTCACACAACAATGTCTTCAAGAAAGATAGTATTTTGGGATCATTTGACGACAATCAGCCAACGATGATCGTCTTGGTCCAAAAGACTAAGAATAAAATCACGAGCCAAGACACTGGTACCAAAATGGAAAATTGATGATTCTGGATATCCGATTTTGATCAACTCATCCAATGTATATTTTTTTGTTTCTTGTCCTACCAAGATAATCTTGTTAGCAATCATGCTCAAGGGTGCAGCAATTTTTCTGTGTTCTGCTTGACTAAATGTCCCAAGCTCTCTCATATCTCCCAAAACAACTAAAATGTTGTATCCAGGATAACACTCAGAACGGAGAAAATAGGCTGTATCAAGAATAGAACGAACAGAATATGGTGAAGCATTGTAACTTGAGTCAAGAATAAGCGATGATTTTTTCCCATGAAAAAACGTCAATCTCGAAGGCAAATTAGTCAAATGAAATGAATATTCAGCATTAGGGTCTGTAGCAAGTTTTTTTTCCCAATGAAATAACAAAAGATCAGCACACGCCAATGCTACAGACACATAACCCATGGTTTCTTTTCCAAGCAGATTGATACGAACATAATAAGTAAATGATTTGACAGAAATACGAGCATGTGCTTGAGGAAGTCCACTATCATCAAGTGATACACGATATTCATCCCAAGAACAATCATAGACTGTTTCATTGGTTTGTTCGTTCCCTGTTGATTTATAACGAAAAATATCAACATTGACCAAATTCTGTGCTTGTCTTGCATACGTATCGTCCATATTGAGAAAGACGGCTCGCTTAGCTGCAGTAACCATTTTGATATCATCCGTTGCGATGCGTTGAGGATTACCAAATTGTTCACTATGGACAGCATCACTTTTGGTAAAAATACCAATATGCGGTTTAACAATACTAAGCAAAAAGTCCATTTCTCAGGGGGTATCTACACCATATTCGAGCACCGCAACACGATACGGACATGGTGAAATATACGCCTTGATGATACGATAGCAGAGAACTGTATATCACCATCGTGATTGATCAAAGGAATCAATCCCAAGAATAGAAAGAGAAAAACCTATTTCACCGTTAAAATTTGATTGAGGAGTCCACACAGGGTAATGAGAAGGCAACAATTGCGAACACAACTGAGCAACAATCATCCTACATGAACTTTTACCAACACTTCCACTGACGCCTATAATATAGGGTCTATGCTTGACACAATATTTGCGAGCTATTGCACCCAAAAGACGAATACCAACCAAACGAAACCAGGCAAGCACACGAGACATAAGAAGAGAAAAAATAAAACGATACGCAGTATATAACATTTCTCAAAAAAAAAACAAGGCAAAAAAAAAGACATCATCGCCTTTTCACCAATAGAAAAAAACACACCCTTAGGCGTGTCTTCTTCCACTACGATGGTATATATCATTATCTTTTTTGTGTCAACGATCGTATCATCAGCGACGGTTTCACCCATCGTTCGGACCAAATGATCAACGCCCACTACGGTCTGATCCATATTTTTTTTCTTTTAATCATCTATCAGATCATGGATTGTCTATAGCATATTGAACCAATTTGCGTCCTTGAACTCCCATATTGAAATGCTCCATAAACGTAAATGCATCATTTGCAGACAATGACACAAAAGTATGAGTATCAAACAAACGAACATTTTTCATTCTATTTCCTGGGATTTTAGTTTCATTTTGGAAATATGAAATAATCTCGGGGATCCCATTGTACCCATCCTGTCTTCATAAACCAACAAATAATCTCACATCATTTCAGCCATTGGTAAAAGAAGGGTAGTCATCACGACCGCGACGATCACGACGTTCAAATCAACATCCACCATCAGATCAATATCTGTCATCGCGTAATCATTCAGTGCGAGGCATTTCAATATCTTTGTATTGTTTAGGATCAACAAACTGTCCAGCATAAATCGTCAATAAAGCCTTTGCGATCAATGCTTCATCGCCAATACTGGTTACAATCGATGTATAAGCGTCAACAACATGTTGAGGAATACTATCATGCGTATATTTACTTATGGCATCAGTCAAATGAGTAATTTTTCATGCAACAATCTGAGTGGCAGAGGGAAGCGGCATCGTCACAATATCAGCTTTGGTTGTACGACGAATTATATCCAAACGGCGACGATCTGCGGGCGTTACAAGAGAAATAGCATTTCCTTCTTTCCCAGCTCTTCCTGTTCTTCCAATTCTATGCACATAACTATCTGTATCCCTGGGGAGAGTATAATTGATCACATGGGTCAAGTCATTGACATCTATCCCTCTTGCAGCCACATCGGTTGCCAGCAAAATAGTAATTGTTCTGGATTTGAATCTTGCAAGCGTCTTTTCTCTTTGAGCTTGAGCAACATCACCATGAATAGCTTCGACATCATACCCTTGATGCATCAAGGCATTGAGCAAATCATCACAATCACGTTTTGTTTCACAAAAGACGATACCATAAAATTCAGGATGAGCATCAATCACTCTAGTCAAAACAGCAATTTTATCTGATTCACGACAAGGAATGATTCGTTGTTTGACTTGTCCAGTCGTTAGTTGTTGTTTTTCAACTTTGAGAAGTTGATAATTGGGCATAAATTCTTTTGCAAGCGAAAGAATTTCACGTGGCATCGTTGCTGAGAAAAAAAGCTTTTGGGCAGAAGGATTTGCATGACGCATCACTTCTCTCATATCATCAATAAATCACATTGCAAGCATTTCATCTGCCTCATCTAAGACGAGAAATTGGATATCATCAAGACGGAGAACGCCTTTCCCAAGATGATCAAGGACTCTTCCTGGTGTCCCAACAACAATATCGACACCTGCTTTGAGTGAACGCACTTGTGGACCAATTGGGGTCCCCCCATACACCGGCAAAACACGAAGCGATGAGGATGCAAATGATTTGATTTCTTCAGCAACTTGTACAGCAAGTTCCCTTGTCGGAGCAAGGATCAATGCTTGGATTTTTTTTGTTCCTGGGGTAATTTTATGTAAAATAGGAAGAGAAAATGCAGCTGTTTTCCCAGTTCCTGTTTGAGCTTGTCAGATACAATCTTGATTTCATGCAATAAGAATAGGAATAACTAGTTCTTGGATAGGAGTAGGATGCTTATATCATTTTTTGTTCAAAGCATCAAGAAGATGAGGAGCCAATCATAGGTCGGCAAACGTAATTTGAGGTGTTGTCACAATACGGCGGTACAAAATAAAAAATGGTCACTGACCCGTATTTGTGTATTGATTTTACGATAAAAGAAAAAGATTGTTCATGAATTGTTGAATATGATATTGTTCATGAGCTATGGAATAGTATGACTACTACCCCTCATGAGAAAGGTGATCATACAAAACACAAACATAAATCGAGACAAACAATAGACAATAATTGTCAAAAAAAGACAATACGCAAATACATAATCACTATAGTATTTTTTTTTCAAATTGCTAGTGATTTTTTGTGTATAATTTTTTATTTTTTTGGTTATATGATAATGTATAAAAAAATAGTAATAATAGTGGTGTTTTTTTTATTCTTGTGAAAAGATATGAAAACACTTCTTTTGTCCTTATTTTATTATTTTTGTATTATGACGTTTTTTATCATGAATGTGAAAAAAAATGCATAATTAAAAAAATATCAAAAAAATATGTCTGTGAAAAACATCATGATATTATAAAGAAGAGATGAACTAGTATATACCTTGTTTTTTTATTAGTATATATGAAAAAAAAAGAGATTATGACCTCAGTCGACGTAGATCGTAATTATATAGTATATTTTCGTTTTTTGTTTATATCAAATGTGTGTTTGATACAGGACTATTGAGAAAAATAGTTTTTCACAAGTTTTTTTGGTAATAATGAAATGATTAATTGCTAAGGTAAGAGCAAATTAACATATGCACTTTATGGCTATATTGTGGTAATATCATATTGTATGATGTAATACTACTAGAAAAAAGTAGTAAAATTAAAAGAAAAGTAGGATAATGTTTTTGTAGAATATAAAAAAATTACGTAAAAAGCATACAAAAGTGATTGGGTGTATGAAAAAAAATACATAGTCATGTATACAAGTGATAGAGTTTATAGTACATTGTACTTGCATATAGGAATATTACTAGTCTCGTATGTTCATAATTTATTTTATACTATACTATTCTATGTCAAAAAGACTCATACCCGCACGTAATGAAAAAGTGCAAGAGCTAAAAAAAATACTTCCATGTGCGAAGAACAGTTTGGAACGTACGAGAATAATGATAATGTGTGTGTATATGTGAGGTAAAAATATTGCAGAAACTAAAGCTGAAACTAAAAAATACTTAACGTTTTATCAAAAACTGGTGAAGAACATATACCAAAGATATCTGATGAAAAGTGATGTTATAAGGCACATTATACATGAAGACAATTGACAGATGAAAAAAAGAGACGAGAATCTGAGGGAATTGAAATGCGAGAAAAAACTGAAAGAAAAAAAAACAATAGATATACGTGATGTAAATAAAGGTATCAATAAAAAGTATGGGATGCAAAAATTACATTATCATCAGACGTGGTGGTTAGTGAAGAAGGCAGCGTGCTACTTATCAAAAACCATATGGAAAGAATTATAAACAGCCTGAGTGAGCAAAAAAAGTATTGAATGGAAGATGTACAGATCTTTATGAGACATGTGAAGCAAAAATAATAGATGATATTAAATTAGAGATTATTGATATTTGGTCAAGTATAAAAGAAAAAGAAAGAAAAGTATAATATATAGATTAAGTGGTGAACCTAAACTTTTTAACATCACCAACAATAAGCCTGAATGATTCATTTACACCAAAGTTTATACCAACGCAAGTTGTTCGTGTCTTTTAGCAGAGTAACACGCAAGTCTGATAAGAATCTCCTATTCAAATAATTTCATGATACCATCGGCGATAATTTTTTCCATGCGTTGTCCATAGTGGACATCATAATGGTCACCAAACGATGAAACCGGAAGAGATACTCATCTTCTCGTTACAGTAAATATTTTTTGGTCGATCAATCAGACATGATCGCGGTAGAGGACTGCCATTGGATGCAAACGTGAATAGAATCGCAGTGTAGGGAAGGTGTAGATGAGCTCTGATTCTAGCTCATTGATGTATTGTGTCGCCAAACGAAGACGATGATAATCTTCAAGTAGTTTATCAAAACATTCAGTTTTTTTGTTGTTGATGTATAAGCAAATTATTCCTTTGCTATAGGTTAGACGATAGGGAGATGTTTTTGTTGTTGAGAAGAGCATCGCCTGTGTCCCATCATACAGGATAGTGTCTTTTGGGTCAGGATAGCACAGACGAGCCATAGGGATGGTGGGTGTTTTTTTTGTGAACAGAGTAAGACAGCTTGCTGTATTTGGCAAACCAAATGATCATATGATATGTATTGTTTCTCCTGTCATCGTACCGCGAATTGTAATTCTTTTGCCCTTATCTGTCAGAAGAAAATAGTCGAACAGATTGATGGGCAATGTTCACGAGAGTAGACGAAGATGAATCTGCTCATTGTCATCTTTACCTTGAGGATTTGGCATGACAGCATCGATCGTTAAGAGGGCAGTAGGACTGACACTGAGGTCAGAAGCATTCTTTTTCTCTTCTTGATCAGCAGCAGGTGAGTAACATCGTGTATCAAATATTGTTTCTCCATGTGCAAGAGAAACACAGGTGTCTTTGGTTTTGAGAAATCAGAAATTTCCTATGAGTTCTGTTTCTTTACCTTGTTGTAATGATCAAAAGTTGCGCAATAGACGTCTTCTTCCATTGATCAGGAGCGAATAAGGAGTCAAAGATAATGTAGGATTTGATCCAGCGTAGAGAATCGTAATGCGTTGATCAGTGCGAGGGGGTACATCATAAACAAGCGAGGTAATACGAAGCTCAATTGTTCATGAGATTGTCATTTCTTCATTACTATCTTTCTCAGGATCATAACATAAGGTATCAAAGATTTTGTCTGATTGTGTATGTATCAGCTCAATACAGGTTTTTTTTGTGTTTGGGAACCCAAATGTTTTTTGGAAGCGATTGTCCCCACGCACAAAATCTCCTTCCAATGTTTTGGTTGATCAATTGATACGGAGACGGAAATTTTTGGTTTGGAGAGGGCTTGGCCCTTGAAGATATTCAATGATGACGACTTCGTTGCCCGTATCTCAACCAGGCGGATCATAGACAATCTCTTTGATACGAAATACGAGAGAAGACAGATCGACTGACTCGTGTTCTGGTTCTGTTTCTTCATTTTTTTGTGGTTGATACATATATGTATCGAGGAGTACTTCATTTGATCAGGACACATAGAGGAGATGAACTGTCGTAGCTTGTGTTTTTGGGAAACGAAAATTTTTTGTCACAGTTATTGATGATCAGAGAATGAGATCATCAGATCATAGTGTCGTACGTGTTTTATTGTCATTGACACGAAGACGCAAACGAGACAAAGATAAACGATCTGCTCATGTAAAAAGACGGAGAGTGACATGTTGGTTTTCTCATGCTGGTGTATCCCAGATGATGTTTTCAAAACGAACAATCAACTGTCTTGGATCTATGATTGCTCATGTCATAATATTGTCATCTTCTTCTTCATTGATATCGCCACTTGGATCATAAAAATAGCTCGTAAGAGGAATTTCTTGTGATCATGATAGGTAAAGGAGATGGACGGTTGTTGGTGTTGTCCTGGGAAAATTAAAAGATCTCCATATGGTCAATGGTTGGTTGAGGAATAGTGTTGCGCCTGTAATCGTGAGACGCGTTTGATTTTGATTGACACGCAGACGAAATTGTGAAAGGGGAAGTGCTGCAGCACCTGTATGAAGTATTAGTGTAATGCTTTGTGGTTGTCAAGAGGGATAGGCATAGTCTATGGTTTGAATACGAATATCCCACGTATCGGGATTGAGCGGTTGTGTTGATTCATTTCCTGATCAGAGCATGTTTCATGATAATGCTGGTTGTTGTGATCATGAAAGTGATGGATTGGTTGCCCCTGTGAGAGATGGGAGTGGTGAGGACGATGAGGGGTCATAGAAATAAGAATCAATCAGGAGTTCATTTCCTCCTGTAAGATGAAGGAGATGGATTGTTGTCGGATTGACTCTTGGAAAGTTAAAATTTTTCCAAATAATCATTGTTGATCATGGGGAGATGGTTGCTCAAGTGATAGTGAGACGTGTTGTGTTTTGGTTGACACGAAGACGATATTGTCACAGATGGACAGCGTCTGCCATATCATGAAGGCTGAGAGTAATAGCTTGGGGTTGACCCGCAGGATACGCATAGTCAACATGGATGAGACGAAGTCATGACATGATGATTGTTCATCACGTATTATTTTGTCATCAATGAGATAGTTGTGGTGCGTGACAGCTAATTCAATTGCCATGAATCTGTGGATCAAAGCATAAGGTCGAACGCATAACGCCTAGATAAAAAAGGTGATAACATCATCAGCGTGGAGAAGCTGGGAGGTCATGGGTAAGAGAATGAGAGGCAGTGAGTATTCATGTCATTCGTGTATGCAGAGGAAATGATCATACATATAAACTATATCATCACAATGTCTGATTGTTCGATGAACCATTGGTGAGACTTATACGATGAATACCTCCTGTTTGATAAATTGCATTGATAAAAATCGGAGATGTAGACAAAGTAGACACGATATTGACACCAGTAAGACATGGTCAACTATCTGTTATCTTTCACGTATTTTCATTGGTTTGGCATATTGGACATTGGGGACAGGATCAGCCACTTGGTGGATTATTTGGTGGGGGTGATGGGTGTGATGTGATAACAGTTACTTCTGTTTTTGGATTGAGTGGGAAGAGTGATTGGGGCATAAAAGGTGTTGAAGGTCATAATGTGTCAATGCTTCTTCCACATTCTAGTGATCATGCATACAATGATTGTCCAGTTCCTTGTCATGATCAAATGATAATGTTATCAATAAGTGTATTGTTGCGGTATAGATAGAGAATTGTTCATGGTGAGAAGTCTATTGATGCAACGTTGTGTATAAAAGGATGGATGAGTGATGACTGAGAAACAAGGAGATGTTGTCCTGCACTAAATGTCCCTGTCCATGTCGCCCATACTCATCACCCCGAGAGACTAAGAGATCATACAAATCATGTTGTAATGACAATGTCGACATAGTTCGACACATAACTATCGTCACGATGGATTTCTTCAATCATTGCACTTTGATCACATAGAAGTGGAGGAGGGGTTGTTGTGCGAGGGAAAATGATCAGACCTGTTACTGATCGTACGAATCATGGATTTGCTTTGTGTGGAGCTGGATTTTGTACTCGGCCAGTAATTCTTGCGTCATTTCCAATATCTCGCATCCATCCTGTGTCAGTACGAATTTTTTCCCATGATCTTGTTTGATTGTCAAATGTTAGCATTGTTGATCTGGGAATTGATATCATATCACGTATTGTGCCTGTCGTTGGTGTTGATCATATATAAAGAATTGCAGTTAGTCTTTGGTCGTCACGAATACGTTGTCGAAGTGTGTCGTTTTGGTAGCGTATTCATTCGTATCATCAGGAAGAAAATCATGTCATGAGTGATGAATGTGCGATAACCAGGGTTTGGAATGCAGGGATTGTTACTGTATAGACTCTAGGGTCAATATCGATTCACAGAATGGTGATTGGTCATGAGAAATCGGTGGGTCCTTGGTTGAGGATTTCGATATATTCTGCTGATCCATCCCACAAAAACTCAGAAAATATGAGTCATTGGAGAGGATCAGATGGAAGCAAGGATGATCGATCAGTTGGGGTGATTGAGGTCGTGAGTGGTGATAGGCAGGGAGATGCATCAATATGAACGTGAGTATTGGAGCTATTAGTTTGATCAGACACTTGTGTTGTGAGTGTGCTTCATGACCATTGACGTTGGATACTTGCACGTTTGATTGGTGTATTTGGTGCAATAAATGTATCAAGAAGTATTGATCAACTCCGGAGCTGGACGGTAAAAGCACTATTGTCGTTGATTTGCAATGCAAGACCAAGGGTTCATACGCATGATGGATCGATGATTCATGGAATAGCATCTCCTATGATGAGTGTTTGGTGTGGTGCAAGCGTAAGGGGAAGGATGACGGGTGTTGCTTTTGCTCAGGAAAGTGAAATAAGTCATGAAAAGGTGTTTGGACCTGTATTGATTAGTTCTATCCATTCATCATTTCCGTCAGCATATATTTCGCTGATGAGTAATCATCATGAAGCGTGCGTGTCAGAAAAAATCGGTAATCGCATTGTTATTGCCACTATGACTACTCATAGAAAACGCCGTGATACGTTCTGTTGTTGGTATGGTTGTAATCGAAAAAACATTATAAACAAAAAAATGGTAAACATTCCCAAAACACTACGCAATGATAGTTGCTTTTTATATATATAATCCCCTTCGAAGAGAAGGGTAGTATGGGAACGTATACCATCATAGGAGGTATGATGTTTTGATGAAAAAATTGCTTAATCAATAAATTGGAATGCTCTTCTCAGCATGATCGCCGTTTCTCATCTGGTGGCTTGGTTATGCATGTTTTCTTGAGAGTCGGTGGTAATTCAATATGCTCTCGCTGTATTATAATAATTGAGCCACCAAGGGGTCACATTGGTGCCAATATCATTCCTGATCATTCTCATAAGTGTTGCAACTACTTCAGCTTTTGTCATAGATGCTTTTGGAGAAAATCTCCCATTTGCTCATCTCATAATATTCATTGAACAGGCAGTAATAATTGATGGTATAAGGTCAGGATTTGCTGTATAGATATCACTAAATCAGCAGTTAACATTATGATTTCGCTGTCTTTTTTGTCCAAGCATAAAGGTGACCACAAATCTTGCCATTGCTTCTCTTGTGATTATTCCATCGGGATTGTATCATGCAATAGTATTGTGTATCGTGAATCAACGAGTGTGCATCCGTTCAATAGTTTCGTCTAGACGAATAGTTTTTTCTGTTGATCAAGTTGCTGGAAGCAAGATCCTTGTAGGAGCAAGTTCTCAGACTGTTAAGTCTACAGAGTCAAGAAGATGTTGGATATCACTGGTGTTTGCATGAATGAATGTAAATGGTGTCAAGATGAGTGTGAGGAGTAATATCATCACAAATGGTGTGAAAAATAAATATTATCTTGGACTATAGTATTTTTTAAAAAAAATGCAAGATGATCAGAGAAATATTATTTTCTCTTTTTTGGTATTCCTCTTGCTTTTTGTTGACTTATGGCGTTTTTTTTCTCATCTTTTGTCAGATGATTATATATTTTGTTTGTGAGGTTCTTGCAATCTGTACAAAAAATCTTATTATGTCGTACAATCCGCCGTGTTTATGTGGTTGATTTTTTTCATGTGTTCGTATTTTTATGAGGAATGTTTTAGTTCTGGTTTTTTTTATGACATTGGATAAAACGTATTCTGCTGTTGCTCACCATTTTTCTCAGACAAGAAAAAAACATTGGCCAGAAATGGATCGAATTGTTCGCATTGTGGCTTCATTCTGTCCTGTATGAGCTTCGATTGTTGATCTATGATGTGGAGATGGAAGATTGCTTGCTGCGTTGGACAAAGTATCTCAGGAATGATCGATGAATCGATTGTTGCAATGAGTTGATTTTGCTGACTGATTTGTTTCTCTTGCTCGTTCTCATCTTCCACATCTTTCTATTCATCATACTGATATGCTTGTGTATTTATCTTCACAAGACGCACATTCTCTTGATTGTGTTGTTTTTCTTGCAAGTTTTCATCATCTTTTGTCCCAGAAAGATCAGCAGGTATGCTTGTATCATCTTGCACGTGTGCTCAAGCCATGATGACTCGTCTGTATGGTCAATTGGTCAATGAGTCCATGGTTTAGAAAAAAATATGCCTGACAAATCATGTTGTCTGTTCTGAGATCTCTCGTGACTTTAGGGATTCATGACTGGCGTTGTATCTCTATTCCTTATCGTGTATGATGAGTTTCGTATCCAAGAGAGTATTATCTTCATGATCACGATATCTTATGTGATCGTTGTTTGCAGTATTGATTGTATCGTCGTACTTTTTTTGACGAAACTTTCCTAAATACAAGGAATATGTGTCTTGCTTTTGGGATATAAGATATGTACATTATGACTATGTTCCTGTATCGATATTTCTGCCTATCTCTTTGTTTTTACAACAAAAAATATTTTTTATATTGACAATTATTTTTTTTGATTATAAATAGGATATCCAAATGGAGTATTTCTGTTTGAGATCATAAGTATAATTTTATGGTATATTTTAGCCTTTTTACCAATTTTGTCTATCATAGTAATTATTGATTTTATTTATTACTAGAATATAATCGTTTGTCATGACTCCTTATTGTAATACACTGAAAAGCATATGCAGGATAGCTTCCTATGCTCCTTGTATTCTATTCTTGTGTATCCTTCCGTCATATATAGTAAAGTAATGTAAATGTAAGTATGTTCTAGATTGACACTTATAAGTGCATAATCTCATAAATCGTGGTCCTTTTAGTACTAAATGTATGTGTGATGTACTAAATACGTATATCTATGTGGTCACGCAGGTGGAGAGAAATTGTATGACTTTTTTTAGATGGACGAGATAGTAGTGAAATACAGATGATAATGATATAATTTTTTTTCTGCCATAGTTAAGGAGATTTGGAGTGATGTCTATTTTTTTCGTGATGTCATTTATTTTTTTAGTTCCTTTCCTCTATTTTTTGTGTGCACTATATTTTTCTTTTATATTTTATATGTGCTTGATTATATCATCAAAATGAGAGAGATTATATTGTTTATTTCAGTCTATTCGAGAGTGAAGAAAAAAGATCAAGGTGTTTGGTTTTATGCTACATATATTTTTTTCAATGGTAGATTTTTTTGTATATAGATGTATAAGCAACCAAATTTTTTATGGCATTTTTTTTAATATCTAATTCAATAAATATGGCTCTGTTCGAAGAAGTATTATGACGCTCGTCATATGAACAACACAATAATAATCATGATGTTCGTGCGTCTTTTGAGACCAATCATGATGCTCAGGATGTATTCAAAAAAAATGCTGAATATCAACAACATATTCTTGATGCTGAAAGGGAAATGGATGCACAGGAGTGATTGTCTGATATCAAAGTTTCTGATGCTCATGATCATCTCTTTATTGAGTATTTGTATGTATCTCGTCCACCAATATTTTCTTGATGACCACAGCTTGGCCCAACATGATGTGAGAGATTGACAAAAAGTCCACGAGAAGATATTGTTTCTGATATTGTGGACTTTGGTATCAGCACATCGTATTCGTTAACAAGTCCTGGGCAAACTGTCCCATATCTTGTTTTGTGACCTGAGGATCTTGCGTTGATTCGTTCTGGATGAGTTGAGTGTGCAAAAAAACTTTTTTTTGAAAAAATAAATTTGGACCATTATCATGAGCAGACTGTGTAGGGAAGACGTCTTTATTTTGTTTTGCTGATTGCTATGTCGATTATTGAATCATTATACACTGTATTGTATTGATGTCCTTTAGCAAACCATACGACGTGATATGATGCTAGCTTACTTCAGTCGAGTTATTTTCCTTCTTCTTATCATGTGGTTGATGATCTCCATGCAATACTAGGATGTTGGTTACAATCATTGCTCGAAAACCGTTATGATGATCATCATCGTCGATGAGTACGTTTGGCATGTGGTAGTCGTCTCTTTTTTGCGTTATATAGATGATGTATCAAAAAGGATAGTATATATCGGCAGTTACTTTTTTTTATCATTCATCATTATGAACAGTTTTCTTCACTTTTTGTGCCAATATTTGAGTCAAAACCTAGGGTGATTCGTCTGCCTTTTTCTTTTGTGCGTCGTCATGATGATCAGGGGTTCTATCTTATTGGTGAAAAAACGACATGATTGTTGACAATTTCTTCGTTAGATCAATCATGCTTTCTAGGTCGTATTGAACGAGATGAGTTTTATACACCTCGTCATGAGGGTGTTGTTGCATAGAGAGCATTTCGATTGATTTTTTGCAGTGAGATGAGTTCCTTTTTTGTCATGCCACGTTCGCGTGCAACGTAATCATAGGTATATACAATTGCTTGTGGTGTGTTTTCTTTACCTCTGATTGGCTGTGGTGCAAGATAAGGTGCGTCTGTTTCCAACACAAGCGCATTATCTGGAATATGCTTGAGACAATCTCTAAGTTCTTGTGCTTTGGGGTATGTGATGAGGCCTGTAATGCCAAACCATATACTATCGGTCTGTTGAAGAATAGTTTCAAGTTCTTTGATACCATAGCTTCGACAGTGAAAATACAGCTTGAGATCAAGGAAGTCTTTGAGGATCTCTCGTGTCTCCTCAAATGCACTCCTTGAATGAATGATAAGAGGCAGGTTGAGGTTGCGAGCGATATGGCATTGGAGACGAAAAAATTTTTGCTGTCTTGTGAGTGTTGAATGATGTGGATGATAGAGATCAATGCCGCATTCTCATCGTGCACAGAGACGACTGTTTTTTGTGCTTGTATAGTAATTGACATAATTTGTCAAAAGAACTGTGCACAAATCGTCATCGTGGTTTTCTGCAATCCAAACAGGATGAAGTCAGAGAGCTGCTCGGATTCATGTGGCATGGGGATGGTTTAGGATAGCAAGTGTGTTGGCATTATAGTTTGGATTGACTCATGGTATCATCAGATGACTTCATCAGTTTTTTTTTCGTTCATCCATTAGGAATTCTCGCCTGAGAAAAAGAGATGGATGATTGAGGTGACAGTGAAAATCAATCATAGATGATACAAAAATAAAAAACACCGACTGACAGTCAGTGTATGTTTTTTTTTCACTTTTGCAAGACTAGCTTATCATCATGCCATAGCAACGTATTGGATGAGTCTGACGATTGCATATGAAAACGCTGCAAGCAATAATCATATAATGGAGTATCAGGCATTTCTAATAGCTGTTTGATATTCTGATCAATTATCATATCACGACATCACTGCTTTGAATCATGATCGCATCAGAGAGAGTGTTGCGACGACACCAATAAATGATGTAAGGGAGAGGATGATATCTTGGATAAATACTTTGGGACTTGGATCTTTGTTAGATGCTCTAATTTGTAGTGCATCATATGCTTTAAATGAACATGCTCCAATGAGAAGTTGTTGGGGTGAGCATTGGATTCCCATATCTCACCAGTGATTGGCGACACATGTTCCCTCCTTTGTCACTCCTGCAGCACAAAACTCGCCATTGGGAGCAATCAGAGCTGATGGATAACATATTCCATTATTTGCTCAGCGTTGTCCTTCGGTACAGCACATGCCTAGGGGGGTAATTTCTGTACATGATTGTTCTTGACATCGTTGGATCATTTGATCTTCTACTTCTCTGAGAAGTTCTGTATCAGTTTTTTGTTGTGGTGTTTGTCCTGTCTGTTGACTGTTTGTTTGTTGCGTTTGAGATGTTTGTGGAGATGTTTGTGTTTCTGTAGTTTGTGAAGGAGATTGTGTTCAAGGAGTTTGATTGGATGATTTTTGTGTTGCTGCTGTTTGTTTTTCTTTAGCAATTTTGATAAGGGTTTCATACATTTGACATTCTTGGATCAGACCTGCAAGTTCTGCTTTGATTGATGCAGTGACTTTATCTTTTCATCAAAAGTGTTTTTCTAGTTCTTCCATCGTGCATGTTGTGATCTCTGGAATTGTTATGTCTTTTTTTTGATTTCTTGAAACGTATGTAGCAGCTGTGTTCGCAAGACGAGCTTTTACATCATCGAGGTTTTTTTGTCGATAATCAATCGTCTCATCTACTGTTGACGTCTTTGCAAAATATTGTCCTATTGCATCACGACATGATCATCCTCCTTTCGTAAATCATTCGCTACCTTCGACGCTATATTGCAGTTGTGCGTCGCAATATGCTTTATGAATATCTGCTCAGAGTTCGAGAAAGCGACGAAGATTGCTTGGATATGAACGAATGTCTTGTTCAATCGTATTGATTATTTTTGCTGCTTGTGTGATCGGGACAAGAGTGTTTTGTGGTGTTTTTATTACATCTTCTTGTGCTTGTTTATACATATCTTGTCGTGATCATTTGAGAATAGAGACAAAATTATTAGGATTTGGAAGAGGTGTTTTGAGTATTCGTAGCGGTGATCAAAGGACAAACGCATCTGAAGTGAGTCCCTGACGAACATTAGTGACTGCGTTAAATAAAAGAATAATATCTCATGGCTTGTCTTCTTCTTGTATACAATTATTTAGTGATAAACTAAATGGAGCTGGTATGTTTTGACATGTTGTGGCATACGCTTTATTTCATCATGAAAAATCGCTACTCGATAATAGTGTTCGTACGGATGGAAGTTTTTTCAGAAGAGATTCAATAGTGTTTTTTTGACTCTCTGCTCATGTGCATTGTGTAAATTCTTCTAAAGAATTGAGTGCAGTGAGTTGTTCTTGTATATGTGTTGCTTGCGCTGTAACAAATGTATTACCGTTCGTAACAAGATCGGTAAATTTTTTCTTTTGATTTGCATCTGCATTTTTTTGTGCAGACTCTTGGTTGAGAAACGATTTTGGAATACCGCAAACAAGTGTACTTGCTGCTTTGTGTAGTGATCACAAAAGATTTGATATGGCAAGACAGGGATCTTGCGTACTTGTGGCCAGACATCTTCCTTGAGGAAGATCTCATGTTTCTCCTGCAGGGGGGAGTGGTTGTCAGTTTGCTCATACAATTGTACCATTGATACAACAGAGTGGTTTTTGGTTTGGTGATGACGATTTTTGGAGTGGCAAAAATTGTTGAGCACGTCAACAGGTAATAGTTTGTCCTTTATCATCTGTTTGTCCTAGACGTGCAATAAGTTCATTAAGACAGTTTTCATATGCTGATTTTTGAGCATGAGGATTCGTTTTGTTTGTACGAACATCATTATTTCGTGCTATAATGATACTTCAGCATCCGTCTCCTACTTTTGGTCCGTTGCCATTGAGTGCTCAGAGTCATGTATCAGGAATTTTGAGGGCTGTATGCATTGCCTGTATTTGCGTGATAATGCTTGTATCAATGCTTGTATCAATTGCACCAATGGATGGTCAGTTTCATGATGGTGGGTTTTGTGCTCAGACGGGTGTGTGACTAAGTAAAAAAAACCCTATTATAACGCTGTTTACGATCCATGTCAGACATATTTTTTTCATTTTGTCTTGTAAATAAAATATGAATTCCTATACTCATCGTAGTATAGTGATTAATCTGTTTTGTGTCAAATTTTTTATTTGTACAATGCATGCGCTATCGTTTTATTTATTTTGTGACTTATATGACCTCTCCTCAACAGCAACTTTTACAAGAAGCCCTCAAAAACATTGAAAAACAATTTTGAAAATGAGCATTGATCAGAATGGGGGATAATGCAACAATTGGACAAGTCAATACTTTCCATTCATGATCATATATTCTTGACTTGATTCTGGGGTGATGATATCCTGAAGGAAGAGTGATTGAGCTTTATGGGCCAGAATCGTCAGGAAAGACTACTCTAGCTTTACATGCTATTGCATCTGTTCAGGCGAGTGGAGGCATTGCTGCCTTGATTGATGCTGAGCATGCGCTTGATCCAGTCTATGCTCGTAAGTTGTGAGTAGATATTGATAATCTTCTTCTTTCTCAACCAAATGATTGAGAACAAGCGTTGCAGATTGCTGAAGAATTAGCAAAAACATGAGTGGTGAAGCTTATTGTTGTTGATTCTGTTGCTGCTTTGGTTCCGAGGGCAGAAGTGGAAGGAGATATGGGAGATAGTTTTATGGGATTACAGGCGAGAATGATGTCGCAATGATTAAGAAAGTTGACATCTGTTCTTGCAAAAACAGGGACATCTTGTATCTTTATTAATCAAATCAGGATGAAGATTGGTGTTTTGTATGGTAATCCAGAAACAACGCCGGGGTGAAATGCTTTGAGATTTTTTGCATCCCAAAGAATCGAGACAAGAAAATGAGAAACTGTTTCTGAAAACAAAGAAGATACATGAATTATCTGTAAGATTACGACCAAAAAAAATAAAATTTTTGCTCCTTTTAAAAAAGCTGACGTAAGAATTATGTGGGCAAAAGGTATTGATAAGTCAACTGATATCGTTGAGGCATGACTTTTGTTGGGTTTGATTACGAGAGCCGGTGCTTTCTATTCTTTTGGAGACCAAAAATTTCAGGGAAAAGAAAAGGTTATCGAGTTTTTGGCATCAGATACAAAGGGAAGAGATACGTTGGAAAAGCATATTAGAGAAAAAATTAGAGCAATGAGGTCGGGGGAAAAGGTATATGATGAAAATGTTGTTTTGCAGGCACATGATGAGGAACAAACTGATTAGGATATTGTAGGCGCTGTGTCGTATGTTTTGTTTTAAAAAAAACTGATTTAAGTGCTATCTTTTGCGTCAATCATTGTAGAGCCTTTTTCCAATGTTGTTGTATCTTTCTTTGTGATGTTCTAATTTGTTGTCATGCTCGTATGGTCGTCTTTTTTTGGATCTTTGTTGTAAAGACATAGATAGCGGTGAGATGTGCTGTATATATTTTCTTGACTTATTGTGTTGAGTCAACAATCGTTGCTGACACTTGATGCGATGGATGCTTGATCATGAGCCGTTTTGTATCACATATCCTCTTTCCTATTGACATTAAAATATAGATTCCTATAAAAAATATGTTTTGCGATGAGGAGATAAAAGTTTTTATTTTTTATCCATAGCAAGGATGTTTCTTTGTGGTGGCGATGATATATTCTTTTAGTTTTTAATCATTTTTAACGATGCCATTTACGCTCATTGAGAAAGATGTGTTGCGTATGAAAGCTGTAGAAACTTGTGCAGTGTATGATGTTTTGCAGTATTGTAAGCTCAAAGAACAACTTGTTCTTGTAAGAAAATTTTGATTGGGTGGCGTAAAGCCAGAACCACTCCAGCGTATTGGGTATGATTATGGTCTTACGAGAGAAAGAATGAGGCAGATAGAAGCTCAGGCTTTGATGAGATTTAGAAGATTACTTGTGGGTAATGATAGATATGCTTGATTGCTTGATCTTGCAAAAAAAACGGTTGTGGAAGCGTGATGAATTATGGGAGAAGATGCCTTGATAATGAATCTGTATAATGCAAAAATATCATCTTTTAGTCAAGAAGAAATAAGATTGATTATCGTATCTGATTTTGATCTTAGTTATTTGAAGAGAAATAAGTATATTGATACTGCTTTCTATTTGGATCCTTTGTATGAAGATTTGCTGACGCATATCGCTGTTAATGTTTCGTCATTTTTTCTGTCTAGGGGAGAATCTCAGTCAATTTATGAATGTGTTGATAGTCTCAAATCTACCTATACTCGTTCCTATCCTGATGTACATTTTTTGAGAAATGATAAGTTTTATACTTCTTTTTTGCCGCTTATTAGATGAATTGTCGTCTTTGATGGGAAAGTATGACTTGATACATTTACAGATGTGAATCCCAAAACCATTAAAATGAAGCTTTTGTATACAATGAGAAAACTTAAAGAACCGATGCATTTTGAGAAATTGCCTGCTGCCGTTATGAAATTTTTTCCAAAAAAGAAAATCAAAGTTAGTACGGTCCACAACGAATTGGTCAAGAATAATACCATTTTTGTTAATTTATGACTAGGTACCTATGGCCTTGCTGAGTGGTGATATAAAGGATGAACTGTTGTAGAGGTATTGTTTAGAATTCTCAAGGCATTTTGAAGACCGATGACAGTCAAAGAAATTTGAAGGGAAATGAGTAAAGATAAGCTTGTTTTACCTAATACTATCATTCTTAATCTTCAAAAATATAAAAATGTTTTTGAGAGAATAGAAAAATGAGTGTATGTTATCAAATCTGAAATCAAATGAATGGATGAAGCCCAATTCAAGGCCTATATTCAATCACAGAAATAACATTTTTGTTAACAGATTGGTACGCAAGCATCGTCTTGTGTTTTTTTGTATTCTCATTATTTACCCATAGTCAAGGATCTGACATCGGGTCATTTATGCTTGCAATAGTTTTTTTTTGTTCTATACTAGTAATGATGTTGTTTGTTGCAGTTGCGTATTACAACAATCATGATAAGATATTGTACAACCTGAGTTGTTGTATTGAGAATTGTGGTCTATTGTTTTTCTTGGTGAGTCTGTATTGCTGAGCGATGTTTTTTTGATATGTCAGAGAATAGGATTATTTTTTATTTTTATCATTTTGATGAAGGCAGGATTTACCTTGATTGAGATAGTTGTTGTGATTGTTATTATTGCAACAATTGCGACAATTTGAGTTTCACTTGATCGATCAAGAATAGCAGCCACTAGGGTCAGGCAAGATGTTTCTTCTTTTCTTTCCCGATATCATGATGCTGCAAGACAAGCGAGTATGACCAATTCTCTGTCTGGTCATATATTTACATGACTACAATTTCTCCTCGATGGAACTGGATGATCGATGCGTCGTCGTTTTTTTGCTTCGTGAGTGTATGAGAGTGTTCGGAGTTCGTCACATTGATGATATTTTCAATTGAGTTGATCGGTTGGGTCTAAGTTAGAACGAACACTATCACCACTGACACATTCTTGTTCTCTTATAAGTCCTGGGGTGTTTCTTTATCTTGTATATCCTTCTCATTCATTTTGTTTTCGTATTGTGCCAAAAACATGTTGGCTTTATCAGTGTGAATAATGTTTTATCTTTCTTATCCTCGCTATGCGTATTCTTGTTGAACATTGATCGTTTCTTCATAATGAGATTCATGTGTGGGATTTTGATGAAACATTTGCAAGAAATCGTTTGTACCATTGATGATTTTTGGATTATGTTAAGTATGAATGACAAGATCTTCCTGATCTTTTATTGTTCGATGATTTGTTTTATAATGTTTTCCCTGTGGTATGTCATGATCCTGTTTGACGTCAGTGGGATAAAGAATCTGTTCGTTCATTTGTGTGTGATTCCCTTTTTAATCAATGATATGCTGACGTATTGCGTGGTTGTGGAATGTGGTATATTGATACAGCATTGGTAGATTGAGTATTTCGTCAGTCCCCTTTGGGATATTCTGGTTCATGATTTTTTCGTATTATTTGTCTTGCATGAAATAGTCAGTTACGTTCGCGTTTATCTGCACTTCCCATCCATTGGCGCACTCTTCCTTTCTTTCCAAAAAGTTTTTTTGTTAGTAATTTTTTTTCTTCTTTACTGGGAAAACCTAATTTTCATGTTTTTTGTATTTATGAAGATATGGCTCAGTTGATTACTATTCATCAGTCTACTTATCGTGAATCCTATAGTATCAATTTGTGATGGTCTCATATAGCTACCATGTGTGATGAACAATGAATTCTTTTTGAAGATGTCCTTGATTGACGTCTTTCAGGAGCTGGGCCTGAGATTTTTCTTTCTATTGCAGAATTTATTGTATGACAGTGGATTGGGTGGATGAATTCATTTATTTGTTTCGGGTATGATATAGTTTTGTGTTGATGATGAGTGCGTATAAGAATGCTTATTGATGTGCTACAGGCGCGTTTGCAGCAGTTTTGTTCTTATGTCTTGCCTTTTCGTTATTCGACACATTATTGATCATATGATTTTTCTTTTGATGAGTCTCGTCTTATTCCATTTGCTGCTTTTGCTAAATATTCAACATTTTTATCTACGAGGATTATTTTCCCGTTTTAATATGTGTTATTGTGTGTTTTTTTACTTATCCATATTATTCCTAATAAAAAGGACGCATATGGGTATATCGTTGGTTATGTTTTTTGATCTATACAGTAAGACTTCAATAATAGGTCATATCTTTGTTTTTGCTTACCAATGTCATTTTGTGTCATTTTCTCTTGCAATTCTAAAAAAAATATATAGTCTCTTTCCCAGATTGATGAAAAGTATGTATATGATACTTTCAGATAATAAAGAATGATAGGATTTGTTTCCTAGCATTCTTATGTTCTTTACCAAGATAAACATATATATTTTTGACAATAATTAAGTTGTTTAAAAGCAAAGAACGGATGCCTTGGGTAAAAAAGCTGATGAAGGACGTGATAGACTGCGATAAGTTTCGGTCAGGTGTCTATAACCGTTATTAGCCGGAAATTTCCGAATGGGACAACCTGTCTTGTATATCAAGACGTAAAATCAGTAAGCACGGGAAGTGAAATATCTCAGTACCGTGAAGAAAGGAAACCGTAATGGGACTCCCTTAGTAGTGACGAGCGAACGGGGACCAGCCTAAACTCTATCAGTGTAAGATGCTAGTCGTTGCTGATATGAGGGTTGTAGGGATATTTGTGATTTGGCTAGCACCAAGTCGTGAAGTTACAAAATGCTTGGATAGAAGAAAAATTCTGAAAAGTTTTGCCATAGAGGGTTACAGCCCCGTATTCGAAATCCAATCATCTTCATATAATATTCCCTGAGTAGTGTCACACACGTGAAATGTGGCATGAATCCACCCAGACCACTGGGTAAGGCTAAGTACTTTTTTACACCGATAGCGTATAGTACCGTGAGGGAAAGGTGAAAAGAACCCTGGAAAGGGAGTGAAATAGATTCTGAAATTCTTTGCTTACAAGGGAGTGGGAGCGAAAGTGACCGCGTACCTATTGACGAATGGGCTAGCGAGTTATTGATAGTAGCAAGATTAAAGGAAAGATCCTGAAGTCGTAGCGAAAGCGAGTCTGAATAGGGCGAATAGTTGCTATTAATAGACCCGAAGCGCCATGAGCTACACATAGACAGGGTGAAAATATAGGAAACTATATTGGAGGCCCGAACCGGTTGGAGCTGCAAGTCTTTCGGATGATCTGTGTGTTGGAGTGAAAAGCTTATCGAATGGCGTCATAGCTGGTTCTCCTCGAAATGTATTTAGGTACAGCCTGCAGTAATAATCTTGTGGAGGTAGAGCTCTTTTAAGGCTAGGGGCGTCGAGAGATGTTACCAAACCTTGATAAACTTCGAATGCCATGAGGAAAACTGTGGAGTGAGACTGTGGGGGTAAGCTTCATAGTCAAAAGGGTAACAGCCCAGATTTCCAACTAAGGTCCCTAAGACATATCTAAGTGGTAAAAGAAGTATTTCTGCTTTGACATCTAGGAGGTTTGCTTAGAAGCAGCAATCCTTTAAAGAAAGCGTAATAGCTCACTAGACGAGCGGCGATGCGCTGAAGATGTAACGGGGCTAAGATATGCACCGAAGTTGAAAGCCTCATTTTTTATGAGTGCGGTAGAGGAGTGTTCCTTATTGGCTGAAGGGCAATCGTGAGGTTGTTTGGACGATAAGGAAGTAAAAATGCTAGCATGAGTAACGTTTTGTGGTTAAAATCCACAATGCCGAATGTTTAAGGTTTCCTACGCAATGTTTATCATCGTAGGGTTAGTCGAGACCTAAGTGTATGCCGAAAGGCTATCGCGATGGATAGCTGGTTAATATTCCAGCACTTTTATTATATGCTATGGGGTAACGCATTGGGATTTGAAGAAGCTTTCTAAGGATGAGAGTTGTATATGCAAGTTTCTTGTAAAAGATAGATACAATAGGAAAATCCGTTGTATCAAAAGCGAGCAGTCACAAAAACCTTCGGGTTATTTCTTTCGTTCTGATGCCAAGAAAAACCTCTATGCTTCAGTATAATAAAACTCGTACCGAGATCAGACACATGTAAACAGGTCGAGTAGACCAAGGCAATCGAGACAACTAGTGAATAAGGAACTTGGCAAATTAGCGGACGTAACTACGGGATAAGTCCTGCCTACTTCGGTAGGTCGCAGCGAAAGTGGTGGGGGGAACTGTTTATCAAAAACACAGCTCTCTGCTAACATGAAAGTGGATGTATAGAGGGTGTTGCCTGTCCAATGCCAGAATGTTATCCTCTCTTGTGCAAGCTCGAGAGTTAAGCACTGGTCAATGACGGCCGTAACTATGACGGTCCTAAGGTAGCGAAATTCCTTGTCGGGTAAGTTCCGACCCGCACGAATGGTATAATCATCCCCACACTGTCTTATTCCTAGACTCGGTGAAATTACAATCCCGGTGAAAATGCCGGGTGGTTGCAGTTAGACGGAAAGACCCCGTGAAGCTTTACTGTAGATTGATATTGGTCTGCGGTGCACGATGTTCAGTATATGTGGGAGACTTTGAAGGCAAAACGCCAGTTTTGTTAGAGTCGTCAGTGAGATACCACACTTTGTGTTTCGTAGATCTAACCTCACGATGTGAGGGACATTGTCTGTCGGGCAGTTTACCTGGGGCGGGTGCCTCCCAAAATGTAACGGAGGCGTGCAAAGGTTTGCTTGCTACGGATGGAAACCGTAGTGGACCCATATTTGGATAAGCAAGCTTAACTGTGAGACTTACACGTCGAGCAGATAGGAAACTAGGCAAAAGTGATCCGGATCTTCCATGTGGAAGGGGATCCGCTCAACGGATAAAAGTTACTCCGGGGATAACAGGCTTATGGGATCTAAGCGTTCATAGCGACGATTCCGTTTGGCACCTCGATGTCGACTCATCGCATCCTGGGGCTGTAGAAGGTCCCAAGGGTTGGGCTGTTCGCCCATTAAAGCGGTACGTGAGTTGGGTTCAGAACGTCGTAAGACAGTTTGGCCCCTATCTACTGTGACCGTTGGTAACTTGAGGAGACCTGTCCCTAGTACGAGAGGACCGGGATGGACTAGCCTCTGGTGAAGCAGTTGTCAGACCACTGGCAGATCGCTGCGTAGCTACGCTGGGTACAGATAACCACTGAAAGCATATAAGTGGGAAACTTACTCCAAGATTAGGTTACCCTTTTGATCCCTACGAGACTAGTAGGTTGATAGAGATCATGTGTACATACAGCAATGTATTGAGCAGAGATCCACTAATTGATCAATTGAACTTGATTATTGTTCAAAAATATATATGTTTCTTTTGGTATATGCCATTCTTTTATGGTGATATCTATGTATTGTATGGACCTACCTGATCCCATTCCGAACTCAGAAGTAAAACGTACAATAGTTGATGATACTGCCCCCTTTAGGGGTGGGAAAGTAAATTGATGTCACCTTATGAGAATGTTGTTTGTTCTTTACTATACTATGTCTTTTATAAGAGACAATCAATAATTTTTTTCGTGAAGAGTTTGATCCTAGCTCAGGATGAACGCTAGCGGAGCGCCTAACACATGCAAGTCGAACGGTTATATAACTTCGGTTATATGATAGTGGCGAACGGGCGAGTAACGCGTACCTAATTTGCCCCGAGGTAAGGCATAACTATAGAGATATAGCTAATTCCTTATGTGACTCATAAAATGAAAATATATGAGTGAAAGATTTATCGCCTTGGGAAAAGGGTGCGTCCTATCAGGTAGTTGGTGAGGTAATGGCTCACCAAGCCTATGACAGGTAGCCGGTCTGAGAGGATGTCCGGCCGCAATGGGACTGAGACACGGCCCATACTCCTACGGGAGGCAGCAGTGGGGAATTTTGCACAATGGGCGAAAGCCTGATGCAGCGACTCCGCGTGAAGGACGAAGCCCTGTGGGGTGTAAACTTCTTTTCTGGGAGAAGACGAATGACGGTATCTCAGGAATAAGCCACGGCTAACTACGTGCCAGCAGCCGCGGTAATACGTAGGTGGCAAGCGTTATCCGGATTTACTGGGCGTAAAGCGTCTGTAGCTGGTTTTGTAAGTCTGTTTTTAAATCCCTTGACTCAATCAAGGATAAGGAACGGATACTGCATTTCTGGAGTCTTATAGGGGTTAGTGGAATTTCTGGTGGAGCGGTGAAATGCGTTGATATCAGAAGGAACGCCAAAAGCGAAAGCAGCTAACTATATATGTACTGACAGTGAGAGACGAAAGCTTGGGGAGCAAACGGGATTAGATACCCCGGTAGTCCAAGCCGTAAATTATGTTCGCTAGGTGTTTCCCTTTGGGGAAGTGCCGTACCTAACGGGTTAAGCGAACCGCCTGAGTAGTATACTCGCAAGAGTGAAACTCAAAGGAATAGGCGGGGGAACACACAAGCAGTGGATGATCTCGATTAATTGGATAATAAGCCAAGAATCTTACCTAGGCTTGACATACATTGTGTCGTTGATGAAAGTCAACTAGTTTATAGCAATATAAACGCTTTGTACAGGTGGTGCATGGTCGTCGTCAGTTCGTGCCGCAAGGTGTCTAGTTAATTCTAGAAACGAGCGCAACCCTCGTGTCATGTTAGTATGTCATGATAGACTGCCTCGGTAACGAGGAGGAAGGAGAGGATGACGTCAGATCCTCATGCCCCTTATGTCTAGGGCTTCATAGATCATACAATGGGTAGCAACAGCGAGAAGCAATGTCGTGAGGCGGAGCAAATCTTTAAACCTACCCCTAGTTCGGATTGTAGTCTGAAACTCGACTACATGAAGTTGGAATTGCTAGTAATGGCGGGTCAGCATACCGCCGTGAATATGTCCCTGTTCCTTGCACTCACCGCCCGTCAAACCATGGGAGCTGTCGTTCTCTGAAAAGTTACAATGTGGCTTCAAGAGAAAAACAGTGACTGGGGTTAAGTCGTAACAAGGTATCCCTACGGGAACGTGGGGATGGACCACCTTTCTATATTTCTTTATCTACTTTGAATACTGTATCAAAATTATTGATTGTCTCTTATACAATATATAGTATAGTTTGACCAAAAAGACTGCCCTATCTAGGGTAGTTTTTTATTTTTTTTCTTTATATTCTATCGATGCTGTTTTTCATTTTGCTGCACTCAAAGCAGTATGAGAAAGCTGTCAGGAACCTAGTCGTTATTGTACGAACAATAGTAATGGATTCGTTGTTTTAGTCAATAAGATACTTGCGTATGAGTGCAGATTTATTATTTTTTCTTTATCGTGTACTGTGTATTGGGACCTTTCAGTATTTTCTTCTTGACGAAAACTCTCCGTGTGGCGCAACGACCAATTCTTATGGTATAACGAAGTGTTTTGTTGAGCGTATGTGTGAAGATTATGTAAAATATGCTTGATTATCGGTAATTTATCTTCGTTATTTTAATTTAATAGGTGCTCATGCCTTGGGGTTGCTCGGAGAAGTTCCTCGTGTTATTGCCAATAATCTCTTTCCTTACATTTTTGGTGTTGTTTCATGCGATATGATCATGTTCGTGTTTTTGATGATGATTATTTCATCTATGATGTTTCTGGATTAAGCGATTATAGTGAGGTTTTTTGATTTGTGTCAGTGATATAATTTTTGCTTAGACTAAATATTATTAGTTATAATGTTATCTCTATAACGTAGGGCCCGGGCAAGGCATATCCGTTTTTAGGATGATTGATGCTGTGTTTCGGTGTTTCAGACACATCTATTCTTTTGTGTGTGTATCCTCGTAGAGAGATAATGATATTGCAGACATTTTTGCTGATACAATCAAAGTATTTAATGAATTGGGTCGAAAGCCAGGTATATCATTGGATGAGAGTATCGAGAGGATGCTCCGCTTTGTGTCAACGAAAAAAAAAGATTATGCATTGACTGTAATTATGTTTTGGGATTATCTATGATAGCATGATTGGTTTGGTCTCTGTAGGATTTACTGTTGCACACATAGTGGATTTTCCGCTTTCTCTTTTTTTGATCCTCGTTATGGAATTTTTTATTCTTTTTGCCAAAAAATTGAGAAGCAACACGTTTTCGTTTGGTTACTCACTATATGGTACGTTGCCACTGCTTTGTTTGTTGAGAATGAGCATAGAGTATGCATATTCAACACTTTATAGATAAATGTTCAAAAATCTTTTCTTATAGCGTCTTCAAGCATTCTTCTGATTTACGAATTTTGTTAAAGTATAATATATTGCAATACCGATGTCAAACTTGCTTGCCTTCTACGGTATTTGACACAAGAGACGATTTTGCTGTTTACATATTTGTTGTTTTTTCGATAACGAGCAATAAGGATATGGTCTTTTCCCAAAATGTTTTTCCACGTATGCAATGTTAGCATTTGAGAACATATTTATGATTTTATTGTTTCTTTTCGTAGAGACAAGATTTTTCAAAATCAGCGTATTGTATTTTATCAATACGAGCAAACAATCATTCGTTGTGCTTTATCTCCAAACCAACAAATAAAAAATCAATACTAAGGGTTACATGTATGCAAAACTCTACGTTGTATACCACTTCACCGTCTCTTCCAATCCTTTTTCAAAAACAATTTTTGGTTCTCGCCCCAAATCCTGGGTTGTCTTGCTATAATCAATCGCGTATCTGCGATCATGCCCTGGTCTATCTGTCACATATGTGATCCAGTCAGTGGGATTTTTTTGCATTAGGTGACATAAAAGTTGTGCTATCTCGTTATTGGTTTTTTCATTGTTTCCACCTAGGTTATAAATCGATCATGATGGTGCTTTGGTAAAAATTGTCCATACACCATCATTGTGATCATCGACATGGATCCAATCTCTGACATTTTCTCCCTTGCCATAGATTTGAATTTGTTGGCCAGATTGGAGGAGAGAAATCGAGCGGGGAATAAGTTTTTCGACATCTTGGTTGGGACCATAATTGTTGCTACAGCGAGAAATTGTGTAATCAAGGCCGTATGTTCTGCCATATGCCTGTACGAGCATATCGCCACCAGCTTTGGACGTCGAGTAGGGAGAGTGCGGATGGAGTGGTGTATCGTAGAGAAACTTGATATCAGGACGATCAAGGGGAAGATCTCCATAGACTTCATCCGTCGAGATATAATGAAACCTTTTGCATCCAAAATCTCTATGACAGTTAAGCAAGTTCGCTGTTCCGATGATATTTGTTTCCAGAAAAAGAGTGGGATTTTTGATACTATTATCGACATGACTCTCCGCTGCAAAATGGATACAATCAGTGATTGGATATGTTTCATAAACTTTGCGGACTGCATTAATATCACGAATATCGCACTGAACAAAAATATAATTCTGACTTAATTGGATGTCTGGCAAGATATTTGTTTGTTTGCCTGCATAGGTCAAAGCGTCCAAATTGATCCAGGTGATGTCTGGATAGCGAGGTACATAACGATTGAGAAAGTTTGAACCGATAAATCAGCATCAGCCGGTAATAAGGATAGTTTGTGACATAGGAAATGAGGGGAAATAAAATGAATCGCCTTATAGCGTGGTGTCTTGCAAAAAAGCAAGATGTATCATACTTGTTGTAAGCCGTGCTTGTAGGTCAGGAGAGAATGTGCACGTGTTGATTGTGTTAGTCTCCTTTTCGTCCTAGTGTTCCCATTGAGATATATCACTGCTCATGCCGTTCTTTTTGGGCACGAAAGAATTGGTGTTTGGTGAGTCCCCGTGAGTGGTGTCTTAGTTTGTATTTGAATGTACGTATTTTGGCATTATATCTACAAGAGGCAGTATCGAGAAAACACAGAATACGTCCATCATCTTTACAGACTGGGACCCCGTCCATTGTGGTGATTATTCGTTTGATTGATGATGCCTGGTACATATTTTTCACTGGAGACATGGTGATGTGTGTACAAAAATAAAAATCTGCCATGATAATCGTTCCTATTTTTTTGTATTTTTTGTAAATATGATGATTTGTATGCTATGTTTTTATCTCATTATTAGTGTTCTCCATGTGAGATTAATTCTTGCATTGATTGTTTTTTTTGTTTTGGGGATGTAATGCAGTAGATCACGTTGACAGCCTTGCTCCATACTTACAATGTTACCATTAATGTAAGGTGAGGCGATGCGTCAGTCACGGTATTTTTTATGTTTGCATCAGAGAGTTCTGCTCTCACCAACACTCATCGACACAATCACGGGATCAGGTCATAATTTAGGTTCGTCATCGGCATGTCGTCCCATGCCTATCATTTTCATCACGGTATCGATTGCAGAGAACAGAAGTTGGCGAGAGGGAGTATATTCTATGAATGAATTGTTTGAGAGGAAGAAGGATAGTTGGTCGTCATGTTCATATAAGGGTAGTTTGTGAATATGTATAGCGATAGCCTGCATCTGCTGCAAAGCTCACGAGTTCTGGGTGCATAAGTGTTTTACCGAAGAGACGAATAGGATAGTGTGATCGGATGGGCTCATTTTTGAGGCTTTTGTGTCGATTGTCTGTTGTAGATATTGCAGCAGGCAAATAACGCATTGGAGGAAGCATCGTTCAGCGTGAGGATAAAAAATGATACGATTGCGTTTTTCTTATGTTATTACTTGTAGTGATGTGAGATAGGTCTGGAGTCCGTTTTTTCGATCAGGAAGGATGATATTACTATTATTGATCAGATGGCTATGACGAGGACGAATAGCTTTGGTCGGGTAGTCAGAACTTGGAATTGGATGAACTGGAATGGAATTCTGCGTCAATAAAAATATTTGTTGTGCAAAATCATACCATGTGATTCCTCATTCAGGCGTATGGTTGCAGAAGTGATAGGTTGGTTGATCAAACGTATTCCTTTGGATAAGCTCAGTAATAGCATGCACCAAATCACCTGTGTACGTTGGGGCTCATCGCTGATCATCGATCACACGCAGTTCAGGTTTGGTTTGTCAGAGTAGGAGCATTGTATTGACAAAGTTTTTGAATTCTTTTCATCCTCCATAGAGCCAACTTGTTCTCACGATTGTTCCATGGTTACCACAGATGCGGAGTATGTTTTCTTCACCTAACCATTTTGCAAGCCCATAGTGGTTGAGTGGTCAGCAGGTATCGTTTTCATTATTGCCGTCGATACGAGACCCGTCAAAAACATAATCTGTACTTATATGAATAAGGCGAATGTTATGTTGTGCTGCACATAGTGCCAGATTGGTCGATCAGAGAGTATTGACTTGATAATTGGGTATTTTTTCTTCATCTTCAGCTTTTTCGACATTAGTATACGCAGCACAGTTGATGATTGTGTGGATATGGTTGGATGCAAAAAACGAATGACATTCACTGAGGTTAGTAATATCCAGCATATTGCGATTTGTATAGATGACTTTGTATCAGCGATCTTCAAGAAGTTGGTGTTGACGAAACGTGGTTCCAAGCATTCCATTGCTGCCTGTGATGAGGATAGTTTTATTCATTCAATAAGAAAATCTAAAAGAGAGGATGCTTTTTATACTCTTCAAATGTCTGTAATCCTTGATCCTTGGGTGAGATGATAAAATCAGTCAGTCAGTATGTTTTTTTTATGTTTTCTCGATCAGCACCAATGCTTGCATAGTGGATGCCACTATCAAAGTGTGGTGCATAAACATCATCACATTTGTACAAAAATTCTGTATCATCAACGAGGGTAAGAAACCCATGTGCGCATCCTTTGGGGATAAAGAGCTGGTGTTTGTTGGTTTCATTGAGCTCGACGATAATGTGTTGTTCATACGATGGTGATCATACTCTACAGTCGAGTACAATATCAAGGACGGCTCAGCGTGTGACTCTGACGAGTTTGGCTTGCGAATGTTGTGTCTGGAAGTGGAGTCATCTGAGGACGCCTGCTTTGGATTTGCTGTGATTATCTTGGATAAAGGTCGTGGTGATTCATCACTGGGCAAACTTATCAGCATGGTAAGTTTCCATAAAAAATCATCTTTTGTCTTCAAAAATTGTTGGTTGTATGAGGATGCAATCAGCAATTGCTGTAGAAGAAAAGACAAACGTCATTGATGACACACAAAATAAAAAAAACTGACTCGCGTCACGTGCGGTCAGTATAAAGACTTTTTTTTCTGGTGCAAGAGATTGTATTCTTTTATTGTTTTCTAGGATTTGGTCAGGTTCTAAAAGGGAAATCATCAGGGACATAATATCATTTGATCATACTGAGACATTTGACAACATTATTTTGTCGGTTGTATGGAGATGAGGCATAAATGGCACCACGTTTGTTTCCGTATCCATTGAGTTCGATGATAGTATGATAATGTCAGAGGTATTGGTTATTAAGCGTTGAATATATCAGTCTCGCTCCTTCAAGGGCAGAATTGAAACCAATTCTATCTCATCTGTCGTTGTTGCCAACGTTACCGATATTATTTTCTGTAGTCAAAAATCTTCCCATGCTTGATTCCGCAAATCAGATACAAATCCCCACATCAAGATCGATATTTGACCCTGCCGCTGCATCCATCCAAAATGCTAAACTTCTATAGATTCATACGGCATACAAATCAAGGAAATTTTGTCTTCTTTCGTTGAGTGATGATCAGGGGATAAATTCTACTTTGTACAAATCTCTTGGTCTGCGATAGATGTCTTGGAGATATTTAATTTTGTATTCGAGAGTAAGGTTGTTGTCTGGTTTGAAAATGGAGAGATCGAGGACATTGAGAGGGTCTTGAAACTGGAAATTATTGACCACCATAAATGTCAGATTTGGTCTTTTACTGATAAATCATGCACCAGGAGTTCCCGGTTCTCCTCCACTATATCAGATGAGTTGTCATCTTCTGACGATATCTCCATCTCTGACAAGCACAATAGAAGGGAATTGGTAAATGGATAGATATCCTCAGCGATGCATAAGAAGGAATCGACTGACTCCTAGTCATGTGTCAATTACTGTTCTGTATACGATTCCGTCATCAGCAGCATAGAGAGGTGTTTGTTGGGGGGCGGGAATTTCGATTCCCATGAAACTAAATCCATATTGTGCCTGGAAATCTGGATCTTTGAATTTTCTGCTTATTTGTGAGACAGGCATGATAGGCCATGAGAGTTCTGCTGATCTTTCAAATTCTGCATATGGTTCAAGATTTCTTAATTCTTCGAGTTTTTGATCAACATCAAAAGGAGCAGTAAATTTTCTTGTTTTGATTTCTTCAATGGTTGCGACAATAGAATCATGAATATCTCTTCTGGTCTCAAAGATGTTGATTGCGCGATTTCACATTCTTTCTCTGTTGACTCTATACAATTCGAGATATTCGATTAAGAGTTTTCTTTTTTGTTCAAGGTTTTGGACTTTGGCCCCAAAGCTTGCTATTTCTTCACGGAGTCTTCTTTTGTTTTCGTTACTGATTCTGATACGTCTTGCTTGTTGTGATTGATGTGAATTCATTGCTTGGACCAGTTCATCTAGACGGGTGATGATATGGTGATATTGATTGGCTTCGAGTGTGGTGGTGGAGATTTCTTTGTCGTCGTTTATGAAGAGTTTGAGATCGTCGATATTGCCATGTTGATCATAGATGCGATGAGATAGTTCGTATAGTGCTGTTGTGAGGGTCGAAATAACATTTTTGGTTTGATCAATAGTTGATCTGATTTCTTCTAGTCTCTGTGCTCCTTGGAAAACAACTCTTTCGACATTTTTGATTCTCTCGAGTGATTCACTTAGTGTATTTTTGTGATTGATGATTTCGTCAATAACTGCGACCACATCTCTTCTAATTTGTTCATATCATGGATTCCCGGGGCCAATTTCTTTGTCCAAGTCGACCAGTTTTTTTTGGAGGTGGGCAACGCCTTGTTCGATTGTTTGGATCATTGTCTCCCCTGCTTGGGTATCAAAACGAATATCTGCGTGGTCAATATATTCATCACCTGGCAATAATTGACTTATATTGATGAGTGATGGATCAAGAAAAAGGGTCTGACGACTTGGTCATGTTAGTGTTTGGAATGCTTGTTCTCTAGCAGAGACAGAAAATGGCATTCCAGATACGAACATCAGCAGAACAAAAAGGATCATGGGAATCTAAGAAAAAAATAAAGTTTCTTGGTTTTAGTATACTGATATGTTTTGTTTTTCACCAAAAAATCGCCACTGTACATGGCATTATTGATTGACAAATAATGATATTTTTTTTGGTGGGTGTACATTTTATTTTTTTTGTATGGTATGATTTTTTTTGATGGGAGGGGTGTGATTATTGTGTTCGATGGCTACTTATCCATGTCAATGTCCATGCCCAATCGATCATTCTCAACGGTGTTCCATGGACTCCTGTTTCATAGAGGTCTAGCATCACGGGACGGTCATTAATTGATGCTACAAAGCGCTGCAGAGGTCAGTGAGGAATACTCGTATCTGCGGTTCCATGTCCCCAAAAGACAGGAATTGAACGACGATTGAGGATAGCACGAGAGGGGAAGGTACTTCCAAGTAAAATCAATCCATCAAGAGGAATATCCGTACGAGCATAGAGATCCCAGCAGACGCGTCCACCCGAGGATCCACATGCGAGGATAACTTTTTTGGTTGGATGATCACGACGTTGTTCTGCGATAATTCACGCAATATGAGATGCTCCTGCCTGAAAGGAAGGAATATCAGGGGAGATGTATCTTCCATTGAAGCGAACAGCGAGATTTTTTAGTCTATTAAAGTTTCCTCCAAATGACCAGTCATTCCATCATCGTCATCTATGACCTCCCAATCCATGAATAAAAATCACGACAAACTCATGTCAAAAGCCGATTTCATGATATCATAATCAGTTATGCCACCCGAGTGTTTCGAATATATTGATCTTTGTGTCTACATACTGATCGTGAGCACGATGAACAGGGATGATATCTCTTCCAAACAAATCTCTTTGTTGTGAGTATGAGATAAGGCGATAAGTTGATCCTGTTTCTAGAATGATAGGAGTAAAGAGGTGGTCTTTTCGAGAAAATCATATACTGATTCATGGTATTGTTGTAAAAAGCAATATGAGGAGTCGTGAGGGCATGGTTTGTAGAGGATCTAAAGATATCTGATGCTTCAAGTGTAATGATTGATAGACACATACGCAAACTCTCTGTATAATGAAGAGGAAAGTTTGCTTGCCAATGATGGTTCTTGTGATATAGTATTCATCTTGTTTTTGATTAAAATTTCTCTATAGAGAGAGTGAATGTTTCATCTTTTTTGTTCTATGGATCTTCTCAAACTTCTCAAAACATCCTCAAGATATATTTCGCTCCTTGCTCTCAATGGGATCGTCACTCCCAAACAGTTTTTGCTTACGTTTCCTCGCACCTACGAAGATAGGAGTCATCTCTTGCCATTGTCCTCTATTGTTGCTGATGGTAAAACAACACAGGTTACGAGGGGAAAATTGATGAGTAAAAAAACTGTCTATCGTGGGGGTAAGCAGGTTGTGTTGTGTGAATTTTGTGATGATCAAGGTATGGTCTTGACTGCTTCATTTTTTTCTGCATTTGCTACCAAATCATTGACGCTCGAGACATGGTATCTGATTATTGCCAAGATAAAAAATTTTCGCTGACAGCTATCGTGTATACATCCAGAATTGATTGTTAGTACTGATGATGCGAGTACATATGCGTGATGACTTTATCCCATTTACTCAGAAATGGCGGGGATTAAACCAGCACGATTTGTCAAACAAATGGCAAAACTACGTCCCTTGATTCCAGAGATTTTTCAGGAGTATCTTCCCGAAGATATCATTACCAAAAACAATCTTCCTTCAGTTCCTGACACGATTGCGATGATGCATTTCCCTACGACGATGAAAGACGTCGAACGTGGTCAGAGAAGGATTTTTTTTGATAGAATCCTCAGGATGCAATTGGCTGGTTTGATCAGCCGTCAGCAGTATTCTCAGACGTATCATGGTATTGGGATGTCGATTAGATGGGATGTTATCAAAGAGTTTGTGGATACTCTTCCTTTTGAGCTAACTAATGCTCAAAAAAAAGTTATTACCCAGATCATAGAGGATTTGCATGGACCGACGCCGATGATGAGATTGGTTCAGGGAGATGTAGGATCGGGAAAAACAATTGTGGCGATCATAGTAGCGTGGTATGTGATTCATTATCTCCGTAAACAAGTTGCTTTTTTGGTACCTCTTGCTGTTTTGTCAGCACAACATGCACAGACTATTGCCAAGTTTTTGCTCCCTCGTGGTGTACGTGTGGAGGTGTTACAAGGATCTCTTACTGCTCGTGTCAAGCAGCATATCAAAGATCAGATTTGTGCATGATATGTTGATTTGGTGGTGGGGACTCATGCGATTGTACAAGATGATGTCGTCTTTAAGAATTTGGGATTGGTCATCATTGATGAACAACATAAATTTGGTGTCAAGCAACGTGGTTTTCTCAAATCACAAGGTAGTCCTCATATTCTCCAAATGTCAGCAACGCCAATTCCCCGTTCGCTTGCATTGGCATATTTTGGGGAGTGTGATATTTCTGTCATTGATGAATTACCTGCTGGAAGAAAACCTATCATTACCAAAGTTATCACTGACAAAACACGACATCAGCTTCGTCCATGGATGACGGATAGGATGAGGAGGGGTGAAAAGGTTTTTGTGATTGCTCCCTTGGTAGATGAAAGCGAGCATATGGATAATGTCGCGAATGTTATCGAGACTTATGAGCAGATGCAGGAGGATTTCCCCGAGTTTCGTCATCGTATTGGTCTGATGCATGGCAAGCTCAAACCCAAAGAAAAAGATGAGGTGATGCGTCAGTTTGCACACGGTGATATGATGATGTTGGTTAGTACGACAGTGATCGAGGTCGGTGTGGATGTGCGTCACGCAACGATGATGATAATTATGAATGCCGAGCGTTTTGGATTGTCACAATTACATCAGCTGCGTGGGAGAATTGGGAGAAACGATATGCAGTCGTACTGTTTTCTTGATTGCAAAAAAAAATCGTCTGACGCTCGTGTACGTTTGAGTGCGATGGAAGATTATACGGATTGATTTACTCTTGCCAGAATTGATATGCAACAGCGTGGACCATGAGAAGTCTTGGGAACGAGGCAGTCGGGAGAGGCAGATCTCCCCTTTGAGATTCTTGCTGATACGCAGTTTGTGGCAGGGATTCATGATACAGCTGTCGAGCTGATCCAGAGATATCCATGATTGGAAGAACTTCCTGCATTGAAGAGATTTGTCTATGAGGAAGCGAAGAACATTATGGCGTAATGTTTTCTCAATACAAGCTCCCTGTTCCATGCAAATGGAAGGGGTCTACAGGCAAACCTAAGTGGTTTTATAATGATTTAGTTTTGTTCACGGTGGTGAGGAACGTTCAAATTTTTATAATTTTTTTGTCGCTTTTTTTGAGGCTGTGTTATTGTGCTTTTTGCTTTTTTTCTGTTTCTAACCTTTTCCTCCAATTGTTTCTCGCAGCTTCCGTTGCTGCGATCATCCGGTGTACGAGTGGTTTCTCATGATCAGAGAAGCGACTTGGATCAATCGAGTGGGTAGATAATCACTCATCCGGCCTTGATACAACAAATGTTCTGGATTGATAATTTTTTCACCAAGAGGGGCTATAAGAAGGTTCATGTGCTTTTTTGTTTCTTTAAGCCACTGTTTTTGGATATATGGGTCGGAATGTTTTTCAGACCCAGAAATAAACAATACTTTAGAGGACCAGTCTGTAACGCTTACTTGCTAAAACAGATCGCTGTTGGACCAAATGGCACCCAAACCGTGAATGATTTTTTGGTTTATAGTTTTGATTACTACTACTATTGTCGTATCACCAATACTATGCGTTAATACGACGTCTTGAATCATAATGCTCTGCGATCTTAGCAACATCAATGCGGCAATGTCATGATTATTTTGTTTTTCATGATTGTGAAGATTTTTGTGCATATGTTATGTGATCTTTTTTTGTACAATGCAAGACAATTTTCTCCTTTTCTCTTGCAAAATCATCAAAAATTATTATAACCGAACATATTCCGAAATTGTTTTTTATTTCTTGTTTGTATCTTATGCATTACTGATATCGTATTCCTTGATTGGTTATCGATGGTGAAGAGATTTTTTATGATGTACTGAATGAAAGATCTATTCGTTCTGGAGCGGGAGTGATGTTTGTGATTGGTTTTGGGACGATGATGTATACATTTTTGACCAAAGATTTTTCTGTTTTGATGATTGTGTTGCCACTGATTTTTGGTGAGTTTGTGATTAGGGTTTTTATAAGTCCTCGTTTTGCTCCTCTTGCTTGTCTTGGAGATCTTCTCGTCAAAAATCAAAAGCCAGATTATGTTTGAGCTGTCCAAAAACGTTTTGCATGGGGTCTATGACTTGTGATGGCAAGTATCATGATGATTCTTGTCTTTGTCGTGGGTTATCAGTGACCACGGTTGTTAGCGATCTGTGGAACGTGTTTGCTTTTTATGCGACTGGAAACAAGTGTGTGATTATGTGTCTGATGCAAAATTTACTATCGACTCAGAGAAAAGAATATTCTGCCTGATCCAGGATACCGTCCTGTTTGTGCATGATGAGTGTGTAGTATTAAGCGTCCTGTGACGAAATAAGTATGTATGCGATCCCCATGTGTGTAACTGCAGGTGTTGTACTGTTTTTGTTTTATCCGTATTTTTGTATATAATGTCTTGCAAATAAGAGATTTTTTTGTATAATTTGGGTGATTGTATGGGTACTTTTAGTTTTTTTGTATGGTTGATGGCAAGAACAAACAAAAGAGGTATTGCTGCAAAAAAAGCCGCAGCTCAGAAACAAGCGAAAAGAATTGCTGGCTCGAAGAGGTTTGATTATCCGAAGAAGAAACTTGAGCTTCAAGAAGCCAAAGATCTCAATATTGTTGGTGTTGTTACCAATCCCAAGGGGAGAACCTATCATCGATTTCTCAAAGGGAGAAAAATCTGTCGAGAAACAAGACTCAGAGTCGATGCTGATGGATATAGATATGTTGTTTTACCTTCATGATCAACAGATATTGTCGAAGTTCCTCAGTCAGGATGGGTAAGAAAAAAGCTTATTAACGTAGCAAAAGCGAAAAAATAAAAATAATTATCTTTTTGCATTTTTTTGATTGATGGATATCGGGATACAGTACGCAACATGATCTGCCTTTGGTTTGACTCCACTGGTCACTATGTGATGATGGGGTGTTTTGATTGTCCTGCTTTTTTTTGCTCTGTATTTTTTTCACAAACGCCTAGCATTGCTTGAGTCTCAAAAGTCTGTGGTTTTGGGCAAGATTCACCAGATTCTTGATGCATGTCTCTTTGTCCTCTATCAAAAGATGCCACATGATGGTTCATTGAGAGATATGGTGCGTGCTTCTCTTCGTCACACAGATTACAATAAACAGTTTGATGCTTTGCAGGCTTTGGCGTCTCCTTATGGACTTCCCGATTATCATCAGCCTTTTGATCAACTGTGGGGTTCTTATCGTTCATTGGGAAGATGGCGCCTCGTTTTTTATTGTCTGTCTTTTTTGTCTTGGGTGCTGGTCTTGGTGGCACTTGGTGGGTTGGGTATTGCGTTGTGGGTGTATCTTCGATAGCTTTTAGTCATGTAGGTAGAGATGGTATGTGCGGGAATTGATGAGGCAGGGAGATGATGTTGGGCAGGACCTTTGGTGATGGCTGTGGTCTGTGCTCGTGGATATTCGCCAGTTCTCGATCTGTGTCAGGATAGCAAAATACTTTCTGCTTCTCGTCGTCAGCTGCTTGCACAAAAAATACTCGCCGACCCCAATCTCGTCTGTCATACTGTTTTTTTTTCTGCTTCCGACATTGATCGTTATGGTCTTGCTTATGGTCTCAAAACTTGTTTAATTTCTCTTGTCGATTTTTTATCTACATTGTCGATATCTGTCGACTGTGTTATGGACTGACCGACAGTGCGATGAGTGAGGTGATCTCATTATGTCTCTGTTCGCCCTATGGTGCGTGCAGATTCGTTGGTTCCTGTCGTGAGTGCTGCATCGATTCTTGCGAAGGTTGCTAGAGATAGTTGGGTGTGCGATCAGCTTGATCCGTTGTATCCTCAGTATGGGTTTGCTCGTCATAAGTGATATGGGACTCGCTTTCACCGTATTGCACTAGAGATGTATGGTTTGTGTCCTGAGCATAGGGCATCATTTTCTTTGTTTGTGACTTCTTAACCAAAAATTTGCAGATTTGTTGTTGGATGTGTATACTCACTCAAGAGTGTTTTTATTTCTTTGTTTTTTTATGACTGATCAAAGACAAACAGAAATATCTTCTTCAGTGACAGAAATTGCCTCCATTATCAATCCTGATCAGGGAGATACGACTACTTTGGTTTCTCATACGCAACACAAAAAAGAGTCACTTGCTACGACAATAAAAAATACAATGCGGCTTGGAATCCAAGAAATGACAGATACATTTTCTCGTGCACTTGTTTCCAGAACTGAGCATGATGCTAATGCGTCATACAAAATTACTATGAGTCTTGTCAACTTTGAAAAAGAATTGATTGAGGCAAGAAAGCCATTATCATAGAAAGCCTTGCATTTGTAAGTAAAAAAACTATACTATTGATATACAATCAGTGGTTTTTTTATTTAATCTCATTGATGATAATTTTTCATCCCCACTATGCAGACTGATCCCGATATGGGAAGTGATTTGTCCGACAAATGCTTGATATTGTAGGAGAAGTAGGCAGGTCGCTCAATATGCTCACGAGAGTGAGACAAAACTATGAGATGTATACGTTTGGGGAGGATGATTGTTTTTGAGGATGATGCGGAAAACTATACAATGAAATGTGCGTTGATGATAAGGGCTGAGAAGTAAAAATGCTTACTAACTTTGTGATGTCCTGTTTTATTTCGTTAAAGAAATAAAGTAACAAAAAAAATGGGCATTTATTTGGGAAGTATGTATCAGATGAACTGTTATTATCATAACAATACCGTGTAGATTTTTTGAGAAATAAAAGAAAAAGTGATAGTTGTATGATTTTATTTTCCCCACATCCATCAATGAAGATTACTTTTCTTGCTCAGTCGTGATTTCTTATCCAGACCACAACCAAAACAATTGGGATTGACATTTGGCTCTCTAATCCTGTCAAACCACTTACACATGCAGATATACCCAAACTTGATTATAGTTGTTGTACGCACGATCATGGTGATCATGGATTTGAAACAATGATGGAACTGGCTCGTCGTGATGACGCACTGTTTCTTTCAGGATATGAGATGATGAAACATGCACACGCACAATGATGTCGTACCGAACAGGCAAGTGTATGATGATTATTTCGTGTCGATGATGATCTTGAACTTGCTCTTGTACCAGCATTTCATACGAGTGATACCTGACAAGCGATTTGATTCATCTTTTGTATTGAGGGCAAAACGATCTATCATATGGGAGATACTGCTTTTATGAGCGAATTTGGTATGATTCGTGACGTCTATCGTCCCGATATTGTGATGATTCCGATTGGTTGACGCTATACGATGTGACCTCGTGAAGCATGATACGCCTTGGATATTCTCCAACCCACTGTTGCCATTCCTATGCATTACAACACATTCCCAAAAATTATCCAGCATATTGACGATCTTCGTAAGGGAATGAAAACGAATATGACGAATATTGTCGAACTACACCCCGGTGAGACATATGGAGTATAGTCAGTAGAGATGTTTTTATTTTTATTTTTTCTTTCTATTCCATGTCATTTTTTCTATTTCAATTATCTAAATTAGACTTTTGGAATATGAAAAAATTATTTTTTTATGTTTTTTGTTTCTTATTTTTATCTTTTTTGGCCCCATTTGCATATACTCAGACTTCTGATCCGACGAGGGGGGGTATGGAGGAATTTTCTGATTCGACAACCATTTCTGATAATCAGCAAGAATCAATGCCTACAGGGAATGTTTCTCCTACTCATATTTCATCTCCTGATGATCCGACGAGGGGGGGTATGGAGGAATTTTCTGATTCGACAACCATTTCTGATAATCAGCAAGAATCAATGCCTACAGGAAATAGTTCTAGTTCAAATATTCCATCTTCAGATTCAATAAAAGAAAATACAGGAACCGCTTCTTCTCTCTCTCAACAAACATTTCCTGAACAACAAACATGATTACCTTTTTGAAGACAGTCATGATCGTCACAGGATGTGATACAAACAAGACAATCGATCAATTCTTTTAATAAAACATGAAAAGAGAAAACACAAACTTCTTTTACGCAAATAATAAAAAATTCTTGATCAGCATATCAGTGATCAGAACAAACACAGACTTTGTGATCAATGCAAGATTATATACTCTCATGAGTACAAGGAGACGACCATTCTGTTGTATTTTCTTGATTTGTTTGAGAAGAGTTGCTTTCTTGATGAGTACTCTTGTCATGAAAATGATTGTTTTCTTTGTCCTGATGAACTCTTGATTTCCTTTCGTATGCAAGATTGTTTTTTCTCGCTCCTCATCAGACAGTTGCTACATATGGTTCTGAGTATATTTTATACCCTTATCTTTGGGAAAAAGAAGCACGTCAGTATGGTTTTTTGCCTCCAAAATCATCATATGAATCAATTCAAATAATAAAAAAAATCTGACTTATGGTGCAGTACAAGATTGATGATTTGAGTATGCAAAAGCTTGCTCATTTTGTGTCTCGTTTCCCTCGTTTTAGAACGTTTTTTTGAAGTGTTGGACAGGCATATCAATCAAATCTTGAAGAACAAGAATATGTTTGATTGCTTTCGTTTTTTGATTGACAGTGGAGTGAGTTTATTGTATTTGTTCTTGCAGGGATTTTTTGTATGCTTTTTTTTCTTGGGTCGTCATTGATCAATGAATATCTTGATTGATTGACTTGTATATGATCATTCTTGCATCGTTGGCATGTGCGAGTTAATCGTTATCGTGTTTATGTTCTTCCTGTAATACTACCATTCCTTTTTCTTTTTCTCCTTTGGATAAATGATCTTCTTCCTGAAACACAATCACGAATATCGTGGATACTATCATGCTTTTTTATTGGTATCATAGTTTTTTTTGTATCATTTCTTAAGGATGTCATATATTGAGTTATTGCAAAAAGATTTGGATACACAACTACATGGCAGATCTTTCCTTTGTGATTTCTTTCATTGTTTTGATCATGATGATTGTTCAAATTACGATGACTTTTACCTTGTCCTACCTGGGGTAATGTGCTTATTATTGATTCAGAAAAACATCTTGTATCGATGCGTTTAACCTTACTTGTTATGCTATTTCTTGCATGACTATTGCGAGTTATTGCTGAATGATTGACAGGATGGCGACATATTTTTATTTTTGGTCTTGTATATGGTATCATTGCAGATTGTTGTCGATCTATTATGCCAGTCAAGCCAAGTTGGGGCGTAGATCTTCATCGTGCATATCCTCTTTGGTGGGTTTTATCATTTCTTCTTTTTTTTGGGTTATACATACGGTTTTCTTTTTTGCCAGATGGTGATGCGTATGCAATCATCCAATGACTTGATATAATACCGCGAAAAATTATTTCTATTTGATGTTTTTTTGCTTGTATTATATGACTATTGTCGTTACGTAGACACTAGTTTTTACTTCTTTTCTTTTCTTCATGTCATTCTTCCCTTCTCAACCATCCAAACCAGATTTTTGGGCTATCCAACAAGCAGTTTTGGAATATTGGCACCAAACCAAAGCCTTTGAAGTCTCTGTAGAAAAAAATCCTGCAGACAATCCATATCGTTTTTATGATGGTCCGCCATTTATTACGGGGACACCTCATTATGGATCACTTTTGTCATCAATTTGTAAAGACGTTATTCCAAGGTATCAAACAATGAAAGGGAAACGTGTTGAGCGTGTGTGGTGACGAGACTGTCACGGGTTGCCGATTGAGCAAAAAGTCCAAGCAAAACTTGGATGGAATACATCCAAAGAGATTGAAAAAAAAGGTGTGGATACATTTATTGCCGAATGTTATACATATACCAAAGAAACGTCACATGAACGACCTTTTTACATCAAAAATATCGGTCGTTGGGTGGATTATGACAACTGTTACAAAACCATGGACAATGACTATATGGAATCAGTCATGCGAGTCTTCAAACAACTCTGGGATAAGTGACTTGTCTACAAAGGGAAGCGCGTTTCGATGTTTTCGACTGCGCTTTCGACTCCGATTTCGAGTTTTGAGGTAGCGATGGATGATACGTACAATGAGATCAATGATCCTGCGATTACGGTTAAGTTTGAGATAGTTGATCCAAAATTTTGGGGCGATTGAATAGTGAAAGAAAATGCAGTGTATGCTCTCGCTCGAACCACAACCCCACGAACAATCCCGGCAAATCTGTGACTTGCGGTCAGTGAGGATGTTTTGTATTCAACTATCTCTTACAATGATGCCTACTATGTTGTCGCCACCAAAAGAGTCGAAAAAATCTTTGCTGGGAAGCAGTATAGTGTTGTGGGATCGCCCTATCATGGATCATTATTGGTGTGACTGAGCTACAAACCGCCATATGACTACTTTGTCGGACATAATGATAACAATCATCGTATTTATTCTGCTGATTTTGTGTCTGATGAAGATGGAACGGGTATTGTGCACATTGCTCCTGAGTTTGGTGAATCGGATTTCCACTTGGGAAAAACATACTGATTGACGCAAACCGAAGCATTAGACGACGAGTGACGTTATACTTCCCAAATCACGGACAAAGTCTGAGTGTTTTATCGTGACGCAAACGAACTCATCTGCACCGAACTCAAAGACAAATGACTCCTTTTTGACAAATGATCCATTACGCATCGTGTCGCGTTTTGTCCTCGTTCCAATACACCCTTGATCTTCAAAGCACAAGATAGCCGATTTATTAATATCCAAAAACTCAAACCTAATCTCCTCAAAGCCAATGAAGCAATCAACCGATATCCATCCCATTTCAAAGATGGTCGTTTTGCCAAAACCATTGAACAAGCACCTGATCGATGTATTTCGCGTACGAGATTTTGGGGAACCCCCATGCCGATTTATGTTCCAAAAAGGAAAGCGAACATTCGTGATACGTCCCTACAAAAGGGGGAAATTCATTTTCTTCGTCATGGACTCGCCGACAAATCAATAGATGATGGTCCCCTCACAGAAGAGGGAATCAGGCAGATTACTGATCTTGCACACACAATGAAAGCACAATGACATCCTTATACAGAGATTTTGACCTCATCGATGAAAAGAGCAGTTCAAACAGCAGAAATCGTTAGCGAGATTCTCGATATTCCTATGAGAATTGATGAAAGATTTGGTTCTCTTCAACGCAAAAAGGCACTCCATCAAGCAAAGAAAGCAACGATGCATAAGTTTGGGATAAAAAATATGGATGGATTAACTACTATGGGACTCAAAAATTGTAATGAAGAACAGTTGCTTGATGTGTTGTGACCAAGTATTGAGCGTGATAGAGAGACACTTGCTGATCTCAGAAAAAACCACAATCCGTCAGCGCTTGTTGTTTCTCATGGTGAAGTGATCCAAAGTTTTGCCTATTGTATCAATGGTGGATCAATTACTCAAACCTTTGCTCATATGCCTGAGTGGGGCACTATCACATCGATGTCACTCTTTCCATCCTATCGAATTGCGTCCTCTCGTGATGACATCTTCCGTGCAAATAAACCCTACAAACAACTCACCAAAATTATCTTGATGCGTCATGGTCGTACGGATTACAACGAAAAACATTGGGGCGATGCAGAAGGAAAAGGAAGATTGACTGATTATGGTCACAAGCAGGCTCAGGCAATGGCAGACAAATATGGCAAGGTGGATATTGATGCGATTTATTGTTCGCCATTGATCCGTTGTCAGCAGACTATTGGCTATCTTGCTGACAAATTGCATAAAGAAATCATTATTGACAAACGTTTGACCGAATGTCAAGCATTTGCTGTGCAAGACAAGCCCTTTGATTGCTCGACAATTCAGCGAGGTCATAATAAACCTATTGACTGAGTAAGTGGTGAGAGTATTGAAGATGTGTATACAAGAGTCAAGGAATTTTTGTATGAAAAAATAGATAAACATGCAGGGCAGACAATTGTGATTTGTAGTCATGGTGATCCGTTGATTATGATGAGAAAAGTATTGGCTGATTTTGATTACAATACTGAAAAGAAAAAATACTATATCCATAATAAAAATACAATGGACATAAGTGTGGTCGAGTATGTTGATGTGGCTCGCAAAGCTCGTTTTGATCTCCATAGACCAAGTATTGACCAGATCAGAGTGATGATTGAGGGGCACGAATATGAGAGAATTCCAGAAGTTCTTGATGTGTGGATGGATAGTGCAAGTATGCCCTATGCTCAAGTCCATTATCCGTTTGAGAACAAGGAAAAGTTTGAGGCACAATTTCCTGCTGATTATATTGTCGAGTATACGGGACAGATCAGAGCTTGGTTTTATGTCATGCATGTTCTTGCTGTTGCCCTTTTTGATCGTCCAAGTTATCGCAATGTGTTGTGTACCGGAGTGATGAAAGGGAATGACGGACGCAAAATGTCCAAATCGTACGGAAACTTCCCTGATCCCAAAAAAGCCTTGATGCAATATGGATGAGATGCGATCAGGATGCATTCGCTTTTGTCTCCTGTGGTGTATGGCTGAGATGTCGAAGTTAAAGAAGAATGATTTCTTGAGGTTGTCAAAACTGTCATGCTTCCTATGCGACATGCTTTCAATTTTTTCATCACCTACGCAAATATTGATGGATGGCAGCCTTCCATTGATCGTAGCGACGAATCAATAATCCGTTCTGAACCTTTGGCGTGAGGGGGTAGTTTTCTCGATTCTCGAATAATATCTCATCTTCATTCGTTGATACAAACTGTTGATATCAATCTCTCTCAGTACACAATGCACACCGCATCTCGTGCGATTGTGTGATTTCTCGACAATCTGACCAATCGATATATTAGAAGAAGTAGAAGAAGATTTTGGAAATCTGAGAGTGATCAGGATAAGCTCTCTGCCTATGAGACGTTGTATACTGTGCTGATGACCTTATCCAAAATTATTGCTCCTTTTATGCCATTTCTTGCTGAGCATATGTATCGTGCCTTGTGAGGTGAAGGAAGCGTGCATCATCAATCATTTCCTGTTGCTGATGAGAAACAAATCTTGACTGACGTAATGGCAAGTATGGATCGTGTCTCTAAGTTGGTGAATGCGTGATTGGGGCGGAGAGCAAGACACAATCTCAGAGTAAGACAACCCCTTGCATCAGCAACAATCTCAGAAAAGCTTGACGATGAATTGCTCGAGATCGTCAAAGATGAACTCAATGTCAAAATAATCAGTGTCGATCCTGCTCTTACGAAGAGCGTTCAAACCATTATCAAACCGGATGGAAAAATCCTTGGTAAAAAACTTGGATCAGCATTCAAAAACGTTTTGACTAAAGCAAAAAATGGTGAATTTACACGAGGAAAAGATGGGACGGTGATTGTGGATGGACATATATTAGAACGTGAAGAGTTTGAGATAGCGTATCGTAGTCATGATGAGACCTTTGATGGAGAGATTGTCGAGTGAATGGTAGTTGTCATGGATCCAGTATTGACCAAAGAATTGGAATATGAGTGATATGCTCGTGACCTGATTAGAATTATCCAAGAAGCGAGAAAAACTGCTGATTATCAATTGACGGATAGAATTGTTCTCTTTATTGAGTGAGATAATCATGTTGTTGAGTTGATTGAAATGTTTGGATGATTGATTAGCGAAGAAACGTTGTCAGAGTTTTGAGAATTGGATAGGTATGATCAAGAGGGGGAAGAAGTGCTTGGTCCCATGGTGGTGAGGTGGAAAATTGGAAAGGAGTAGGGAGAAATATATGTCCGAGAGGAAGTATGCGCGATACGATTCGCCGATCTTTCTAGGAAAGAAAAATCAAAAAGTCAACTCTTTGATTGCGAGAGATCTATGACGATTTGTCAGTGGTCTCTTTTTTTTGTATACTGATAAAGATGTATTTTTTACTTTATGGTTTCCTGTGATGTTTTCTCTTACGATGACGATCGTTCTTGCTCTTACTTTAGTGTTGGTGCCATCGGTTACGCGTGCTCAGTCCTGCCCAGAACCGTGTTTGTCTCCTTCGACACACCGTGCCTTAGTTGCTACGTTTGCACAGCGTCTTGTGTCTTTGCGTCATCATCAGGATTTTGAGTATCTCTTGACTCAATTACAACAAAGATTGGTCGAACACCAAACGCGTCTTGCTGCTCTGCCGTCCTGATTATCTCCTTCGTTGATCAATCTTTTTGCTGCCTTGTATACGACGATCGCGTTTGAGCAAGGAAGATTGTCTGTGCAGCCGCATATGACGCGATGACCACTTGCTCCTTATCAAGCAGGATATCAGTCATGAACAGGGTCGTCGTATTCATGACAGATGACACTTTCGTCTCAGGGATATGCTCATGGCATGGTATCTGCATCATCAGGAGCACAGGTTTTTTCCTCATTGTATGGGTTGTCTCTATCTCATTCTGCTCGTGATGTTCTTTTGGGACTGCGTTCTGCTACGGGGATTGATGTTTCATTTCGTGTTATGGCTGATGCGACTGTCATTGCATCAGGAACAGTCTCGTGATCATGATCATTGGTTCTTCCTTTGGGTGATTTACCCTGATGATTGTTTGTTGTACAGGCGACTCATCCGCTTCGTTTGGATCCAGAGACCACAATTGCCCAAAGTTTACCGCAGAATTTTTTGATCAAATAAATCGCTTTAGCTTGCAAATAAAAAAAATACCGCTACACTCTTATATTTATCTTTGTCATGGATATGAGAGTAAGTGCAAGCACAAAAAAACTATGATTGACGATGATAGAAGTGTTGATCTCTATTGTCGTTTTTGCGATTGGTGTTTTGGGTGTAATGAATGCCTTGACATGGTCAATTGGGATGACTGCAAAAGTTCAATCTCAGCTTTTTTGACAATTTCTTGCACAGGAGGGGATTGAGCTTGCATTTGCGATGAGAAACGCCAATCGTGTGTGATTTAGAGAATGGGATTGTCTTGATCGTGTGTTGTGACTCGATAAGGGCGATTTGTGTCAGATGACATTTGCCTCACTATCGTGATATGGATTGGGGTTGGCATTTGATCCTGCTCGTGGGCTTGCTGGTATTCGTATGCCCTATCGTCACGAATTGGTCAGTGATTGGGAAGTTTTCCGTCTTTTTTGGAGAGATCATCCTCAGGGTAGCGGTCGTTCATTGGGACATACAATAACTTTGCAGCCGTCCTCATTTGCAAGGGTGTTGCTTTTTCGTGCATTGACCTGATCGACCCAGCAGACTGCTCTCTATCATGTGCAGTCTATTGTGTTGATCAATGATGCGGTCATGAGAGATACGCGTCGTTTGGATTCGATGATTGGTCCAGGAGATTTTTAGATCAGGTGATGTCGTGTTAGGGAGTGTTGTGGGTTGTAATTAGATCTTCAATAGAAATCATATGTGAACAATACTTACTGACTGCTGATTGAAGTGATGATTGATAGTCAGGGATGGTTTGCAAAATCTCATCTATTTTTGCAGGATTGCCGCCCGTTGCTTCACACTGATCTGCAATTGTGTCAGTTATGCTATTTTTTTCTATCAAATCCGTGATGACATCATCAAGGATGATGTTTGCGATAGCATATTTATCGATAAGGGCGTTGTCATAAAAATAAGATAACTGTTGGGCAATATAGTTGGTAGCAGTGATGAGAGAGGTGTACATGAGGAACGTGGAGGGATAAAGGGGTAAAGAGGAGAATATTGTTCGTCCGTTGGTAGGGATGTAATATTTTGTTTCTTGCTGAATGGGGATGGAAAAAATAATTGTAAACAACTATGTTCACTTTACGATGTAGGAGCACGAGATCACTGAGAGGTATGTGGGGATAGTCAACGTCATCACGGTTGTTGGGATTGTCATGATGCTGATCATGGTTGAGATGAAGGCACTTGCGCATCGGTCCAATGTTGTTGTCACACTGTTTTCACTGTTGATCACGTTGGGATTTGATTTTTTAATTCTTGGTAATATTTTGCCTCGTATTTTGCCAAATACTCTTTAATTGCCTCAGCTCTCATGACAGCAAGTGGATCTCATGAAGTGGTGATAGTATTGTCGAGTGATGAAGTTAGTTTGGAAATATACTCTTGGATCATTGCAATACTTTGTTCGCTTGTGTCATTACGAAGACCAAATAGTGTTTGTGTCATCTTACGAATTCCTATCTCTATCATTGCAATATTTTTTGAACGACCTGATCATGTTTCGTCTTGGAATTCCCTTGTGGACGCTACTGCATTAAAAAGGAATGAACGAAAACTTTTGATAAAATTTTGTCATGATTTATTTTCAAGATTGTATTTGTTGAGATAGTAGATCATTCTATTTGTTGGAGAAAATTTTCTTTTGAAAAAATTGATGATTCACTCTTTATTTTTCCCAGCAGTATCGAGGACAAGGTTTCTTATTCTTGTATGTTCTGTTATACTTGTTGTGTATTGGTTTATTTGGGATTGGAGTTCCTCTTGTTGTTGGGTAAGAGCAGTTTTTTGTTGTTCAATGTGGAGAGTGTTTTGAAGCGCCACATTGCTCTGTGCGTCAAACTGTGCCAAAAGCTGATGCATTTTTGCTTTTTTCTCATCAGAAAGATTGCGCGATACTGTTGCAAGCATTGTGTTTCTATATTCTACTGTTTTTTGTACATAGTCAGCAAAAGCTTTGAGTTGAGCAAATTGAGTATATCATGAGGGTTGTCACCCTTGTCAGGGTAGTATTCATGCCAGCAACTGGGAAATATCAATCCCTGACGCATACACCTGAGGCATAATTTCATTGTGTAATTTTTTTACCAAGGCATCTTTATGTCTTTTAAGCTCTTGTTGAAGTACTGGATTCTTTTTAAGATTTTTCTCATCAGGGAAATGTGGCTCAATAAGTTGATCGGCGATCTTGTTTGCAATCAGAGCCTTTACTGCATTGATTCATCACAACGCCTCATATCATTGCTGAATAATATCGGGTGCATAATGTCCTCAATTTCTTGCACTTTGCGTTTGGTACAAAGCCCACAAAGCCATTTTTTGATTGTTGGAATAAAAAAATATGTACGTCTGACTTTATTGTACGAATCGATCGATGATTTTGCAACTATTCGTGACACAGGTCAGTTATTATTTTTTGACATTTGTGAGAAAAAAAACGTATAATGATTATAGGTTTTTTATTTCATCATATTTTGATCCTAGATGTGTCTCTTGTACCAAAAAATTATCGTTCTTGACTCTCACCAAAGCTGCAAAAGCTATCACTCTGTTCCAAAAGTCTGATTATTAGCACTGGAACAAGTTTTGGTATATATACAAAAAAAACATCACAAAACCCAGAATTAAAAGCGATCAAACCAGATAAAGTACAACCAGCATCAATCGCAGAAAAATCACATCAAGTAAAAGAAAAACATTCTGACCCACACTTATCAGCGAAACAAGAATTAAAAAAAGTCACAGTAATGACGATGATGGATAAGACAGCGATGAAAAAAGAAAACGGAAATATGGAGAAAAAGCTTTTTGGGTAAGAAGTGCAACTAGATATGAAAGAATTGTGTGAGACTGGTTGTGCATTATTTTGAGAAAAAAAAACGATCATTTTGTTTTTGACAAACAAAGTCCAGCATGAAAAAGTGTGACGAATATTTCACAAATTTTTGGATGAATTCTCAACAAACAACACCACTTTGTTATCAATGATTGACAACGATTTTTTAATCAACAGTGAATATTTGCGATATTATCTACACCTCCCTCTTTTGTTATGATTTTTTTATAAGCAAAAATTGCGTCACGATGAACAGGTAAATCATACCCCAAACATATTGGGCAATGAATTGAGTTTCATATCGGTAAAGTTGATTGTCCTCATACTCAATCATCTATCATGATGCATGAACTCATCTACGCTATTATGATGCCTATCGAAGATACTATCCGTTTCTATCACTATTACAAAAAACAAAGTATTGACGCATATTTTTTAGAGAGATTGGATACGGAGCAATCAAATATGGTGTTGCTTTCCCTTCAGATTTGAGGAACGTTGGTTATAAAAAAGCAAAAAAATATATTCCCATAAGCAAACTTGACCACTTCATTCTCTATCTTACGCCATCAGACGATTATTATATCTGGATGTATGATGAAATGTGGACGACACTTTTGTCATCATCACGATATCGTGAGGCATTTAGAGATACCAAATGGGAATAGAAATTCGTATTTGAGCCTCTTCGTGGAATTGCAACAATGTATATTGGAGAAGAAAAGGCAGCTGTGTTACTTGTGTGAATAAGGAGTAAGAAAAAAGTCAAGATATAAGACAAAGGACGTATATTTTGGTGAGGAAAATTTGACAAAAACAAGCTAATCATTATACTTGAGTACAGAGGTTTTTTATTGTTAATCAAATACTTATGGTCTTGCGAAATGTAGAAAGCAGCACCGTTGAAGTAATAAATGCATCACACAGTAATGAGTCTAGTATAAACCAAGAGATTCTTGAAAAAGAAATTTTTAGTTACAAAGAATCACTCTATAGTTTAAATAAACAGATGTGGCATCAAATTTTTGCGGATCCAACAAAATGGGAAGTGTTCCGTAAGAATACAATACTAACAACAATGTTTAAAGATATTATTGACAAATGACGAACACACTATTGACAACGTATAAAACAAATTTTTACAACCCGTGACATATCAGCATATCCAAAACTCTCTGAATGAGAAAAAAATTTCTATCTTGCATGTTTGGCTGAGACAGTAATAAGGGAGAAAGATCCAACGCAGTGGAATGATATTAGGGAAGTAGTCATGGAAATTGAGATAGAAAAAGAACAATGAACAGCTAAAAAAAAAGAAAATAATGACAATATGCAACACATAATACCAGAAAATTTTCATACCATTGCAAACATTTATCAACAAAACTGATGGAGTGGTCAAGCAATCTGTGCAGAGTATGTTCTTGCAGAATATAATCGCCTCTTTCCTGATTCATATATCAATATCAGAAGTCTGGGGGATGCATGGGATGATAACAAAAACAAAGCAAAAATCTGATGAACATGGGATATTAAAGATGTTCTCCAAAGGAAACAATACAAAAAGTTTTTTGGTGAACATGTAGACACATGAACAGCGATTCAGAAATCAACACTAGAGTTGCTAAAAACAATAAAAGGATGACTTTGTACTCTCCACAACCCTACTTCCCACTATAAGTATAAAGAATGAACAAAAGAACTGCAAGTGACGCACGTTCTTATTTCAGACGGAAAAGGGAATTTCAAGCACTTTTTTAATGGGGAAGTGCAAACTGTTGCAATTGATAGCATTGTTGTAGGAGACATTGATAAAGATGGCATGAGAGATTGTACAATAAACGGGAAACTATTCAAAATCCATGCAGATAGTAGGATTTTTTTGCCCAAAACTGAAAATTTGAAACAATACGCACCAACAACAATAACAGCAAATGATCCAACCCTATATCCAAACAAAAAAGTACCAACAGAGATATCAGGCATTTTTTTTGCAGAAATTCTTGCTGATCGTTACCATATTTCCAAATCATATATTTGCCAACGTCTCGTTGCGTGATGATACTGACTCACAGGCAAATATAGTCCAGCAGATCTCTCTGTTGATCTTATTGTCCCACCAAAGACAACAATTCATCAACAGTATTCATTTACTGTTCCAGAATCAGATAATCCGGAGATTCAATGAAAAATGACAGAAATCATACAATATGCAAAAGAAGAAAATATTCCAGCATCAAGACTCAACAATCTCCTTGCAATTTACCTCAAAGAAAATGCGGGAGGGGAGCAAAGAGCAGTAGTAAAATGATTCTATCATATGATGTGAAGAGATTTGGTATGAGGTTTTGTGAGAAGGATGATCGACATGTACCGTAAACCAGACTCGTTTGGTATGTTTCAAATTTCTCGTCAAACATTTCTCAACTCATGCACATTCCCTAAACCTCTTTCTGCATGAGCAGATCAAGCACAACACAATCGATATGCCAGAGAAATACAACGTATCAGTGCATATAGACAACGTCTAGAAAAAGCATGGGGAAACCCTATTGATCGAGATGCTCTGCTTGCATGACCAATCGATGATAAAGAAGTAGAAATCGAAAATATGCTCCTCAATAATAAATTTAGTTTTCTCGTTGCCAACGAACTTCAGAGACAGACGGAAGATATTTTTGCTCAGCACCTCCGTGATGAATATACGGGACATATCAATGGTGATGATCTTGCACTCACAACGCTGATTTCTCACAATCTGTGAATACCAAGGACGCACGCCCTTATCGGTCAACAAAATCTTTTTTCTCTTGCAGAACATGTGGGGATACAACAGGGATCAAAATTTTATGTTGATGGTATTTGGTGAAAAGACACTAAAATGCTTTTAGAAAAAATTAAAGAAAAACTGTGTGTGACCTGTCCATGTGACATGGTGTCACTCAATAATCAAAAAACGGAAAGTGGGCAAGTGATGTATACACATATTCGCTATGGAG
>JANWWO010000007.1 GCA_025057375.1 Candidatus Absconditabacterales bacterium | reverse complement strand
CGTTTCGGTTGTCTTGATGTAAAAATTACTGTTTTGCTAAAAAAATTGAACAAATCAAGTTTTTTAGAAAGGCCTCGTGTTTTTTATTGTCTATTTAATAATACGAACACCCACCATGCATCCAAGCCCAGAAACCAAAAGGTGTACGAAAAAAAATAATAGGAAGGCCATCAATATCATCACATCTTACATCATTCTCTTGAAGCAAATCAGCCAATCTTTTTGACGACGAAAAACCAAAAACGTCTCTTTGTCACAATTTACCCACACGCGTTAGAGCTTTCTCTTGACTAAAAGGTAAAAATAAGGGACGAAGATCGAACACAGATTCATTAGTTGAAAACACAAAATATTCACTAAAAGGGGTTGATGGTCTTCATTGTAATCGCATAATACTTCATGAATTTATCAAACGAAAAAAATCGAAAGATGGCATAAAATACAGACGATAAGGTTTTGACGGAGGTTGCAACTGAGTAAGATAGGTTCACGTAAAAAAGAATGTTCACTTTGATGTCTGAAACAATGTTCTACCATGGACAACAAACGTATTCATAATCACACTTCATGAATCTAAGAGATCAGCATGATAACCTGGCAGCTTTGGGTGGAAGTAATATCATTGTAAAAAAAATCTCTGAGGATACACAAATCATGAAATAACAAAAGGCGAATTCAATACTGTTCTATATCATCTTTTGTGTATAAGATCGAGAATATTGAATAATCATCACTCATCTCTATAAGACAAAAAAAAGGGACTATGATGAGGAAGCAAATAGATAATTTTTTGATCATGGTCTGCAAGATAGACAATGCACGATGGTCATGAACCATCACACCCCTCATAAACGATCAGATCAGTTTTATCAATTGATCCCATGGCAAGTGGTGCACCCATATTGAGCGTATATCGATCTTTTTCCTCAAATAAGACATCAGGTCCTTGTTGTTCTCGATCTATATTAAATGGTTTATAATCCAATTCATGATACTCAAGTGTCAAAGGAAAAGAAGAATACTTATGCCAGGGCATAGAGGTATCAGTAAATAACTGAATTTCATTGATACATGTATCATTCCATTGTGAACCTGAATAAATATCAGCAATCATCATAGTCAATGTTTTTGCTACAAGAGGAGTCTCAAAAAGAATACGCTGTGCATCTCCATGGTCATCAAGCTTCACTGTTCTTGATTCTCCACGATCAGACGTAATAACAAGAGTTTTCACACGATTATTTGCACGAAAAACATTGGGAGAAAGAGCATGTCAATTGACCAACCAAAAGCCATTCACTACTGTTCCTTCTTTAAAAGAAAAACGAATCCATGCATTGCGTCACCCGCTAGGAGTACGAACACACCATGATCATGCACTACTTTGATCAACAACATATCATGGATCAAACCTATATATATTTTCGACTAAATAACTACTCGCATCAACCAAAAATCAATAATTGAGATATGGTTCTGACTCATTGATAAACACTTCATGTAATACGATTTTGATTAAATCGCTATGCGTTGTTACTGAGTATACATCCTGTATAATTATCTTCAGCACATTTGTTTTATCCACAAATGGAAGTTGGATATGCTCAAAAGCAAGGGAATTGGACAATGTATAAACAAAACGTTCCGTATCTGTTTCAATCGCAATGGTTTTTATAGCATTAAGACTACCATCATCAGTAAACTCTCACAAAGGTCTAGTTACTAATCAAAGTGTATGAATATGGATTTTTTCAGGAAAAGTGAAGACCAACTGAGGAAAAACGTTTTTGTTATAGATCATAGGAACATAAGTATAACCATGACGATCAAAGAGAAAAGATAAATACTCGAATTTATGAGAATATTCGTCATTATATTTACTAATCGTTCACATCAGATCAAATCAAGACCATGATACCTGCATTCACGATAGAACAAAGGAAGGAAATATTGTCTGATGAGACAAACCAGTATCGTTCCCTAGCGAACCAGTATAAAAAGGATCAACAACTATATTCATGTTTGACGTATCGGAATGTATAGATCAAGATTCAACAACGACTCAAGATTGAGATGAATAAAAACTACACGAACTCAGAATCAAAACAACAATACACAAAAAAATATATGACATTACATAAAACATAATATGATAAATCAATTAAGGATTAAGTACATTTAATAATTGCAAGATATCAACTCCCTTAAATCCATTTTTGATGGTTTGAGATGATTGCTTAATTGCTTTTTTGAGATCATCGTATTCCCGTTGAATTCTTCTGAACATATTTTTCAATCTCCTCCACAAAAACTCTATTTTGGTATGCTCAGGAGAATATGAAATCAGGTGAACTAGTTTAATATGGTGCTCTTTACAATATATTTTAACTTTCTTTGCTTTATGTATTGACGCATTATCAACTACCAACACAAGTCGTTTCTTTTTACACCTGAACGTTATTTGATATAGAAATTGCAGAAAATCTTCTTGTTTCTTTGTATCACTCGATCTATAGTGAAACGATCAGTCTATTCAATAAAATCATGTTACACTTGTTCCCTTATGTCTTGTCTCAAATCATTTTCTTTTAGCCTTTTCTCATTGCCTAACTAATACTCTTCACACTGTCTAAGAGATTAGAAATGTAGATTCATCGACAAATCATATTGACATTTTTTGATTAATAATTTCTGCCAATTTTGTTTTTTTTATGTTTAATGGACTGCGCATCAATATCGTTTTCCTCAATTACTACCCCAAGAATAGCTTTTTGTTAATCTTTATTTGACTATCTTCTCTACATGATCTGGCTGTTTCTAATTTGTGACAAATGACTTATGATAATTGTATTTCAAAGCTTTTCTTAGTATCCATCGCATTCATGTATACGTCATCATCTCTGTCTTGTTTTGTCTGTTGATATCTCTCAATATTCAATTGCCATCAATCTTCTCCATGTTTTCAATTTTTTCTCAACATATTGCTTCACCACTTCTTTCAATATCTTGCTCTCTTCCAAAACAATTTCCCCCTTGTAATTTATCTTATAGCATCATTCTGAATCTTGCATGCAAAGGGGAATTGTATCTATTACAGTTCAAACACCAACTCAGAGCCTTTTTGCAGTTTCTTTTGTGTTTTTTCATGATAAATATGCTGAAACAATAGTTATTCTCTTACGTTCTGTATCGTTTTTACAATTTATATATAGCTTTTTAAGCTGTTTAGCTTTTGCCTGATCTGTAGAAATCTTTCTTTTTCATCTTCCGGCTATAATTTATATTTTGATATAAAAAACTATACATGTTTGTACCAAAGTACTTAAAATCAAGTCGATTTAGTATATACAAATTGGTTACCAACCTGTCCAGAGAATGGGACCCTTATCAATCTACTCACAATCTCTCTATTCTTCTCTCATATACAAATCAAACGATCTAGAACCAAACACTGCCATAAAATCAGCACCCAGCTCAAGACGAAGAACCTCTTGCTCCTGACTCACCAACGCAGACGCATTTGCAGTATTTCCTGTTCCTATCTCTGAAGGCAATGGGTGGGGCAACTCTTCTACCTCAAAATCAACGAACAAGCGCAGCATTTTGATCGTCTCAGCATAACGAGTCTGTGATCATGCAGGGATAAGAAGAACCGTTTTTTCACGATTGTTGTCTGCGTTGGTTGCTTCGTCCACAACAAATCAATATCTGATCAATTTTGTTGCCATCTGACTCGCCATACCATTTCTGAAGCGATATCTTCTCGCTACAGCAGGATCTATTGCATTCAGCACATGCAAACGTGCTCATTCGTTGAGAAAAGCTTGACGATCCATCACCATATACCCAAAATATTTTGTATACGCAAACATATTGGGATTGTGTGCTGTCGATCCACGAGGTAAAAGGACAGACATCCCTCCAAAATCATCTCTGACGCCAGGATAAAGAAGACATCCTGGTTTCATTGTCTTCCAGCTCATATCATTACACTCCATCGTCAATCCAAAGCGATGAATTTTAGGTTTTCAGGCTGCCAGATATTTAATCAATCATACCATTTCGTCATACTCGACGTTGGTCACCACCATACTCGAAACTTGATTGTACAAGGCACGAATTGAACCAGGATTGGTCAGTACCCCTCTTGATGTCATTTTGTCGATAAATGCTTGAATAATCAACTGCTGTCTCCTTGAACGATCAAAATCAGAAGTTGAATGTCTTGATCTTGCATACTTAAGAGCTGTTGCGCCGTCCAGTGTCTGTAATCATGGATCGATACGAAATGTTGTATACGTGACTTCTCATGGATACATTGTATCAAAAATTTGTTCTGGGATATCAATCTCTAATCATCACACTAAATCAATCAGTTTTTCAAATCACTGAAAATCGATCAACCCAAAATACGGAATACGAATACCCAACACATCAGAAATTTTTGCTGCCATTCAAGAAGCTGCCAGAATCAAGTCTCCCTGATGAAATGAATACTGCTGCGCAAAAACAGAATTAATCTTTCCTGCGTAAAGATTTTTTTCATAAATATACAGATCCCTGGGGATAGAAACCATTGTAGCACTGTTGAGAACAGGATTGAATGACACAGCGATAATAGTATCAGCAAGAGTTCCTCATGCCCATCATTTCCCTCCCATTCCGATCAACAATACATTGATGTTCCCATTTTCATCTCTTATCATATCCTTCCCTACCATTTCACTAAGAACAGTAGCAGTTTTTATAGAAATTGCAGTCACAGTACTTACCATAAAGCGATACGCCTGTCCACTAAAAACAATCACACACACAATCATCAAAAATAAGACAGCAGGTTTTCGCATAGTCACAAAAGTTCGTGCCGATGGAAAAAAAAGATCACCAAAACTATCAAATGATTTTTTTTCAAGGGATTTTTGACGAAATCACATCACAAGAGACGATAAACTAAAAACAGCCACAATATACACTACTCTCCCTCTATCCAACGCCCATCTGAAAGAAACTGTACCATAGCAACAAGAATCCCATTTTTTCTTTCAGGTCATTGTCATCGATTCCCCCACACATATGCAGGGTTGCGAGGAGTGATCGGATGAATGATACGACCACCACTCAACCCATTATACAATGCTCCCAAACGGACGACATCATCATAATGCATTCCCGTATACATCATCACAAGCTGATGATCAGGATTGCGACTATTATATCGACGAACTTTATTATGAATAAAGCGTGCAACTGCTACTGTCTGAGAAAAAAAGAACGCATCTGACATATTTCAAGTACTGTACTGATGACTCATGATTTGGTAAGGACCGTTGACGTGGGTTCAACGCTGACAACGAGTCTCTATCCGATGCAGAGCAGCAAATATGACGGGAGGAATGCCAAATGCTCGACCGACATCATCATAAATACGCCAATTTACTTGATTGAAACAAGATGATGGAAGAGGGATCGCGTGCGTCATCATTCCCTCCGCCATCATACGCCACGATACCTCTCGCAGCTGACGTTCCATGCGTTCAGATCTTTTTTTTTCATCAATACGACGGCGAAGTAATGTAGTAATCTCCTCTACAACACCCTCAAACAATGGATCCACAGACGCACCAGAAAAAGCATACAATCGCAACACTTTTTCTTGCTGAGGATAAGGACTCGTCATCATATGCTGATCGAGAACCTGCATTAGACGAGCATCACTAGTGTTTGAAACGCAGATGAACAAACACAAAACAGCAAATACGAAACAAACAGAAGACGAGAAACCCATACCAGGAATTTAATGATCATAAACAAAAAAGCAAGCAAAAATTTACTCTTGCAAACAGGGAAAAAAAAGAGTACAACTACAACACTTTTATCCTCTATCTAGCCATGCGTGCGTGCACGATTCTCATTCTCGACCCTCAGACAACAGCAACCTACCATATGGCATTAATGCATGAACTGAGAGATTTGATCTCGACAGTAGGCGGGATTTCTATCATCGAAGAATTCCAAAAAAAATCACAACCTGACTACCAAACCTATGTCTGATCATGAAAATTGGATGAAATCATGGATCATATGGACCAACATGAGATTGATCTACTTATCATTTGAAATCTCCTCAAACCTTGACAAACAGCAGCAATCCAACAACGTTTGGATAAGCGCTTTGGAAAAGGAAAAAAAATTGCATGGGACAAAATTGATCTTATCTTAGCAATTTTTGAGAAACATGCACAAACAACTGAATCTAAACTCCAAATCGAATTGGCAAAACTCACCCACCTAGGGACAAGAATTGCGGGAACAGGAATGGATCTCTCAAGACAAGGATGAGGAAGTAAACTTGCTCGTGGTGCAGGAGAAACAAACTCAGAAGTCATGAGAAGACACGTCAAAGAACACAAACGTCGCATCATAAAACAACTCGAAAAATACGCTATCATGCGCCAATCCCAAAGAGCAAGAAGAAAAAAAAATAACCAATGGAGCATCGGTGTGGTCGGATACACCAACGCCTGAAAATCAAGTCTCATCTCCATGCTTGGAAACAAAAAAGTCTATGTAGCAAACAAGCTTTTTGCAACATTGGGTACACAAGCAAGTATCATTCACCTTGGCTCCCAAGAATCAGGAGAATCAGACACAGTTATCATCCATGATACAATAGGGTTTATTCGTGATCTACCACCCCAACTTCTCTCAGCATTCCGTTCAACACTTGAAGATAGTATCGAAACAGATCTTATAATCCATGCCTTGGATGGTGGAGATCCAGAACGAGAAATCAAACTCGGTATTGTCGAAAAGATCCTTGCAGATATCAACAGCACAGCAAATCAAATCTATGTGATTACCAAGATTGACACCATAACCCCAGAGCAACGCGCCGCCCTTCTCGCATATCCACGACAAAAACCAGTCTTTTGGGTCAATAATCACACAAGCGAAGGCAAATCAGAGCTAATACAATGGATCAAAGACTGGAAATGAAACAACAATCGTATATCACCAAAAGACAATACAGAAGCACAAAATCAATAGCCCATGCTACCTCCAAAAAATAGATATCAAAAAAACCAACAACAACTTTAAAACAAAGTCTTTGTTGCTTCTGGATCGATTTGGACATCAGGTTCCTCTCGATATTCTTCCGTCATCATCACCTCATCAAAAGTATAATACTCACCATCAACAAGAATTTCTTTATGATAGAGGAGATAAAGCAATACCATAGCAGTCATTCTGACATCATTTTTACAGTATTCCTGAAATGTTGTCAGATATTTTTCTTCTCCTGTCTCTTGCCATTTTTTCATCAACTCATCACCTTCTGCACCTGATCACAAGGTTTTTTCTATCCCAACCCATGCTTTGGTAACTGCATTGAGCCCTATTCTTTTTTTGGTTAAACGATACAAAAGGAGAAAAATATCGACTGATTTTGCGTTGATGGCATCAATTGCATCTTGACCGTACAGCCTAGTATTATAGACACAAACTGGATTATCAAATCACACATTATTAAATCAAACGATATACCCATCAAAATCAAGCATATACTGGACAAAATCTTCCAAATCCTCCGGCATAATCAAACGATACTCTCCTTTCTCTCCCGTCGGTTCCCGAGCATATCAGAGATAAAATGTCGTCGCCCTCAAATCAGACGCTGTTGATGTTGTTTCGATATCATAAACAAGATAAGGCTTGCCTGCAATGGTCTTACCCTGTCAAGATTGAAAAAATTCGGTCAGTAATTGGATTTGAGTTTTTCCTTGAGCTGATTGTTTTTTGATGTTGCGGTCATGTTTGAGAAAGCTATGCAAAGCATCAAGCTGTGTGTACTCAAGAACAACTTCGATCATTTCATCATCATCAAAAATACTCATCTCCTTCTCACCAAAAAAGACATGAAGTATAGGATCTGATTTACGAAAAAAATAGGTTTTGGGTCACTCTTTTTTGTAGGTCAAAAAAAATTGCTTGATAGAAGGGTATTTTTCTTTGTCACAGAGGTCTTTGAGTTTTTGGAATAGTCATGTCTTGAGATGCATCGCCTCAGCAATACGATACTTTCTGTGCATATCGTCATCCTAGAAAAATAAAAACCTGATATCAGACACATATTTCTCGTACACCGTATTAACATAGACTACTTCATCGTTCCTTCTCGCGCAGCAATCATTTGATCAATAAATTCCTCAACCTCTCTCGGATCATCAGAAACTAATTTCTTTTTACCACAACACTGTAAATGATTCTTAAGCAAGAGTGTATTAGCACGTTTGAGTAAACCAATCGTTGCACGAATTTGCTGAGCAATATCAACACAGTAGCGATCCTGTTCCACCATGTCTTTTATTTTTGCTATCATTCATGCAATTTTTTTGAGAGAAAGGAGGAGTTTTTTTTGATTTTCTGTTGCCATAAAAAAAGACAAAATAAAAATAGTAAATATAATGCTGACTCATAAACATACGAGCTTGATAAGCTAGCTATCACTGTTCACAATCACTCTAACGATTTTTTGTGTAATTGCAAGTCATCACATACCAATCAATCACATACCAATCAAGAGATTCAAAAAAAATCATATTCCCCTTGCATTTTGTGAAAAAATCATTATATTACACCTACACCTATGGTATAGGTGTTTTTATTTCTTCCCATATCACCATGTCGTGCAAATGTTTTCCATGTACCTGTAATCCATGTCTTTGTGACACAACAGGAAAAGCAGATATACAAGTAATCGGAAAAACATCTGGATGTCAATGCGATCCATGTACGTGCGAAGTCTGCACATGTACAAATTGTTGTGGATCCTCATCATAACAAAAAACACAAAAGAGGCTTGTCCTCTTTTTTTTTATCCCTCAACTATTCAATCAAAAGATACTGTCAAAGCTTCTCATTCATATCCCTGACAGTTTTCTTGCATCTGAAAACAAAAATCCTTATACTCACAAGGAAAACTTTTACATACTCACTCATTACGATGAAAAAACAAACACTAACCATTTCTGGAACAACCTGTGCATCATGCGAACTTCGCATCCGTCAGGAGATCAAACGCCACCACTGTCAGTGCCATTCTTTTTCCTCTAACAAATGTACAATTTCCTGAGACGATAACAATATCTCCTCTGCTATAGACGCAATTCGTCGCCTTGGGTATGGTGTGAATGAAACAAAAAACCACTTTCAACGAAAAAAACCTAATGTACTCAGTATCATATGGCGATTACTCATCAGTGGAAGTATCGTTATCCTTCTCATGGCATTATCATGATCACAGGCAGGAATAGTCAGTGGCTCAACATTCTGAGGAGCTATCATTCTCGGACTCCTTGCATCATGTTCGACCTGTCTTGCAGTAACGGGATGACTGGTAATGAGTTATGGATCATCCGTTTCATCTAACCAAAACACCAAAACACAAGTCTTATTTCACTGAGGAAGAATCTTAGGATTTGCCATCGTATGATGAATACTTGGCTTGGTTGGATCAATAATCGTCCCCTCCATCACCAGCACCATCATTCTCAACACCCTCGTCGCTATTCTCTTACTGATTATCGGTGCACAAGGACTTGGACGACTCCCACCTCTCAAATCCGTCATCTCACTCCCCTCACTATGGACTCGTATCGATAATATGCTTCACAACCCTCGTTTTGCGCCCCTCATCGGTGCATTGACCATCTCACTCCCCTGTGGCTTCACCCAAAGCATGATGCTCATCGCCGTCACCACCCAGAGCCCTCTCCTGTGAGCAGGACTCATGACAGCGTTTGCACTAGGAACGACACCTGTCCTCCTCGGACTAGGACGATGATCTAATTGGCTCAAAGACCGCATCCGCCGATTTAGTCCAGTACTCTCAGCAATTATCCTCGCCTTTGGGATGTATAGCATTATCAATACCTATGCGTTGGCTCAAGCAGGACTCTTCCATGCAGTAGCACAGGATACGACAGTGGATCGATCAACAGCCCAAGTCGTTGAGGTAGGACATGATGGTGTATACTTCTCACCCAATCGCCTAGAACTCGACGTTGGTGTACTCTATCGCATCCGCGTCACACCAACTAATAACTGACAATGATGTATGGGCGCAGTAGTCTATGCGGGCAAAACCTATCCAATTCGTAAAGGAGAAACATTTGAACTGACCGTTGACGGACGCACAGCCTGAAACCATCGTTTGGTCTGTGCGAGTATGGGCATGACCATGGGAGAAATCGTCATTCAATAGGCAAACGCTTGTGATGTTTCGGAATTGCCCATTTGGTAAACCCAAAAGGTTTGTCCTACACCAAACCAATCTCCTACTGATCCACGGTCACCAAGCTTTGATCAATACCCATCATGTCTACACTCGTCTGATCAAATGCGGACCCCTTGATCACATCACCTACCACCACTCACGACACAATCTCAATCAAATCGGGTGTTTGCACACTGACGGTGACAGCTTTTTTTTCAAACATCTCTCCTTCCTGACGATACACATATACTCCTTGGTCATTATACTCAACCGCCATGACAGGAACAACCAAAACACCACGACGCTCTGCTTTGATCAAGGTAACCATCCCATTCATACCACCCAAAATTCTAACACGTTCGTCAAATGACACAAGCGATCATACAACACGATAACTCACCATGCATCCTGCCATTCCTTGATCCATTCCTCATCAAGCACCGTCACGAGGTGTAGTATCCACATCACTGACGATACCAGTAAACATCATATCAGGAAACGGAGACAAGGATAACTTGGAACGGCATACCTGCACGAATCGAAGGCATCATCAATTGATCAACAGTCATATCCACGACGATCCCCTTATCATCCTCGATCACAATCACTTTGGTTTGGTCAGATTCGCAGAGATTGTCACCAACGGCAAGTCAGACACGACGCACAACACCGGTCAACGTAGCCATCAGTATATATGTTTTTTTCTGTTTCAAAAGCGTATTGTATGTATCACGAGCAGTTTGCATGCTACGCTCGGCATTATCACGAGAATCTTCATCAAATCATGCAAGTTTTTCGTCACGTGTTGATTGATATGCCTGAAGTGCAAGCTAAGCTTGAGCAACAGCACGACGAGCATCTTCATGACTTCTGACCAAATCACGATCATTTTTTTCTCGATCTCTTCTCGTTTTTTTACGATCAATCAGTGCTTGTTCATGAGCAATCATCAAGGCAAGAAGCTCGTTTTCCTTCGCACGTTTCTGGATTTGTGCATCAGCAAAAACAGCATCAAGTGGCTCACGGCCCACCACATCAGTCATCGCCTTTGCCCAGGTTTGACGATCAACCTGTCCTTGCGTACGATATCCAACACCCAACGCAACCAACCCATCAATATCCCCTTGATCCAACACACTACTCACGACACTTTCTTTGCTTGCACGAAAAAAAACATTACCGACACGTTCGAACGTTTGGGCAACGGTTTGGAGATGCGTATAGACAGATACGTCAACCTGTCCTCTCTGATCTTGAGATGCAAGCATTCACGATAAGACAGTCAAAGCATGATAAAACTCTTCAGTTGCAAGACGTACCTAACGTCGAAAATCTTGGTTTTTTGCCCCGAGATAGATTGACTGTTCATTCTTCTCCCCAAAACTCAAATAATAGGCATTGTCTGATGTAATACCAAAATATCTATCCAAACGATCAAAAGCATCATCATATGTCCTCATCTCATTGCGAACAGCATCCCACTATGTCCTCGTATCCAACGCAAATGTTCCTAATAATGTCGGATATAAACAAGCCAAACGAGCAAGATCATGAGTAATCGTCTCGTACGTTGAAGCTCACGAACCTGATCATCAAGACGTCATCACTCTTCTTCTTTGAGACGACGTTCTGTCTTCCACTCATGATGCTGCTTATCAGCATCTGCAAGCAAACGATTCAGATCTTCTTGTTTTCTTATCACATCGTGCAACAACTGTTCTCCTTCAAGGATAATCGCCTGACGTTCATGTGCCTCTTTTCCCTCAAGTAAACGAGCCAGAGCTTGTTCTTCTTTTTCGACACTACGACGTACATCATTGAGTTGCTTATCAATACTCGTTGTACGGAGCTGCACAAGAATCTATCAAGGTCTGACCGTTTCTCCTTGCTTGACATACACAGCGCTAACCTGTTCTTTTTGGTTAAATCGGAAACTTTGCTGTCTTGCCAGTTTGGTTGTTCCCATCACCGTCATCGCATCGATAATATCACTACTAACCACTCTGTATAGGCATAACCAGGATATCAATGCTTCACTCAGGAGAAGACTGCGACAATCATCCATATTGAGACCGATACCACCATCATCAGACTGACAACACAGTGAGCATACAGAAAACAAGCAATCCAGTCCTTGACCAGAGACGATACCAGACTATAACCAACGATACACGAAAACTCATGACATACGCAACACACCAAAAAGAAATAAAACAATAAACTCCAAGCTCTTACTCAAATCTCAACGCATCAATTGGTCTGAGTTTCGATGCTTTCCAGGCAGGCACACTCCTAAACACAACACCCACTCAGATTGCACAACAACACGCCATCACAACAACATCAGGAGTCAAGAGAACAGGAATATCAAAGCCACTCAGCAATCTGACAATTCCATAACTCGCACCCAGAGCAATCACTCACCCTATCAACAAGATCATCATCAACTCAATCAAAAACTAACTGACAATATGCCACCCCTGTGCTCAAATCGCTTTACGTATTCAGATTTCACGTGTTCTCTCTGTGACTGATACAAGCATCATATTCATTACCCCCATTCATCCAACCAGTAATGAAATCGCACCAATTCCCATCAAAATCAGACGAGCTTGTTTGGCGAATTGTTCGTGTTCCTCTTGGAATTGTGACATATTTTTGATGACAAGGTTGACCTGTGAGACATGACGATACCCAAATCTTGACAAAATAGCATACCGCAAATGCTGCTGGACTGTCACAAGAGGACGAGAATCATCCAGCAAAATTGTCATAGATTGAACATCAGGCTTCCCCGTCACAAAACATACCAAATCACCCCATACCAAATAGACACGAGACTAGTCCCAAGACTGTGGATTACGTGATGATCCCAAAATTCATCATATACAAAACAAAGGCTGTCCTATCATCACTGTCGCTCCTAGAAACTCTGTCCCTTGAGCACGACGAAGACTGGCTATACCTGGTACATGATCACGCAAGAACATGATATCATCCTCATCAAATCTTAGTGATTGACGAAGCTCACTCCCCTCTCACCCCATTCCCCAATCAGGTCAGATATCAAGTTTTTTTGCTGCCAATACATCGATATATTGTCTTATCTCTGCTTCTGCGCCTTTTCCTATCGCCAAAAAAACGGTAATCGACATAATCCCGATCACAATCCACAAAATACTCAATCCTGAACTCAATTTATTCCCCCAGACACTACCCCAAGCATCATTGAGAAAAAAAACGAAATAAAAGCACCAATGACATTCGCGCACCAAAACTAAAAGACTACACTCCACGCTCACTCCGTCCTATCGCGAACACATCCACGGTCCAGTTCCTCCCCCTAAACGATCATCCCATCACGGATCGTAATACAACGTTGCGCATAGGATGCAACATGCTGATCGTGGGTAATCATAACAATCATCGTCCCAGCCTGATGCAGTGCAACAAAGAGTTTCATGACCTCATCCGTCGTCTGCAAATCGAGTACCCCGTAGGTTCATCACACAACAACATACGCGGGTTAATCGCAAGTGCTCTTGCAATAGCCACTCTTTGCTGTTGTCATCATGAGAGTTCTGATGGATACGACTGTACCTTATCACTCAGTCAAACCACAGTCAACGCATACATCGCACGCTCAAACGATGCTTGACCAGATAGTCCCTGATACGATAAGGGAAGAAGAACCTGATCAATCGCTTTTATTCTTTTGATCAAATTATATCATCGGAAAACGAACCCTATACTACTACCACGAAGACGAACTACCTGCGATTCTGACAACCCATCCACTCTTGTTCACCAAAACATATATGTTCCCTCTGACAGCGTATCAAGCATCCCGATAATATTCATCAATGTTGATTTTCCTGATCCCGATGGTCCCATAATCGCTACAAATTCACCTTCATTGACGTTACAGTCTAGTCACTTGAGGACATGAGTACGGCAATCCCCGACATCATACTACTTATGACAATTCGTCAACGACATCATCCTCCCTCACATACACTAAAAGCACGCTACAAACACTCATGAAACGGTATCTGCAATAACAAACCTCGTTATGATTTATTTATGATTTGCCTACGGACAACGTACCCCTCTCTGGCTGCCCAGGCAGTAGCTTTATATTTATCACACCATTTGATTAGTGTCTAAACAGGTACCCTTTTAAAAAGATACAACAAGGCGACATACAGACCATATGTCTCTTTCGTTCCGATAAAACAAATACTGTCATTTGTATTCTCTTTGCTACGAACAACAATCCTACAAGACAGATCATGCATACAATAACTTTTATTGTCAAAACAAACATCATCACAACTTTCCATAAAAAAAGTCAGTTGATCCTTCATGCAACAAGATCCCTGTGCACTCCACTAGAGTGAAAAAAACAAAAAAGAGAAACAGATTTAGCTATTATCTATCTCCACACGACGAAGAATTTCGGTGATCAAACGACGGATTCTTAGATTGGAGTGAATATGAGCACGCTTTTGCAATGAACTAAGAACACGATTATATACATCCTCTCCCTGAAGTACTCTCATAGTATCCAATTTCACTAAAACAGACTGGATCACCTGTTCATCTCTTGCAGTCCATGAGGATAATAAAGGTGGCATTGTTGATCACGTCTGCTGAGTTGACCCAGTAACTAACGCTCACGTCGAAGACACACTACCACCACGAGAGCACCCAAATCATCACTGAACTCCCCCATTAACAGACAAACAAAAACGCCTTATCTCCCAAGAAATCTGGGAATTAGGTGTATGTGGAGATCCATATTCTGTTCCCATTTCTCGATTCATAAAATAGTGATTTGCTATCGAGTATGGAATATGACGTGACAAACGATCCAAAAGTGGTTTGAGGTCAATCAATATGGTTTTCCCATCCAAAGTACGATCAGGGATATAAGTAAAAAAATCTCGTCCTCACGTACTTTTAAAAAGTTCAAAACCAACCTGCGTCTCAACCCCATCTATGACAACAAGATGTGTGATTGTATCAACCTTAAATCAGGCAGCACCGATATTGTCTTTGAATAGTTTGACCATAAATTCGATCTCTTGGCCTCTCACACTATCAGCCCTCATCGGATCTGTGACAAGCCATCATTCAACCGCCATATTGAGAGGTCATCAAGAGGTGTTAGTAATAGAAAAATCAGTGGAAAAAAGAAGAGAAGAAAGATCACTGACACGGCGAGGAAGGTCAGTCCAGCCATTAGTTGTGTCTCCTCATCGTGGCTTACGTCCCACAAAAACTTCAGGATATCCATGCACCCATCCTCCAGAATCTTTTTGAGCAATCGAACGAAGATTGTGCTGATAGGACACTATCTGACGACGTGGATCATAGTGCATCACTGCCTCTCCCTGGGTCGAACGGACATTCCAATGATTATTAGCAAAAATCATATCAACACGCCCATCGCTGTTTGCATCGTATTTTGACGTTGGTCGCTCACCATCTGTAGGAAAACGGAGAACAACTCCTCCAGTCGATGATGTGGTACTTGGTGAAGATGGTGTTGGATTGGATGGATTGGTTGGTGATGTAGAGTTGGTTGGCATACTAGTTACTCATGCAACAACAGACAAATCAGCATTTATCACACGACGCGATCAATCCTGGACACAATATCCTACGCGCCAACTTTGTGATGGATCAAGGCGACGATTTCGATCAACTGGACGCACAACAATATCGTTCCCATCTTGGAACCACTCAGCAGACCGTTTGGTATACATCGAAGAAAGACGATATGAACGAATACGAATCGTCCATCAATCTATCACCTGCAATCAGGTATTACGAATTACCAATTCCTGACAAAATCATTGCTCCCACGAGCTCGTTGTCTCAGAACTCACTATCAAGGAAGCAAATGAAAAGAGAGGAAAAACAAGAAGAAGAAAAACAAAAAAACGAATCATGAGCAACGCAAAAACTAAAATAACACCACAAAATATTTTGCACATCTTTTGACCACAGCAACATTCCATCAATAATATACGCTTACACACTATCTTGTCTGTAAAACATATTTATGGAGGAAATACACATTTTCATCTAACTTGCAAGAGGAACATGATCAATCTATCACAAACTTGCACCTGATTGGTGTTCGAAAACCCCAGAGTAAAGAAGATATGTTTGACCATGCCGTTTACATTTGCATTGAGGGTGTAATACTAAGTAAGCGCATTGTATTGATATATTCAAAAAAATCAACAGGCTTGCACTATACAATATCTCTATATGTTTCAATCTCTCCCTTGCCTCCTATATCCTCACCAACGACAACCATGATCATTTGATAGTGTTTACCCTTCTCAAAGCAAAAATCTTATCCTTCCTCTCTTTGAGCTATTTCTGTACTAGTTCCTATCTTTCAATAATACATGCCAAAACCAAGATCAAAACAACAATTTTGAGTCATTATCCTGTCCCCTATACATATTCCCACTATACAATTTCCCCCTCGCGTACAAGTCTACACACCTCATCCGTCAGTCAATATTTTTTACTACAAAAAAATGGAGATGACGGGATTTGAACCCGTGTCTGAAAGAGCAATACATCACGTTCTCCCACCACAGTCATTATTTAATCCACGATACTTTGGTGCTGGCAGTGTGATGATAATGACACAAACACACACTTTGCCCCAAAGGGTTCACAATTCTAGGTCACTACCTTCGTTTCACCCTCCGCGTTACGGTAGCAATCCGCGAGAAACAGGGTATACAATTCTCTAAAGAGAAAGGGACTAAGCAGCATATGCTGGATTAAAAGCATACATTGCTCTTGCAGTCAAAGATTTGTCGTTTGCACGATAGAGTTGGACGATTATTTTTGTGTCGGTACGCCCATCGACAAGTGGCTCGTGATGTACTACGAATTCTTCCATCGAAACCAAAACATCCCCATAGCACAATCAATACTATTGATTTTGTGATCAAAAGCAAGAAGAAAAAAAACTATCTGACCATTACAGAAATCAGTCCTTGTTATTGCTCTTTTTTTCACCAAATGACGGCAGGGTCGTTTCCCCAACATCATTACTAACCACCAAAGAACATTTTTGGTCCTTCCTGATGGAGAATGAAACATCACGGACAATCGTTTTGGATCAGAACAATTTCAATACATCAATGACCGCGAAAAGCATGACCAATAAAACACCATAAACAAGCCTGATCACGAATATAAAGAAACCCTGCACACACGCAACCACAAAGGAGACAAAAACACTGACACCAATAGACAGTCAGTGTGATTTTTCTATTTGAACATGAGATATAATATCTAGCTCTGTAATAAAAATAATTCAACCTCCTCATCCCGCTCCCTCGTACACAATATATGTTTTACTATCTAACTGCTAGATCAATCTACCGTATTGGTTTGTGGATATTCGTCTGATAACGAAAAGTTCATCTTGATACGATGGTTTTGGTATCAAAAAATCATATTCCCCCACACATCATATCATTGCTGTTTCTCTCATCAACAATAGTACGAAAAAACATAATAAGCTCTAGACTAACAAACATCTCAAAAAGGGAAAACATCACATGTGGCATCAATACTATTTTCACAACAAGGAAAAAACAATAGTGTATGTACTCCTTCCTTTTGTACGTTTCTTCACAGGAGAAAAATCATCTTCCATAATGCTTTGGCACATGCAAGATCAATTCAATTGATATGACATCATGAGGGATGACTACATTCACACGTGCTATGATTGACTCTACAATGCTTATCATATATCATATTAACAAATCCATCATATCCTTTTGATTATGTTTTGTGTAATAACAAAAAGCGAGCACACTGAGTAGTCGTCACATCAACCACAACATATTCAATAATGTTTTTCACGTTTTGTTTTGAAATTGTACTATCACATAAAAACATCTCTATATACAAGCGCTTCGATTTCCCTCGTCAAGTAGCTAATATTTCTGTGATTTGTTACGCCATTATTGTTGTGTGAAAATTAAATCATAATAATCATAAAGTCTAGGACAATGTTATTGAACAACTACATATACAAGTTTTTTGTCCTTACAAAAGCAACACATTCACCAATCAACTGTTGATTGATCGTATGAGGACAGTTGGTATATTGTCATTGCCATCGTGCCACGATACGGAGTTTTGGATTGATTTATATGCAAAGAATCATCACGATATACCATTGGATCATATGTTCCTTATGTGCCAATCATTCACATCCCTAATGAAGCTTGTGAAACAAAAGCAGTACAAAATTCCACAAATCGGTCAACGTCACAAAACAAACAGTCATATTGGTTGTCAACAATCACACATATCACGTCCCCGTATAGCTATTATGACCAAAAACATGAGACAAACATACCAATCACAAACAAAATACTATGTCCCATACACATTTCACAAAAAAACAATATCACCACAAAAACCCGTAGGAATATCAAATCCCATCAATCGAAACAAAAACATATATCAAACAATTGAATGGCACAATAATAACACTTTGTGATTATAGTCTCACTGTAAGAGTTCATATTTTATATTCGAGAGAAAGAACGAACAATAGTCAGTAGTCTATGCTTTTTGCTCTTCTTGGACAAATCACACATGAGCAAACCATGCACACAAAAACAATTGACTCGCAAGTCATCCAATCAAAATCCCCCATCTCCAAGACCACGACACAATCTCAAAACGAGGGCCTAACGCAACAGTCACATATGCAAGATCAAGGATACGATCTGCGTAAAAAACAGCACTTGTATGATAAACATCAAAGATCCATCATCCATAGGGGATCACATGCGCCAGTCAAGCAAACACCATCCCTACTGACAAAAAAGGGGCCAAAAGTATATTGCTAACAATACCACCAACATTCCACGTCCCCATAAAAAACAACAACACAGGTAACACTCCCACACTTGCACCAACACAAGGGACAAGATAATCATGAAGCAACACCCCCCACCAACGCGTGGGTGACAACCCAAACACCTTCATAATCTCTCCCGTGAGGACAATACCAATCACTGCACCAAAACTCAACAAAAATCATACATCCACAAAGAGAATCTGTGGATTGACAGCAATCATGACCACACTCGTGATTCCAAGGAGACGATAGACGCTCACCATCCTCCCCACTGCCAATGACGCCAATGAAACAAATGCCATCACACCAGCACGCATGATACTTGCTCAGGCCCCGGCAAGTAGAACAAATCCTCAGACTGCAAGCGCCTTAATACCTAATCCGAGATAAAAAGGCAAAAAACGCGTCAATAAACTCACCAAAAGCAAGACGACAACGATATGACCACCACTCACTGCTACTACATGGATCAGTCAGGCATCACGAAAGAGATCATATTCACGTTGATCAAATCATGATGTATCACCAAGCAAAAATCATGCATACAGTGCTCATGCAAATACATCACCAAACAAGTGATCAAAACGCTGTGCAATGAGACGACGCGTCTTCATGATCAACGAATCATCATACTTTGCAAGTGGCACGACAGACGATACATACGTCGTCGCAACAATTTCCTTGAGAATAAGCCATTGGGTATAATCAAAGTCATACTGCCCAAAAGTATCTTGGACAACAGGACGAACCGAAACAAACGGACGTTGCCATACAGGTCCAGCAACTACACGCCATGGGAAATCCAAACGTACACTTACCCACAAGTATTCCCCAACCTGTGGCTCGAAACCATCATATCTAACCATCACACGACGACCATCATCCAAACGACCGACAAACTGCTGATTCCTTCTTACTTCATCAACCATCATCACTCCCTGATATATCGGGTCAGGCGTGCAGAGCTCCCATCCCTCATGAAGACTACGACTGACCAATCAAGGAGTCAAAGATACACCACACAGCATAGCATACTGACGAAGATACAGGACCACGATACACACCCCTGCAATCGACCATACAAGAAAAAAAAAGAAGGCTGACCTCATCATAGACACGCCGTTCCGTGATCGTTTTGTCACAAACGTCAAGATCGACCTCCCCACCACCAGTGATGGTCGTCTATGAAAAATACAAAAGACTAGCATCACCAGACAGCATAGCAATCAGATAATCCATCGTCCAGCCATTCCCCATCAGGTCATCCACGCCCCTATTGCAAGCACAAAGGACAGCACGACCAACATCACACCCAGGTAAACAAAATAAAACAACACCGTTCGTGACAAAGAGACGACACACTACTACCCATTGTACAACCATCTTTTAGCGCACACTCGCACGAGAACGAACGTGATCAAGCATAGTCGCCAACACCTGCTCAGGCGATAATAATCATGTATCAATCGTCACCACATCATCACCAAATCTTCTAATCAAAGCATCGATATGATGCTGATCCAGCTCATCTCTCATGATAATATTTGCCTCGATATCTTCAAGAGACTGGAAAATTCCTTGCTCTCCAAGCTGTTTTTGGCGTCTTTGTGCTCTTATCAAACTATCACATCTAAAGAGAAACTTGACCTGTGCCTCAGGAAAGACCACAGATCCCATATCTCTTCCATCCGCCACAAGTCATCCCTGCGATCACAATTCTTGTTGATACCTGATCAAAAGACTCCTCACCTCAGGAATTTTAGAAACTTGAGAAACAATGGCAGATACCTCAGGCATCCTAATATGAGATGAGACATCCTCAGCACCCAAATATCGAACGAAGCCACCATGGTCATCTTTTTGTGGACGAAAAGGAATTGTAGGTAAAAAAGAGACAATACCTGCAGTATCATCAACAGCATATCACGCACGAAGCAAAGCCAATGCGATCACTCTATACATTGCTCAGGTATCAAGACACGAATATCCAAGGTGCTTGGCAAGAAGAAACGATGCTGTTCCTTTCCCTGTTCCTGCAAATCAATCAACCGTAATACACCAGTCCAAAGGAATCATCCATAACAAAAAAAAATAAAAATCCTATCCTATCCTAAAACACATATGAACATTCCGAACGAAGCGAAGATAAAAAAACATGCAATATCCTACATATCAGACACATATCCTAAAATCACAAAAAAAGGAACACAATCATGTTCCTAACAAAAAATTATTGATTCATACGATTCGATCTTCTTGCCTGCACAGCATACCCTGTCTGTCTAAAAACAAGTTCTTGCTGAGCAGATGGCTGTAATGCTTGCTTGGCTTCAAGAAAACGAACAGCAGCCTCAAGCATTTTTGCAACGTCACCTCTCGTAATTGGCCGATCGAGATTGGCACGATTATCAGCAGCCAATCCTTGCGTCAAACCAAATTGACGGGCAGACACCCAATATGCTTGCGCCCAATGCACTCCTCCTGTCTCTGGCTCGTGCCCAGAAACCATTCTTACAAGAACAGCCAAAGCCTGTGCATTGGTAAACTGAGATCTTGGGAGAAAACGACCATTGGATCCTTGGAAAAGTCACAAAGCACATGACTCTTTCACGATTTCTACCAAATCATTATGAGCTTGATCAAGATCTTCAAATAAACAACGAGAAGGCAGAGCAGGGACAGTGTCCGAAACAAATATCTTATACGTTCTTGCAAACATTGTTGCTACTTCATCTCTTCTGATATTTCTCTCTGCGCCAAATGTCTCTACCGTCCCAAACCTTGTAATTCATTCTCCATGAATAAAAGAAATTGCTTCTTGAACATTACGAAGGATCATTGATGCTGGGTTTCTCAATGCTTGCAATTCTGGCAGTAAGGAAACAGTAATAGAAGGAGCAGTTCCGGTCATAATCCAATCTCACGAGTTCATCGTACGCTCTTCCTCTGCAAGCATCGTTTCAATTTCTGCAATAATAGATTCGATATCCTCATCAGTGATAAGTGGTGATGATTGAGCAAAAACAGGAACAACAACGATAAACGCAATCAATCAAAAAATGTGATACATGACAATACCAAAAAAATAAAAACCTTATCATGACTGTAGTGATTTCGCAAAAAAAAGCAAGCAAAAATAAATAAGCTTGCAAAAACGGAAGAAAATCATACAATCACACGACATATGTTCTTCATCTTTACTCAGTATTCACTCAGTCATGCTCTCACTCACCGATGCCCAATGATTTTGTGCCAAAAACGACATTACTTATACTTCCTATACACATCCTGCTTTTTTTACTACTCAAGACTCAAAGCACTATGATCATATCATCCCATGAGTCCATACCAAAAATCTTTTTTTGATGGGAAAAAAAGATGGTAACCGGCATACCATGCTTGTCTGTCTTAGTTCACATAAAAGACTCTCAATTAAAACATTTGGGCGTATGTTGGGATATAAGGATGTGTCTTTCTGATCACCAGATATGCTTACCTCAATACTTGGACTTTCTCCTTGATCAGTCTGTATCTTTGGGTGTATACAAACACCACTCCCTGTCTATATGCATACTGATCTGTTTACTGCAGACCTCGTAGGATGGCATCCCTGTATCAATACCCAAACGTGGACCTTTGACGTCCCCAACCGTCGTAAGCTCTACCAAGCCCTTAAGGTCACACCACTTCCTTTTGGTGACGAACTCTGCATAAACGAAGCATCTGCCTAAACAACAAATATCCAACATCATCTAAACCTAGATGATAGCAACAATTGCTTCAAATACATCATCAATACTCATTGTCGCATCAATAGTATGCAATCAGTAGTAACGACCAAAACGGCTAAGAAGTGGTTGGGTAGAAGCGTAGTATTGAGCAATTCTTTTATCAATCGCTTCAGGTGTATCATCAGGACGACCACGAGCGAGCATTCTTTCACGCGCTATATGATCAGGAAGATCAAGAACAATTCCTACACAAGACTCTCCCGTCTCAAGGAGATAAGAATGAAGCGTATCAAATTGATCCTGACTTCTAGGAAACCCATCAAGTAGCATACGACGTCATTCCAAAGTCTTGGTATACAAGCTAAACAATCACTGAACAATATCATCCTTGATTAACTGTCAAGCAGCTATTTTTTCTTTCACATAATCACCCAATGCATTTGCCTGAGATGTCAAAGCCCTAAAAATGTCTCACGGTGCAAAATAGGCAAGTGATGAATTGTGTTGACGAAGACGTGCAGCTTGCGTTCACTTCCCCGATCATTGAATACCAAAAAGAACTATATGCATAAAAATATAAAAAAATAAAACTACTGTGCAGATCATGAACCATCTGAAGAGGATGAGGATATATCCTGCCCTGATTGAGAAGATGACGACTGAGGAACAGGGGTCTGTGACTCTGGTGAAGGAGGAACATCTGGTGACGATGATGTAGCATAGTCAGAGAGCTGAATAAGTCATGATGTTTCATTTCACGCACCATCGATAATTTTGTAGCCAATTTGTGCAAGCTGTGAAAGACGAACCTCGACAGTATCTCCACGAAAACTTTGAGTCTTTGCTCCTTGCATAATGATCATCCCATTATCAACACCAGAAACCTCATCAACAAATGTGATACGCACACGATAGTCGGCAGCATCCTGCGTTACACCAACCTCTCACAAAACAGGAGGAGTAGTATCCTGGACAACTGTAATATTTTGGGACCATTCATTACTATATCAAGCACTATTGAGTGCAACAAGTCTCAATCTTCACTGAGTAACACCAGAGGGCAATGTCACATTGAGCGAGAATGCACGAGGATTTACCGTATCAGAAAATTGCTGTTGCCCAATCATGCGATCATCAAGATAGGCCAATACTCTCGTAATAGGGACACGAGGAGAAAAAACATTGACTGACAAGCGAGAACGCTTCGCAAGACGATTTGTCTGACGATCCGATACTACAATCCTGATTGCTTCATCAATTTTAGGAATTCTCTCCTCACAAGGTTTATTAGGAGCAGTCAAAAAAATCAATGGAAGATTGTAGGAGACGTTTGGTCTTTTGTTGCCTGTCCCGACAACATTCCCTTCAGCAAGCCATGTTATAATATCAGCACGATCCCTCTGAGAAGGAATCACAGACGGCAACGATGCAACCACATACGCAGTCACAACTTCCTCAGGTGGAGTAAAATCGGACACCATACCATTACATAATGAGTCAACAGAAATAGGTGTAAACTGAGGATCTACTTGTTTGGGAAGAGAATGTACATAGCCAAGCGTTTGAACAATAAGAGATTCTGGTGTCGAACTCGAGGGCAAAAGTCAAGTAATTTTGTTAATACTCAATGATGTTGTCTCTATTTGACGATGCGTTTGACTTGAGTCAATCTTTTGTTCTTTTATCAAATACGCAAAAAAGTCTTTAACAACAGGAGCATTGAGTTCTCAAAAAGCATTTGGACCCATCGGAGCACCGTTACTATTCCCCACCCATGCTACCACAACACGAGAAGGTGTATACGTGACTAATCGTCCATCTCTTGCTCTACTAATATTGTCTTTATCTCTCATGTTTGATGTTCACGATTTAGTTCCTGTGGGAAGACCAGGTACTCTCAATGTATTTGCCCATCACGCAGGCATATGGATATTTTCGGACAATATTTTCCAGATCAAATAAGCTGGTCATTGCTCAATAACTCTTTTTTTACGCTCAACTTTTCTTTCGTAAATCAAATTCCCTTCTGCATCACGAATGTCCAGAATAGGATTGAAAATTGCAGGATCTCACAAAGCAGATAAATGAGCATATGCCTGAGCAAGTTCTATCATGGGAAGTTCAACAGCGCCAAGAGACAAAGCATACCCATAATCATGCGTAGGACGGATACTCGTCATACCCAAAGAACGAAGAAATGGTATCAATTTTTGTTGTTCGCCAACAGCAAAATATGCTTTGATAGCAGGAATATTGCGACTTCATGCCAACGCCTCTCTCAGTGATTGAAGACCAACAAACTTACCATCAGCATTACCAGGCGTATTTGGTCATACTCTCAAAGGAATATCAAAAAATGGTGTATCGATAGTAAATCCATGATTTTGTATCCCATAGGCATACACAAACGGTTTTATTGTTGATCCTGGATGTCTGGGTGCTCTAATCATATCGACACTCCCATCAATCTCTTCATCAAAATAATCCAATGATCCAACATAGGTGAGGATATCGCCATTTTGAGAATCAGCATACAGCAGGGCTCTATTGGTTGCCTTTCTTGCCAACGCTGCTTGTTTATATTGCAAAACAATCTCTTCTGCTTTTTTTTGAAGATCAAGATCAAGAGATGTCCTAATCACATATCATCCTTTTGTCAAATCCTCTTCATCCAAAGCCAAATCAGCAAATTGAGGCGACGTCAATAAAAAATCTTTTACCCAAAAAACAAAATGTGGTGCTTGAATATCCATCCTTGGTGGATAAAACGTCGCCGTCAATCCATCAAGAACAGCCTGAATATAGTCAGATCACGATATTTTCTCTTCTGCATACATTCTGGACAAGACAGTATCTTTTCTTCCCCAGACATACGAAAAACTATATATCGTCCCGTTTATTTCTACATCAAACGTCTTTTCTCCTCTCATAAACTCCAAAAATTGTCTATTGTCCGCACTTATATCAAGATTGAGTCACGAAAGATAACGGACAACAACTGCCACCGCTTCATTGTAATCTGGTGTTCAAATAATCGAGACAGATTCTCCCTGAGATACAACATGCAATCATCACACAACTCACAAACAGTTATCAGTATTGGTATGACGACAAAGAGACGAGGGCGTCCCAACTCTATTGGTGTAGGGATTAAAAAATGATGGACGCTGAATAATTCAGGCGAGTGTTGCTGCCTCAAAAATCGTCAAATCTTTTGCAGATTTACGAAAATATGTCTGTGATGCTATCTCTGCACCATAAGCATTATTCCCCAAAAAGACAAAATTGAGATAGAGTTCTAGGACTAGTTCTTTTTGTTTTCTTTTTTTCTCAGTTTTGGAGAGGTCAGGAAACCTTTGAGCCATATAATAATCAAGCGCATCATACAATTTGTAGGTCAATACCATTTCTTTGAGCTTTCTGACATAAGTCATATCTCTCGTCAACAAAAGATTCCTGACAAGCTGTTGAGTGATTGTGGATGCTCATCACGCAGTCACTGATCTTCCAAGTTTTACCAAAATCTGATCTCTCACTGCTCTGACAATTCCTCGATAATCTAAACCATCATTAGTCCAAAACGTTTTATCTTCTGTTGCAATTGCAGCATCCAATAAAAAATTTGACATCTGATCAAGAGAGATATAGACTCTATTTTCATCAAAAAGTTTATAGAGTTTTTTACCATTTCTGTCGGTAATTGTTGATGATTGTGAAAATGAAAAAACTGACTGAAGATTATTGGGATCAATCGGAGGCAAGTTAGCCAAAATCGTACGATTAAATCGAACCAACCCAAAGACAGATCACACTACACCTATCCCGACAAACACAAAAAAGAGAATGTTGAGCCAGCGACGTCGTGGGGACACAGAGCCAAATGATGAACTGATCATAACATACTCAAGAAAACATAAAATATACATAAAATACTAGCGTTTTCACAGCGAAAAGCAAGAGAAAATCTAGCTCATCACACGCATGATCGTCCATGTCGCAATTTGTTCATCAAGATTGAGCACACAATCATCTTCTGCTTGCCCGATTCGTTGATGATGTCCACAAATCATACAGGCATGCTCTATTCTTACCCCTGCTGTTTTGTATACATACGCCACTGGCACCATGTGTCAGACACATGTACATGCTCTATCACCAGGTATGACATCAACATGCAGGGAACAAAAACATGACGGACAGTGATTTCTGGAACGCTTGGGCGCTGGGGGAACAGCTAGTCCACAGTGTCGGCATGTAAATCATTGATTGTTTTTGATCAGTTGCATCATCCAGAGAAAAACTAAAGAAGCATACATTATTGTTATCATATACATATCAAACAAAAAAGCAAGAAAGAAACAAGCAAATAAAAAAGTTCTCAAAAATTTGCAAAAAAGAAGCAGAAGAGAAAACTTAATAAAATCATTTTATTTTCCCTCTAAGATACGGCTATTCGACAGCAAAATGTTGATTACGAGATTGACTATCAATTTACAAAAAATGAAAAACGTAAAGTTGAGATAGATAACTTGATTTCCAAAACAAAAAACACATTAGAAAGGCATCAACAGACAATTCAACAATTTCTTATGAGAGACGCTCATGTGGCAAATGCAATATTATTTTTTGATAAAAGTATCAATATAACAAGGAAAGCACAACAACTATCTGTGGCTCTAACGCGAGATAAAAGAAACCTACCATCATGACCTACACAGGTCCGCTGAATTGCAATCATCCAAACAGCTCTGGTTTTATTTTGTACAAAATGCTTTTGAGAGAGTTGATATTCATGATCAAAAGTCATTGTTGATGACAAATGTGATGGACAGACCTTGTATGTTTTGGGGAAATTAGAGAATATGTAAAGGATACCAATACATGAATCTTGATCACAGAAACGGATAGTGATAATTTGATCAGATGGGTAAACAATCCAAGCAGTTTTTGACAACAAGAACAAGAACAAAAACAACAAGAACAACAACAAAAATACGAAAAAACAATCTCCTCTCACAAGTAAACTCCCTATCTCTCGACCCATCATCAATCGACTCCATCACGTGACCACATATATCACAAACAGTCATAAACGAAAAAAATCAACTCAAAACAGACTATCATATCTACAAACAAGATTGTGATGCTATCATTAAACACATCAACGATCTTGTACCATGAAGAAAAGAAGCAAACATCGCATACATCACATCAAAAATCAAAGAACTTGAACACAAAAAAACTGAGCTAGAAACAAGAAAGACAGCATTGAAAGAACAAGCAGAACAAGATCGTGACAAAAAACAAAAAGAAAGAAAAAAAACTGAGGCTTTGGACAAAGTCTCAAAACTAACACTTCCCAAATTATTAGACATTGAAGACAAACCACGAGTGAGAAATAAAAAAGATGAATTACAAAGAGAATGTACTAAGTTCGAAACAGCAAGTTCCAACCTACACAATACAATCACTGCACTCAATACCTCAGATAAGAACTGACGAGATATGACAGCTATCAATAATCACATCACCGATCTTCAAAGACGAAAAGACAAATTAACCCAAACATATACCGCACTCGTCGAACTCGCGAAACAAAATCCGCAACAAGCGACGATTGAGGAGCGGAAAGCGAAGGAAGCAACGAATACTCCACAAAACTTATCAGATTCATTTTATGTCATAGAAAATGAGCATTGAGCATTTGTTATCACAGAATTAGCAAATGGAGAAAACCACAGATATCACTTGTCAAACCAGACTGATCACTCCTATCTATTCCTTCGGCAACGAAACAACTCATCGACGATTGACATCATTACTCATACACTATTAATTACTACCAAAGCCTGAAAAGATCAATACACCATAATCAAAACTCCACTACCATCTTCCAACTAATTACACTTGTTATTTCTTCTTATGAACCATGACACTCTATGATCCTCTCAGTGCCTACATCGCACATCTTCGTTCTCTCACAGCACAATACAATACGCTCTCCCAACAAGCCACCCAACTCACCCAAGAGATGCAAATCCTGACCGATCGCATCCAAGTAAACGCCTCACTCGACACACCCCAATCTCACTAGTTTTTTATCTCTTTATTCCCTTTCCCATACCATTCTATCAACAAAAACAACCAGAATCAATGCGATGATCTGTCGAAACACAAAAAGGCAATATCAAAGTAGATACTACAATCACAAATCTTGAAAAAAAATTGACTGACATAGAAACATGTCTGCCAGAAATTGATACTACAGAAAAAGCACAAAACACCTGTGATCAAAAAATTATAGAAGCTACTAGTGTACGACAAGATCTTCAAAATACAATCAATACTCTCACACAAGATCAAAAAGAAATGTATCGTGACGATCTGGCACGTCTCCAAACATCCCTCAATCAACTGAAGGGACATCAAACAGTATTAAAAAAATAGAGAAAAACCTTTTGGTGAGTTTACAGATGTTACGTCAGAAAAACAAATGGTCGACTATCTCGCAAATCTCTGAGTATGATCCACAGAACAATTCTCTGATGATGTTTCATGAGTACAATCGCTTGTATCATGAGAAAAAATCAAATTCAAACACATGTTGCCTAGATTCACATCAATACTATCCCAATTATCATGAAATGCTCTCAGTCGTCTAAATGCAATCACCGATTCATCATCTCTCAAGGAAAATGAGAAAAATACGCTGAAGAATTCTGTCCAAACAGCAATTGATCAAAAAAAACTGACATCTCCAGTCTTACTCAATAAGGACTATTATGCCGCAAAAGAATGATTTGAAAAAACACTATGATCGATTGAGGACGTACAAAGAAAAATCTTTTTGAAGCATCGTCTCTTTATGAAGAATACAAGCAAGATAATCAGATCAACACAAATGAACAACTCAACTACAAATGAATGATCGATGACATCGAAAAAAAATTACTGAGAATACAAAAATCAGAGAAGATATTGAAACACAATGTAAGACAAACAGCGTAGGAAATATATGAACAGAAGACAAACAACTTGAAGTCATCAATCTCACCAACCAAAACAACTCCTTACTCGCATCAAAACAACAATATAGCACATCGCTCACAAATATTACGAACACAATGATACAGAAATATCTGACAATTGACAATGATACAAACCAAAAAGCAATCAGCTCATCACGAACTACAAAAAATTATAGATCAATGAAAAAAAATACAAGATTTTGAAAAAAACTAGCACTGAGCTGATTATAAGGAAGCAAGTAACATACGACCAAAAAAATATGAATGCAACTCCAACTGTCACAGTCACAAGCAAACTTGACAACAGCTTTTTCCAATCCAACTACACATCCTACAAATCTGCAACAACACAAGCATAGCAGCACGTTTCATGAACAAAATAACGCACCACATTCAATCACCATCCGTGGTGTTTTTTTATTTCTTCACACTTATCTTTTTTTTCGCGGTGGTCTTTCTTTTATTTCCCGTGGTTTTTTTCGCAGAACGAGTCTTCCCCTCACCCGACGCACTGGTTCCAAATTGCGTGGTATACTCAACGATCAACGCTATACAATCATCCACGCTATACTCCTCTGGTTTTTTGGTCTTGGGGAGTTTGATGGGTTGTTTGCCATAGGAAAGATAGTATCACCACCTACCTCTGATAATTTGACATTCCGTCCCCTGATAATCAAAACGGAGCAAAATCTTAGTTTTGTCTTTTTCTCTCTTGTCAAGAATGGCTTGGATTGCAGTATCAGCATCAATCGTCATTGGGTCATAGCCAGCTGGCATAGACACAAAGACATCCCCATGTTTGATATACGGCCCAAAGCGTCCATTGTTGGCGAGCATAGGTTTGGACTCAAATTCTCCGATCACTCTTGGAAGCTCAAACATTTTCAACGCAGATTCGAGAGTCAGGGTCTCAATCGTCAATCATCAAGTAATCGATGCAAATTGTGGCTTTTTGTCTCCAAGCTCTTCACTCGTTCCCAACTGTACCAAAGGTCAATAACGACCTAGTCTGGCAATCACCGTCAGTCAGGTTTTTGGGTCAGTTCAGATTTTTCTTTCACCGCTTACTCTTTCTGCTTCACCAATCGTTTTGACGATCGTACTATGAAATCTACGATAAAAACGAGCCAACATCTCTGTCCACGCAAGTTTTCCCTCAGCAATATGATCAAATTCAGCCTCAACAATTGCAGTAAACTGATAATCCACAATCTCAGGCAAATATTCGACAAGAAAATCATTAACCACGGTGCCAATATCTGTTGGCAACAATTTGCCTTTATCTGCTCCTTCGACTTTGGTAATCGATCAGGGAAGAATATGTCACTGACTAAGGGTGAGCGTTTGGTATGTTTTTTCAACGCCCTGCACATCTTGTTTGACAACATAACCACGATTTTGGATAGTTTCGATTGTCGGTGCATATGTTGACGGACGACCAATCCCCAAATCCTCCAATTGTTTAATCAAACTCGCCTCAGTATATCTCGCAGGTGCTTTGGATGGAGTTTGGATTGCAAGAATACTATCAAGAGGCAATGACTGTCCAATCTGGACATCAGGCAACAACGTTTCATTATCCTCCTGTCATCGCACAACGAGAAATCACGGAAATGATACAATTTCTCCTTTGGCAACAAAATGTGGTTTCTCAAGCACATCTCACATACGTCCCAGATGAATTTCTGATTTTGCGAGCAAAGCGGGCTTCATTTGCGATGCTATTGCTCTTTTTCGAATCAATTGGTAGAGTTTAGTTTGTTGAGGATCACTACCAGCAGTCAAACGAGAAAAATCAGTCGGTCTAATACATTCATGTGCTTCTTGAGCTGATTGTTTAGTCGTTTTATAGACTGTTTCGTTGACATACTCAGGACCAAATTGGGAAGAAATCTGCGAACAAGCTTTTTCTCTCGCCTCACTTGCCATTGCTATCGAATCGGTTCTCATATACGTAATCAACCCGGCTTCATAGAGCCTTTGTGCAAGTTGCATAGTTTTTTTAGGGCTATAGCCAAGTTTGGATGAGGCTGTTTGCTGAAGCGAGGACGTCGTAAACGGAGGTGATGGTTTTTTGGTGCCCTCTTTACTAACCACATCCAAAACAGTAATCTGATGATCCACAAAACGAGAAAGAATCTCTCTGACTGCAGTCTCGTCAGTAATTTTTTTGTTTCGTTCTGCGGTGAATTGCTGTTTTTTTTGACCAACCGTTGCAGTAATCTTATAGTTGATATCAGGAACAAATGCTCTGATTTCCCTTTCACGATCAACCAAAATCCTCACTGCGACTGACTGAACCCTTCCTGCACTCAGTCAGGTTTTGATTTTTCTCCACAGAACTGGCGATACCTCAAATCCTACCAATCTATCAAGAATTCTTCTCGCTTGTTGAGCATTAAACAAATTGAGATCAAGCGTCCTTGGGTGGTTGATGGCGTGGATAATAGCTGATTTGGTAATTTCGTTGAAGACAATCCTTTTGGTGGTTGTGGGGTCCAATCAAAGGGCAGTGCAAATGTGCCAACCAATCGCTTCTCCCTCACGATCCTCATCCGTTGCGATCCAGATCGTCTGTGCTTGTTTGGCGGCGGATTTGAGGTGGGAGACAACTTTTCTCTTTTCGGGAGTAATTTCATAGGTCGGCGTAAAATTGTTGTCGATATCTATCCCCATTCATTTTTTGGGTAAGTCAGCAATATGCCCAAAACTCGCCAAAACATGATAATCAGAGCCAAGATATTTTTCGATCGTCGATGCTTTTGCTGGAGACTCTACGATAACGAGATGTGATGCCATATCAGGAGAAAAAAATAAAACATCATGTAAGGATACAATACAACCAAGCAATACTGAAAACAAGCCACTATACACAACAAAGATACGATACACAACGCAAATTTTAGTTTTCTCTGGCTATATACTTGAGATAAGCAACATAATCTTTGCGAAGCATATTCATGGATGTTTGTCGTTGATCAGGGGGTATGGTTACAAGACTGGTAAACACTTCATGAAATAACGACTGTGAGTAGTCCCATCATCGATTGAGCGGATCAAGATGAAAAATCTCATATAAACGACGTAGAGAAAAGGAATATTGTTCACCCATAGGATGAGGAGGATACTGGTCAGTAAAATAAAGATAAGTCACCAAAAGGCGTGTGAGAATAATCATTTGAGAAAAGCGATCCTTGGATCACAGGAGCGATGCACAATCTGAAGCATATTCATCATACTGTAACAATGATGAACCATATCCATAATACTGGGACAAATCAGACAGTACAGCATGTTCCGATTGTAAATACTGATCGTCACGCAACCATCTAGTAAAAATTGAGTAGGAAACGAGATGATGAATCTCATTTGCTGTCACACTCGCGAGCATGAGAGCATAGAGACTATCGTATGGCACATGGATATTCATTGCCTGTAATTCACGATCTATTTGATATGTCTTCTGTGTGAGAGGCTCGACAAAAATCACACATTGACCTAGATAAGGTGATACAAGTGATGTTGAAATGATTGTTCATAGAGCTAACTTTCCTCATCACACAAACACTCTTGGAATCGAATCTCATAGAGAGCATCAGCTGTTGTTCAACATAGTAAGAGGTAGATAATCAATGAGCAAAACATGATCAGAAAACAATACTGGATACAATGATTGTTCTCACAATTCAGGCAATACAATAGAGTGTCACATTCTTGATTGGAGAAGCATGGCAGCTTTCTTATACGTCAACAACATGTTTTCATCATCTTCTCTAGGCACAGTGAGCGCCTGCGCTAGTCTGGTCAGAAAAAGGCTCCTTCTCTCGCTTACGGTTCATGTTTCAGTATAATCAATGGTATCTATCGCCATACGCAAATATGTAAGAGAATCACAAGGGAATTGCTCAAGACGAGAAAAAAGCTGCTTTGATCCCATCTGTGCATAATTCTCAGAGAAAGGTAACACCGTGAGTAATGAAACACACACACCCCAAAAAAGTTTCTTTGTAGAAGTAGAAAAAGGTGGACGAGGAACAAGATTTTTTGTTTCCATACAGCCGACAAAATAAATAATGTCTTTATTTTTTGACAAATGAGTATCCTTTGTATATAATAAGAGTATTCCTATCAAAATACAAGAGAAAATAACAAGAAACAATATTTTATTTTCCCCAAACACCATATGCGACATCAACAATCATCATGCGATCATAGTATCTCTCAAATCATAGATGATCTAAAGGATAAAAACAATCAAGCAATAAAAAAGAAACTTGCAGATTGACAGATTGATGATGAAGAACGTACAACGTTAGAGCAACAATACAACCTCCTAAAGGAATGCAAACAGGACAACGCTACATTATTCAATACTATTATCGAAACTGCCAATCAACAAGCAGAAACACGTTTTGCACAGCATCTGTGAGTATTACACCTCAAGAGTGTATGATACAAAGACCAGCACGCAATATCTCTCAATAACTTTAGCATTCCTCACTGAGGAAGAATACTTACACTCAAAGACTTCTCATATGACTCATCTGCAATCAAGAAAAGTCCTACAGGTGAAGAATACCTACAGGGATGAAAATCTCTTATATATACACCTCCGTCATGACGATGAAGAATCATCTATGGAAATCGATGAGACACTCGCTACCCAACCGATTATCATATGATAACACCACAGACACAAATATCAGATCTTACTTCTATCAAAGGGAGATGATGATGCATCATCGCAAAAGATCTCTCTCAACCGCTCAAAATAGACGACATAACAAAAGCATTGATCAAAGAGACTAACATGTTACTCTACAAAATACGCCATCATACATATCCACAAAGTCAATATGACAGTATGTGCAGACAATTGATAGCCAATGCCAACAAACTATGACAAAAACAATTGTGTGTGTGTTTCCCTACAGACACAACAAACGATATTGATATAAGCGCAATTACGGACCCACAAAATAACATACAAACCCAGCAACCAACAAGTTGAAATGAACCTACACAGCCCACTACTCCTCCCAGCTGAATTGACACGAGGGAAAAAACTACAGAATCCATGAATCCTCGTACTATAAATAATGCGTTTGCGTCATGATCATGGAAACTGAACGAAAATGCAAAAAAGTACATAACCATCAAAGACAATGAAAGAGTGATGATCACAGTAACAACAACCAAAGATAAAGCAGACGATATGCAAGTAGCTGACTATCAAAAAATATCAGACTTTATCAAAGCGATTACGAATGATATAAACACTATCGCAGATAATAGATCAAAAACGAATGCTACAACCTTCCTCAAGAAATTTTTACAATCTGATCTGTGAACAACACTTCAATGCACAAAAGACGATCCAACAAATAATCATAAACTTGCAGCTTTGAGAATGATGACAGTCATAATTGATCTCTACAATAAAAAAAACAACACAACAGATACACTAGAGACACTATCATCACATGATACGCAAAGAATAAAATTTCTCAAATTTATTGCACAACACATCGATCTCTCCTCGTCAGCAAAATACAATACTACGTCTATCGAAGTCACAATTCAAACCATCGCAATTCCTCAAAAACAACAACCAAACAAAAAATAACAATCTCAATTTTCTCTTGCAAAATCAGAAAAAATAAATAGAATATGTTCGGAAATTGATACCACCCATTTTATTTTTCACAACCATTCGTGTGCCAAGGTGACGTAAAAAAAATCCAAGATATGTCAATTTTGATCCAATGACGATGATTTGTCAGTGCTTTGGACCGCTCAAATTGTCTCATGAAGAGCTACAACACAGACCACATATCATCATGACAAAAGACGAACTCCAAACAATCGTCGACAAAGATATCAATTGAATGACAATGGATGAAGGAGCACAATGTATGGGCATTTCCAAAACTGTATATGCGGGGACTTATGCGCTCGCACGCAAAAAAATTGCCAGATCACTGATTGAATGATGTGTCCTCTCTATCGAATGTCCAGACACTCCCCTAGCACCTCCTGTGATAACCTAAAATGATTTCCTCTCTTCATTTTTATTTTTTCTTCTTTCCTATGGCAGATTCTCAAAACCTCCTCCATATTACTGATGATGCATTTGCATCTATTCTCCAACAAGCATGATCCAAACCTGTTTTGGTAGACTTCTGGGCAGGATGGTGTGGCCCCTGTAGAATGCTTGGACCCGTCATTTCTGAACTCGCAGACGACTTTGCAGGGAGAGCAATAATTGCAAAATGTGATGTTGACGCTAATCCTGAAAGTGCAGAAAACTATGAAATAAGCTCTATTCCTGCTGTCAAAATCTTCAAAAATGGCAAAGTAGTACGAGAACAAGTTGGTGTAGCGCCAAAAAATATCTATAGCAACGCGCTCACTACCTATCTCTCCTAACAAAAAAAAAGACACTGACTGCTATCAAGCATCAGTGTTTTTTTGTGTATCAAATTTGAATAAAAAGTAAAGCATGAAATCAAGAGTATGAGTTTTTTTTTGCATTTCTGATACAATATCTCTATACTCACTATATCATAACCTCTACTATCAACTTTTTACTCTATTCATCATCCATGATTACACCTGCAATGCTCGAATCCATCGAAGCACTCAAAAAAGAAAAACGTTATGATGAAGCAATCGCTCTCGTCAATACAGTACTTGCACGCAATCCCAATGACCGTGACGCACTACTCCAAATCGCTGATATCCAATACAGAAAAGGAGATATGGACAAAGCCAAAAAGGCAGTAGATTTTTATAATTATAACCAAGATGAAAAAGATCCAATGGGCTGGTATCTCAAAGGCGTCATCGAAATGGAAAAAAATGAATGGGAAATAGCAAGAAAATTTTTTTGGAAAGCAATGGAACTCTCTGATGGTCAAAATCACGAAATCATGCGTTGCTTCTGATTGTGTGAGTATCGGTATGGCAATAGAACCAAAGGACTCGACTATCTAGAAAAGTCCTATAAAATCAATAATAAAGATGCCGAAATTATTTACAATCTTCTCGAAGTCTATCTCCTCGAACATAATCATAACAAAGCAAACGCTCTCATTCTCCACTACCGCAAAAGTCGTGACTCGCTCGTCTTTGTTGATAAACCTGTCGAATTTTATGACGAAAAAATTTGATTATTTGAGCAATTTTTGAAAAAACATCAATTGCTAAAAAAATAGCATCATACTATATATTTACAAAAATATTTTCCCTAAAATAGATGATTATATAGACAAAAACATGGTGCCTTAGACGATTGCTCACAACTGAGCAGCACAAAGAGTACGTAGCCATTTCTTTGCAGGGTGCGTCTCCTGTACCGCGGCACATGCTCAAAATCCAGCATCAATAATCATTGCATACTCACCAAACGAAAAAATACCTTGGTCGATGCGAGGTTTGATAAGAAGAATCTGTTTAGTATGTTCACATTCTACTAAACTCAATTTTTCATTAGCAATGAAAAAAAGATCAAGAGATTTTGCCAAAACTGTATGATTGATCCCAAACATTTTTGCTTTGACTTGATCCCACCTCGTATCCACCACCGTAATTACTTTTGCTTGATTACCCAAAAAACATGATGAAGCAAGAATCCGTGGACAACGTGCAAATTGAACTGGCAGATTGGCAGTCATCCCGCCATCAACCAAGCGGTAGTGCTGTGTATGAATTGGTTCAAAAATACCAGGAATGGCAATACTTGCCATCAACGCATCAACAATCGGTCACTGACGAAGAGGTACAGCAACACCACGATCAATATCAGTAGCCACAATACACAAATCACACCTACAATCCTCAATTTTCCTCTGTCCAAACAACGAGGTCAAAAATTGTTGTATTTTTTTCCCTGCAATCAAGCCATTTTTTGCAACAACATCCAAAGAAAAAAACCGTTTTGGTGCTCGCTTATCAGCAATCTGCCTCATCGTTACATAATTCATACCACAGGCAATTGCGGCAGCCACCACTGCTCCCATACTTGTCCCTACACATTCGTGAGGCAATCATAGTACTCACTCTGCCCATGACCACACACCAAGATGAGAAAATCATCTGGCTGCACCTCACCCCAAAACCAGCGAATATGGACGAGTCATAACTCTCGTTATAACAGGGAGATAAAAATCTCTGACACACAGGACAAAATAGGATAAACGATCAGGATCTGCTTCTAAATGCACAACCAGATGGGGCTGATACGATTATTCTGGTTTTTTACCACCAATTTGGCGAACAGTCACTGTCCAGAGAAGCGGGCGATACGTAGATCGATCATTACGATCAACAATAATCTCATGATTTGGCCTTTCACCACGGATCTCACGAACAATACCAAGAGAAGAATCAACCACACGGACATCTCACACTCTGATCGTTATTCCTGCCCTATCAAAAAGTTCTCCTGGTAAAGAAGCAGTATTGTTTATATCATATAAAGCCTGCTTCTCAAGACTAGGTATCACCTCAACAGTCACAACATCTCATGGTTTTTTCCCAATCAATGCTTGGACAATATCATCCGCAAACAATCAGCCGTTTACAATAGTAATCAATTCTGGACCAAAGGTCGTTCTTGTAAGAGGATATTGTGCTCATGATGCAACAACTGCATCTGTTGTATCAAGAACAATGCCAGTATGAACTTGATCAGTGATGGTATAATCGACCCATACTTTCATTCCTTCCTCAATTGGTCACGAAGAAAGTGGTTCCCCACTATCCGTTGAAGATAAACCACCTCACCAACATCATGCCAAAGCCAAACCAAGCATCACACACGCCAGAAAAGACAAACGCATTAGCAAACAAAAAAATAAAAATCTAAGCCAGAGTCTAAGAATTTTTAGGCAATTTGCAAGAGAAAAGACTGAGCGTCTAAAAATTTTGACAAAAAATATTTTTTTTGTATAATTTGTATAATACAAAGCACATATTTATTATTCTTGCCCCCATGAAAGAATCTCCTACAATACCTGGGAAAAAAGAAATCCTCTCCCGTTTTGCTCATGAGGTTGAAGCAGAGCTTTGAGAGTTAAAGGGGATGATTTTTCATCATATTCTCGAAAAAAAATCACTCATCGATCTTGCTACCCAAGCACGAGACCAAAAAAAAAACGTTATTGACCTTATTGACGATCTTATTACCTCCACGCATGGTCAAGAATGATCATTGATCGAAACACTATGGAACAAAGCAGTCTGATGGCTCAAAGGCAAAGTTCTTGATTTTTTGTTAGGATGGCGTGAAATAATAACCACAAAACGAGAAGAAACAACAGCTATTATCAAAAAAACAGAACAATCACTGTCAGACCTATGATCATCAGTCCATGACAACACACCAAACAAGAACAATACGCTACAGCTATCTCCTAGACAGCAACAGCCAGAACATGCAGATCATACACAACAAGAAAAAAAACACGAGGATACACCACCTCAACATGCACAAAATACCAACACTCACGACAATAAAACAGAACACACGACACATCCAGAAACAATAACACAAGAGGTGACCATGCCTTCACAACTCCAGGAACGAATCACAACACTCGATGAATCGATGAAAACAGAAACGTTTATCCTCACCCGTGCGCTTCAACTCTGATATATTCCCACAGGACCATGACCATGGACGACAAAGGATCTTCTCAGTGGGAAACGACTTGCTGTCTGATGAAAAAAAATTAATGAATTTTTGGCATCCATCCTCCTTCCCCTCTGGAAAAACAAACTCACCCATCGAGAATGACTCGCACATACACAGGGCATACACAACAACCCTCTCCTTACTGATCTGAGAGCATCTATCAACAACCCCAAAAGTACAGGAGTATTTGGCTGAGCAGCATGACTCACCATTATCGCTACCATGGGCAAATATCTAGAATCATGAAAACCAGACAAACTCACAGAATATAGCAATAAAATCGGAAAAAGTATCATAGAAAAAACAATCAATACAACCGAGACGATTCGCAACCATCATCACCAATCTGTCATAAAAATAGAACAAGAACTCAAACACGCAATTGCGAAAAATCCTTCTCAACAAGCATCGCTCACCCAAGAAGCACAAATAAAAGTCACCAAACTCACCCACGACACAAACACCAAACTCAAGCCATATACTGACAAACTCCTCCTAGGAACCAGATACTGTGATGAACAGACACTCAATGAACTCAAACAGAAATATGGTGCACTCGATGACCTCTTGACTGCCAATGGATGAACAAAGAAACTCGTATCCAAACGAAAAAAAATAGGAGAAAAAGGAGAAAAAATACTAACATGAGGAGCAGCATGATTTGCAACGATAGGGATAGGAATAGCCTTACTCAACGCTGATACACGAAAAGACAAGGCACTGGTTGGAGCAGATATATGACTAGGAATGATCCCCATCGTATGAGGCATCTATGATCTAGGAGCTGCTATTGCCTGAAAAGACATAACAGGCAACGATCTTTCATGAGCGGAGAGACGAACAAGAGCATGATTTGGTATCCTTGGATTGATCCCCTGAGTAGGAACACTCATCAAATGATGAGCAGCCATCTGAAAAGGAGCAAAAGCAATTCACACAGCAGCAAAAATCTTATCTATTGTAGATACAGGCATCATAGCAGCAAAAATGATTGGAAAAACAGCAACATATAGCTATTTGGGGTACAGTATCGGAACAATTGCTTTTGACGTTGTACATAGCTGATGAGAACTCGCGCAACCAATCTTTGATCATCTCCATGACATAATCGATCCACTTCCTGCACTTGACTCAACACCATAAAACCTCTATCACACATCTTTTACTTCTCTGTCATACATGAATATCACATCTCGTGAAAGACACAATCCACACGATATAGATCATACATCATGATTAACACACGAAAATCTTACAATGCCAAATAAGAAGGAAATCATAGACCACGCATCATGAGAACACAATAAGATAGTTCTTGATACAGAGAAATCATTGGAACAATGAGCAATCATTGATCATACAGATATGATTTTGGACACCACAGCAAAAACAATCAAACTAGAATCTACGATTGTAACAAAAACAACCGAATCATCTCTTTGATCACCCAAAATCCATTCATGATACGAACAACTCACTCCATCAAATAAAGCAATCACGGCAGACAAAGAACCTCGATGACTTATGAAAAAAATCGGTATCTGAGCATGAATTCTCTGATGACTGTATCTTGGATACAAAGCATGGCAAGGAATCTCATCGCTCTGGAAGTGGGCTTTTTGAGACAAAACAAAAGAAGAAAAAAAAGAGTCTTCTGACACAGATAAAGAGCAATCCACCGACACTCGTCAGTCATGATTTTTTTCTTCTGCTCGAGAGTGGACCAAAAATCTTGCAATTGGATGAGGCATACTTCTTGCCGGATGATTTATTGCTAAACAACTTGGCATCACACTCCCCTCGCGACTATCACGATGATCTCTTGCATGACTTTTTTCATCACAATCAAACAAAGAAAAAAAAGATATCATCACACGTCTTGACGAAATCACCAAACGGCTCGACGACGCCAAACAAAAACTCCCATGATTATCATGATCAGCCAAGAACCAGACTGAACAAGCCATACAAACAATCATGGATCAAGTCACCAACATAAAAGAATCACTATGATTGGACAAACAACCAGCACAGGAACAATCCAAAGAGAAGAAAGAGCAGACAACCGAATCCCAACGAACAGACTTTGTCACCAAACAAAAAGAAACTCAAAGAAAAAAGTGGGAAGAAATAAGCAAAAAAAGCATTGATCCTACCAAACGATCAATCGCCCGAGACAAACGAACCTCAGCAAACAAAGAAAAAATCAGCAAGCTTACACACCTACATGAGGAAGGATGATGATTTGTCTCAACAGGATTGGATATCGCAACCTTACCTGCAACAATGATTTTTTCTTATATGCTCACGTTGGTCAATGAAGGAATCATCGATCGATCAGATCTCGCCATTATTCCTTTGGATCATGCAAAAAAGTGAATGTATGCATTTGGGAAACATATACCCACACTATTTGGGCATGCTCGGGAGTATTGTCGATGAGAGATATCACTGGAAGAGATTGCTCAAGAGATACATGAAAGTGACAACCAGCTTTCTCCCGAAACAAGAATGAACCTCTGGTCTAGTCTCTACAGACATGGAGGATTGCTCAAAACGCTCAGCCACTGAATAGGAACGATAACCTGACACCTCACCAAAGTAATCCTCGAATGAGGAAGCACAAGTCTTGGGTGAATCGACGCACTCGTTGCCTGAATAACACAGGATATGACAAAACAAGGGAAAATCTTGATTGAACTAGAAAAAACATTGGCATGAACTGCGCATCTATGACCTATCATGGCAAACTATCACGACACCATTCGTATTCTCAAAGAGAATACAATCATCATCAATGCACTCAAGACACCATGAATCACCACACTTGATGAGTTACACAATCTTATGCAAAAAAACGGACATTGACAAATTATGGATGATTTTCTCGCAAAAATCACGAGCAAAGCATGATTGGAAAAACAAGCACGATTTGATGCATCAACCAAAAAAATCAAACCAGGAACATCCCTTGCAGACCTAAAAGGCATTTTTGGTGATGCTTGTATGGCAAGAACACAAGATATGCTTGCACATGCAGAATCACTCCAATGATGACGAACTGCATGGTTCAAATCCGCAGGAGCAAAGCTCAACCCAAGAGCATATGCAACACAATATACCTATCATCGTACACTGACACAACACATCTCATCGCTCGCAAAAACACAAGAAAGACTTCTTCAATCAGACAAAGCTTGGAATATCGTCAGTAATCTTTTTCACCGTTCCAAACAATGATTGATTCTCAAAGACATGCTTGAGACCAATGGACAAATCAAACTCCATCTAAGTTCTATCAAGGATGCACAAGAATTTTTTGCAAATATCAAAACGCTCTCTCTCCACGCACCTGAACTACTAGGAACCATCGCAAAGAGTCTTCCTCTTATTTTTGTGGGAGGAGAAGTACTAGCAGAAATGGAAAAAGACAATAGTAATATAGGAATGAGTCTCATGAAATGATTTGGTTCGTTGATTCCCTTTGTATGACCTATCATGCTCATCTCCCACGCAACACAGTTTGGTCCCTGATTTGATCTCTCCACTATTGATCGAACGTGAGCATGATTTGGTGTATGATTGCTAGGATACGATACTTTTAGACTTGCAAAAAACGTCTCTCTAGCAAAAATGCTCGGACAGTCAACGCCGGCTGCATTATGACGTTTTATGACAGAGCCTATCAGAGACGTCTGATATCTAGTCAAAAAAGCATCGATCGACCTCCCAGCTACACTCTGGAAATTGACTAAGGATGGCCGTCGTGTTATCGCAACCTGATGAATCAGAGCATTTCTCAAAGAATGACTACGTTTTGTCAAATGAAGTAGCAAAAGAGTGGCCATCCTTGCTGTCCTCTGAGCATGACTCTATGGTGGTTACAAAGCATTGATCCACAATGAGGAGCTTGATCAACACGAGCAAGCACTAATGGCAAAATTAAACGAAAATCCCGATGCACTCAATACCGAAATCGCACAATGACGAAAGGATATGACGCCCGATGAACAAGCACAGTGCATCAAGCTTGCAATAACTCACAAGCTCCTATGTTCTGATGACATGATCACAGTCCAAAAAAAGAACAACTGACGGCATATTCTTGTTAATCATCTTGTTGCCAAAGATGATCTCCTTGCTATCCGTGATACAATCAATGAAGCGCTCACCACACGAGGAGACACCACGCGCTGTAGCATTGGCTATTCACATGCAGGCAAAAGAGCAATTATCGAAACAATCAACAATCATACAAACGGAAACAATCACGCTCAACTCTCTGACTATCTTGCTTCTCTCTGATATAGCAAAGAAGACTACAACGCGCTGGGACTTCCATTATAACAACCAACAACTAATATAATCAAAAAGTCGTCACAACAATACCACAGATCAGTCTTCTTCTATTAGATGTCCCATATAGATGTCACATACCGATATTTTATCTTTTTACACCAATCCTTATGACACAAAAAGTATCACACATAGTATGACCTCAAGATCACAATCAAGCTATAATGTACAATGATACAACAAAAGTAATTGGGATAATAGACAAAATCTATAACATTATGATAGACATACTCACGAGAATAATAACAAATCATGCAGGCATAATAGATGAAAAGAGTAAAAAGGCTATCGAAGAGAGCAAAAAGGCTGTCGAGAAATATAATACCATGCTCGCAGCTCTAGAAAGGCAACTCTCTGATAAGCAACTAAAAAGCTATGTACACACCATTCGCTGAACATGCACAGCAGTAATAACAGCACTAACAACGAATTGATTTACACTAGAAGATCGAACATATCTCCAAAAGGTCTTAACAGACCAACACAGATCATCACTAGCATCACTTTTCTCAACTCTATGATGCGAGTTACCTTCTGATCTATGCAATATCTGCAACCAAATTTTTTTGAACGCCATCAAACATGGCAAAGCACGACCTACCGTAACAATCAACGAAGATCATAACATGGAAACCATAAGGATTATCATCCATAATAGGATCTGACCATGATGAACAATACTCTCACCAGAACAAATCGATGCAATAAATCTCTGATTACAAACATGAAGCTACGATGGAAAAGCAGTTTCTACAAGTGGATCCCTTGGTATTGGGATGACAGAAATAATTGAAACTGTCAGGGCATATAATGGATCTCTCACAATAGAAAACTCCATGAAAAAATGAACCACATTTACTATCACTATCCCCTTCCACTCAATGAAAAAGGCAACACTCCCAGAAGCAGACTATGACCTCACGACCTCATCATAGAGAAAAAAAAGTTTTTCCATATCACTAATCTGCACACACTCATCATTGCCATGGATATTAGCACAAGTCGGTCTATGGAGAATCACCACCGATCACCTCTCAGCAAAAAACCTGCCATCACTCGCACCGTGTTCTTGTCATTGCACCACCTGCTCACCAAGATGATTGCGAGCAAGTGTATGATAGTTTTGAATCAAAGAATGTGTTGGGTTGGTATAGAGAAGTGGTCCATACAAAGAAACATCGACACTGACACCAATCCTGTCAGCATGATTTTTTACCGTTTGGATCAGTGTGTCACGCGACCAATCCTCCGTATGTCTGATATTGATCGTCATTGCACACGAGTCAGGAATCGTATTCATCGCTTTTCATCATGAAACCATCGTCACTTCACAGGTCGATCATCGATAGTCTGGTGCAACAAGTTTTTCCATATCAACAATATCGTTTTTCAATGCCTCAAAAAAACGGTATGCTTTGGTGATAGCATTGTCTCCAAGTCGTGGACGAGAACTATGGCAAGCGAATCAATTAGCTTGGACGTTGATGGTCAAAATCCCTTTTTCTGCGATGACAAAACGATACAAATCACCACTATCAGGGATCAAGACGAGATCACCCCCTCGCCCATCCTCTACAAGTTTTCCTACACCGTCAAAACCTCACACTTCCTCATCAGAGGTAATCATCAACAAGACTTTTTTCCCAAAAAATCAATCAGTGAGAATTTTTTTCATCAATTCGACAAGAATTGCAACACCCGCTTTCATATCACCAGCTCCACGGGCATAGAGTTTGTCTCACACGATTTTTGGATCAAACTGTCATTCTTGCGTGGGAGGGACAACATCAATATGACCATTCAAGACAACATCAGCTCGTTTGCCGTGAATAGTTGTATCATAGTTTGCGACGATGAGAGATGGTTTGTCGTTGTATTCAATAATCTGTCCTTTGTGGTCGAGGTAAGCGTTGATGTAGTCAAGAACGTGACGACAAGCGGTGAGATCAAAACTGACGGATGGGATGCGAATGAGGTCGAGAGCAAGAATGAGAATAGAGGACATGAGTTGCGTGTAATTGTGGAATAAAGTGTTGGTTGTATAGAGATTATAGGGTTGGGATGTATCAGACCGTTCACAATGTCTGTATATACACAATTGTCTAGTGACTTTGGATAAAGATACAAGAGAGAAAAATACTGACTGAGAATTAGCGGACAGATTGGAGTGAGGGAATAATAATACTTGTTAGCACTGTTTGAATACTTTGTATGACACTCGGTAGATCATATCATCCACGTGGTGTTCTCAACTCTGTAACCAATCTATTTCAATATTTTTTTAGCCTGACTAAACTATGTCATTGATCTTTGGGATGTCATAGCTCATCAAGATAGTTTCACTCATCTGGTTCAAAAATCATTGCTGTTTCGAATGCATCCACGACTATTTTGTAACGGTTAAATCTTTGGGGATGAAATGCGAGATTGTCAGGATCATTTTGATCCAAAAGATTTTTTACACGTTTTGACATCTCATGATGAAGAGTAAGAATTTTTTGTGCATCTAGATGACCGATATTGATATGAATACCAGCAATATTGGTTGCGTATCTGACATTTTTTTCTCTCAATAATACGTCAATCTTGTGATATTTAGCTTGAATACAAGGATCAGAGACAACTGATGTTTTTTGGTCTGATGCTGGATAGTCTGGTGCTGGATTTTTAGATAATATATATCACAAATCAGATACAATTCTTGCAACAAGATTTGTCAGTGTGATAATTTGTGTCGTTGCAGCCTTAAGGGATTCATGAACATCAGTAATGAGCTCTACTTGGCAAGCATCAAGTTCTGGTTTGATGTTGTTTGCGTATTGAGGATATTTTTGGATAAATCTTTGTATTACCTCCGCGTTTTTTGGGACACAGCGTCATTGAAAATCAAGGATAATCACTTCGTTTTCAATTCAAAATGTATATCATTTCATTGGTTTTTTATAATAATGAATAAAAAAAATCCAAGGGCGAGATTCCTAAAATGATTTGTTTACCCCCATCATCATTCCCTTACACACAATCTCATATTAGTACAATAAAACATGTGTGAAAAAAACAATACAATATTAAGCGATACGATGTATCATACCCTACGTCACATATTTCCCAATCTTACCCGTACCATACTGCAAGACTCTATTCCCTCTACTCACCGTGGTTACCGAAATTCCCATGTCATTTGCAATTTCTCTTTGGGTCTTCCCTGCTTTGAGCTGTTTGAACAATTCTATCCTCTCAGCCAGAACGACAATTTCTTGAGGAGTCAAAAAATCCTGGAGCACATCCTCCATATCGTCAGTCGATATTTTTCTCAAAAAGTCAGCGACGTGAGGAAGAGAATCGTGATAATACATAAGAACAACGAAAATAAATTGTATTGATGTATTAGTACAGTAATACTTTGAAACAAAATTACAAGAAAAAATGAGAGTTTTTTTATAAAACAAAAAAGTACCGTAACGCCTACGATACTATATAAACTTTGGGGGCGGATTGATATTGAGAAAGACGTTCTTGTACCAATGCACATGCTTCTTGTTGTAATGCTTTATTGCGCTGAACCATTGTTTTAATATCATCTGGATTTGTGGGAGCATCATGTCCTCTGAGTTCAGCAGTAAAAGTTCATCATGGTGCTTTGAGGACAGCAAACTGATGATCTCTAGGAACATAAGGATTTCCCCATGGAATAGATTTCCCACCAAAATACCGTTGAGAAATATGCTGTTCTCGGTTATGTGGATTTTTCTCTACTCATCATTCACCAAAAAGAGATTTTCCAAAAGGGAACAAGGTCTCATTGATTTGATTTCTAATATTTACTATCTTTTTCCATGCTTCATAGCGAGCTGATCACATACCGAACTTTTGGTACCAATCAGATCATCATGTATCGATACTATGAGATTCAAGGAGTTTCAATGCCCATACGAGCTGGAGGGTAAGATGTGAGTCTCAAAGTGATGTATGCTGATGGAGAGAACAGGTAGATGCGTTTCGTGCAAAAGAAAAATCTTGTGCTTGTTGTCATATTTTTTGAATAGCAACTTGATATCACGCTTGGGGGGTGACATAGTCCATCAAAGGATTATTTTTCATCATTTTTCGTCCTTTTTCATTTACCTTCGTCATACTCTCTGTATAAAAATCAAATGGCGTCAGCACATCATCCGCTCATCATCATGGATATGGCAAAGGATGAGATTGGTCAGCAAATGCAAGTCACTGTGTCGCCAAATAATCTTGCACACAACGGAATCATTCCTGCATCGCATCAATAGCTTTTTCTTCCATCATTGGTGTGGAAAGAACAAGTTCAATTTGATGACGAAATACTTCGCACGTAATCGTGAATCAATATTGTTTCATTTTATCTGCTAAAACGTCTGAAAGGTGTTTGTACGGCAACTTCCCATCAATGGAAAAAACAGGGTTTCCTTTGCGATCAATAATACATTTTTCTACCTCTAATCACACACGTTTACGAGGGTTATGTATTATATTGTTTGGTTTTAATCTTCGAATATTCATGAAAAAAAAGAAAGAAAAAATAAAAAACCTCCTAGTCCATATATGGATGAGAGGCTGGTATGAGTATCTGTTTTTTTCATTATCAAAAAACCACCTCTCACAGGGAGAAGAAAAATCCAAAATAATATACAACAGGAAAACGGATCATAAGAAAAAATTGGTTGAGTAAAGTTTATGTATTGACAAGATAAGATTTTTTCTTCCTATTACAAGAAATTTTTTAATTTTTTGTATTCCAATGATGCATGAAATTGCTCACACTGCTCTTTGGTGCCACGGTGAACAATGCTCATCAATTCCGCATACAGGTGTTCCATACACACACGATCATCTCAGATTTGGTATGCTTCTCGCAAACGAGCAAAAATCGGGAAATGGTAGCGATAAGCTTTTCTTTCCCCATGGTGATGATACCCACGCCACATCGAACACGACGCAAGCAATCAAGTCCACAAAAACAGTCAGGTCAGATGTTTTTCTCCAATATTCTCATCATACAATTCATACCACAGTTTGATTGCGATAATTTCTGCACGATTTTCTTCGATTGTTTGGTATCGTTCGCTCATTCTCTCAGGATAGCCAGGATATTTTCCTATCGTATGCCCAAGCTCATGACACAACAAACCGATCCAAAAATAATTCTGAAAAAAATCTTTGACTGACCCCTCGTCCAGTAAACATCATAGTTCTTGGGCGAGAAGTGAGTGGAGGGGAAGATATTCTGCCCGTGCTTTGGCGACGGTTTGGTCAAGAAAAATTTGCTTGATAGATCAGACACGATTGATGATGTCCGTCTGCTCAGGTCTGGACCGTCACGATGCACGGACACTCTTAATCTCACCCGCCCAGTCAACAATATTTCCCATCCAAACTGATACCGGCGTTTGAGGACAATCAGGAAATGCACGAGACGCAAAACGAGAGACAAACGTACATATTTTTTTGATGTCTGTAGCCAAACGATCATCACGACGAAGGAGGACAGCAGTAAAAAGTCTTTTGGTTCATCAGAGCGGATCTGAATAATTTTCGATTGGTCACAGACTCAAAAGATATTTCCCTTGTCTGTGCGACTGCTGGACCCAAAACTCTTCCAACGATAGCCAATCATTAGTGTGGCATACCTCCTCTCGTTTGGCGATGAAAGAATCCAGTACGAGTCTGTCTTCGGACGGTCGGTCGATCGCAGTTGTGATTGCAAAATCATGGAGTGCTTTAGTAATCTGAGCCAATTGTGTATGATAATACTGACTATAAGGAATGTTTTGAATATCTCCTTGATGATTGAGAGAATCTGCATGATATTCTGGTCATCATGAGGGTAATGATGATCAGGTGGGATAAAGAGCGAGCGGATGATCACGCGTGATTTGGAGCTGAAAAAGATCGTCAATAAGGAAGAAAAGAGAAGACATCACAACATACAAAGTAAAGAACACAATAACTATTGTTTTGAGACAACAGCTCGTCCAAAAGGCATAAGTTGATAGGCAGATTGATTATCTTGCACATCGTCTCCATACCTTCATTGCTGTATTTTTTCATACATCGCTGTCATGATTTTGCCAAGATTGGTCATTGTATGAGCGACATAGGCACGAACAATTTTTATTTTCTTCTCATCATCAATATTTGGATAAGATTGGAGAGCTAATAAAAGCTGAGTATAATGAGAAAATCAGCAAAAATCAATATCAGAATATTCTTTTTGTATTTGTTCATATACGTGCTCTTGTGCAAAGGTGCGTGATGGAGCAGTTCTTGCCATCATATATCACTGCGGTTGTTGTCACTTTTCTGTTTTTTGTGGGAAAATGATATATCTAATCTCTACTATTGCTTGCTCAGTTATTCATTTCATTGCATGTGTTGTGCTTGGTTGTGATGTCCCCAATGTGTCTGCAAGTGCTGATTGTATGAAGGGGATATTCACAGTAAACTCGTATGGATGAATATATTCTTGGATGATAAATTGATCAATGGTTGTTTCATCTGCTTCTATATCAGGAAGTTGTTGTTTTATGGCATCAAATGAAATTGGTCACTCAGCAAGATGGATATATATGCCTCATCATCACGAACCACTATTCCCATTTTCTGGTTTGATATAATAGACACCAGCAGGGATGTTTGTGTCAGTAGTGCGATATTGAGACATAGCCATTTTTTTTGTTGTTTCATTATCCGCAAGCTTTGGCATATCTGCTTTATCAATCATCCTTGATCGTGTTGGGTGCCGCATCCATGTCACTCACGCATCAGTCAAAAATTGATACACAGTCTTCAAAAATTCTTTGGTATACTGATCCTTTCGCTGAGGATGTGTAGTTCTAAATGTTTCCCATTTCGTATTTGTAGGATCACAAATACCTTCCAATGCTGCGAGATCATCAGGTGTCATTCTACACGCTATTGCATAGGTATCAAGAGACAATACGGCAATCTCTTCCTTATCATCATTTTTTTGAGAAAAGCATCGCTCTCAATCCTTATTTTTTGTCAAATCAAAAATAGAACATGGATATGATTGTGGGTCATTATTGATATATACTTGCATTCATCTTTGGTCAAGACAGGTTCATCATCGCATTGGATCCACATCGATCACAAGAATTTTCTTATTTCACACACATTCCCTGACATGGCGAACCGCCTCACGAAGATTGTCAGAAATGTATTCTTTTTCATCTATTCAGCTCGCCTGAGCAAGAAGAACAAGTTCCCAAAAGTATCAAATTCCTGATTGCATTTCTAGTGCTTTCATCCCTACTTTTCATTCCGTATTGATCCCAATCATAGCATCAGCCACAAAAGGAATCTGAAATCACTTCTTGATCATCGCTGTCAATTGTTCATTTATCTGTGATGTATCCAATGCTTTCCCCAGCAAAAAAATAGGTTTAGCTTTGATGATTTCGTCTCTTTCTTCAGGTGTACATTGCGCAATCCAAGTTTGCATAGTTGTTGCATATGTTTCCATTTCCTTTGCGAGATCTCCAGAAAGAGCTACAGGAAATCAATACTGATTTGGCTTGCCTCAATACAGATAATCCATCTTTTTGTCCTTCACTCATTTCCAAAATTTTGGTCAATTAGTAGCAATTATGGTTACAAGGGGGGGTTGTTTTTGTGTCATAGGTTTAATCGTGGATAAGAAAAATAAAAAAGAAAATGATAGGTATTCGCTTACAATTTTAGATTTTTCAGGACATAGGGGACAGGCTTCACCAAAGTCCCTATACCAATCCATATGCCTCCAACGCACGCAGGTCATTCCCAGCAAAAAACTTTTCAGCACAATTACACCCAAAAAGAAGATCTATCACCGCATCATACAAACGATCAATCTCAAAAATCTTTTCACATCAGAAGACAATATCGTCCATCATCAATCCATGATAATCACTCTCGAATCACACAACATCATCACCACCACGATCGCTACAATGCTGAATCTGATGACAGTAGAGGGCAATGCTCGCTTCACAATCCTGCATTTGCACAAAGTTTTTGTAGACTGACAAACCCAGTAGTCCTCCACGATCAGCCAAGGCACGGACAAAGCTATTTTGTACGTTTCTGGGATGCAGAGAAAAAGTTATGAGATTGGAATGGGTATTGAAGATGGGACGGCTTGAAATCGTCAATGTCTCCATCATCGCACGATGATTCATATGTACGGTATCGATCATGACATCCTTGTGATTTGCTCGCTGAATCACCTCTGCCCAAATGATGTAACCCCCTGATCATCCAAATTGCAACCAGACAACGCATTGGCACAATTGCGAACAAATCACAATGATCTAACGCCGTGCTCATACAAACGCTCACAATCTGCAAACGACTGGATCCCATCACATCATTCAAGATGGAGAACGACCAAAACAGAGTCAGTACCTATTCTTTTTGGTTTGATGCAGAAGCTGTATCGATCCATCTCTCGCCCATTGGTGATAGCCAGCAAAGAGTTTTTTTCTGTCTCTGAACAAATAGTATTTTTCTCGTCGCCTTGTCTGCCATATTTCACTGGACCGTATAGGGCCATACCACTCACCAAATCGTATGTATCCCACGAGCAAGATAATCGTCGCACGATCATGCATTGGTTGGATAGTCGGCGGTATATATTTTGAGAGAAAAAGATGTCCACTGACCCAAATCATGAATATAGGACAGAATACGGTCTTGGTAGAGATCGATGATGTGCATGAGGAGGGAGAAGGAGGCAAAGAACAATTGTGAGGTTGTATGCTTACACGAGAAGAATGTGAAATGTACATTTTTTACTATGCTAACGATTGCAATAAAAGTGTTTCCCCTTGATGAATCGTATAAATATCTTCATATCTCAGAAAGTATCAATTAAGTTTGTATTCAGGTTCGAGCGTAAAACACATTCCTTCCTCAAAAATAAAATCATCATTATAAAGATCAGGATATTCGTGAAGATCCCAACCAATTCCATGACCCAAGTCTGTCAGACAATATTCCGTCAATCAATATTTTTTTGATACATCAATCAAGTCTTGGATAAATTCTTTATTATGTTTTCATGGGATGATAAATTGTAATGATTCGTTGATAACTAACTGAATACGATGATATCAATCACGCAGTCAGAACCTATCATCTCATACAAAAAAACATCTGGTCATATCACTATGGACACCATTCCCATACAAACCAAAATCAATACAAACCACTTCTCAAGTATTGATGACTCTATCTGTCGCTGATGCAATGGTACTATCACGAAGGTTATCAAATCCTGCAATAGAAAGAAACGCTTTGGTGTATCATGAAGGAATGTGATCAAGAAATTGCTTTTCTATATCTTTTTCTGTCATTCATGGACGAACTTTTATAGAATCAAAAATATGTTGAGTTAACGATTGTATTTTTTGAATGCTTTTTTTCGTATCAAATGTTTTGTTTGCATATATTTTTAGAATACGAGTATCTAGGGATTCTATTTTTGCTATAGGACAAATAGATTGTATAATGTTGTATTCTTGATATGATATACGCCCACAAAGTCAAATTCTTTTGAAGTCTTGATGCAGATATTTATATATGTCTTCGAGCATGTGGACTTTGGTTGGTGATGGCAAAATTTGCATATTATGTTTTTTAGATGCAAGATCTGCATATCGTCAAGGAACATAAAATGAAAACGAAGATGGTGTGATAAAAGCGACCATTGCATCAATAGGTTCATCTTGTAACATGGGCTTAATAAATGATGGTTCTTCTTTTATGCCATTATATATAATAAGACAGTCAAATGAATGCTGACAAAGATAGCTCTGAATGTTCTGGATATGTCATCCACAAATCATTACGTATGCACAAAACTAAAACAATACCTACACAACAAACTTTCAATCGCTATAAATACACATTTTAGCTCCAGATTTAGTTGTTGCTGTTATTGTTCTTTGGGTTGTAATAATCAGATCATAATGAATATCAGAGCTATTGAAGCCAAATTCTTCTTGAACCCCATCATATATCTCTCCAACAAACGTATCCAAATATGCATTCCCTATTGCAATATGGCTGTTTCCATATGGTCATCACATATTCTCATCATAAAGCGTAACAGCCATTGGTTTATTGATACGAGAGAATCTTGTATCCGTCATACTAAATTCCCCAATCATTGATCATCCTTTCGTCGCAAGAAGTGCACCAAAAAACTCTTTGTTTTCTGATGCATTATATTCAACAACAACTCAATTTTCAAAACGGAGAAAGATATCACTGACCCTTTTTCATGTTACATAGAGAGGTTGAGTGAAACGTATCCATCCGTTTGTTCCTCTTCGGTCTGGTGATGTGAATATTTCAAATGAGGGAATATTTTTGTATCATCAGGTCATCCATTTTCTTTGATCTCATATATGAATATAAAGATCACAATCTGGACCTTGCATATGAACATCAATAATATCAAGCGAGTTAAGCTTATCACGAAATTCTTCTATTTGCATAATAATATCTCTATTTTTTTGAATTGGATTTTCTGCATCAAGAAAACATGCATTGATTATTTGCTCCCGATACTCATCAAGCGTCATTCAGACAACGCGAACAAGTCACTCAGTTGCAAAAAGTCACTCTGTCCATGAAAGCTGTCAGCGATTTTCTTTTTCAAACATCTTCATCATAAGATCGCTTTCCACTACGTCATAGAGTCAGACTTTTTTGCCATCAAGATGTTGCATAGCCAAAGGGTCGGCAGGAGAGATAATATCAATCCAATGATCACTTTGATCCACAATTCATTGATTTCTTGTATGCAATATATGAGCAATTTGTGTTTCGTTTGCATATTCACAAATAAGTGATGACAAACTTGATGGTATATAATGAACGAGTGGATAACAATCATATTCATACACACTTTTGATCAAATAAGGCAAAAAATCTTTTGCAGAGTCTTGCAGAGTAATACATATTGTTTGTCATGATTGTGGTCATTTCCCTGCATTTAATCCAAATCAAACAAGAAGTTGTGCATACTTATAGAGTTGTGAAGAAGAAATCATTGATTGATCATAACCAAAAAATAAAACTGCGTTATACCTATCAAGTCTTTTACGTATTTCATACAAAATTTGCAATAATTTTTGTAACAAACGGATCATATTGCACACAAGGATAGTGGTTTTTGGTTTGCTTAATGACACCTTCAGGAAAAGCAACAATTGGGTAAGGGATACTAGTCCCTGTTACTTTTTGCGTGAGTGCCAAAAAATATGTTTTAAGCGCATACGTAAAAGGGAGATCCTTCCCGTCATCAATACGAAAATGATTGTAAAAAATAGATAACAAATATTTTGGAAGCGCGGTAGGACCTGATGTTTGATCGTTTGCAATATACTGTTCTAAGTCTTTAGTAGTAATCTTTTTACAATTTTCTCCCTCTCATTGTATCAGAGTAAGGGTCCCATGTTCTATTTTACCTCTAATGAAAAAAAGTTTTTGTTGCTCGTTGTCATAAAAGCTTGTAATTTTTACTCGTTCATCATGGGATTTTTCTTTCTCATCATACCAATCTATTATTTTTTGTACTTCAATCAACATAGAAACATACTTTGTTCGATCTTGTACACTGTATAAAAGATTGTTATTGAAGGTATCTGACAGATCGGTAGTGATAGAAAAAAAATGTTCATGATATTTTTTCCAAAAACTGGCCCAATTGGACTCGTTTTTTGCATATTCTGCTGAATCTCATATCCTTCTGCTATCGACTCATCAACCTATGACAGGGAAAATTTTTTGTACAAGACCATTATAGCAACTCGCTACTCACTGATATGTTGTTCATAGCGGAAGTCTTTTTTGTTTTTGTGTAAGAAGTTTTTGGTTATAAAATACATCTCCATCACCCTTTTCACCAGAAAATCATGCACGATCTCTTGAGAGGATAAAAGCATTTGGTCATCACCGTTGCTCTCATAAAAGGATTTGCAATATTTTTGCCAATTCAATTCTCATTGCAAAAAGTAAAGTTGGTGGTGCTGGTTGTTCGTGAGGACTAATATTCATCTTGTTTGTATATGAAGGTAACTGTTCTAGGTTTTTATACGAGCAGAATCATCGATCTGATGATAGTATGTTTCGTAACACTTCTTTGTGTTTATAAAAACACTGATAGATTTTTCGAAACTCTTCTCGTGTTGTCTGAAATCTCGCTCAATAGGGGAAAGAATCTGTTTGTGTCAATCTTTTTTCTAACTCTACTCCATTTGATAACATTATATTGTATAATAATTGTATAATAAAAAAGTAAAAAGTTATTGTTGTGTTCTCGTATATGTGTTATTTATTGTTTTTAGCTCGTTCGTTATATGCATCAATAAACTTTTGGACAATAGGAGCGATAATCGTTGGTGACTGATATCATGCTGGGACAAGAAACTTTCCTGTTTCTCCAATTTCTTGCAACCCCAGTATTGATCGCATTGTTGTTCTTCTTTGCTTCTTTCTGGCCATCCTTTTTTGTCGAGCATCTTCGGATTCCTCCGCTCATTTTGTATGGAACCTAAATCGTAAGTGGTTATCAGGATCATCAATAATCACAGCTCATTGATGGAATTGAGCATACGCAAGAATCATGATTGCGTTGATAAGTTCAGATTCTTCAATATCCCCCACAGAAATTGATGATTTAGATAGTTGGTTATAATTGTCTATTAAAGCTTGAACAATGACTTCGTAATCTGCTTGTCAAAAAATTGCTTGTTTTACCGTTTTGTAAAATATATTCTTATTGTCTTGGTAGAAAAAATCCTCGCTCGTTCATCATCATGCCACCTTAGAAGCCACAAGCGTTCATTCCTTGGAGACTCAAATACCTACAGGTGTTGTTTGGATAACACTAACATGAGGAAGAAATGTACCGTTATGTAGTTTTTGTATTATTCCAATTTCACAAAACTCTCATGTTCTTCAAGTAGGTGTACGGAACGATAAGAATATACTTAGCATCATGCATGTATAAGATCTCATATCAAAAAGTATTTGATACGATTGCTCTCATTCTTTTCATTCTTTTTGTTTATTTGTTCATGGGTAATTTTTGTGAATTATTTCTTCTTTTTTTCTTGCGTTTTGATAAGCAAAAAATTGCTCACGAGGGAAAAAGTCTCTTTCATAAGATTCATGTAGATCACATATTACAAGTCATGAAATTCATTTACGAAAAACGAGACGTTTTCATCAATCTCTCACCGCACGAAGATCATTGATAAAACATAGTATCTGATTATATATTTTGTTGTATACTTCTTGGACATATCCAATAATATTCTCGACAGATATTGCATCTCAAGAAGGATCGTGAGGTACTTGTGTGGACTGATACATTGTAAGAGATTCTTGTAATGACATTAGATCATTTTCCCACACATCTAGCTTGTTTTCTTGTTGAGTTTTTGCGTTAATAATTTTTTCTTGTAATTCTCAAATCGTTTTATTTCGATACCATGTAAATATTTCCTCTTTATCGGAGGATTGTAGTAACTGTTCCAAATCAGCAATAGTAGTTTCAATTTTCTTACTTTCCTCTTGTACTGATATACTTGGTATTAATTTTCTCTTTTTATCTAACAAATTCTGTATCTCTTTTTGTATCTCTTTTTTTCTTGTTTGAATAAAAACATCTGTGTTTGTTTGAAAGGCTTTTATAGTATTTCCCAAAATTTTTTCTTGTATTTGTGAGCTGTCTTTTGGGATTGTTGTTAATGTAGCAAGCTCTTGAAGAGATGTATTGAAGGTAGCAATTTTCTCACGAATGTTATGTATCTCTTGTTGTTTTTGTCTTATCAATTCCTGAACATACGCTATTTTGGTTTGTATATTCTGTCTTACTCTTTCTACGATTGATTGATTTCACTTCTCACCTCATTGTCTCAATTTTGCTAGTTTCTTCTTTTTTGCTTCAATAGTATCTCTTAGTGATTTTATTCTATCAGAAAGAAATCCTGTAACTATCGTATTTTCTTCAATGTTTTGAGGACGAAATTTTGTTTGTTGTTGTTGATACCATTCAAGTTCTTCCGTTAGCTTAACAATTTCTTCTTCTAAAACTCTTTTATTTTGCTCTGCCATACGAAGATCTTCTGATGAATGGATAATCATCCACTCTTCTAGAGATGGATCATAGTCTTGTTTGTTTTTATATGCTTGATAGAGCCTTTTATCAATTTCTCTTCTTATGAGAGTTTCGTAATCTATTTTAATGTTTTTGAGGAAAGAGACCAAAAATGTCGAAATTTCTATACTATCGCTGAGTAATGTGTTTTGTCTTTCTTTGTGTCTTCTTTCCTCGTCACACTTTATGATTATTTCTTGTATTTTTTGTATTATCCCTTGAGACGAACGTGGATCAAAATTTCAGACATTTATCCGATCTTGGATTAATTCATATATGTTTTTTACTTCTTCATATATATCTCCATCCATTCCAGTTATGCCTATGTTGTTGTTGTTTTTTGAATGTGAGTCATATGTATATGGATCAAGTATCGTATCAATCTTTTTTTGTTGATCATGTAAAATTTTTTTTTGCACCTGTTCTACAAACTTTTGTAAATATCACAGTAAAGATATGATATCTTGTTTTGATTTGAGTTCTCATTCTCAAAAAAGTGGACAGATATATGTTTCGAAAAATAAGTCCATTGATTGTTTATATCTGTTCTTATTATTTTCTCACTCAATAGTTTTTATATTCTTGTTTATAATGGCTTGATATACTTCTTGTATTACATCTAAACTTAACATTTCGCCAGTATGTTTAATTTTTCATATACATTCTCACAGTGTTTTATTGTCTATTGTAGGCACATCATTTATCGATATATCATCATTTATGATGATAATTGAACTTGATAATGCTTTATCATTTAGTTGTGTGGTGATTATGTGTTTTAAGGCAAATAAATCTGGATTCTTGGTTTGTTCTTGCTCTTGTTGTATTCTTTCGCGTTCTTTACATTGAACAAATTCAACAAAAAGATTAAAAAATGTATTTCCACCATTATCTCTTTGTAGAGGGAGCGATATTTTTTTGATTTTTTCTTGTATAGCTCCTCTTTTTTTATCTGTTGCCATACGGTTAATTATTGTTATAATTAGGTTTAGAGTGCTATTTATAGAAGATAGTAACTTGATTTCTCCATTTACCTTTTGTTTTGCAGTAAGATGTGCTTTATTTCTTCTTTCTTGTTCTTCCAACATACGCATAATACTTGATCGTCAGTCTGTTATCCACTTATCTCATTTAGAAAAAGTATGCATGATTTCCTTGATCTCTGTATATATTTCATGAAAGTATTTTGATATCTGCCTTCATGGACGAGTATCTTGTGGCTCAAATCAAAACCAAGACATAAAGTCATTATAGTGTGTAGCAAAAGGTGGGAATGATATTTCTTCTTTCCCTAATGGGATAGCTATAGATGCTTCTTGGGATGGGTGAGTAAGAGACAACGGCGGATGTATTCATCAACGTAATTCTATTCAAGGATGAGTTCAAATTTTTTCTGACAACATCATATTACGTAGATAGACAGCAGGTCATAGTACTTGTTGACAATACAAAGCATTCTCATATAAATGGTCGCAATATTCCTGTAGAGACATTGACCCAATATTCTCAGAATCGTAAGGTCTTTCTATATTTCGTGGTCCATTTATCAAAAAAAATTCAACTCAGGGAATTGTATTTTGAGAAGAAAACTGTTGGATTGCTTCAAGATGAGATACCTTTTCAAAAAACGATATGAGAATATTTACTGCTTCGTCCAAAGAGCATGGATTGTTTGTGCGTCGACATGCTGTTGCTTGTTGACTGTACCATATATCATTAGGTCACAATGATCATTGAACTCAAACATCAAAATGTTCAATGAAACCATGCACAATACATAAAGCTAATACTTGTTGAATAATAAATCTATCAATGGACAGCGCAGCTGAAAGATCTTGTATTATACCCTTTATGTTTCTAGATAATACAATATTTGGAACATCCCTAACTACTCAATATTCTGGTCAGAGAATTTGTAAAGCCACTCACTCCCTCATCACCGCATATAACGCACCTTTCATCATTCATGCTAACGAACTTGTGTGTTTTCATCAGAGATCGATCTCATATAACGCACCTTTTGTCATTCATCTGTTTGGTTGTTTTATTACTTCAGTCATCACTCTCTCCAAATAAATAAAAAAATCCCCACCGACTGTGATGTACGGAGAGGATTGAGATGTGTATCTATCATACTACCAATTTAGAGCTCGTCAGTATGTTTTTTCTTTTCCCAACATCTCTCCGCGATCTCAAGCAATCATGAGCACGAAAATGGTAAGAATAAAACATATCGCTGAACGCATCACAAAAAAGGTAGAAAATAAAGACACCGAAGTATTGATACTAATCTACAATCAAATTGCAAGAGATTTTTTGACTTTTTTTGAAAAATAAAGAAGTAATTAGACCAAAATCACTCCTTCACCATCAACTTGCGTATCCATCAAAGTAACAAAATCGTGATACACTCTTTCACTAATAGTATGATTACGATACATATGGTCTACCATCGACATCTCAATTTTTACCAAATGTTTGGCAAGCAAAATATGATTGATATGAGAGAGACGTCATTGCGTATCACGTTCCACCAACCTTGCTATCGCATCTCATGCCTTACGATGAAAAGTATTGTATTGCTGGATAATCTCATCATAAAGACTAGGATCAAGAGCACAATCATGACGCTGATGTTCACGAAAATATCTCACGACCTTACCCGTCACCACAAACCTTGCCCTCTGAACACGATACATACGCTCATCATCACGCAAATCACGATACTCAAAGCGACGAGTCAATCGCCTAATCCATGACCACTGCCACCACGAGAAAAAAGCATGAGACTGACCTGATTGAAGTTGATCCTCATTGTGAATGAGTCTTGCTTGTTGTCTATGAATTTTGGTCAGCAAAAAATAATAGAGAGGCTCATCTATTTCATGAAATTGATACATTTCTTGGACATATGCTTCTTCCACACCCAGAGCATGAAGAGCCAATGCTCTTTTTACAAAATCAGATCATTGCTGAGTCACCAAACATTCAAGAGCAAGCTTTGCTTCATCGATTCTCGTTTGATAGAGTGACAAAAGATACTCATAATCCTGAGGGCGTGTGTGCATATCAGTCTTCATTCTTCCAATTTTTTGAACAATCGTATGATAAATTGATAATTGAGCCTCCAAACGAGAAAAACGATCAAAATCAGAAAGACGATCCAGTCAAAGCATACGCATCATAGGAAGCATCGTCAGTCACTTAACCAAAAGCGAAAAAACAACACAGCAAAGAACTATCGCCAAAAGCATCGAATATGGTGTCACTGTCAGCGATCGACCAGGGACAACCAAATCTTGAGGTGTCAAGAAAACAAGCGTAATAGCAATAGCCCCCTTCAAATCTCATCGAGAAAGCAAAAGCGCCCAATCACGAGGAATAGGATATAAATGAGAAGTAAGACGTTGAGAAAAAAAACGACATACAAAGACAACACAAGGTCTAACTACCACCGTCAATGCAATAACAGTAGCGATCACATATCGATATCTCACCACATCATAATCCAAACGTGCAAGAGATAACCCAAGCAACAAAAAAAGTAAGGCATTGGTCACAAATGAAGAAAACGACCAAATCTTATCCATAGTTGCTTCAACATGGAGACTCAATTTTGCCTTCCCATAATTCCCCATCACCAATCATGCTACCATCGTTGCTATCACAGCACTGCTTTGGAGCCAAGGAAAGGATGATTCACGCATGAGATGATTGAGCATTTCAGTCATCACAAATGTTCCATGAGCCATAACCATTGTGATGGCAATCTCTGCAGATTCTTGATGTTTGATCCATTGCAGTCATTTAGAAAAAACAAAACCACTGCCCAAGCCAATCATTACACCTCATAGCATCATAGAAACAAACGTCAGTAGTCATCTCAATCCATCATCAAAGCCAAGAGATCATCCTTGTACAAAAAGACCAAGAATAACAAAAAAAATTGCGACAGCAGTAGCATCATTGAGCATACTTTCTCATTCAAACAACAAATACAAACGCTTAGGCACTCCCAATTCTTTACACAAAGCTAATACAGCGACAGGGTCTGTTGCAGAAATAATCACAGCAACCAAAGCAAGATACAGTACACTCGGGACAATACCAAATAATGACCATATCCCATACAAGAGCAAAACCAATAGCACAGTACTCAAAACAATTCCTCACGTAGCAAGAATCCCGATATGCCATCACTCTCTATACAAATCATGGAGAGAAATTCTATATCATGCGTCAAATAACAAAATCGGCAAAAAAACATACAACAAAATCGTCGGAGACAAGACAAACCCTTTGATCAAAGAAAATCAAGGGAAAGAAGACAAAGGGACAAGAAAAAGTCAAATACAAAACAAAAGAATCGTATACGGAATTTTCCATTTTTTTGCCAGCATACTCGCAAAAGAGCCAATCACAAGCAATATCATAATCGCAATGATACTCTCCATTAACAATTATTATGTCAAAATAAAAAACCTCCGATATCTTATACACAAGCAAGTATATCTTTTTAGTTTCGTGGCATCGATGAATAAACTGTCCATTGCGTTACATGGACCCACGACATCCCATCATACAGCCAAAATGGATCCTGACCTTGTGGCAGTCAGTGAAGCCTTTTTCCATTTTCATCCATTGCAGCAACCCAACCTTGAGAAAAATACCATGAGGGATCATACAAAGCAATAGATTGACATAAAGCAACAATATGGTCCTCATACTGCTGAAGCGCACGCTGATACAACATTGTTATATCCAAGCATAACTGCTCAAGTACCTGCATCCCCTGAACATAACGCAAAGTAGCACATCTTGCACAATCATCAACATGGCCATAAACGATCGCAAGCGTACGCTCATACAGATCACAAATCAAATGTCAGGCATCAGATGGGGTTTTGAGTGGATAAGCAACAATTTCGTCCAACAACGACACATCGCTCGTATGTCAAACCGCAAGCATAACAGGGCATGGGAGATGACACACAGCACGCACTATCCTAGGATCGTTTTGCCAACTGATACCACTTGTCCCACCACCTCACCTGACAATAACGATAGCATCGAATGCATAAGGGTGTGCTTTGAGATGAAGATAGATTTTTTTGCAGGCTTCATAGACTCACTCACGTGCTTCATTGCCATGGATCGGTGACCAAAATGCTTGGTAAGAATAACGAAGCTGACGGTCGTCAAGAATAGTCAAAAAATCGTGAAGTCCTTGGGATGTTTGTGAAGAAATGATGGCAAAATGACAAGGAACCTTAGTTAAACGAAAACGACGATTATGATACCATAGCTCTCTAAGCTCCTGACGCAAACGCTGTTTCGCATCCTCACGTTTTGCTGTCACAAAGTGATGATTGAGCGCATGACAATGAAGTGAAAAACCATACTCATCATGAAAGGTTGCTGACGCATAAAAAAGAATCTGTGACCCCACCAATGAAGCAGGCGTATCAAACCCAATAGCAGTACAAAAATCTATCATCATCTGGTGTGGAATTCTCAGCTTTGCCTTGGCAACAATACTTCCCTGAGAAGAGTATTCACACATCTCACAATACCAGGTCCACTTATGACGCTGCATCTTGATTACATCAGCAACACATCGAAACAATCGATCACTGACTACAGTATCAAAAGCTTTTTGAACAGTCGCGATAACATGGCGTAATGTCAGCGGTTTAGTTTCCATACACAAGAGAGCAAAATAAAAAACTATGGTATAGTCTACACTATCAAACCCCTAACCAACACAAATTCTTCCTCTAGGTGTTTTTTCAATTTTCCCACAATGAAACAGAAGCGGTTCGATATCACGCTCGATTGTTTGCTCACTTACGCCCAAATGCATTGCCAGTGTTTTGAGTCATGTAGGACGTCAGAGTGTTGTGAGATACGCAAGATAACGTTGATGAAGAGGCATCAATCATCATTTTTCGACACCCATCCACTGACGACATTCCTCCCACAAAGCGGGAGTCAACTCAGCAATATCATACGATATCATCCAATCTCTCACCTTAATCACAAACGTATGAATCACTCTCGGAACAGAAATGCAGTAGGTAGCAAGCTCCGGTATCAAATCTTGCACAAGACGACAGCCATAGAGAGCAAGATAATGAGTGAGAATAGCTATTTTTTCTGTATCAGAATACGGAACAAACTGACAGTCATAGACAAACCTATTCTTGAGTGGTTCTGTCAATTGATCACGATTAGTTGTTGCACCAATCAATGTAAAAGGGACCAAAGGAATCTTCATCGATCATCCCTCAGGCATAACAACATCAAGAGAAAAATCTTCCATCGCAATATACAAAAGCTCCTCAATTGATGGCTTAATCCTATGAATCTCATCGATAAACAACACATCACCTGGCTGAAGACTGGTGAGTAACGAAATGATATCTGCTGGCTTACTGATCGCATATCCAGTGACAGAATAAAACTGAGCACCAAGCTGAGATGCAATCAATGACGCCAATGTCGTTTTCCCATATCCACTTGGTCCACTCAGTAAGATATGCCCAAGAGGTTGTTGTCTTTTTTGTGCAGAACGAACAGCATCATCAAGCAAACGTTTAATATGATCCTGTCAAAAATAGCTAGACAGATCCTGAGGTCTCAATGATACTGTCGACTGCGTCTGAGAACCACCAACATGTTTGACAACCATTAAAATACAAAAAATAAAAGCAATACCAACATTATTGATTGACATCAATCACCATCGAACGTACGAATTTTTTAACAAAATACAAGAATATCTTGCAATTTGTATAGAAAATAGTTATACTAGTCAAGGTTTTTAGTAACATGTATCACATATCTTGACAAAAGAATTCCGCTTACAACAAACAAACAACAAACTTTTTTTAGTCAATGAATCTTTTTTGTCTTTTATCTTTCTCTTCTGATTCTATGAATGCTTTTCCTCTCACATTATTTGCATTGTGTGTAAATATTGTAATTCTCATTGCCTGGACACCTACCTATGCATCAATCCAATCAACGTGGACACGTGATGATGCCCTTCATCTTGCCCGCAAAGTCCTTTTTCACCCTACACCAGCAATTGTTGACCAGTTGACTGCCGCCTGATCTGCGTCATGAGCAGTTGCACTCCTATTCCCCAACCAAGACTGACCTGCAAAAACACAGATGGATAACGCAATCACTGCATTAATGGCTCAACCATGATTTGTGCTTGAATGATGGTCAAATAATCCGTGGGCAAATAGATATTATCAAACAATGCTCGCTCTCGACCCCTATGAAGCCAAAGCAAAGTTATCACTGTTGTGGTATGATATATTCGCAGTCAACAGAGAATGAGACGTAAGAATCTCCGATATTGTTGATCAGCAAAGACTCCTATATTCGTATACACTAGGAAACTATAAAACCATGGTGCAAAGACATATGTTTAACAACAGCACACCACTCGGTACATGACAATGAGGAAGGTGAGACTATGCCGTTGGAAGATTCATTGACCTTCTTCACCAAAACGTTAACTTCCCAAATGAAAACTATGCAAGAGAACTACTCCAACTTTTCTTGATGGGAGAATACGATATTCTTGATACACCATGACAAGCAAAACCAAACTATACAGATGAAGATGTAATAGCACTGGCAAAAAAATTGACCGGACTAGAAGCAGATCCTGTGTCTCATCAAGTACGCTTCAATCCAAACCAGCGCAACATGTCCTCAGGCCTACAGTTACTCTCATGATCATTAGCTCCCTGATATACGCCAGCAATGTTTCCCTATCGAGATCCAGCAACAGATAGAATCAACCTTGCACAAGCGCATGTCTCTATCAGTGGAAACAATGGACTTTTTGATAATACTATCAATTACATCTTTGCAAAAAGAGAAGCAACCATAGCAAGATATGTCGCATATCTTTTGTACAAATTTTATGTTGACGACAGAGTCAAACTCAACAATGTCGTATGAGACGCAAGAACACACATTCAAGAACTTGCAAACCAATTTATAGCAAATAAATATGAAATCCTTCCCACAATTCAATGGTTACTGACTAGAGAATGGATGTACTCACCAGCAATCAAAAATGTTCCCCAAAAAAAAACACCCGTAGAACTTGCAATTGGAACAATAAAAGCATTGACGCATCGTATGCCATCAACCACATCCATACATACCATGAATGCAGACCTATTAACAGAATTGGGACGAATTCCCTTTTATCCATGATCGATCTTTTGAAGAGATTGATTTGATAATGCAGATATCTGGATCAATGACTACATTGTCAATAGACGAATCATGCAAGCAACAAATTTTGCCTTCAATACAATAACAACTCACCGATGATCGCCAAAGATAGATCGAACATGACGCTTTGAGATCTTAGGGACAAGTGGAACTGTGGTTTCATGATGACTGCTTCGAAATGTTCCTAGTTCAGCCGAGGAATACCTCGATACTCTCGAAACCCTCTTCCTATGATCACCATGAATACTTCCTTCATGAGTCCGCTCACATATTATCAATTACATGATTGGTGATGGAACACCATTTGATCCTTCCAATTCATGATTTGTTAATAGAAGAATGAGAGGAGCAATTGCTTTGATTCTTATGCAACCTGAATATCTCCTCAAGCAATGACACACATCGTACAACACTTCTGCTACGTTGCCTACATCAATTATTGCATGACCCAATAAAATCGTTTTTCTCGAACTCTTTTGATGATATGATCGAATTTACTGAATTGTGCCACAAGACCAATATATGCGTTATGTAGCAGATAGAACAATTCTCGCTGTCCCCTTTTCACAGATGCATGCAAGGTGAGTTCATCTCTTTAACAATAGACTCAAACCACTATCTGACCTCATAGCATCAAACGAACTAATCACGATTCATGGTGTCGGGAATCCCTGACATAGTAGAGGTCATGATACTGCTCAAAGACAATCTGTGTCCGCTTACAATAGGCAAGAATTTGGAACAGAATGACTTTTTTGACATCTCATTAAAAATGATAGTCCGGCCAATACCTTTGTCATCGGACTCAATAAACCAAACATATTTTCTCATGGACAATATACAAATATCTGACCATGATCAAGTATGATTCAGTTTGCACCATGATGGGAAACACTCCCATCAGAAGCTGAGAGAAATCGTATTATAGCATTTATGACATGATCATTAGCATCTATCCATAGGTCAGAATCACAATATCAATGACAATTACGTTTCACATACGCATGAGCAATCAAACTTGATGAGGTAGCACGCAAACCATGACCAAATGCTGCATCACGACAACTGTCATGACAATTGGCATATATCAATAAGCTCTTGGATAATAATATGGGGCATGCGTTTTACGCTGTTTGATGACACTGATTTGATACACATGCGTGACAACAAGCAGACGATGTTCTCAACAATAAAATTGATTCATTCGCTCGCGATATCCGTTTCTTTTTTGATCAAGCAAAAACCAAAGGGCACAATGTCACTATTGTGGTTCATACAGAATTTTGAAGAACAATCAAAAGAAATGGAAGTGATGGAACAGATCATGGTGAATGATGATGATATTTTATCGTCAGCAACAATGTTAATGTGCAGCAAGCCTTCCCCAAAAAATCATATGGACGTATCGACCTTATCAATACCAAAAGAGACCGACTAGGTGTCGGAATTGACTATAGAGCAGTGTACCGTCGTATATTTGAAGCACTCTATGGCATAACACCAGCAATTGTCGCACAATTTGATTTGGAACAAGAAATCGATACAACACCACCACGCTTTGTCTATACTCATATGACATTTGGTGCACAAAGTGACCGAAATGTAAGAGCAACAATCAATGCAAATATTGAAGATGTTAACTATCGTCCTGTAGATATGGCAAGCCATGTACGAGCAGCATGGGGAACATGACGAAATAATTTGGTACAAGAAGATTTTTGGAATACATCAAGATATATTATTCAACCAAACTGAAATATCGTCTTTACAAGACAGCGACAGTGAGGCTGAGAAAGAAGATTTTTTGGATTGACAGGAATGGATAATCAGCACATTACAACTTTTATTACAGGAGAACTCAAAACTCCTCATATTCGTCCTGCCAACCAATTTGTCTACAATGACACAGGAAATCATTTAATCTTTAGAGCATACGAACAAACACGCATCACTGGTTCCTTTAACTTAGAAACTCCTATTCTTATCCCTGCAGACACCTATCGTCTCACCAATGAGTCACCAACACTGCGTGTACCATCAAATACACAAATCGTCTCACTTGAATGATCAGGAGCACGAAGCGGTGCAGTTCTTCTGCCTTATACTATCAATCCATCTCATTTTGTTTCAGCGTCAGCACAGATAGGAGGTATGAGAATGAGAGATGCGGTGGTTAATTCTCTGATTGCTGTAGGACCCGATACACGTGGAATAGGAGCAACACTCACTCTTCCTGTCGATATTATAATTCCTACAACAGTCAACGCAACATATGATATCTACTACTCACGTGATGGAGAAAATCGAACACTTCATACAACAACATGAACGTCAAATAATACTGTTACGATTAAAACGACACAACTATGATATTTTGCACTTATTAACTCCCAAGCAGTAGCGTGTGAACTCATCATGAGACAATTGCCATGATCAGATTGAACAAACTATCGTTATGCTATCGACGTTCTTGGGAAAAATGCAACGTCATGGACACTTAGAGAAAATGGTGCTGCAATTGGAACAAATACAGCAATCTCTGGGTCAGTAGAAAGAATCATTATGCCAAATATCTCATATGTCTATGAAGCTACAGTAACGAATGGGTCAGCAACAAATACCTGTAGCGGAACAATCAATCATGTTGTCACACTGTCAGCTCCTGCACCAAGTTGTACACTGACGCATACGAAAAATACTGATGGCAGTTATACACTTGCACGAACCTTCGTATGATGAAATCCTCTTGCTGCAACGATCGCTGGTAATCAAGATGTCTGAGATATAACAAATCTCTCAGTAAGAACACAAAAAACAGTCCCTCCCGTAAATGCATTGACAACTTATACCCTCACAACACGTGGCATTGGCGATGAAAAGACATGTTCTACTGTTATTGATACAAGAACGACAACCCCCGCTCCATGATGATGAAGAGATAGCGGTGGTTGATGAGGATGATTAAGAATGGATGTTTGCCCTAGTGGAGACAATTCGCCAAGTTATTATGATGGATTGTGTAATCCTATCTCGCAAGTTACTGCACCTATCAGACCAACACAACCACAAACTCCATCACAACCAAATCCTCCAAGACCATGAGTATGATCATCAAGCAATCAAGCCTTTACAGGCATGACACAAGCACAAAAAAATGGCATGGATCGCCTCATAAGAGAGGTTGATAGAAGATTCCAAAACAATCCTAAACAATATACAATGTTTCTCAATCGTATAATCTCTATCGCCAACACAAGATATACACAGACACCTGGAACAGAACAGCGAAACTATCTCAGAACACTTGCAGAATCAAGACTCAGAGCCCAAAAAACAGTCCTTACAAGACCAACAACATCTAATCTTGTTGCATGGATGTATAAACACTGATTTACCAAATATAATACGATTGCTGAATTTAGACCACAATCAGCGATCACGAGAGAACAAATGGCAAGAATGGTGGTAATGGCCGATATGATGCACAACCCGACAAAAGTCATCAAAAATACGAGACAATGTACCTTCGAAGATGCATCACAAATAGACCCAACACTTATCCATTTTGTTCGTGATGCATGTCAGAGAGGATTGATGCAAGGAAGTGCTGGTAAATTTATGCCAAAACAACGCCTTACCTATGCACAAGCCACAGCCGTCATGGACAGAATCCTGAATGGTGAAAGACAAGAAGGCAATCCACGATGGGCTGTCTATATGAATGCCGCTCGTTCAGAATGATATCTGCCTCGTGATCGGAAAATTTCATCACCATGAGTCAATGAAGCACTGAATAGATGAATGTTCTGAGAGCTTTTATACAATGCTGCAATTATCCGTAACAAAGAATAATATTTTCCCAAAAGATGTTCTCGTCAAACGAGAGCATTTTCTTTTGCATTAAAAAAAAAAATTGGTATATACAAACAGGCTTATTTTTTAGTCTCCTGTCTACATGCAAACACTTATTATTGATGAATCATGGGCGAATGTCAGACTAGATAGTTTCGTAAGGAAACGATATGCAAAACACAATCCTTCTATGCCCCTCTCACATATTTTTCAAGCACTCAGAAAAGGGACAATAAAAGTAAATAACAAAAAACACGCCCAAAACTATCGTCTCCTGCAAGGAGATCATGTCAGTCTGCCAATCTGATTCGAAAAAAATATCGTACCAAAAAAAACATATAAATATACAACCGATAGTGACGATCTTGATCCGAGTCAGTTTCTTCTTTTTCACGACACCAATCGATGTATATGGAATAAACCAGCATGAATAAGTATGTTTTCTAGTCCTGGACAGTCAACCTGTATGTATGAGATACTTCGTCAGCGAGCACAAACGCAACCAAGCAAAGATAATCTATCACAACCTGCTTTTTGTCATCGTTTGGATAGAGATACATCATGAGTATGTATTGCATGAATGCAAAGAGTGTCCTGTGATCACTTTGCAACACAACTTCACACACATAGTGTAAAAAAAATCTATCTGACAATTGTGGGGTGAAAACTTTGAAATCAAGGGAAACGAAGAACAATCAAAGCACCGCTTACAAAAATATTTGATACAAAATTCCAAAGATGAAAAATTTCTATTGACAAATCATGAAAAATGAGTATAACACATATACGAAATATCTGTGAATGAACATTACCATCATGAGTCGACCGAAGTCTTGCATGTGTTCGCCTAGAAACAGGAAGAATGCATCAAATCAGAGCTCATTGTGCCTACATTGGGTATCCTCTCCTTGGTGATGTCGTCTATGGTATTCCGTCAGCAAATAGAAAGTTTTTCCGCGACACATGAATGAAACATCATCTCCTTCACTGTTGGGATTATGAGTTTAGGGATTGTGATGGTTCGCTAATCCAATGCACCGCACCACTCCCTCCCTACTGGGATAAAATGAAGTTTTCATCACAAGTCAAGGAAAAACTGTCCATTGGGCCTTCCTGATTGGACATTTGGAACTAAGTTGACTATACTAAAGCTGTACAAAAGCTTATGTATAGATAGCTATGTGCCATGCACTAGGTGATTGTACAGAGGCATTCCTCTCCACAACACATTGCATAGGGTTATTACCCAATAATCCATGCAAATTTCGGAGCGGCATCGAGTACTTCTTAGCAACGAATCCATGATTTTTGATTCTCTTTTTCAAGAATCCTAACCCATGGGTGCGTTATAACGACCCCTCGATGCCGTGTCCATTAAGGACATTGACGGCATTCTGTCAATGTTTTTTTATTGACAAAATTTGCATTTATTATAAAAAATCACTACACTTACCAGGGAATATTTTATCTTTCTTTTGTTGATGATTCGTAGTATTATATACATACTTATCATAATATTGTGTGCACTACCGACCCAAGCACAACAAGAAAGACGATGAAGACGATGAACATCACCAGACCAAATTTTTGATAATGTTGCAGGCAAAACCAATGAATGACTCCGTATTCAAGAAACAAGAATGAACCGCGTTGATGGCAGATGACAATACCCAAGACAATACAGACTTGCCAATACCCTTGACTCGATAAGAAACAACCTCAGCCCCTATCTTCAATGGCTCACCTACTTTTGACTTACTATTGCAACAGTATTGATTATTTATAATTGATTTCTTCTTGTTTCCGCAGCTGGTCATAACAATGGAGATGTGAGTCAAGTCATCAATAGATTTAAAAACATTGGGATCTGACTTGCACTGCTGTTGGGATTTTGGTTTGTGATCAAATTGGCTGCAATTATCATCAATGCGCTAGGAAACCAAACATTTTAGAAAAAACGACGCATCATCTATATTCTTATTTTTTACTCACAGGGGCTAATGGCAATAATTCTATATACGCTCTGTACTCTTTTCCTCTCCTTCTTTTTTACTCATACGCATGCTGTCATGCCAAATTTTTTTCAGCATGTCGCACAAGATGTCGTCAATGAACAAGAAACTGCGGACGCACAAGGAAGAGTTGAACGTTTGTATCAGTGGAATGTAAACAAAGACCTCTCCTTAAGAGAAAATATTATGGCACTCTTTTATCCTTCTGCCTGATGATGACAGATCTGGGGAATTGCCAGAATCATAGCGTATGGACTCCTCGTTTTGATTTTTGTCTATAACGGAATTCTCTTCATCTTTGATGCAGACGATGAATGAAAAGCATTAGGAACAATAAAAAATCTTATTTTTGTGTGAATGGGAGCTACACTCTTCTTCGGAGCAATACGAATTATTGATGTAGGAATAGGAATGACCAATCTCGAAGGAAGTGCAGAAGTTGTTAAGAAAGTAGAGAATGTTATAATAAAAAATATTTTTTGATTTTGCAAAGCATTTGCATTCTTTTTTGGCATTATCATGCTTATTTGGCACTGATATCAAATGATGCAAACGGTATCACAAGAAGAAAAAATTGATCAAGCAAAAAATGGTGCTCTGAATGTTGTTATTGCAATGACTTTCGTCAAAGCGATCGATTATATCTACTTCATCGCACAACTTCCAAATTTTAAAGAAAGAGCCACAGAAACAATTATCAATATAGCAAAAATTATGGCATGGGTCATGGGGTTTTTCTTTTTGGTCATGATGATCTATGCAGGATTGAGACTGGTTGTCGATGGATGAAAGGGCGAAGGATTTTGATTATTCAAAAAAACTGCTTATGGCGTATTTCTTGGAACAATTATCTTTTTCCTTTTTCTCTTAGTAAGCTACCAAATTGTCCAAGAATTTGCCTAATCAATCATCTCTTACATGATTACAAAAAAACTTGCAAAAAAATATATTATTATTCATTGTGCTGTTTCATACAAACAGGACTGACGCACTTTAGTATATCTGCCATGTATCACAAGAATACATAAATGACGCGTAATAGTCTGATGTACTAATAAAAAAACGTAACATGTACGGCATGTTAGAAATGTTGGCTATAATCATAACAAACCTCATCATAGACGATATACCAACCAATAATGCTAGAATTAGGATAACGCTCTTTCTTAATAAAGTCAAAGCATATTGTTGAAATTCTGTCTAATCTTATATAAAAAATAGATCCATACACCATTACGTAGGCGTAATTCAATACATACATATTATAAGAGAATCATCACACCTTACGAATATTACACCACACAGTATACATAATACATAAATCATTTTTTATGTGCTTATAATCATGATTTTTGACCAAAAGAAATCATGATATCTATAATGGTTTGTAGATATGCTACTAATTTTTTTACATCTGAACAGATAGACGTCAACAAATAATATATCTTACGAAAAGAGCCATTATAGCACACAAACAAAAATCATTCTCTATGTCACGCTGCAGTGAGGGTATGCTACACTGACATGAAAATTTTTTTTATTTCATAATATTGTATTTATTATGCCTAATATGCAACTATCTCAGTGAGATGTAAAACCATCTTCCCACCTATGACAAAAAAAACAAATACACAAACGAAGTCTTCACAATGATCCTATGCTCTCTCTTGGCTTGTCTTTCTCCATCATTTTCCTGAGCAATACAAAGGCCTCTCGTGATGAAGATGAGCAACATTCCCCCATGCAATATATGACCAGATAATGTATGACCAGAGCAAGGCATACAGCATCCAAACATCGATCCTAATAAAGATAGCAATCACAGGCAAAACACCGATGACGACGAAAACACTAATGACAATCAGCCACTATATCCACTAGAGAATCCTCGTCAAACTAACAAAAGAAGAAAAAAAAGACAAATAACACAAAAGATTCGTGAACTCTATACCCAATCGACAAATAATATCCCACTCTCACCACACGAGATTATCACAACGCTATGATCCTGACTCGCAAACATAGATCTCACAATTCCCGAAGGTCTACTACAAAAATTTCAACATCTATGTGAATATGTCCGAACAAAAGGCAATAATGAAGAAAAAAATGCAATACTTGCTATTGCATGGAAGCTCTCACTGAGAAATGGGATAGTATTTGAAAAAACATCAATATGGAAAGATATGATCACTACTGCAAAACAAAAAGGAATAGAATGGCTAAAAAACTATCAATACCCAGATCCAACGATCAGTAACCCACCAACGATACAAGATATTATTGCATTCTTACAAGAACAAAATCAAAACGTACAAAACGCACTACGCCATATACTCACAACAAAACAAGCTAATGAAGAAAAAATTATGAATGCAATAACAGACCTCACAAAATGAAATCCAACACCATTCGTCAATGCTGTACAAGAACTCAATAATACACGGTGAGTGCTCGAACTTGCAATCAAACAATATACCTGAGCCGCGCAACAAATTGACACACGAATGCAAAACATTATCCTAGCTGATACATGATATCAATGAAACCTCTCATGACTATGGACTCAACGAACATGATATCATGAAGAACGAAAAAAACATCTCCCACTGATTCAGGAATCCCTCACACAGTATCAAACATTTCGACGTAGAGTGTTCCCCTCGCTCGCAAACACTGATCAATGACTCGCTCCTATCATACAAAAAGCTCTTGAATGAAAGTCCCTTACGAATGATGAACAAACAATACTCCGTAATCTATGATTTTCTCCACCACTCCTCCATCCCGCGCTCCCACTCATTATTACGATAGGACAAGAAATCGATATGAAACGTAAATATTTCCATCTCTATATCGGCGTTCTTGCCTCCAATGCTCGTCTTCCACAAAATTCACACAATTATATACGAGAAACAGCAATGCGCTTACATGATTTATGTCATCACCACAAGGGAAAGCATACAAAGAACTCATCGATGGATTTGACCCTAATACACTATCATTTGTCAAAGCATGCTGAATCACGACTGACTATCAAGATGCATTTAATACACAAATGACTACTATCAAAGAAAATCTCTATCTCAACATGAACGCCCACCAGCAGGCCTTTATCGAATGATTCATAAACCTCCTAAGTATCATAGGAGCAGTTGCATGATCGATAGCATGACCACAAGGATCAATTGCATGATATGCCGCCATCAATGGAATTTTCAGATATATTGTAAGCGTGTTTTTTACGGTATTATGAGCAGTAGTATGAACAGAAATAGCCATACAGTTGCTTGAAGAAATGTCTAAACAAAAGTATCAAAATAGTGATCCCGTACACGAATCAGTCGAAGATTTTTTTGCTAATCCTGGTCTTAAGTTATGAACACAAATCATCTACACATGATGAGAAAAAGTGGCTATGTCTATGCTATCTATTGATGCTCCTGTGAATGATATGATCAAAAATAACAAACTGACTAACCAAAATTCCTATCTTTAATAAATTTTTTTCGTCACTTGACTTACTATCACAGGCCCTCGATGACGTCGTCTCACACAACAAACAAAAAATAAGATCCTCCAAGATTTGCTGATCCAATTCCTTGACGAACTATGAGATACAGCACAAGAAATTCTCATCAAATGCATCTGATAAGCTTATCTCACTCATGCTGAACAACAGGATTTTGACAACATAACAACAAAAACGTGAATAACCACCTCACTCATTGCGTGATTGATAGAAGCAATCAAAGTGAAGAAAAGCTATCCTACCAACCGTTTCTGAGCACCAAACACATACACCGACCTAATAACAGATCTAATACACAATGATCTTCTAAGAACTAGACCTTATAAAAACTATCAAGATCCAGTAAAATATAACCGCATAATTGCTGATTGAGCATTAATGGAATATATACGTACTATGGCACCACATCTGAAAAGTCAAATAGAAACATGAAGCGCATCATATCATGAACTTTTTATTACATGAATATTAGGCCATCAATATAGATATACCACTCAATGGCTACAAGCAATAGAGAATTTTAAGCAAATACCAGGATGTGAATCAGAAATAGCGAAATTTCAATCTACATTCTGGACAGCCAAATCTCCTATGGCAAGTGGGATGCTCAATCTTCCATACATAAAATATCATCTTGACCCAACTTTCGGTATACTGTGCAAAAATTATTTTGAGAATATAATACCATGAGCATTAGGAGAATATCACAACAAAGAACCAAATCTCACAAATCGCAAAAATTATATAATACTACTGGATATCATGAATACCGTATCACTCGAACAGTATAAAAAAATACTCAGATATCTTGAGAACAATCCCAATGCGACGACACAAGAAAAACAACACAATATGGAGATCATAACACATGATCCAAGACGAAGTGCCTTAGATCAGGTGTTTTTGAGCGATCTCTTTCATACATGGATCGAAGGAAAAAACCCGATCTTGCGAATCTTTAGACAGGCATCAAATGCACACGGGAAAAGAGTAACATACGACAACAACCATGGTCACTTACCCATTTTATAAATACAATCCTTTCCGCATTTCTCCTTGCAATACAAATCAAAATCACTACAACACAGACTAACCCATCATCGTGGTCAATCTTTTTTTTATTTTCACATCATCCCATGGCAGATCAAGAAAATCCAAGTTTGATCCATGAAACTATCATTCCTATGTCAATAGAAGAAGAAATCAAACAGTCCTATATCGACTATGCAATGGCAGTGATCGTTTCACGTGCACTACCTGATACGAGGGATGGACTCAAACCCGTCATCAGAAGAATACTCTACGCCATGTACGATATGAAAAATTTTTTTTCGGCCAAACACAAAAAGTCTGCGAGAATTGTCTGAGAGGTTCTTGGAAAATATCATCCGCATGGTGATAGTAGTGTCTATGATGCAATGGTTCGCCAAGCTCAATGGCGATCACTTCGTTATCCACTTATTGATGGACAAGGAAACTTTGGGTCAATTGATGGTGATGGTGCAGCTGCGATGAGGTATACCGAAGCAAGACTCACCAAACTCGCAGAAACGATGCTCGCAGATATCGAACTCAACACTGTACAGCGAAGAGATAATTTTGACGGATCTCTCCAAGAACCAAGTGTTCTCCCTACCAGATTCCCCAACCACCTCTGTAATGGAACAATGGGTATTGCCGTAGGGATGGCAACTAATATGCCTCCACACAATCTGCGTGAGGTGATTGATGCGTGTTTGTATTTTATTAAGCATAATGAGAAAATCTGATCTGACGGGCAACCAAGGCATGTGACTGTCGATGAGATAATGGATATTATTCAAGGTCCAGATCTCCCCACAGGAGGAATTATCTTCAATCCAGCACATATCCGCGAAGTCTATCGTACGGGAAGAGGGAGTATCGTCTGTAGAGGGAAAACCCATCGTGAAGAAGATAAAAAACATGGAAGCATTCTCGTCATCGACGAACTTCCCTACCAAGTCAACAAAGCAAGTTTGGTTGAAAAAATTGCACATCTCGTAATGGAAAAAAAAATTGAAGGAATTGATGATATTAGAGATGAATCAAGTGGGAAAACAATCCGTATCGCATTGTATCTCAAAAAATGAGTCAATGCTGATAAGTTGCTCGTGTTGCTGTTCAAGATGACAGAACTGCAATCCACTATCAACATCAATAATGTTGCCCTGGTTGATGAAGGAATACAACCACGCACTCTGAATATCAGAGATTTGATTGCTGAGTTTGTTGAATTTAGGAGAATTGTAGTCATCCGTCGTTCCATATTTTTGCTGGACAAAGCACAAGCAAGACTCCATCTGCTCGAATGACTCCAGATGGCGATTGATCAGATTGATGCAGTCATTGCAACCATCCGCGCATCCGCAACCAAAGCTGAAGCCAAAGATCGCTTGATACAACAATTTGCGTTTAGTGAACCTCAAGCAGATTATATCTTGATGATGAGACTCCAATCGCTCGTCTGACTAGAACTCCAAAAAATTCTTGACGAGATGGAGGCAAAACGTAAAGAAATCGAATTTTTACAAGAAGTCCTAAATAATCCAGCAAAAAGAGACGACGTCGTCAGTCAAGAATTGATTGAAGTAAAAGAACAATTTGGTGATGAAAGAAGAACATCGGTCGCAACTGATACCAGTGTATGATCCCTCAATTCTACTCTCAAATCGATTCTTAACGAAGCAGACAAAGTCAAAGAAGATACGATTGTATGGATAGGCAATGATTGGACAGTGAGAGTAATGTTCCAAAGTAGAATAATGAACATCCCATCACATACCCGCGATATTATCTATACGCACAACCAAGACAATTTTGTCATTATCACCTCCAAAGGAGAATTGGTAGTCCAGAGACTCAAGGATATGCCCTGATCCAAAACATCTGACCATCCTCTTGATCTCAAAAAACATTTTGGACTGACAGGAGACATCGTGTTTGTCAAAACTGTTGATGTCTGATATGACTATCTCAGTTTTCTCACCTCACACAATAATATCAAAAAAATTGATAAAAATCTGGTGCTCAGTTTCAAAAAATTCCCAACCGTAGTTATGAATCTTGTCGAACAAGGAGAAAAAATCATCTCTGTCCTCGCACTCCGTCAAGGAGACAAAATCTGAATTGTCAGTCAGTGATGATATTTTTTGTTATTCCCAGAAGATGAAGTAAGAGCAAGTGGAAAAACAGCAGGAGGGATCAAAGCCATCGACCTCCAAGAAGGAGACACCATTGCAGATTCCTTCTTGTATCGTGATGAAGCATTTGTCCTTGTGTATAATCAAACACACCATAAAATGCTTGCTATAGAAGATCTAAGAATCTGGAAAAGAGCGAAAAAAGGAGACAAAGTTGCAACCGAAAACATCACAGGTTGCCTTGCAATCGATGAATGATCCATCACTATCAAATATATTGATGGAGATCAGCAAACCATCCACTCCAACGATCTCCATCTCACCATCCCAGAAAAGAGCATGAAACCCCTAGGAACAAAAATAATAGAAGCCATTTTCCAACCATGGGAAGAAAAAAAAGAAAACAAGCAATACAGAGAAGCAAAAAAAGCAGAAGAAAAAGCACACCAAGAAAAAAAAGCGAATGATTGATTATTTGGACATACAGGCGAATAAGACACAATTGTCATTGTACGCATTTTTCTCGTTCTCGTTACCCCTCATCAAGCAATATTTTTCTCTTGCATTGTGCGAGAGTTTTTTTATACTCTCCAAAGCTTTTATCTCCACGCCCTGCCTGATGCATGTCACCACACGAGATACACACCTTCCAGATCTGATGGCACGCGTCATATGATCGCTCAGTCATGGGAATCCTTATCCTACCTCACATCAAGCCCATGCAGCATTTTTGCCTGATGACGGTGTATGGACAATGAGTCATATCCTCAGCAATGCACGACGAACACTCAAAGCACAACGTCCTTCACTCGAGTCAGTGGTAGTCTTTTTTGCTGATGGCGATGCCCAGCAGCCAAGAATCCTCCCCTATGATACAATAAGCATAGCATGACATACACAACGTCTTTGATCCAAAAGCATCCC
>JANWWO010000006.1 GCA_025057375.1 Candidatus Absconditabacterales bacterium | reverse complement strand
GAAAACAAGAAAAAAGAACAAACCAAGTTCAACATTTATCATTGCTAGAAGAAAATAATTTTTTGTTGTTTTTGTTTTAGTTCCTTATTGTTGCATGTCCAGATCATTAAAAAAATGATATTATATCAATCCTAAATTATTAAGGAAAATCGTTGCGATGAATGCATCATGAGAAAAAAAGATTATCAAAGTTCGAGATAGATCTTGTACTATTGTTCCTGAAATGGTTGGGTTAACATTTTCTGTTCATACAGGAAAAACATTTCAGACTGTCTATGTTTCGGAAGATATGTTAGGTCATAAATTATGAGAGTTCGCATTGACAAGGACTTTTAGATGACATCCTTTTTAGTTGCATTTTTATGTATTTTATTCACTGTATACAACGTTATGAATATTCTTAGTACATGTATGTTGCAATATGCTACACAATCATATAAAAAAATGAATCTTATTGCATCACTTGTAAGATGAAAAAAATTACCGGAAGTGTTACATATGTTGCAATTTACCAATAAGAAATGAGCATCAATTTTGTATAAAGTTGTAAAATCAGCCCGTGCAAATGCTCTTCACAATTGATGATATTCTCAAGATGTTGTTAATGCTTCTGTTGTTCGTATTGAAGTTTGAAAAGGAATGAACTTAAAGAGAATAAGATTTACCTCAAGATCAAGAATGTCCTATTATAATAAATATAGAGCACACGTCCGCGTATCGCTTCTCACTGATATTTAGTTTTTATTTCTTATCGTTGTGTTTCATGTGACATAAAGTACATCCAGTATGATTTAGAGTCTGAATTACTAGATCTTGGTGATCAGAGTGGTTTGCTATTAACGATTGACAAGCAAAATCATTTTTTTTGTTAGATATTCAATTGAGAAAATATATTGAAGAATACTATGGTAAAGCATGACTAGCAAAAGTTGTTGTAAGACAAACAAAATCAGACATTGAAGTTATTCTTTTTACAAGTAAAATTGCAGCAATTACATGAAAAGACAATATAACAATTAATAAGCTTCATGAGAATATTAGGAAAAAATTTGGAGTTTCTGTTGTCCTTACACCAAAGCTGCTTAAAACACCTGAATTATCAGCAAAAATTATGGCAGAATTTATGGTATCTCAAATTGAGAATAGATCTCCATTTAGGAAGGTTGCAAAAAATACTATACAAAAAATTATGGAAAAGAAACCTCTTTGAGTAAAAATTAAAGTATCGTGAAGATTATGATGAGTAGATATTGCTAGAAGTGAAACGTATAGTGAGTGAAGAATACCTCTCCAAACCTTAAGAGTTGATGTTGATTATTGTGAAACTGTTGCAATGACAAAATATGGGATTATTGGTATTAAAGTATGGATTGCGAAATCAGAATTATTTGCTAAGACAAAACAACTTTCAAAAAAAGAAGTTATTCTCTAATTTATTTTCATTACTATATTGCAAATGCTACTTACTCCTAAAAGACGAAAATTTAGAAAAGAACATGTAAAGCAGATTTCTGGTATTGCATCAAATTGATATGCTGTATCTTTTGGTGAATATGGTCTCAAAGCTCTTGATAATGGATTTATTTCTAATAGACAAGTAGAATCTGCAAGAAAAGTCATTACCAGATATATAAGAAAAGTAGGAAAAATATGGATTAGAGTGTTCCCCCGTGTCCCTATTACTTCTCACGGTATGGAAATGCCTATGGGTAAGGGAAAGTGAGATGTTGCATACTATGCTTGTAGAATCAGAAAATGAACAGTGCTCTTTGAAATTTGATGAGTTCCTTTTGAAATTGCAAAATCTACACTGCTTAAAGCGTCAAAAAAATTATCTGTCTGAACTGAGTTTGTCTGGACTTGACTTGTGAAATAATTTTTTTATCTTTCATTTATGTATTATGAGTTCTAAATCAATTAAAGATGCGATAATTGAGATCCGCAATTTGAAGAAAAAATTATTAAATTTTCGCTTGCAAAATTCTGTAAAATCACTAAAAGATACTTCGCAATTTAGAAAAATTAGAAAACAAATAGCTCAATTATCAACTTTTATTTCTCGTTACATGTCTCATAATGGCTAATATTACTGTTCAGAAAAAAATGCAGTGAGTTGTTGTTAGTGACAAAATGAATAAAACAAGAGTAGTTCGTGTATCATTGGTAAAAAACCATGAATTATACAAAAAAAGATTTGTGGTTTATAAAAAATTCGTTGCTCATGATGAAACAAATGAGACAAAAGTGTGAGATATTGTTTCTATTATTCCAACAAAACCTATGAGTAAAACAAAAAGACGACTCATTGTCAAATAAATTATTTCTTTAGTTTTTTATGCAATTATGATACAAAGAGAATCTGTTGTTAAAGTTGCTGATAATACATGAGCAAAAACAGCTATGGTTATTGGAATTCCCCACGGAACAAGCAGAAAAAAAGCTTCCATTTGAGATGTTGTTATTGTTGTCGTAAAAAAAGCATCTTCAACAGGAAGTGTTTCTAGTGGTCAAATCATGAGAGCTGTTGTTATTAGAACAAAATTTTGACTTAAAAGACGTGACGGAACGCATTTAAAGTTTGGTGATAATTCAGTTGTACTTCTTGATTCAAATATCTCATTAGGAAAATTTAAGCCAAAAGGAAAAGTTGTCTTATGATGTGTGCCTAGAGAAATCAGAGATAAATGAATGAGAGATATCACCAATATTTGTTCTGAAGTTATCTAATTTTTTATTCCTTGTGTTTTGTAATGACAAAGCTTCATGTATGAGATCCAGTTATTATATGTTCCTGAAAATATAAAAATCAAACATGAACCATTCTTTCTATTCATAAAAAAAAAAAGAGACAATCTAACGTTGTGAATACTTATGTTGCTGTATCATGAATAAATGTTAATAGAGCAAAAAAAGGACAGTGATTTATTCAAAAACCTTCTCTTATTCATATATCAAATGTTGCTTATGCTTATGAATGAAATCCTACTAAAATATTTATAGCAAGGGAAGGGTGAAAAAAACTAAGGTTGACAAAAAAAACCCTCCAAAAGATTTAGTTTTTTTATTGTATTAATCCTATGAATATTCAAAAGGAAATGGGACTTGCTAACATTCATCAAGTGCCTCGTATTCTCTCTGTTGTTGTGGCGATGTGAATATGATCATTGGCCTCAAGAAAGTGAGTAAAAGATTTTTCTCAGTTAGAGAAAAATCTTCATACAATCACATGACAGCGTCCTTATTATATATATTCTAAAAAAGCTGTATCAAATTTTAAGCTAAGAGAATGAATGCATTCTATGCTCAAAGTTACATTGAGGGGATATAAAGCATTGGCTTTTTTGATGAAAATTCAAAAAATTGTTTTATTGAGAAATAGAGACTTTGTGTGACTGTCAAAAAAGTCTTTCGATTGAAGGTGATGATACTCTTTTGGCCTCAAATCAATAACATGATTTCCGGAGTTGCATCCTGATGATGTCCAATTAGATCCATGAATGCAGGTTACTATATCGACATCATCTCCCAATCCTTGAGTAACACAAAAATTTCTTGAACATCTCTGATTTATTTTTTCTTAAATTTTCATGGCAAAAACATCACTTATTGTAAAGCAAAAGAGACTAGAACATTCTATTTTGCAGAGAATCAAAGAAGGTCAACAACCAAGATGATATAAAACTAGATATTATAATAGGTGTTCTCTTTGTTGAGCTGCCCGTTCTTATATTAGAGATTATGGAATATGTAGATGATGTTTCATCAAATATGCAAGACTCTGACTTATCATGTGAGTTAAGAAATCATCTCGATAATATTTTTATTTTTTTTTGATCTTATGTCTTTGACAGCGCCGCTCCATGACATGCTTATTAGAATAAAAAATGCTTATATGGCAAGAAGAACATCTGTTGCTCCTGTTGTTTATTCTAAATTTAAAGTAGCAGTTCTTAATATGTTAAAAAGATATGGCTATATTCATTCATTTGATATTCAATCTGAAGGAAATAAAAAATCAATATATATTCATTTGAATGAAGTTTATAATGTAGTTGAAGATATTCCTGTTATTAAATTTTATTCTACTCCTTCAAGGAGATTTTATGTAGCACATGATCAGATTAAAACAGTTGCTTCATGACAGTGATTGTGAATTATGTCCACATCATTATGATTGCTTCCTTCTCATATAGCAAAAGTTAAGTGAGTGTGATGAGAGTTGATTGCTGAGATTTATTAGTTTTATTTCTCTATTTTTCATTATGTCAAAGATTTGAAAGAAAATAATTCCTATTCCATTGTGAGTTTCTGTTGTGCTTGATAATGCTAATATTATTGTTTCATGACCAAAGTGAACATTGATTCTACCTTTGCATCATACACTCACATTGACTATTCATCAAGGACGGTGTAGTTTGTCATTTATTGGTACTGATCTTGAATCGACTGCAATTTGGTGAACAACACGTTCATTGTTAAAAAATGCAATTATATGAGTCTCTTCTGGTTATACAAAAACGCTTTTGATTCTCGGTGTATGATATACAGCTAGACTTGAAGGTTCTCATCTTGTTCTTTCTTTATGATTTTCTCATCCTGTTCATTTCCCTATTCCTCAATTCATCACCATTGATGTGGAGAAAGATTCAAAGGGAAATCCTCTACTAACAGTGTCTGGTCTTGATAAATGTCTTGTTTGAAAAGTTTCTGCTGATATAAGAAATCTCAAAAGACCTGAGCCATATAAAGGTAAAGGAATAAGATATTTGTGAGAAGTTGTGAAAATGAAGGCATGAAAGAGTTCGAAAAAATAAATTTTCTTATTTTTCCTTTTTTTATTATATTTTTGTGTTTCATGGCACGTATGCATCTTACACCATACGAAAGAAGAAAACGTAAAACTAATATTTTGTCAAAACTTTCTTCTCGCCCTACGAGATGTCTTGTCTATCGTACAAATAAATATATGTATATTACTGTTACGGATATGAATTGACATACATATTTTTCGTTGTCCGATAAATGATTGGATGGTTCTACTAAAGTTCAAAGAGCAAAAAATCTTGGAATAAAAACTTCTAGTCTCATGATTGATAAATGATTGACTATGGCAGTCTTTGATAGAAATGGTTTTTTGTATCATGGAAGAGTCCGTGCTGTGTGTGAGTGATTGAGGGAATGATGAATTATTATCTAGGTATCCCAATTTTTATATTCTTGTACAATATTGATGTCTGATATGCAATGATTTGAAGAAAAACTATTGGAAGTTAAAAGAGTGACGAAAGTTACTACATGATGAAGAGTTCTTTCATTTAGAGCAACAATTTTGATTTGAAATAAGCAATGAGTGATTGGATTGTGAGTGTGAAAATGATCAGATGTAACTATTGCTATTAAAAAGGCAACACGTAATGCATATAAACAACAATATACCATTCCTCTGACAGATCAGTGAAGTGTTCTCTATCCACTCGAATATAAATACAAATCATGTATTGTAAGATTGTTGCCCGCTGCACCAGGTACATGATTAAAAGCATGATCATCTGTAAGATTAGTATTGGAACTTGTATGATGTACAAATATTCTGAGTAAAATTATCGGATCAAATAATATTCTTAACAATGCCCTTGCAACTATTCGTTTGCTTTCAAGTTATAAGCAATCAAAAACAAAAAAAACACTCCTTTCTTAGGATTCTTTATTGTTTTCTATAACCAATGTTACATTTATTGTCTAGACATGCATGAATCAAAGATAAAAAACGTAGATTATGAAGGTGAAATGCTGCATGATGATGAAACTATTCAGGAAGGTGAATCAAATGACAAAAGGCAAGAACATGATTTTCTTTGCCAACCCAGTTTGAGTGAGGTCAAACACCTATTACTATGCAAATGAAAAAGAAAAGGTGATTTAAAAGGTATTATAAATTTTTATCAAATAAACCTTTTGCTGTTTCTCTTAAGTCTCTTGAAAAATCAACTAAGATTAATGATGGACAGGTCATTACATTAGCATTATTGCATGAAAAGTGAATTGTTGACTATTCTTATAAGTTAGTAAAAATTGTAGGATCCTCATATGATATTACAAAAAAACTAACATTTCAAGGCGAAGGATTTTTATTTACAAAATCGACACAATCCCTCGCTGTATAAATTTCTATCTTATTATAAGAATCTTTATTCTTTTCATTATTCTCATGGCATTTAAAAGAGCTCAATGATCTACAAAAAACTGAAGAGATTCAAGAGCAAAATATAGGTGAATAAAACTTTTTGGTTCACAGTTTGCTTTATCAGGTAATATTATTGTGAGACAAGTCTGATCAAAATATGAAGCATGACGCAACACATATATGTGAAAAGATTTTTCTATTCATGCATCACAATCATGAATTGTTCATTTTACTAGGAAGAAAAAACTGTGATTTGATGGAAGAAAATACATTAAAACCTACGTTCATGTTATTCCTGTTGTTGCATAATCTATCTTTTTACTTTTCTCAACTTATCATAAATGCCTAAAAGATCAGAAAAGAATAGAAAAATATCCGTTATTTTATTACAATTTCACAAACATTTGTGAGAGCAGTATGATGTTGTTCGTGTAGCACCTGTGTATGCACGTAATGTTTTGTTGCCAAATAAGATTGCAGTTCTTGCAACACCAGATAATCTTCATTCATTGCAGCAAAAGATTACTCATGCTCGTAACTCTATTGAAAAAAAAATAGTATCATTGGGTCAGGCGTTTGATACACTCCTTTCTCTCAAATCTCTTGATATTCCTGTCGCTGTCAATGATAAATGAACATTTTATGCAAAAATTCACGCGGACGATATTGTTAACCATATTCAATCAACGTATAATATTTCTCTTGATCCCGATTGTATTGTCATGAAAAAATCACTTGATACTCTTGGGGAGCATCCCCTTTTGTATGTCTATAAAACATTTAGAAAATCGTTTACCATTTCATTAGTGAAAAAAGATTAAATCTTTTTTTGGAGGTTGTAGCTCAGCTGGTAGAGCAATGGATTGTGGCTCCATTGGTCGCGGGTTCGAGTCCCGTCAGCCTCCCCATTCTCTTTTTCACGTTATTTTTTTATATTCCCATTATTCTTATGTCTGCTTGAGCAATTGGACCGAGAAAAAAAAGATCGCAACAAAAAAAAAGAATTAGACATAGTACACGACAAACACTCAATCTTCGTCGTTTAGCGAATCTTATCTCTACTGCTTTATGTTCCAATTGTGGTGGGGTTAAGCAAAATCATAGAGCATGTCATCATTGTTGATGGTACAACTGACGTCAAGTCTTTATTATTAAGACAAAATCTAGTTCAGAACTGCTTGATGCGTAATTTATCATCTATATCCATATGGCAAAAGCTACTGCTAGAGTGAATGCGAGAAAGCTTTCGCTTTTTTCTTTGTATCAATTTTTGCTTCATGCAATGGCAACAGATTCTCGTGATCTGCCCCTCATCAGTGATTGATTGTCATGACAGTGAAAAATAGTTCCTTGGTCGATAAGGTATTCTTTGCTGCTTTCTTTTTATGAGGATCGTGACTTATTTGAGTCGAATCTTGAATATTGTCAGAAGCAATTTTTTTCGTATAAAAATCCAGGAAATGTTGATCGAGAATATTGTTTTGCATTTCGTCAATGACTCCTTGATTATGGATATGGTATGTATGATTCTTTTAAATGATATTTTTCCAAGCTCCCTTTTGAGTCTCTTGATCCTCTTGATCAATCCCTTTTTTTACTTGGTTATGTGGAATCAAAAACACTTCATACAGAAAAGAAAATTTTGATTAATGAGTTGATTGAATTGGCAAAAAGATATGGAGATCCATGATCTTCCAGGATTATTAATGCAGTTTTTGATAAATGGATAAGATTGTAACTTATATTTTATTTTTTGTTCTCTCATGATCGAACGAATGAGAAAACATTTCCCTGACAATCATCGAACACGTTTGCTGTATCATCGTATCAAGGCAGTCTGTGCATATGTTTGTCTTTGATGGCGGATTCGTTTGTGTGTGAAAAAAACTATCCCTCATATTGGTATCACAGGGACTGATGGAAAGACATCGTGCACGCTTTTGACTGGCCATATGCTTGCTGCCTTAGGATATCGTGTGGGTCTTTTTTCTGGGGAAGAATTGCGGATTGGTGACCAGAGATTCCCCAATATGACCAAAAGAACAACATTGTCTCCTCGATCACTATGGATACGATATCGCCGTATGATTATTGCTGATGTTGATGTCGTGGTGATTGAAGTTTCTTCTCATGCATTGACCCAGTGGAGGGTGCTTGGTGTCCCTTTTACTCATGGAGTTTTGACCAATTTGAGTCACGAACATCTGGATTATTATGGAACGATGGATGCGTATGCCTCTTCCAAATCTTTGCTTGCTTCATTGGTGTCTCGTGCTGCAGTGCCGTTTTTTGTATACGATCCGTCTTGTTTGCCTTTTGCATCGCGACAGCCTTTTGTTCATACTGATCGATGTGTTGAGTGTCAGAATCTTCCTTATTCTCATTCTCTTGATTTCCGTTGACTTCAGTTGACGTTTGATCATCAGACTCTTCAGATTCCATTTTTTCATACGATTGTCCTTCGTAATATAGCATTTGTTCGTCATCTTTTACTTTCCCTTGGTCATACAGAGACTGCTATTTTTTCATCACTTGCATGAATTGCTCCAATTCCTTGAAGAATGGAACGTATTATTTTTGATGAAAATCGCCGTATCATGATATTTATTGATTTTGCTGTGACACCGTTTGCACTCAAGTCTTCACTGTGTACATTGAGACCTCTTGTTACCTGAAGGTTGATGCTCGTTTTTGGATGTACTGGATGAAATCATGATCGTTCCAAAAGGCCTTTGATGACTCAGGTTGCGCATCAGTTTGCTGATTATGTGATTGTGACAGAGGATGAATTGTATGGAGAGCCCTTTTCTTCTATTGTTGCAGATATGAATGTTCCTCCGTCCATGACTATTTGTCAGGATAGAGAACAGGCTATTCAGATGGCTGTAAGGGATATGAAAGAGTGAGACTGTTTGATTGTGACATGAATGTGACGTCTTCCAACAAGGAATACAGCACAGTGAGAAGTTGTTCGGTCAGATGCTGCGTGTATTTGTGCATCATGGCAAATATATCAACAGTCTCATCCATCATACGATGTAAGTATTGCGTTATAGCGTAGGAGTATTGCTCTCGATTTTTTATAGCTTCATCTATAGTGTGTTGTTGTCATATCCGCGGCACATGTGGACGTTGGCAATATCCTCTCAATCAATCTTGATTGTTTCTCCCACGATCGTCAGATCAGTTTGTTTTGTACGCTGAACAATAAAAAAATTGACTGACGAAATTTTTTGTGTTTTGTGTGACAATTTGACCTCATCTTTAGGTTCTTGCCTCAGATGCGAAGTGAGAGTGAGAAGAAGTTTTTTATTTTCTTTTTTTTTGTATAATGATGATTTTTGATCGTATTAGTATGAGAGCTGTGATTCTCAGAGATGACAAAGTGTTGGTAGTAAAACTTAGGCCTACGGATGAATGGTATTGTTTTCCGTGATGAAAGATGGAGAGATGAGAATGGAGTTTCCAGACAGTGGTGAGAGAAATTGAGGAAGAACTTGGTGTTCGTCTTTCTGTTCAATGAATTGTTGCAAGCAACGAATTTGAAACGAAAGGGAAAAGAGGGTTTGAATTATTTTTTCTCATGCAAGATGATCAGAGTATTGATTATGTGCAAACAGCAAAAACTGCAAGTTATGGGTTTGAACTTGCAGATATCAGGTGGGTGTCTATCGAAGATCCTGAGGTGACAGTTTATCCGATAGCGATGATAGAGTATTTACAGAAAAATTATCGTGATTTGCAGATAGTACCTAGTTTGGGAGGATAGAGGTTAGATTATAAGAGATTGTGAGCAAAAAAAGTCCCCAAAGTAATTATGGATTGGGTGATTTAGATCGTTGCTTTGTGAAGCGGTGAGTTGATATACGTTTGATACGGAAGTCACTCTTGTTTTGCTTTGATTTTGAGACGTTGGAGTGCTCAAACAGAAATTTTGATTGTGATTGGTTGTTTGTGTGTCATGGTATCGACATACTCAGCTGTCGCAAGCAATGCATCAATTTCTTCTCTATCGAGTTGATTATCGATGATTGTCTGTGATAGATCAGAATCTGACAAAAATACGGTTTTGGGTATGTGATCGGAGATGTGCAATAAAATCGTTGATAGTCATGGTTGGTTAGGAAAAATAAAAGGTCTCCAATGACTTAGAATGAATGATGAGTTGAATGATTTTTTTGGTTTAAATGATGATTTTTGTCATATAGAAAAATAACGGGCAATTTCATGTTATATGCAAGGCGATATATTTGATCTGACAATGGTGGTTTTCACGTCATTATATCTCTTGTCTGTCAATCTGTATCTATTTTTGATTTTTTCCAATCAATCGGGTATCATCTTTCATCAACCTTGATAAAAATACCTTGAATCTTTGCTGTTTGTTCTTTTTTTTTTCCATATAATACAATCTCATTATATGAATCTGGTGGCGTTTTGTCTAAAATTTCTTGTGGAGAATAATTGAGTCAATATTTTTCTTCTTCTTGTTTAATCGTTTTTCACAATCACATAAAGTCCGTTCATAAATCAGAAAATCAAGCATTTCTTATGAGATCTACGTTTGCTTCAAGAACAAATCAACAATCAGATCGTGTTCACATATGATTTTCATCAATAAGACTACAAGATATTAGTTCTTTTTCACAAATTTTGTTAGGATCTTGCATCAAATTAATGTTTTTCTTTGGATCAAATATTTCTGCTTGCATCATTGCAACCTTTTGCGTCATGCTTTCCATAGAGTTTCAATCTTTTATTCAGTGAACAAGAAGGGTAAATGGTTTTAAACAAATGTTTTCTTCTTTGTATCATTCTTTTTTAGCACATATAGAATTTACATCTGTAAACGGAAAATTTCTTCGTTCTTCTCTTTTTTGGTTGTCATATAATTGATTATATGATTGATCTCAACCAATGGTATCGAGGTTTATTGATTTTTTTTCTCATCACTCCAATCATCATCATTCTCTATTTGGTATCTCTTCCCTTTTTCTTCTTTTTTTGAAAGATTGAAGAAACAGATCCTTAATGTGTTTTTTTGTTCGAGGGACAATTGCAAGAACTGATTGTAGAAGATTTCTTCGTTTATGATCTTTTGATGTTTGAGGACTAACAGTACTTCATGCAATAATTGTTGAAGGAATATTCTCTATAGTCATACAATGGGCTAATGAAAATAAAAATCTCCTCCATTATACCCAAAACCCCCCCCAAAAAGCAACTTTTTATCTTCTTTTTTTCTTTCATGTCTTCTCTTCCTCTTCTCCGTCGTTTTCTCCAACCCTATTTCTCTCAATGACGACTGGCTGTGTTTCGATTTTTCCGCCAAATGATGCGGTGAGTGTATAACATTATGATTGTACGATTTATCTGACGTATTCTTAGCTCTATCCAACAATGACATGTTGATGCATTTTGGCAGTCCTTGTTGCTGATGATTGGGTGGATTATCGCCTATCAACTCCGAAATGCACGACAACCTCTTATTATCTATCCATACAACTATATCAGGAGAACAATCTACCATGATGTGATGACACAGTTTTTTGCCCTTGATCCAAATGCCTGTGAAAAATGGGGACAGGAAGAACGGTTGCAATTGTCCAAACAGGAATTGATAAACGATTTGATGCAATTCACCAGCTTATTACTCATATGCCAGGGCTTGTCGTTACGTTTGTATACTTTTTTTGGGTCATGTCGTCCAAAGGTTGGCAATACGTGACAGGGGCAGTGATCATTTTTTTCATTGTGTGAAGTATTATGTATCGACTACAGAGACAGTGAACCAAAGAGCGTAGATCCCAAAAACATGTCGAAAGTGAGATGACAAGAACCTTTGTGAGAGGCGTGATGCATAAGTTTGGGATTATGATGGCTGATGGGGTACGTCATGAGCTTGAGCAGGCAGACCGTTTGATGGACGAGAGAATGATGCGAACACGCAAAAGGCATAAGTATATCCATGGGACCTATGTGGTTGCTGAATCGTTTGTGACAGGGATGAGAATTGCGTTGCTTGGCATTGGAGGGATGATGGTGTTTGCGGGGACGATGGATTTTGGTGAAATAGGAGCATTACTTGTTTTGCTTGGGTTTATGAACCAAGGTATTTGGGAACTTGATAAGACAGCACAAATGTTTTGGAAAGAACGATGACAAATCGAAGCGTTATGGGATTTTTTGGACAAAACACCCGTCGTGCAGAATTTGCATGAGGGGAAAACTTTGGTGTATAGGGGCGGTGATATTGTGTTTGATAAGGTAAGTTTTGGGTATAATGAGGAAAAAAATATTTTTTCTGACTTTGATTGTACGATCCAGTGAGGAAAAAAGACAGCCTTGGTGTGACCGTCTGGAGGTGGGAAATCTACCTTGATTAAACTCATCGCTGGTTATATTCGTCCGGATAGCGGCAAAATTATCGTAGAATGACACGATAGAGCAAAATGTAATTTATCGTCGTATTATAAGCATATTTGATATCTCACCCAAGAACCCAGTGTTTTTGATGGGACAGTGAGGGAAAATTTGTTGTATTGATTGGAAAGGTGAAAGATGTGAATAGTGGAAGATTGAAAAATTAATGAAATATTAGACAAATCCCAATGTCAATTCATCTATGACCTCCCGCACTGACTGGATACCGAAATTGGTGAACGTGGGGTGCGTTTGTCTGGATGACAGAAACAAAGATTAGCTATCGCCAAAATTATGCTCAAAAATCCCAAAATTATCCTTCTTGACGAACCGACTTCTGCTCTTGATAGTGTCTCCGAAGAACTCGTCTCTCAAGCAATGCAAGAACTGTTCAAAAACAGGACAGTGATTATCATTGCTCATAGATTGCAGACGGTGAAGCATGCAGATAGGATTTTGTATATTGATAATGGACAAATTGTCGAACAAGGCACCCACGATGAATTGATTGCCTTAGGTGGGAAGTATGCCAAGATGGTTGAGGTGCAGACAGGATTTTAGGTGAATGTAATTTCTGCTAATGTTTGCGGATATGCGATGTTTTGCGGAACGCAGTGAAGCAGAATATGGAAGAGCGAAGTGTAACGAGCGAACTTCATAGAAGCTGTTAGGCGAGCCGAACAGCGTAAGTGAGAGTGCAACGTGGTTTGACAAAAGAAGTGAGCAGAAAGTTGTTCTGGTACCGTATATCGTTGTTATGTGCTTTATGTATTATAATTATATGATTGTTTTATTAATTCAAATAATTTTTGCAAATCTTCTTTTTTATTAATAGTAACCTCATAATCACCATTTCCCCAGTGCCCGATTCGTTTAGGTTTAGTTAAATCTCTTGCTATTTTGTGAGGGTCATTAAGCTTACCACTAGGAATATTCAAAAAAGCTTTTATTGAATTTTTTTGTATAACTAAATCTACAAAGTTAGTTGTTAATTTGTATGCAATATATTTTGCTTTAGCTTTTTCTACTATGGATTCATCTAAACTCAAAATCATTTCTCTTAAATTCCAAAATAAATCTTTAATTTCTTTTGATGCTATTTGGAGGTGCATATCTAAATTATACTCTTTCTGCAATTTAGGCACTTCTTTATCTTTTGTGCCTTTTTCAGATATTTTACTTGTACTGATTTTTACTACTTTTTGAGATTCGGATTCAACGTACAAAATATCTTCTTCATATACTCTGTACTTTAAGAGCTCAATTTTGATTGGTAATATTTCTGCTGTGTCTAAATCACATTTATTATAACTTTCAGCAACACAAATAACTCTTGGAGAATTCCAATCAATCTCTGTTTTTATATTTTTGTTTCTGCAAAGAATCTCAAAATCTGCTTTATGGTCAAGAAGCCATCTGAGATAAGATAAACCTTGATTGATCACATTATCGTTCTGATTTCTTTTATATTTGATTATGACGGGAACACCATTTTTATCTATACCCAATGTGTCAATGCTACTTTCGAAACTCATGCTATATTCCGTAGCTAAAAAATCAATATTTAATATTGCAGAAAGATTATTTTCAAATAATTTTTGAATGTCTTTTTCTTTTTCTAAAGGAGTAATTTCTAATTTGGAAACAGAGAAATTTTCAATTTTAAATAATTGCATGTTACGTGATTATTATATTTTAAATGATGTCACATTATGTGATTATTAGGTTTAATATATAATGTCTTTACAAAGTAAGTGTCAAAATTTTTTTATAACGGCACCAGCACCATTGCACTTAACTCGTCTTTATACGAAGTATCATATTGATTGCCTCCAAAAAATCAAGAGCAACAAAGAAATCTCACACTCCTCTTGCAAACCACAACAAAATTATTATGACAAACATTATTTTTCCTTCACCCAACAATTACAAAAATGACAGAAAATGAAAAAATCCAATATTTCAAATAACTATTCACTAATCTCTACGCACACTCTGTTGTGCAGGCAATAAATGATTGAGACAAAGTATTATATACTACGAACTTTTGCAAATACTCAAAGAGGACTGATTTTTATCTAATTAATACATATCCTAATGAAAAAAAAGATAAAAAAGAAGCTGATAAGATTATCGAACAATTGAATAACAACTCTTTAGCACTGTGAAAAAACCATAAACAAATGTCTTGAGAGTTTTCTCATTTGTTTCAAGTCACCTGACGTGATTGAGTTAGAGTGCAATATACCATCAATGAGAATGGTGAAAAAGAAATTGTGAATGTCTTTGTTAAAGAAAATCATAAAAACACACCTAAATAAATTTTTATTATTTATATTATTTATTATTACTATACTCATTTATTTATTATTACTATACTCATTTATTTATTATTACTATACTCATTTATTTATTATTACTATACTCATTACTTATCCCATTATGGGAATATCGTTTTTTTGTTAAAATCACAAACAACAGTTTCGCTCGATAATTTTTTTTCTTTTTCAAGCACGTCAATGATTTGTTTTTTGGTTGCTTTTGGGTGGATAGAGAGGTGTTCGTTTATTTTAGATCTTAAAAGTGAATATAGCTCTGGATTATTGTTTGTGAAATTTTCGATTTATCCTTCTCTTTAAATAAAGAAAAAATCGAATTTATTCTCCTTTGAAAGCCTATCATTCCTTGTTTCCGTTAGGAAAATATTTTTTGAATTGCACTTAATTCGTCTTTATACGAAGTATCATACTGATTGACTCCAAAAAATTAAAATCAACAAAGAAATCTCACACTCCTCTTGTAAACCACAACTAAATTATTATGACAAACATCACTTTTCCTTCACCCAACAATTACAAAAATGACAGAAAATGAAAAAATCCAATATTTCAAATAACTCTTCACCAATCAATTCTATGCACCCAAAACCATCAATGTCTACAAAGAAGCTCTAAAAACCTATTTTCTCTTCCTCTATCATCGTCGTTTTCGCATTGCTTTCAAACTTGCTCGTCCAGAAAAAAACTCCCTATCATCCTCTCTGCTCACGAGATCAGAATACTCATCGACCTCACCGCCAACCTCAAACACAAAATTTTCCTCGCACTTTCATAGGTTGTGGCTTGCATGTCAGCGAAGTCATCAATCTAAGACGAAAAGATCTAAATTTTGACCGTCTTACGATCCACATCAAACAATCAACATGATCCAAAGATAGAATTGTTATGCTCCCATCATTACTCATCTATGAACTCACGAATTATCGCAAAACTACCTCGTCAGTGTATCTTTTCCCTAGCAATCAAGGATGAAAATTCACCACCAGAACTGCTCAAGAAATTTTTACACAAGCATGCACGAGAGCTAAAATAGATAAAGACGTCTCCTTTCACATCCTGCGTCATAGCTTCGCCACCTACCTCCTCGAACAAGGCACCCACGATGAATTGATTGCCTTGGGTGGGAAGTATGCCAAGATGGTTGAGGTGCAGACAGGATTTTAGTCTGTATTATACAAAATATTCTCACTCCTTGTATCAAATTAGTCCTTCCGCGACCATTGTATGCAAAATTGCCTGACAATCATGATGAGGAAAGGAGTGTTGGACGTGATCAAGAGTCAGTGGCTGTTTTTTTTGCTTGGTGAGATATTTGAGAATATATCCTCTGACTTCTCTTATTGATCAGGAAAACGGTTTTTGTTTGGGTGCAGTTATTCATACTTTTTTTGCGGTTGCCACTTGTGCACCAAAGTCCATGAGGGCATTGTGTCGTAGGCGAGATTGTCATGGAAGACGACAGTGGTAGGCAATGGTTCGTATGTCTTTTGGGTAGAGTGTTGTTGTCTCATCAATGATGCCAAAATACCTCAGTCGGTAATGATAGACTCTGGTGATATTGATATCAACAGTCACAATATCAGCATTATAGGCAAAAATAGGAATAGAGTGAGAGGTATAAGGACCTATTCAGGGCAGTGTGATGAGAATGTGTGGATCAGTGGGAATGATTCATTGGTGCTGAGTGAGTATTGCTTGAGCACATTTTTGAAGGTTGAGTCATCTTTTGTTAAATCATAATCACGATCGGAGAGAGAGGAGGGTAGTACGATCAACTACTGCGAGATCCTGCAGTGTAGGAAGTATTGACACAAAGCGAGTATATTTTTCAACAACTCTTACTGCTTGTGTCTGTTGCAACATGATTTCCGAGACGAGGATATGATAAGGATATGATGTGTTTCTTCGAGGGAATGATCTGCCTTGCGCACGATAGGACGAGAGAACGCTGTCATGAATATGATTGATTTGTTTAGATGTCAATTGCATTGGCGAGGAAGAAAAGATAAAATTTGCAAATGCGTACATTTTTCATTACATTGTATAGTAGTTTTGTCTCAAAATACAAGACATTGCTCCATGCGTTTTATTTTTTGCCTGGTGTGTGTATGATGCGTTTCATTATAGGTTTTATCGTTCTTATGAGTGTGAATGTTGCGTATGGGTTTGCGACGCCACAGATTATTTCTCGTCATTGTATTGTCAAAGAAGGATGATATATTGATCACTGTCCCCAGTATCGGCAGGTGGTTCGTGATATTAATCGTGCATTTAGCAGTGTGTTTCGTCAGATTGAGACGTCCGTTTCCACAATAGACGGTATTCGTCAGCGTATTGAGCCTCTCGCTCAGAAGATTGCTGAAAAAAGAAGACAGATGATTCTCACCCAGGGAGACAGTCGTGATCCACAGGTGGATTTTGCGATGGGATATATGGCGTATCTGGTTGATCTTTATCTCAGAGAATTGGGACAGACGATCAATTTTTCTACTACCAGTCTCGAACTTTTCAAAAAAAACTATTATATCCATGATCAATCAGGACTGCATATTGTGTCAGTTTCTCTTTTTAATGCCCCAAGAGTAACGGTTGGTGCTACGCAAATTCCTTTATCTTTTGAGTTGAGAAATTATTCGATGCAAACGATTGATAAGATCCAGGATGTATATTGTTTTGCGACGATTGGAAATGAGGATATTATGATCCCTTTGTGAATGAACAATATTAGTGTTGCGCCCAATTCTATCACAACGATTGTTGCGAGTCTTTCAGGAGAAAAAAATACACTTCTGACTGCAATGCCATGAACCAAACAGATTCATTGTATGATCGTTTATCAAGGTCAGTCAACAGTTCTTTCTGATTTTGTAACAGGGAAGATTCGTGTTGATGAATAGTACTGATCATTGTACGTATTTAGTTTGTAGCATATAGTATGATTAATTATTCTCTTGCAATGGAACATTTTGCGCATCTCTCATATGAACAAAAAAAAGAAAAAGTCTTTGCGATGGTTGAAGCTATTGTCCAAAAATCATGAAAATTGAATAATATTTTGACTCTCCTTCACAATGTTGCCCATGTTAGTGAGGAGATTTTGTATGAATTGTACGATGCGATGATGAGTTTTGGGCGTGATATGAATGATGTGGAGATTGAAGAAAGGTTCGGGAAAACACAACTTAAACTCCAAAAAATTTGGGAAGCAGAAGCATTGGATAGGGAAAGAGAAGAAAAATATTTGAATTCCCTGCTTGGTAGTATTTTATCCTAGTCGATATGCACAAACAATACAAGCAAGTACCTATGGGGATATTGATTGAAGTGCTGATGATATGTTTTATGTGTTGAGTCGATCAATATGTATATTTTGATTTTGTAAGTCGTCTCGATACGGAATAGTTATGCTCTATCTAAGATGATAGAAGAACAACCGTGCTATTATTGTGGTCATTTATTTATGTGACATCATTTTCTCTATTTTTCTCTTGCTTTTTTGAAAACAATTCGTATACATGCTATGTTTCTTCTAAGGAAAGCGCTTACTGTACGCTTTTTTTAGTATAGTCAATGTTTTTTTTAGCTTCTCTTTGAGTGTTTTATTCTTTTCTCCTTCCTCTATGCCAACAATACATCAGCTTGTTAAGGTATGAAGATCTCCAAATAAAAAAAAATCAAAATCTCCTGCGTTGCAGTTTAGTATCAATAAGCTTAAATCCAATAAAAAAGTTATGATTCCATCTCCTTTGAAAAGATGAGTATGTTTGAAAGTTTCAGTTATGTGACCTAAAAAACCAAATTCAGCACAGAGAAAATTTGCAAAGGTAAGGTTGTCTAATGGTATGGAGTTACAAGCATATATTCCTGGTGAAAAGCATACATTACAAGAACATAGTGTTGTTATGGTGAGATGAGGGAGGGTGAAAGATCTTCCATGAGTGAAATATCATATTGTAAGAGGGAAGTATGATGCATCAGCTGTCTCAGCAAGAAGGCAATCGAGGTCTTTGTATGGTGCTAAAAAGCCAAAATAATATTTTTTTTGTTTTTGATTGTTTGATTTTTTGCGATTTCTTTATCTTTTTATTGTTGTTGAATGGGAAAAAAATTTACTAGAGTTGCACCAACTATTTTGTCATGACAAGATGAATTTGAGGTGAAATTCATTAATTATCTTATGAAAAACGGAAAAAAAACTGTTGCGTTGAGGATTTATCGTAATATGCTAAAATTAATCAGAGCTAATGGTCACATGAATCCATGATTGGTTTTGCGTAGTGCGGTCGAAAATGCTTCTCCTGTTATTATGATTAAATCAGCAAGAATTTGATGATCAGTTTATCAAGTGCCTCTTGAAGTAAAGCCAAAAAAGAAATTATTTTTTGCATGCAAGTGGATCATTGGTGCTGCAAGAGCAAAAACAGGGAAGTCGTTTGATAAGCTCTTGTCTGAAGAAGTTCTTGCTGCGTATGCGAATCAATGATCAGCAGTCAAAAAGAAAGAAGAAGTACAAAAAATGGCTGAAGCAAATAGAGCTTTTGCATATATGGCAAAATATGTTAAATAAGTTTTTTATGTTGTGTGTGTGTGTTGTTTTATTTTTTCTTGTGTCAATGAGTGTTTACAGAGGGAAAAAGCCCCGTGCGTTAAGGAATCCAAATGTTAAAAGAGTAAAATCTTGAGATAAAATAAAAAATGCCAAAAAGTGGTATCATAGATTGCTGCAAAGAATAGAAAAAGAATGAGAAACAAAATGGTTGATGAGAACAATGCAACAGTGTGCAAAGAGAATGAAAAAATATGGTATCCGTGTTTCATCATAAATTTCATTTTTATTCCTAATGTTTTATCGATATGGCAAGGCTTAGAAGTAATGCAAGAAGAAAGCTCAGAATGGCTTTAACAAGAGTAACGAAAGTGGTTGATTACCATTTTAGAAAAGAACTTGATACTCAAAGACAATGGAAAACAAAAGTTGTTAATAAAACAACAAAATAATTTTTATTATTCATTTTTTGCTCATGAATTTTGAGAGAGTTTATTCCCTTCATAATCATTTTGGAATGAAAAAACTACCTACCATTCGTGTAGGCCAATTTCTTGAGGTGCATGAAGAGATGAAAGACTGAGATAATAAGAGAATTTGGAAATTTTCTTGATTGGTTATTTCTGTAAAAAATTCGCAGTCTCATACTGGTACATTTACGATGAGAGGTGAATCATCAGGCGTTGTTCTTGAAAAAACATATCCTCTGTGCTTTGATAAGTTCGTCAAAATTATCGAGCTCAATAGGTTTAAAGTTAAAAGATCGAAACTGTATTATATGAGAGATAAGATTGGTAAAGATGCAAGACTCACATCCCTTGTTCATCAAAATGACAGAGGGAATGTTATATATCTTGCCTCATAAGCACTTTTTTCTTTATTTGCTTTTGCCGTCCATTTATTTTTTTTTGTGATTATATGAATTTGTCAGCTACTGTTCGTTCGCTTGTAGGCAAGAAAGTAAAAAGTATCAGAGCGTCATGATTAGTTCCTGCTGTTGTTTATGGGCATGGAATTGAATGAACACTCAATATTACTTTTAATAAAAATGAATTTCTCAAAATCTATCGTGAAGTAGAAAAAGCGCAACCTTTTACTCTTGTGGTAGATGGAAGGTCAATGCTTGTTTTGGTTCACGATTTTCAGGTACATGCTGTATATTCACATCTTCTTCATGTTGATCTTCTTGCTCTTAATCCTAAACAAAAAGCGCATTCTCATGTCCCTGTTCATCTTGTAGGAGAATCTCCTGTCCAAAAAAATAATCTTGGAAGAATTCAACTTTTGCATGCAGATCTCAATGTAGAAGCTATGCCTCAAGATCTTCCCAAAGAAATTGTTATTGATATTTCTTCTATTACTAATATCAATCAAGTTATTCATGTTTCTGATCTTCCAACGAGTAGTAAATACGTTATTACGGACCCAGCAGATATGGTTATTCTCACTGTTGTTGAAATTGATGATGGGTCTGATGAAGAATGACCTTCTGAAGAGCAGCAGTCTGCTGGATAATACAAATTGCCTTTGTTTTATTTTTTGTGACCTTAATGCCAAACGTATGTTTTTTTACAGGAAGATGAACGCAATTTGGAGCGATGAGATCTCATAGTATGAGACAAACAAAGAGAACGTTTAAAGTAAATCTCTTCAAGAAAAAAGTTCTTCTCCCTGATTGATCAACAATTGTTATCAAAGTATCATCTAAAGCACATAAAAAATTGAAAGGAATGTATCTTTAGAACATTTCTTTTTAAGGGTCTATAGCTCAGCAGGTAGAGCAACGGCCTTTTAAGCCGCTGGTCCTGGGTTCGAATCCCAGTGGACCCATTTTTTCTGTCGAAAAACTTGATTTCTGAGAAAAAATCATTACACTCTTTAGGTGAAAAATATGTTCTACAAAAGTTTTGTATATTTATCTTACATATCTTATTTTTTTATGGCACCATAGCGATCATGATTTTTAATTTTTATTTTCTTTTATCTTATGCCTGCTCAATTTTTTAATTTTTTGCTTAATTACATTAAGGGGAACAATAAAAATCTCAAAGATATTGTTTCTCATTTTGAAGATGTAGTTAATCAGGTAAAAGAACTCGCTACTGTTCCTTGATGTGAGATAAAGGCAAATAAGATTTTGGCTAGTTTGGTTGATATGAAATGTGATTTGGAAAATTTGGCTCTTCGTCATAAATGAATTGTTGATAAGATCATGAAATAATCATTTTTTGTCCTTTTATTATACATGGCATTCTCTACCAGTAAGGCACAGGATCTTCAGTATGCATTTCAAGATCCTTCTGTTGATCCGATTAGGAGTATCACTGACGATATTGAGCACAAATTGTCCACTCAATTATTTGTTCAACAACAAGAGGAAACACGTGCTCATATTGGGAAGATTTTTGTCTGGTGATTTTTTATTGTTCTTATTTTGAGCTCTTTAGGTACACTTGTGTACAATTTTTTTATGTATCTGGTGACATCAGATAAGACGCTTTTTATCGATATTGGTACGATTATCCCTCTTGTTTGATCGATTATTGGGACCCCTTTGTGATTTGTTATGGGGTACTATTTCAAAGATGATGGATCGCCAGAAAAACATCAATCTACACCATCTATATAGATAACGAAATTCTATCTTGCAAAAATGCATTTTTTGTATACATTGTACGTCCATTGTTTGATATTTACTTGGATGTCTTTTTTTTGGTGTCAAGGACGTTACTTTGTTGTTATCTTCCATGTTTGCATCGAGTTCGTTGTGAGAATGTTTCTATAAGGGATGTTGTTGTTTTTTGGGTAGACTGCCTTCTAAGATGATGTTAGATACATACATCCTGTCGCTTTGTGTCTAGCGTCATGGTCTGTATAATGTTTTATCTTTGTGTTGTCCTATGAGTGGTCGTTATTGTATCTGTTTTTTTTTGTTTGTTTTAGTGTGATGTACTACGATGCCGCAATCACAACCTTTCTCACAGCCAACAGGTGAGACTCGTGTCAGACATATTTTTTCTCTTGGTGATAGTCTTACGGCTGGGTATCAGTTACCATTGGAGTATAGTTATCCTTCTCAATTGCAGAATATACTCGTGGGACGTGGGTATGCTGTGCGTGTTGTTAATGGTTGACATTCGGGAGACACGAGTAGACAGTTGTTGACAAGGCTTGAATGGACTATTCGTCAATCACAAACATGAGATCTTGCTATTCTTGTTATTGGTGCAAATGATGCCTTTCAATGACTACCCTTGGATGATATAGAAGAGACAATCCAGCAGATTATTGATGTTTTGAAAAATCGTTGATTGGTTGTTGTATTGGGTGGGATGATGATCAATCCCAATTATGGTATAGAATATGCTTCATGATTTGCTACCATTTTTCCTCGTTTGGCGTCCCTGAATGATCTACCTTTGATTCCTTTTTTTCTTGACAATGTTGCTGCAGTGCCTGAGCTTAATTTGCCTGATGGTATTCATCCGACTAAAGAATGATATGCAATTATTGCTCGTCAGGTTGCTGACTTTCTCGAAACAAATGGGTTGATAGATGCTGAGTAGTACTGTCTTTTATTTGTGATGTATTGCATGTTTTTGTGTACGAGTTGTAAGTATCAAAGTCCCTATAAATTGGGTAAATGTCCTCACTGTTGAGCTTTGGGTATGATGATTCCACAGATACATTCGAGAGATGTGGGCAATGGTGCTGTGTTGTGAGGACGTGTTTTACAACCAAATGAGTCGTCATCCACGCCCCACGTGACTGCCTATCCATTGTCTCATCCTGAGTGGGCAAAGGTTTTTTGATGATCACTGATGGCATGAGGAGTATATCTGCTTGGAGGGAGACCATGAGTGGGGAAATCCACAGCGTCATTATCACTTTTGGACCAATTGTCATCATTACGTTGTGGATATTTTTCGTGAGAAGAGCAACCGAGTGCGATTCATGCAAGGTTTGCAAGAATGATGGGTAAACCTTTAACCGCACTAGTCTATTATGCTTCTCGTATTGATGATATTCTTGCAACAATTGAGCAAGAACAATTTGCATGTGTTGTTATTGATTCGATTCAGATGATGCGCTGTGATGACAGTGAGGGGAGTTCCTGATCGGTCTGACAGATCAAAGAATCAACGCAGCGTCTTGTGGATTGTGCAAAAAGAACAGGATGTATTGTCTGGATTATTGGCCATATTACCAAAGATGGTGCTATTGCGTGACCAAAATATCTTGAGCATATTGTTGATGTTGTATGTACTATTGAGGGTGAGGATGGTGATGAAAAAAGGATAGTCAGAATGTCAAAAAACAGATTTGGGACTGACCAAAGTCTTGGCTTGTTTGTGATGACTGCGACATGACTTGAAGCGATGGTGCCTGAAGCTTTGCGAAGAGATCCAAAAATTTTTGCATGACCATGATTGGCTTTTAGTATTGGTATTGATAATGGTCGTGCAATGCCAGTCCAGATTGAAGTCTTGCTGACAAAAACAACGGGCAGATTTCCTCTTCGTCATTATGTGTGAATTGATGCAAAAAGATGCGATATGCTTTGTGCAATAGCAGAAAAATATTGTAAGTTGCCTATGAGTAGTCATGATGTTTATGTGCATATTCCTGGAGGGATTGTTTATAGAGATAGTGGATTGGATCTTGCTTTTATTGCTGCACTCGCAAGCGCTATCCACCACAAAACCATTGTCCCTCGTGTATGGATTGGTGAGGTATGATTGCGTGGGTATGTAACTAAACCATCATCATTGCCCAAAAGATTGCTCGAATGCTCAGGTGCTAGTGTTATTGATGCGCAATCGATCAAAACAGTTGGTGATATTTATAGTGTTCGGTAAAAACCAGGAATGTCGCCAGAGGATGTGAATGTTTGTCATGATGGGGAGGAGAATGTGTGTATGGCTGCATGGAGGAATCATTTGATTATCTCTTGCTCGCTTATGTGTGGTTCCCATGAGACTGGCTTGTGTTCTGACATTTCCATTATTTTCTCTTGCAATACTTTACAAAACTTGCTATACTTTCAACAGAAATCTCCTATTATCGTTTTTTTTATTTCTCAGTTTTTTTTATGACGCCGCTAACATTCCACGAATCGTGAGCAATAATTCTCAACTGATCTGTTGCGTATCATCATGAGCCAGTCTCTGGTATGGTGACTGTTTCTCCTGTGGTGGGTGAGGCAATGGTCTATGATCACCGTACTAAATCATTGATTGATTTTCCTTGAGAGTATGATATCTGAACTCATTACATCAAAGCAATTCTTGCATGATGATCATTGAGTTATGTGATTGTTGATCATACTTCATCTTTTGCCATTATCACACATAAAGATGCGTTGCGTCATCAAGCGTGTGATACTAAAATATCTCATTGGTTCGTAACATCTGACCAAATTGTTTCTTATCTGACTCAACTCGAAAAAGATGGTGCTGTGTATGTATTGCCGTCTCGTGCGTCTTCCTAGGTCGGATATTATACAGGCTTTTTTTCATTGTTTTCAGAGGATGTGCTTGTTTGGGACATGGTGTTTGTTTTTTTTTTTGTAAGCTGATCACAATAGGCAAAGAGAGCTTCTTGTGTATTTCTTGTATGCCAATCTTCGAGTGCATAGTGAAAACATTGATCAAGGAGTTGACCAAGTTCAGGTCATGCCTGATAACCACGAGCAAGAAGGTCATGACCATTGATAGCGAGGTCTTTGCGATGATGGATGCCCTCCTGCTTCACGATATTTTCCGTCAGCGTCACGAGATAATCAAGCTCTTTGTAAGTATCACGTTGGAGCATGTTATATTGTCAAATCCTATCACACTGAGATAAACGCCAGAGATTGATTACCATCTGGGCTTCACCACAGTCTGTTAGGAGTTTTTTTAGTTTGAGATGATGTTTGGATTCTTTACTTGCAAGAATTTGTTCTGCATCGTGATGATGATCAATGTATCGACAGACACGATCGATCTCTTTGCGACTAAATCCTAAACGTTCAAGATCTGGACGAGCAAGGACACTCGATGTATTTCTATGGTTTCGTGCAGGAATTTTTGATGCTTCATTTTTGTCTCCCACTATTCCATAGGCATAATATTGATCTACTTTTCCGACATCATGGAAGACCAAGGCAAGTTTGGCATAGGGATCAAGTGAGCGAACATCGGCAGCATGCAGACACAACAGCGTATGAGCATAAACATCAAAAGGATGATATCTTACAGGTTGATGGATATTTTTGCAGGCATATAAGGAGGGGAAAAGATATTTGAGAATATTGAGTTCGTCACATAGTGAAACGAAACAAAACATTGATCATTGGTCCAAGACTTTGAGTATTTCATTATGGATTCTTTCCTTGGCAATATGGGGAACGAGGTGGAATGTTTGTTTGAGTGCTGTCCAGGTCTCTTTATGAATATCACAGCCTTTGGATGTCTGAAATGCAAAAATCGACACAAACCTTAATGCACGAATGATCCTCAATGAATCTTCATATAATCTATCCAGGGGATTGCCAACGCATGCTAAACGGAGTGGAGAGATGCATTCCAATCATGCATAGGGATCAATGAGCACGCGGATCGTACCTGTGAGGTGATTGATATAACAAAAATTATATGGGTCTGAGGTAAAGGCATCGATCTGTGCATGATCAGTAAGGATAAGGACTCCCTCTTCTATGCGGCACGGCGAATCATCTACTTCGTCAGGAAGTAGAGTGAGAGGACTCTCAAATGTTGTATAATACAGACAATTAACAGAAAAATCTCTTCTGACTGCGTCATCAAGCAGGCGAGAAGTTCGCGTAACGTGTGTAGGATGACGTGCGTCGTCATAGCCAGTTTCACATCTCATGGGGGTAATCTCGTATGTGGTGGCGTTATCTGTACTCCTAAATGATAATGTCCCAAATTTCTCTGTCCAAAAAAAACCAGGCAATTGATGCTTTCTGAGACGATGATAGAGCTGATGAGGATCACAGGCACAGGTAGCGTCGATATCTTCAAGCATCGTGGTGTGTCCAATGAGGAGGTCTCTCACACATCCGCCTACGATATAGATCATCTGTCCTGTCAATGACGCAAGTGTATGACAATGCTGATCGAGACGATGCAGAGATGATAGGTTCATAAATTAGCAGATAATAAAATGCTGAGAAAAAAGTATAGTGATTGTCGTGGATAATGCAAGTGAAGAAAAGAAAAAATCCTCATTGATGAGTGTGTGAGGATGAGAGGCGTGAAAAAATATTATCGTATATTGCTGGATGCGTACAGGTATGCGATTGTTCATATATATTTGGTGAGAGAGTTGTATGGCGTATTATCTAAAAAAGAATTTTTGATATAGCATTTGGAATCAGAGCAAGAGTGCATTGATACTGCGTTGGCCACTAGCTTTGGAAAGAGAATAGTCGGTATAGGAAATACGAACAGGGATTTCGCGAAAACGGAGACGATGAGTGACGACCTCTTCTACCAGTTGGTTGGCATAGTGTCGATTGTCTGCTGTCAGCGTAATACGAGAAACAGCATATTTTGAGAGTACTCTATATCAGCAATGCTGATCAGAGACGTCGATACCATATAGTGTACGTGTTACCCAACGTCATAGTTTGACGACGATTTTTCTTATCATTGGCATATTGGTCGGATCAACTCATATAAATCTTGATCCAAAATACACATCAACTGTCCCTTTGTCTCCTTGGATAGCAGCATCGAAGACTGCCACATCAGCAATATCCATCTGTCCATCAGGATCAAACATAACCAATCGATCATATGAAAGTTCAGCAGCATAACGTTTGAGGGTCGTTAATCAGGTTACATTCGCTGCTCACGGACCTCTATTGATAGGATTGGAGACCACAAGCAGGAGCATGTCAGGATATTGTTTTTGTTTCTGGGCAATAATAGCGAGAGAATGATCGACGGAAGCATCATTGACGCAGATAACGAGGCGGTGCCCCGCAGCATAGATCATATCAAGACAAGATCACAGGACAGGAGCTTCATTATATACTCTCACCAAAAACGCAAAACGATAATGACGATTTTTGAGTGAAGGATCAAGACGTTCTCGCTTATTAGCAAGACCATCACTTGCAATTGAAGCGATCAATTTTGTCAGTGCCACTTTTTCTTTGATCAATGCATTAGATTGAGAAATTGCTATATACGAGAGTATGATAATACTCGTATAAACGATAACATCCGATCATTTTGCTACCCCAAAAATTTTGCTTACCCAGACCAAGAGATTGGGAAAGAGGACAAAGAGTCCCAGACAGATAGATCAACCAATATAGACAATCAGATGAATAATTGTTATTTGTTTTCTCTTTATCTGGTCAATGCCCATCAGGAGAAAGACAACTGCGATCACAATAATGAAAAATGTGAGTAGACTCATATTACGAAGAGAAAAAAGAAAAAAATAAAATATATAAATAGTGGGCAATATGATGGGGGTGATTATGTAGTAGTCGTTTTTGAGGAAAAAAGTCCCACCTATCAATGATAAGGGGACGACAAGCAAGGTGAATATTATGTAGGTTGATCTCATTGGTGATACATAATACCAAGCAATGCTTTACAAACAGAGACATTAACTGCAAGGGTAACGATAATAGTGATGATAAGCATCGTTCCAAATCATTGGAGCAGGGCTATTCACGATGCTGCAAGGATAAATGCAATTAATCATGTTGACACATTCCCATCTTTGATTGCAGATCGTGAATCATTGACAGCCTTGGTAATATGAGACCATGTGATGGATCCTTGTTGTTCTCTCAGCCTTTCGAAAATCAGAACATTTGCATCGACTGCCATTCCAAGGGCGATAAGAATAGCAGCAATTCCTGAAAGAGAAAATGGATAATCAAATATCTTGAGCATACCAAGGAGGATGATCATGTAGATAATGATTGTTCATCCTGCAACAAGGGCGAAACGTACAGGATAGAAGAGGAAAAAGAATACAAAGAGAATAAGACTCCCAATTCATCATGCAAGCAGAGCAGAACGAAGCGCATTGATTCCTAATGTTGGGTTGATGATATTTTCTGTTTCAAGAATCATAGGAACTGGGAATGCTCATTCATTAAGGTCAGCTGCAAGTTTTTGTGCTCCTTGTCTATCAAATCATCACGATATTTGAGCTTGTCCGCCACAAATTCTTTCATTGATTGTGGGTGCAGTGAGAGGTTGGGTTGTGTCTCCCACAAAAATAGCAACTTGTTGCCCAACAAAACGTTCGGTGATATTACAAAAAATTTCTCTTCCTTTGTCATTGAAGTTGATTATGACAACTGGTTGTCAGAGTTGGTCAACACTGACCATCGCTGATTGAAAAAATCTCGCATCAAGGATCTCGTTTGTTCTTGAGTCAACTGCTGTTTCCCAGAGAGGATTGTAGGGGACAAAAACTTCTGAAAGGGTTAGTCTCCGACCTTGTCTCATTTGTTGTTCAAGCATGGTATATTGTTTTTGTGAGACAGGATCTGAAACAATAACTCTCCAAAGTGGTTGTGTTGCAGGATTGTTTGCTAGGCTATTGATTAAAAAAAGTGTATCTCCGTCTTGAATATATTGTCCTGAGAGTGATGCATTATAGCCAGGAAAACGTAAAGAAAGGTTGGGAACAGATTCCCATACTTCGCTATATATAACATCAAATGGAAGTTTGATTTGATTTGTTTGACGATTAAGGAAAAGAGTTAGGTAGCGATTTTTTTCTTCATCTGACAGAGTGATGCCACTGAGTGAAATACTGATAGCACGAACAAGTTGTGCATCTTGTCATGAGAATTGTTGTTCGAGAGGGAATTGGATACGTCCCTCACGATATTGTACACCAGTTGAGGTAAATGATGTTTGGAGAGATTCTTCACGCCATGGAATTGATGCACGATCAAGTACTGCGATAACGTCAGATCATCTGATAGTCTCTTTTTGGAAGGACTCTCTTGCACTGATATCAGCGAGGACAAATCATGAATTCATTTGGATTTCGTTGTTTGATCCAAGCCCCACACTATAAACTCCTTCAAGAAATATTTTGCCAGGAATAGTCATTCTAGCAATACGATCTCGATTATCACTATAGATCACAGGCAGACGCGTGAGATCAACACCAGTGACTGTTCCGACCATTGCATCAGGAAGTGATGCGAGTGTAACGAGTTCTGTGACAGATTCGGTACGATTTACCAATGAACTCATCAAAAGACGTCTACGTTCTGTTTCTGCAGGATTGGGCTGTGCAGGGGTAGCAAATCTAAGTTGAACTGTTTTCCCAATTACTTCTTTTGCTTGTTCATAATCTTGCATTCATCCCAATGAAACAACAAGATAATCATCGCCATCAATTGTTTGTACAACAACTGTTGCATCTCATACACCCAGCGCATTCACTCTGTTTTCGACAGTGTTTTGGATAATAGAAATTGTTTGTTGTCTTATTTGTTGGAAACTAGCCAGATCGCGGTAGATTGAACGATATTCAGAAAAGTCGAGTTTATACATCAACTCGACTCATCCTGCAATATCCATACCGAGTCTAAATTGGGATAGTCCATCTAGTGTTAGGCGAAAAGCTCCTGTTTGCGGATTTCTTCCCAAAAAGAAAATAGAAAAAATTGAGATCAACAAAACAATTCCAATCCACACAAGAGGGTTGGAGGCGTGTAATGGTCAAAGATAACGAAAAAGTGAGCGTCCCATACTGGTGGTATAATCACAAAATAAAAAAAAAGAGACAAAAAATAAGTGTCACATGAGACTAGTGAAATTTGATTGTATTGCAAGAGAAAATTCCCCGAATCTCTACGTGAATAATGAATACTGTGACCTATATATTGTTTATGATTGGCCTCATCATTGTATCATTTTGAGAAATATATCTGATGGGATGTTGACATTCCCCATCGCTTTCATTTTCTTTTTCCCTTCTTTTTGTTTTTCGAGCAATTTACGTTTTCTGGAAACATCACCTCCATAACATTTGCTCAGGACATCTTTACGGATTGCAGGAATAGTTTCACGAGCGATGATTTTGGTTCCGATTGCTGCTTGGATGGGGATAGCAAAAAGGTGGCGTGGAATCAGCACTTTTAACCTCTCTACCAAATCTTTCCCTACACTGTATGCTTTGTCATTATGGACGACCATTGAGAATGCTTCGATAACGTCGCCATTGATGAGAATATCAAGTTTCACCAAATTACTCTCAGTGTAATTTTTTGCTTCATAGTTCATCGTTGCATATCCTTTGGTTGCAGATTTGAGTTTATCATAAAAATCGATAATGAGCTCACCTAGTGGGAAGTAATAACGCCAAATTATTCTTGTCTGATCAATATGCTCCATTGCTTTGAGGGTGGCTCTATGGTCTTGACACAATGCCATAATGGCCCCTGTATATTCACTGGGGGCAACCACTTCTGTCTCAGTCATGGGTTCATACATTGATTCAATCTGTGATTTGTCTATCATATCAGCACCGGAGGTGACCACTGTCCATAATGCATATGTATCGCCTGTTTGCGTCAAAAACAAGTCTTTGGTTCGTTGCTTACTTTCACGTCCACAGATGCGGTCAACCTCACGCCACAATCCACTTTCTCGCAATTTAATCAAATTATCCTTTCCCTGCAAGATTCTCCAGGCAGTGTCTTTGAGTTTGATGATATAGGACACGGTCGGTGTTGTAAACACTGTTTCTACACCATATTCTCTTGCTAGTCTTTCTTTGATAATATCCATATGCAACATCCCCAAAAATCCACAACGAAAACCCAATCCCAACGCACCAGAATTTTCGGGACTACAATCTACTGCACTATCGTTGAGCACCAATTTTCCAAATGCATCAGCAAGTTTATCATACTCATTTGTCTCAACCGGATAGACTCACGCATAGATAAAAGGTTTGACTTTTTTGAATCATGGAATGGCATAGGTCAAACGATCTGTCCATCCTATTTTGGGAGGCAGTCAGGTGACAATCGTATCACCAATTTGTGCATCACGGACGGATTTTTTCCCAGTAACGATGTAGCCAATCTGTCCGGCAGTGAGGGTTTGAGTCGGCAAGTAGCGAGGAGTCAATGCCCCAACTTCGGTAGGCGACATTTCAGTGTCCGAATGGATCAGTTGACATGATATTCCTTTGGAAAAAGAACCACTGACGACTTTGACGTAGACCACGACACCCCTGTAGGGATCGTAAATCGAGTCAAAAATGAGGGCTTTGTCCCCTTGTGTTGGGTCAATACGTGGAGCAGGTATTCTCTCGATAATAGCGTCCAAAACCTGATCAACATTCATTCCTGTTTTAGCAGAAATTTTGATAATTTCACGACGATCAATGCCAAGCAAATGCTCGATCTCATCCGTGACTCTTTCAGGATTTGCAGCAGGCAGATCAATCTTGTTCAAAACGGGAATGATGGTGAGGTTATGTTCCATGGCGGCGTACAGAGTGGAGAGTGTTTGTGCTTGAATTCCTTGGGATGCATCTATAAGCAAAACAGCTCCTTCGACAGCAGCAAGAGAACGAGAGACTTCGTATTGGAAATCAACGTGTCAGGGAGTATCGATGAGATTGAGTTCGGTATTTTTTCGCGACATCCTGGCAGGGGTGAGTTTGATGGTGATTCCACGTTCTTGCTCGATATCCATGCTATCCAGCATTTGAGCATTTGACACTTTTTTGACTGACGCAGTAATTTCGAGCATACGATCAGCAAGCGTCGACTTACCATGATCAATATGAGCAATGATACAAAAATTACGAATGGCCATTAACGGGGAAAAAGTAAAGACAATACCTTGTATATAGTGACTTTGGAGGTGATTTGCAAGTGAATTGTGAGGGAAGTAATAATATACTAATAAATGCTAATGTACTAAAAAAGACGAGGCAGTATGGTGTATACTAAAAAAGCCTAGAAATAGTTTGTTTATTTACTATTTGTTATGCTGATTGTGGATATATATACAGTAGCTATTATATTTTTTGAGGATCTGTATGGTGATTATGAGTTCATTTTATTCAAGTCAGTTGAGTTTTTTTCTTCTAAGACGATATGATCCACTGCTATACCACATACACGACATCGCTCCACAAACTCTTTTTCTGTTCCCTGATGACAAATCACAAACATTTCTTGGGCAGTTGATCATTTTTTGCACAATAGTTTCCAGCCACTGGGTGTATTGTATTGTAACGTCACGCGCCGTTCACTACTTCCTTTTTGTTTTCTTGCTATTCTCGCAGGAATAATTCTTGCAATACAATCTGCTATTTCAAAATGACGCAAAAAATTATGAAACTCTGGAAGTATCGTATGTAAAATCCTTGTTTTGGTGAATTTGCTTGTTTTTTTTGCCATTTCCTTTATTATCTAAAAGAGTTTTATTTTTTTTTCCTTATGCATACTTGTCTTTTCGATCTTCTTGCTGATCCAGCTATAACCCATAAATCTATCATTAAACGTATTGTCTCTCATCATTGTGGTCGAGATTTGACTGATTGTATTGTGCATCAAGACGATACGATTGATTCAGAAACAATGAGAAAAATTCTTGCTGATTATAGCGATTTTCGTGATAAAAACAAGCCTATTGAATATATCGTGTGACGATGTGAATTTTTGGGTAGGAAATTTGTTGTTACGCCTGCAACATTAATTCCCCGTGCCGAAACAGAGTATATGATTATTGCTGTTCGTGATCGAATTCATGATCAATACAAAAAAAACAGCACTGACCAGTTTTGTCTGTATGATATTGGAACAGGATCGGGTGTGCTTGGTGTGAGTGTGGATTGTGAGACAGAACATCGTGCAACTTGTGTGATGATGACCGATATCGATGAGAAATGTTTGGTCGTTGCAAGACAGAATATAGAAAGGCTGGTTTCTAAAAAGTATCAGCATCGCTTTCACCTCCAAAAAGCAGATTTGTGCGATTTTCTTGCATCATCTGATTGTGTATTTCCAAAAAATGTCCAACACAGATTGGACGTTACAATGTCTAACAAAAATACACTTCACCACGAATGGGACACTATGACACAATCAAAGCACATTCATATTTTTGTTGCCAATCTCCCCTATATTCCTGATCAAGCATTTTTTGGGTCGGATGAGTTGTCGGTAAGAGAATGGGAACCACACCATGCATTTATCGGATGAGATGATGGACTGGACCTCTACCGTCGCCAACTCAGACAGCGAAGCGAATGGAAAACAATCAATCCTGTCAGAACGATTATGTTTTGTGAGATGATGACATGGCAGGCAGAGATCCTTGTACGCGAGTTTCCCTACTTGGTGCAAACGGTGCATCATACCTTCCATGCGAATATTGTTATTCTTTCGATGGAGTAGGGGTGAATATAGCCAACCGTTTGGGTAGTATATGCAATTGTTCGCACCATCTTTGTAGACAAATAAAGACAGAAAAACTCTTCAACCATGGAGACATTCTTACTACCTATCAGTCATCAAATATTTTTGGAGATCGTTTTGCAACAACTCTGCTTTGATAGCATATCACGCAACAGCAATTTGTTGTAATTCTTCTGATGTTTTTTCAACCAATGATGGATGATAACATACATGTTTTCGGCTACCATCCACAAATCACGTCTCTTTCAAATGTCTTTTTTGATACTCAGCATGGACAAAGTGATGTGTAGCAAGATTGCTTGGATTATCAAAATCTTTTGCTTCATACTGGAGTTTTGCTCATGTATAATTGTCAAAGTATGCACACCAAACTTTGTTTGTGTGGATAAGGTAGTTGAGGATTTTTGCTGTTACTTTTTTGCTCATGATAGTTGCATCATTGATGGCATCAATTTTTTGATTTTCTACTCGTTCCAAAAACGCTTTGATTTTGTTTTTTTTCTCTGCTGATTCGTTTTTATTTTGTAATATGTTCTGCATTTTTTGGACAGTATGATTGATGTCGTGATACATATCGTTGGCTGAAAAGGATCCGCTCGTTCTTGTCATCAAACACGATCCCTTATCTCATAAATCCAACACAAAATGCGATGCATCATGTGCTTCATTTGGATGAACCAAATCATCTGGTTTCTTTTGTCTGATAATTTGTGCTTCTATTCCAATAAGTATCTGCCTTACTGATCCATCAGTCTCTTGTGGCACTTCTGATTTTCACGCTATTTTTGCGTCTTCATAGCGTCATGATCATTTCCCAGACGCTGCATAAGCAAGATGTAATATCATTTGTTCTGCTGATGTGATTGTGTTTGGTACTTTGTATGATGCTGCTGGATCTACAAATCATGGTTGTTTTGTTGCATCTGATTTTCCTCTTCATCTGAGGGTAAACAAATTTGCTGCTCACCCAAAAACGTGTTTCTGTAATTCTTCAAAAATTCATTCAACTCCTGCAAACGACCCTGATGGTTGTATCAATTTTTTATCAGCAAGTTCCATCGATTGGATTACACTATTGGTTTTGATTGTTTCTAAACAATGTCTCATTACCATTACAATAACTGTGTTGGTATCCAATCAATAATGTTGCTGGATTGCATCAAAATTGATTTCAAAACGAATTCCAAGCAAATCTTGGAACATTTCCAATGTTGCATATGTTTCTTGGCTCAATGCCTTGATATACACAGACGATGTTTCTTTGGTTCTATCAGCTGTAGTGATTCGTCATTGACTGTGAGTATAAGAGAAAAAATGTTTGACTGACTTGATGTTTTGATCTGTCTGCGATTGAAAGTCTACACATCGACTGGGGTCAGTAGTCATATTTTTTTTGATTGTATCTCTCATTGTTTCCAGTGCGTGTTTGATAGCACCGATATTGTGTTGTCCATGAATAGCGTAGGTCATATAGAGGATGTTGATCATTGATGCTTTGATACGTTGATTGTGACGATTGTCGTTATCGGTGACAAGGAATGTTTTAATTTTGGATACAAAATCCTCAAGAGAATTGATAGCAACATGAGTATTGATTGCGTCGTCAATACTTTGTCATTCCTCGATTGGAATTCACAAAATGTTGAGATTTTTTTTAGTTTGTCCATTCCACAAGAGTGTTGCATTGTATATAGCCTTGTACAAAATTGCTTGGAGATAGGAAAGTCAACAAAAAGAGGGAAGATTGTCATTGTTTTTGATTGATTCATACGTAAGATCATGTTTCTCATCCAGAGAAAGGATACGTCATGATGCGTCAAAATGATTATCTCATAAACGAACAAGAATATGTTTTGCAATAGAGCCTTTTTGTTCGTTGTCTTCTCATGAAAATGAGTCTGGAAGACGTTTTTGTAACGTTTCTGCAATTAATTTTCTTATTTGTGCAAGTGTGTTGTTTCACACTGAAACTTCGTTTCACACGAGTGACAATATTTTCAATATCTGAATTTTGCGAACTCATAATTGTTCCAAAACATTCCACGATTTGATTACATCTTCTGGCTTATAGTCAACAGGTGTTGCAACATATTTTTGTTTTGCAACCATGGTGTGAATAGATTTTTTTGCATTATCATATGCTCATTTAAGACAGCTTAAAACATCTTTGGCAGAAAGCGTAACGATAGTATTGAGTCAGTGAGAAAATTGATATCGAGCAATGAGAATATTGATCGCTCCATGGATTTGATCAATTTCCTGGGCAGAATATTGTTTTGTTGTTGTTTGTGGTAATTCCATAACGTGATTCATTTTTAAATATCATAAACAATAAAAATATTGTTTTCCCCCCTTGTTTGTCTTAAACAAAAAATCCCTGACTAATAAGTATAGTCAAGGATTGATTGTTTTGCAAATTATGAGAATATATTGTAGCGTCTACTTTATATCTGTCGTTTTGATATCAATCCTTGACTCACAAAAATCACAAAGTGAATGAGGGACACTTTGAGCGTAAATGTGATCATAGGATAAGACACAAAATGACTCATGAAAGAGACAAGAAGGGTAAATGATAAGGATTAGATATGGTGGGTGATAGAGGACTTGAACCTCTGACCCCCTGCTTGTAAGGCAGATGCTCTAGCCAACTGAGCTAATCACCCAAAAAGAAAACTGGCGGAATCGACGGGGCTCGAACCCGCGACCTCCCGCGTGACAGGCGGGCGTTCTAGCCAGCTGAACTACGACTCCATGACAATAAATATATCAAACTAATAAGTAGTGGCGGTCCCACGGGGAATCGAACCCCGGTTAGAGGATTGAAAGTCCCCTGTCCTAACCACTAGACGATGAGACCATAAAAAAGAAAAAAAAGAGAATGGAGCCAGCTATCGGAATTGAACCGATAACCTATCGCTTACAAGGCGATTGCTCTACCTATTGAGCTAAGCTGGCACAGACCAAACCAGAAATTATTTGGTAAGAGTAGATTGGTACATTTTCATGAAACGAGATTTTCTTCTTGCTGCAGTATTACGGTGCAAAAGATTTTTTGCTTTCGCTTTGTCTACCAAAGAATAGATCTTATTTACATCATCAAGAGACACAGATTCTCATTTTCTTACTTTTTTACGAAAAATACTAATTGCAACTTCGAGATCTTTTCTATATCTATCATTAACAACTCTTCTTTTTTGGGATTGAGCAAGAGCTTTTTTTGCACTTTTTGTAACTGGCATGAAATGGCAGCATGAGAAGATAAAATACATATGTGAGAATGGCTCCGAGGGTGGGACTCGAACCCACGACCCAGTGGTTAACAGCCACTTGCTCTACCGACTGAGCTACCTCGGATTAGAAAAGATAGTACTTTATTAGAAAATAATTATTATCTTATAAATATTTTACCAATAAATGCAAGAGAAAGTTGCTAATAATGGTACCGAGAGTGGGACTCGAACCCACACACCGTAAGGCACTTGGTTCTAAGCCAAGCATGTCTGCCAATTCCATCATCTCGGCATAATATATATATCATGATATATACATGATATCTACTTACCAAGCATATAGACATTCAGGAGGTAGGACTCGAACCTACAACCGTCTGATTCAGAGTCAGAAGCTCTACCAATTAAGCTACTCCTGATCAGACTCAATAATTATACTGTGACGACATGTATTATCGGTATTACAGTTGGGTGCGAGGGGTGGAATTGAACCACCTATCTCCGGGTTATGAGCCCAGCGGGATGCCGTTTCCCTACCTCGCAGCATAATTTTTGTTTCCACAAGAAACTGGGGAACTAGGATTTGAACCTAGACGAACGGAGTCAAAGTCCGGTGTCCTACCGTTAGACGATTCCCCATAAAAAATAATATTTTTTGATTTCAACGACAATCACTTATTGATAGTACAAATTACTTTTTATATAAGAAAACTTATTGATTTTGCAAGAGAAAATAAAGAGATTTTTTATGCTCTGATATTATGTGTAGGGAAAAGGTGTGTGAGTTTTTGGTAAAGAGAGAGTGTATTATGTTTTGATAGTGTATTTTGATAGATAGACAGATGGAGACGATCAATTCGTTTTTTGTATGAAGATTGGGATATCATAGTGATCAGTTATGTGTGTTTTTTTCGTTGTAGATTTCTTGTGTCGATAGAGTCTCAAAATAAGATACTGTCCACTATAATGATACTTCTTCATTGAGTGGACGAAGGCAGTGTTGTCCGAGTGATTGAAATTCTGCTTTGGAGTCTAAGAGTGTTTTAATTTCTTCTTCATAGCTTTTTACTCCTTGATGGATGAGTGATTGATGATAATAGTTGATATAAGGCCAGATTTTTTTGATACTTGTCATTGTCATGCTGTAGATCAATCTCATGACTTCTAGTGTACGTTCACTATGAAGTCGTGTCTGACGGATGGTATAAAACATCACGTCGACTGCTTCAAGTTTTTCTAAAAGAGAGTCGATATAACGAGCTTGATATGATGTTGTGCTTGTCATTCATGAGAACGATGATATAAAAGACGAAGGGAGAGATGTATAGAATAGGTTTATTCTTATTGAGTATGTTTCATAAGAGGGTTGATTTCTTTATCGTGGTTGAGATAGTTCGTGGTGTTGATTGTTGGTATGATAATGATATTCAGAAGAATTGTTTTTTGCGAGTATTGGAAGTTCATATATGTTGTTTTTATTGACATTTTGTTTTTTATTTTTCTTACACGAGAGATTATGATTGTATTGATAAAATATTAAAAGTCAAGAACAATAGTACTGTCTTTTTTGTCTTTTTTTTTTTTTGCGCGTAAGATCAGTACTATTATGGTGAGATTATGGTGAGCTCCTTATCGAGCATCAAAAAAATCATTTTTTTCTGAGGGCGTGTGGTATGGGAGAGAGTAAGGAGTTTTTATTTTTGTTTTATGGCGAGTGGTTATGATGTCTATTTTTTCCTCAAATCCGTATATTATGTTCGTAGGGAAGTTGTTCCTTGCATGATTGTTTGTTGCGGTGGCTATTTTTTTTGCAAAGCATATTGCTATTTTGGTCAAAAAAAAAATTATATCATCACAGGGATGATTATCTGATTCGGGTAATGAAGAGTCGCTGTCTCCTGGAAGTGAACAAATCGCCAATCTTGTCGAAGATATCGTCTATTATTTTTTGATTATTATTATTATTTTTGTTGCATTTCAGATTATTGGATTTGATGTATGACTTATTTTGGGGTGAATATCTTTTGGTGTCTGACTTGCGTTTAGAGAGGTGCTTGGCAATATGATTGCATGAATTTTTTTGTTGACGATGAAAGAAATAAAACTTGGTGATGTGGTTATTATCCATGGACCCAAAGAATATTTTGGGACAATTGAAGAAATTACTATTAGGACGACGGCAATTAGAACGTTTGATCTCAAACAAGTCATTGTACCCAATATTTTATTGATTGATTGCCCTATCCAAACTTATAGTGCAGAGGAAATTGTGAAGTTGACAACTACAATAGGTGTTCATTATGATTCTGATCTTGCCAAGGCATGTTCTGTTGTAACTGCAGGTGTCAATTCCTGTCCTTTTATCCTTAATCCAACCAAGACGCAAACGCTCGTGGCATCGTTTGATGAGAGCTGTATTACCTTAGTGTGTCATTTTTTTGTCAATCCTCGTAATGGATGGGTTCAGGATCAATTGATTGGCTATGTCAATCATGTGATTCTCAGTTATTGTAAAGTCAATGGAATTGTTATTCCTTATCCTCATCGTGTTATTGTGTCTCACGACAAGCCTTATCTTCCATCATAGCATAGACTTGCGGTGGGCAGTTTCTATGAGTTGTATTTTTATCTTTTTGCTGTATCTAATGACCTGAGATATGATTGTGCAAGAACCAAATCAGGTTGCTCTTATTGCTTTTTGGTTGCGGACTACCATTATTTATCCTCTTGTGATTGCTCTGGTGATCATTTTTCTTTGACGTTTGCTACTAGGGCGATGTGTAGCGAGAATACAGCAGTTTGTTTACAATCCTGATCATCATGTTGAAGAGGATCGCTACAAAAAAAAGATTGCTGATACGGTTGGCAGTGTGGTCAGTATTATAGGCTGGTTTGTAATTGGGATGGTGACGATGAATGTACTTGGTCTCAATATGACATTATTGATGGGATGATTGTCGTTTGGTATAGGGTTTGCGATGGAAAAAACATTTACCAATCTTGTGGGTGCAATTCTTTTGATTACCAATCCACGTATCAAAATCGGTCAGACATATTCTTTTCAAGGAAGTATTAATCAAACAGCTAAACGGGAAAGTATCAATCCTAAATATAGCATTCTCAGGCTTCTCAATAAAACAAGATTGCTTGTTCCCAATCATGTAATGGTCAAAACGCCGATCAAGTATATTTCTCAAGATCCTTTGGTCAGGATGGATTATGAGGTTGCTATTGCTCGTGATACTGACTGTGTACGCGCCTGTTCGATTCTCAAAGAAGTTATCAATTCTTTCCCCGATTTTACCAATAAAGATCAAACATTTGCGTATATTCAGTGCATAAAGGATTGAGCGATTATTCTTGCGGTATCGTGTTATAGAGCTCCTAAGCAGTCCAAAACACCAATTTTGAAGTTGAATAGTCTTGTAAGGAAGCATATGATTGAGTCACTTCGTGCCAATAATATCGAAATTCCTTATCCATATCGTGAAGTCATAACTTAAAAAAAAGAAGAGTGCTTGTTTGTTTATATATTTTATGCTTCGTGTTTTCCTGTATAATTTTGACTTGCTTTTACTGACAATATCACTATATCCTTTGTGTATCCTGATTAAAATCATGGAAGACACGAGAAAGTTGTCAATTTTTTTTGTTTATTTCTTTTTTTGTTTATGACCTTCCTACCTACTGTAATCGAAAAAACCCATAAGGGTGAGAGAGCGTATGATTTGTATTCCAGGTTGCTTGAGGACAGAATTGTTTTTGTCTGAGAACAAGTTCATCCTGCGATGGTCAATATTATCGTTGCCCAATTGCTTTTTCTTGAAAAACAAGATCCTACAAAAGATATTACGATGTATATTAACACTCCCTGAGGCGATGTGTATTCAGGAATGGCCATTTATGATACTATGCAGCATATAAAATGTGATGTATCGACAGTCGCTGTTTGATTGGCCGCATCGATGGGCAGTATCTTTCTTGTCTGATGAACTAAGGGAAAGAGATTTGCTTTGCCTCATAGTAGAATTATGATTCATCAACCATTGGGTTGAACAAGATGACAGATTACTGATATGCAAATTGCTGTTGAAGAATGACTTGAACTTAAAAAAATCCTGACAGGGATATTGGCTGATAGGTCAGGGAAGTCATATGACTTTATGTACCAGCATATGGAAAGAGATACTTGGTTGTCTCCGCAAAGGGCTCTTGAGTTTGGAATTATTGATGAGATTATTTATCCTCATAAGCTTGGTGATCCCCAGACTACTAAAAAGACTTCCAAAAAAAGTAAAAGATAGTGTATTAATAGATTCGTAAATAGTTGTGGTGCGTGGTTTTTTTGTACTAGATCATAAGGTGCATATTCGTGATTGAAACGAACTACGGACGTATTGTTTTTTGATATTTTTGATGCCTCGTGAACGAGGAATACCGTATGGCTGTATTTTTATTATTCTTCTATCTGTGTATGGCAAACAAAGCAAAAGAATTATTATGGAAAAAACTATTCGATGATATTAATGAATTGTCACAAGAGTTGCAAGTTTTGCTAGAAAAAGGCTTTGATAATGGGTCTATTTTGGAAGAAGATATTATTGCTGAGATTGATGATATGGATTCTAAGGCAAAGATGTTAGATAAATTTTATTCCTTATGTGACAAACTGAGTATTAGAATCATCACGATCGAAGAATTGTTGGTGGCAGAGGCTCAAGAAAGCCAATGATGACTCAAGACATGATCAATTACGCTCTATGAAACCAAGCAGCGTTCGGGTGAAAAACAATTCACAGATTATATTAAACTTTATTTTAGCGATATTGCTCATATCCCTCTTTTGACTAGTGATGAAGAAAAAGATATTGCCAGAAGAATCAAAAGATGAGATGAACAGGCCAAAAAAAGACTTATTGAGGCCAACCTCAGGCTCGTTATTTCTATTGCAAAAAGATTTTTTGGGTCAAGGTTGAGTTTTTCTGACTTGATTCAAGAAGGAAATATTGGTCTTATCAAAGCAATAGAAAAATTTGATCCTGATAGAGAGTTCAAGTTTTCGACCTATGCAACACGATGGATTAAACAATCCATCACAAAAGCTATTGCTGATATGTCTAAACATGTGAGAATTCCAGTGCATCTTATTGATGAGATGAACTCATACAATAAAGCGTATTCAACTTTATTCCAATCATTGGGAAGAGAGCCTACTTCACAGGAAATTGCCGATAAACTCTGATTTCCTATGAAAAAAGTTAAAAAATTGGAAGAGGTAATTTATGGGAATATTTCGCTTGATCGTGAAATTGGTGATGATAACAGCAGAGATAAACTTGGTGATATGATTGCTGATACAAAAACACAAACTCCTGATCAAGTTGCGGAAGCAAGTGCTTTGAGAAGTAACCTTGATGCGATTTTGGGGATGTTGGATGATAGAGAAGCAAAGATTATCAAGATGAGGTATGGGATTGATGGACCAAGGTATACGCTTGAGCAAGTTGGCGAAGAATTCAATGTTACGAGAGAAAGAATCAGACAAGTAGAACAAAAGGTTATCCAAAAACTTAGAGAACATGAGTGACTCCAAAGAATGCTTGGGATTGAAGATGATATGCAAAAACGCCTCTTTAATCCTGACAGTTTCAAAAAGAAAAAGAAAGAAGAGAATGAGGTAGAATATGCGTTTGAAAATGATGATGACGACGATTATTACTAGCCGCCACTTTTCATCTTTTGTTTTGTTGCTTTAATATGAAACCAAAAAGCTTATTGGGATTTGAGCTCATTGTTTGATGGTATCGTTTTTTGCATACAGGTATCTATTTGGAGACTCAACTCCCCTCCATTCCTCTTCCTGATCAAACCTCTATGCCAAAAACTGTATGGTGATTTACTCTCAATACCCGTCTTATTTCGCAAAGACTGGAAGAAGTCTCCCAAAATCCAGACAAAACAAATTTTTTTGGATATCTTCTTTTGGTCTCAGCATATAGAGGGATATTTGCAACGTTTATCGAAATTTTGAATCGTACGCCAGACTTCCTTGCTCGATGTCAGTATGTTGTCGGAGATCAGCGACAGGACTTCTATATTACAGCTCAGTTTATCAGAAATACAACGACACATACCTACGATCCTCACTTGCGTCTTTCATCTACAGATCACAAAGCATTGATCTTTCATACCAAACGTCTGGGAAGAACAACGATTGTCTTTGATTTTGTGTATAAGAATGCCTTGCCTCAATGGGGAGGTGATCCTCATTACGGAGTCTCGTGTCGCTATGATGCTCAAGCCTGTGTCCCTGGAACGAGTTTATGGGATATATTTTCTCGTTCTACTTTGTTCCGTTTGGCAGAATTATGTTACAATTTATGTGTGGCGTATCGTATGGCAGAAATGCATGTGCAGGAACAACACGGTTTCTCTTCATCGTCAAAAAAAGTACGTCGTTCTCAGTCCAAAACATCATAGCATTTTTTGTTTTTTTTGTGGTATGATTCTTTTTTTTATTCCGCCATCAGAAACAAAAATTCGGTGAGGGACTGCCGGATCAGCGACACGCCGTTTTTTCATCAGTGTCTTTTGTCTCCTGAGATGCCCTGTGATACGAATCTGCTTCCAGCAATTCAGAGATATACAGGGGTTGTATATCAGGCATGGGACTATCAGACGATGACGCCATAGGGAAAAAGCTTTGCTGACCGTTATTGCGTGATTGTATCGGCGATGTGGGGGTTGCTTGGATTGCACGACATGATCCCATGGTACAAATATCCTGTGATATGAGCATGTGCACGTCAGTGGCGTCCTCTTCTGACACACTATCTGGGATGATGACCTATTACGCATTGTGTTTCAGTCCTTCCGGCTTTGTATCATGCAATGATCGACTGAGATTCTCTGCCTTTCTCATGGACCAAAATTGATTTTGTGACATCTTCATGAGCATTGCTAGGACATCGTGGTAAAAAAGTCAAAGGATTATGGCTACGTGATCTATGTGGTGATGGTATGAGTGTGACTATTCTCGCACAGACATATCTCTATCGTCTCGTCTTAGGATGATGCTGTTGTTTTTCGGTAGTGTTGTCGCCATTCCTGAAAGTTATGAAAACGATACCCAAGACTCCTTCGTCCAATAATTCCATCAGGATAAATACAGTAGACGCATGGTCATGAAGCGGCACAGGCACGATGGAAATGACTATCATGGTCGCCAAGGCAGAACTCATCATCATCGTCACTGAGTTGATAGGTATTGGTAATACAATAGACGTGTGCTATATCTCCCACATAATGTGATCGCTGTGTTTTTGCATTGTGTGCATCAGCTTTTGATCACCACACTCCTTGAAAAATGAGAATGATAGGTTTGTGATCGGCGAGAAGCTGATATCGTCATACTTTGGGTTCGTTTGCACGAAGGACGAGATGGCCTGCAGGGGCGAGTGTTCCTGGATGTGGTCAGTGAAAAAATTGCCATCACTGTATTCGAATACGTGGAGATGAGCTGAGGGCTTCGATAAGGAGCGGATATTGGGTGTTATAACTTCCCACTTCTGGATGTCGAGTATCCATTGTGCTATATAAACGAGCGATTCGTCATGGTGTTTTTTTGGTCCAGATATAGACTATTTTTGCCCATCGATCATGGAATGATGATTGCATCATGGTGGTGAGGATAGCTGTATAGTTGTTGTATATTTCTTTGACGCTATGAGCGATTTCGATTCCCAATGTTGTTCGGAGAGGATGAGATGAGGAACGAGCAAAAGAGTATCTCCACGGAATACGAGGAATAAGTTGTCGCATGTTGGCATTGCTTCATCCTAGTAACGGTAAATCCATCACAGCACTTCCGCACAATACAATATTATTGAGCACAGGGTTGGTGACATAATGAGATCAGGATTGTTTGGTCCAAAGGGGTGTATGGTCATAGGTTGCTCACTGGCGGGTAAGCCAGCTATAATGGTCAGTCGTCAATGTTTTTTGTTCGTAGCTATAGTGATTGTGGATAAGTTGGGTAGTGCTGATGCATCGGTATTCATCTACTGTTTTATCTCCTACGATGACTTTTGCTGTTCATGGTGTTCGTGCTGTGCTTGTCCCTCGATTGATGGTGAGAAGTGACTGTGATGACCACAATGTGACGACATCTCTGCTCGTATTCGATCTAAAGAGTTGTTCTCTGACCCAGCTTGCTGCCCCATCACATCAGAGAAGAAGATCATACTGATGAGTTGTTTGGTTTGATGGGAGTCATGGTTTGTTTCCTTGGTCAGAGTCAGGACGTGTATAGATAAGTGTCTGTGTGGTAGTAACAATACTCGTTGGTGTGCCACGCTCGATTGGTGGTGAGCCAAGTGTTTTGTATAACGCTTCCCATAATTTTTTTTCTTCTACAATAAGGGGATAAGGATAGTCTCATCGTCCTGCTGGTTGATCAGGATAACTCATACCACCGACGGTACATGTCCATGTAGTGAGTGGAGTCATGATCGTAGTGAGCGTAGAGAGGATGCCTATATCTGACAGATGAGCACAGGTATCGGGGCAAAGGAGTAGTCGTCCTTCATCACAGGGAGGACCATCTGGATGTTTATCAATTAGGGTAATAGATGTTGCATAGGGGCGTGCTGCACATGCGGCAAGTAGTCCAGTAATTCATCAGCCAATAATCACAGTATTCATGAACGAGAAAGTGATTTAAAATATGGTATAGGTAGTGGGGATTATGATCTCAGTGGTGTTCATTGTCTATTTTGGATAATGTTGATAGCACGTTCTACATTTTCTGGTGATTTTATGTACGGCATGACGATTGTTCCCAAAGAATCTGTTCCTGATAGGGTAAAAGTAATTGTCCCAAAATCAAGAAATGACTGGACAAGTGACGTTTTTTGGCTTGCGATTGACTTGAGGTCTGTTAGTGCAATGGTGGATGATGATACACCAAATGATTGTTGGTCATAAAATTTGATGACGCTTTCGGTAAAGAGTAAAAAATCCATTGCTAAATCAATACAGAGCAAAAGAAGTTGCCCTAAAGCATATTGTTGTCGTATCATGAATGCTATTGTTCATAGGAGAAGGAGAATTGATATTGTATCAAAGTTGTCTCGCATAACAATCAGGATGATGACTGCAAATATACAATATAATCCATTGAGGATTACAAGACTTGATGTTCGGTCGATGATGTCTCTAAATGCATCATCGGTATAGTCTATGCTTTGCTTGACGACTCATGCATTTAGAATTATTGCTGTATGGTAGGTTTTTTTGTGGCGATAGAGAAAACGGGCGAGAGATATCAATCGTCAGAGAAAAAAAAATGTGACAATGAGAGCAAGAATACTGCGAGCTCATCGATCGATGGCTGAGAGAAAAAACAGAGCAGTCAAAACCCCTAGATATGAGGTTATGAGTGATATTCATGTGCCAAGTCACGAAAATATAAGAAAATATCAACTTTTTTTTATCAAAACAAATCCCTGAGCTCCTTGGAGTGATAATTGATCAACGAGTTCTTTGTCTACACTGATATCGAAGCCTTTGAATACTGCTTCAAATGCTCAGCTAAATGACATAGGTGTATGATCAAAAATAAAAAAACCTAGCATCAGTATATCCAAATTACTCTTATTTGCAAGGTTAAATCAGATGATATGTATAAATAGCTTCTTGTTTCGCTCTTGCATTTTGTCAGAGAATAGGTATAGAGGGATATTGTGTGTTGTTGTTTTTATTTTTTGTCTTCCTGATGCAGGTGCTTGTGATAGATTTTGAAACGACAGGGCTCAATCATCGTCATGATCGTCCTGTCCAACTTGCATTGCTGCATTATGATTGTCTGACGGGAACGGGGAGAGTGTGGTCAAGTTATTTGTCGTCACAGCGTGAAATGTGTGCTGTTGCTCATCATATTACGACGATTGATCAGTCTCTTCTTGATTGTGCGCCTAGTATTGCTGATATACTCCCTGCTATTCAGGATTTTTTGTTGCCTATTCATGATCCCTTTATTCTCGGGCATAATATTGATTTTGACCGGCTATGGCGACAGACATTTATTGGTATTCCTCTTCCTGATAATCGTGTAGATACCTATGATTGTGCCGTATTGACTCTTCCTCATCAAACATCCTACGCTTTGGATCAACTATCTATTGTTTTGGATCGTGATCCTCTTTATGCTGAAATTCGTGATATTCTTGCAGTGCGTTGTGGGATTGATGGTGATCGTCATCATGATGCAGCAACAGACTGTCTTCGTGCACTTGCTCTTGCTTTGTGGGCTCGTAACACGGTAGCGGATTGTTTTGCAACCTATCCATCGTTTCTTGCTGGGGTTGTATCATTGTCTGATCGTCCACCCCTCGCACGTTTTCTTCTTCCTTCTCTGCAGGATCGCTTTCCCTCTTCCAATGTACATACTACTTTCCCTCGTCTTGAAACGCCACTTCCTTCTGTCCGTCGTACACGTATAGCTACATCAGCTCCATCACCTCAGTCAGTTCCCAAATTTTTCTCTCCTTCATGATCGTTGTCTGATACGCTTGGTGCACTTCTTGCTGTTCGTGGCGATCGCCCTTTGTGTTTTGTGTGTGCTCACACTCCCAAATTGACTGTTATTGCCGATTGTTTGAGTTCATGTACTGATCTCTCAATTGGGTGGCTCAATCCTGATCAACGCGTTGATCCTGAGCAGTGGTCGTTGTGGAGTGCAACTGTTGATCGTTGGACATGGGACGAGTGGGCCTGGTGTATCAAGCGATGTGTTCATCACCGTTTATGACGCAAGGTTTTTGATGCACGTACTCAATCAGAAAAACGCATTCTTGCTTTTCTTAACCGTCCATCGATGTCGTCTTGTTCTCTTGTTCTTGCATCACACTATGATGTGTATGCACGTATTCATACGCTTGATCCTCGTATGATAATTGTGTTTCTTGATGCTGACTGGTGGTATAGTAGTTTTAATACATTTCGTAAACGAACCCTTGATATGTATCAGATTGGGTCTATACTGGAAGATGCTGTATGGTTACTTCGTATGATGGATCATCACGCATATCAGTCATGGCAATGGTTTCTTCAGGATTGGTGGGTACTAGTAGGCCAGTGGAATCATATGCGATCATGTCGAGCCTGATCATATCCTCCTGACACATCGTTTCTTCATCGACGTTCGCTCCAGCGAGATGATCATACGATTGCTCATGCCGATCGTTGTTTTGGATTGTTTCCCAATCTTTGCTCTGATCTTCGTATGTGTCCTTGAGGTGATGATTATGCACATCGTCTTGGATTGATTTATCAGCAATGGCATGAGTCAGACATGGTTCCGATGACGCTTATTCCTCATCATTCACCAACCGATGATTTATGGTATACGCTTGAGTATCATCCTCGTTTTAGTGATTTTTCTGAACTTGAATCTCATCTAACCAAACATCATTCTTTCATTGATTGACGTGACGGACAGCCTTCTGTGGTGTATTGCTCACTTACTAAAGCGAATCACTGTTGGCCATGACCAACGACATGGACAGCACCTTCTTTGCCAGTTATGAATACATCATTACTCCCTCAGCTTTGTCAGCAGTATGATCGTCTTTTTATTCTTTCTGTTGACAAAAATCAATCGCAGCGTTTACGGACACAGATCAAAACGCTTTCATCCATTCATCTCCTCTGTGAGGCAGAAAATGTCTCTTGTGGTCACAAAAAAATCATTTCACTCGCTCAGCATGAAAAACAATGGATAATTATCGGTGGCTATTCTTGCTTGCTTGCTCTGTATGGGGAGGGGGTGATGCCGTATGTCATCGAATGATACATTAGTGGTCCATTGGCTCAAACAGTTCGTTCGGAAGTCTACCGATTTAGGTCATAGTCTTTTGAGTCATTGCCATGTAGCTTATTTTTGTATTAGATGGTTTTGAGATTGTTTCTTGTACGATTGCAAGCGAAATGCATCATTACTTGATAGCAAAGATTTTCTCTTGCACTTTTTCCAAAAAAAAGTATAGTGTGTTGTGTTTTATTTTACCATTGTTTGCTCTTCTTAATATGAATTCTCGTATGAACGTCTCGCTTATTGCATCCAATGGTATTGCTTTTTCGTGTACGGTTTCCATGTTTTCTTTGGGAACAGTCATATGAGATATTACTATTTTGCCCGGTCATGAACCATTTACAACAATTGTTGAACCTAGTCTTCTTACTTGTAGTGATGTAGCGTGATTAGATGCATCAGTGATGTGAATAGTCAAAGACGGCATCCTCAGATGTACTGTCTGAAAATGACTTTTGTATGTTGTCGATAACACTATTTCTCTGGCTGTTAGTGTTGCTTACTATTCTCTTCGTGAATCACGCGCTGCATTATCACAGAGGTTTATGCAACTCGAAAAAGATCTGATCTCTCTCAGAGCATGAGGAGACATCGAAGATATCAATAGTCATTTGGATGAAATCAAACACGTCAAGGCTCAACTTGCTCTGTATTCTTACATTTATGGGAATGACTAATGTCCACCGCTTTTATTATTTGTTCTCATATTGAGGCATTTGTGCTCGAATGATGAGTTGTGCATTCGTCCCACCGTTCGATCCATACGTGTGATCCTCTTGTGTATCCTGACCAGTACGGATCAGTCATCAAGTATGGTCAGTGTTTTTTTTCTCTCAATGACGCATTAGCATGGGCATATAGCCAATGACGTAATTGTTGATTGATCGGGACAGCATCAAAAGACTTTGGTATCGCTATCAAACGTGCGTGTCCTGAGGTTCGTAGATTTAAACAGGTCGATTTGATGCATACGGATCGTGAGGTTATGACTAAGGGGGTTGAGCTCGTTCAGTGGTGATCGATGGTGGGGGTTGTGACGCATCGACAACCGATCGCTTTGTATGAGGCTATCGATTTTGAGAAACCATTTCGTAGTATGACAATGGGAATGCTTCCTGCAAAAGTGTGAGCTATACTACTTTCAATCGCTCTTGCGTTACGTCCATCGTCATCGGTGACCATTTATGATCCTTTTGTCTGATCGGGGACGATCCCGATGCTTGCGCTTGCTCGTGGCTATCACGCTCTTGGTTCCGACATTGCTCATGTGACTGCGTGTAAACGTGCGATGCAATGGCGAGTGGATCGTCATCCATCGTTTGTTGATCTGTCATGGAGTATTTGGTACCATGATGCAACTGATGCAAAAAATAAACCACTGGCCCGTTTCGCGACCCATGTGGTGACAGAGTGATGGCTCGGTCCTATTATCACATCTCGTCATCATCAGCATCGTATTTGGGAAGCTGCACGTGACGTAGGTGATTTTGTCCGTCGTCGAGTTCCTCAGATTCAAACCAATCATCCAGATTGCCCGCTGGTCTTTTGTGTTCCATGGTATACTGCTTTGGATCATGATGTGTTAGATCAGCGATGGTCACATATTTTGACACCCTTGGGGGTGGTGATGACATCTTTTGTGTATAGTCGTCCCAAGCAATCAGTTGGAAGACGTGTTGTGTATCGATATTGATCCTAAAAAACCATCATGGAATTGATCCTAAAAAACTATCATGGAATGGTTTTTTTTGTGCTGGTGGGAGGATGTATTGGTATATGTTTTTTGCTACAACAAAAAAATGCTGAGGAAGAGACTCGAACTCTCAAGCCTTACGGCATACGCACCTCAAGCGTACGTGTATACCATTCCACCACCTCAGCATCTTTTGTATGGGATATGTATAGTTTTTTTGGTATTTTGCAAGAGGAAATGCAGGGAGAGTAAGGGATGGTGTATGGTGTACTTATTTCTTTGGTGCCAAAACTGCCGCTTGGTCTTTGGTGATGGTGATGGTTTTGTTGGTGTTTCAGTCTTTGTACGAAATAGCGATATTCTCTCCATTCATTGTGACGCTGGTGATGGGTGGAATGGTTGCTGGAATTTGATTTTTTAGTGGAGCTAATATTGCAGGTCATCATGACTTATCTGCTTCTGTTTTGAGTCTCGTAATCATACTTTTTATCCATTCTTGTGCTTGTGGTGTTTTGAGGAGATTGAATGTGGTTGTTCAGTCTCATGTCTCCGTACGTTTTGCAACGTCACAAAATGCCTTCACAAAATCTGGATTGGAGAAAAATTCTGGTTTCACGGGAATCTTACTGAGATCATCATCTTTCCCATCCATAAATCATTTAATTATCTCGTCATTTTTTGCATTTGCGTCTATTGTTATTTTACTTTCTCGTGTTTCGTTTCAAGTTGCGTCTTTTGTATTTGTGATTTCCATATTGACTTTTTTCATTTTTTTCCAATTAAAAAACGATCAGGTATACGTTCCATCACTTTGTTTGGTGAATGTTACTTCTTGTCAATCAATAGACAGTTTGTTGTTTGTCTCTGTGATTTTTTTAATACCCTCCATTAATACTTTATTTTGTTCAGCAGAAAAAAAGTCTGTTTCTCATGCTGTTGGTGTGTTGTTTTTTTCTGTTGCAATTCGTGTTTTATTGATATTATCAAATGTAAGTGTAAAGCTTTTTCCGTTTGCTTCGATTGTATTGTCTGGTATTACTGTTCGGTTTTTTTCGTCTGCGTCGCTACAATTGTATAGTTTGCCATCGTGGATTTTTATTTTGTCCAGTGGTGGAGTAAATGTTCCAGTTTTTGGTAATCATTCGATGGTGGTAGGTAGTTTTGCATCATCTTTTTTGAGTGATTCGATGAGTTCTTTTTGTTGTTGCTCGTCAATCTTCACGCCATTGTTCGGTTTTTCTATTGCTTTTCGTGTGCCTCATTCTTTTGTAGGAGTATATGTTTTGCCATCTGATCATGTGATTGTTGTAAGTGGTGTTCGATCTCATGATTGTTGATTTGTGAGTGGTTTGGTGTATAGTTTTCCTTGATATTCTTTGATTGTGGTTCAGTTTGGTCCCTGTACTCACTGTGGGAATTGGATTTGGACGGTTGGTTGTATTGCTTCAAGTGCCTGGTTGAGTTGTTGTTGCTGTATGTGTTCTTGTCATGTTTCTGTTTTGTTTCATCAAGCATTTTCTTGACTCCAATCATATCAGAGTCTTCATGCAAGTCGATGCCATACTCATCATAAACTGGAATCATTATCTTTTGCTCGTCATGCAAAAAGATTAGCAAAAAAATCTTTTACATCCTGTTGTGTAAAACTTATTTCTCACAACATTGGCAGATTGATGCGTGTTCCACTGTTTCTTTTATTATTATTCTCATTGTCAATTTTATTATGGGGCAATAACTGTTTGTTGATTGTTGGTGAATTGGCTTCTACCTGTGATACTTGGTTGTTGTTTGATTCTGTTCATTTTTTTGCCACGTTTGTTGCGACATTGGAGGGTTGTTCTTTGGATTGTGCTGTTTCTTCGGCGCGTTCTGCTTTTTGGATTTCCTTAATTTTTTTGATGATCTTCTTATCGTTGTTCCTTATCCTCATAATGTCGCCTGGCGTTATATGTTTTTTTAATAATATGCCTGCAGGACTATTACTGTCGGCAATCAACGTTCGTATGTGAGCAAACACAGCTCATTCATTCTTTTCTTTCTTAATGTTTTTTAAGTCTGTAATTAGTTTATCAAGAACTTGTGAATCCATTATATCGTTCTGTCATCATTCATATCTACGATCTGATTGTTCTGGATTGTAGAGTGTCATATGAGTTTTATGTGAGTGGATAAAAAATTATGTATCTTTTTGTTAGTATATTTTTTTGATTCTTATTGCAACTTTTTCTTATACATTCAGGATGAAAGCCTTGACTTTTTTACTATATATAACGTGGCAACAGTTGGACCATGAATGGCAATTGCATGAAAATACAAAAAAGTCAACAGTTATTATCTGTCAGTGTGTATTTTTTTGCTTTTTTGGAGAGAATAGGTATTATTATGGGGAATATGTTCCTTTTTTATTTTTTTCTTGTGAATGGTGCGTTTTTTATTATATCAAGAATCATGATCATCATTGATTAACGTGCGTGAATGAGCTTCTTCTTCATGACAGGATGACAAAGACAAAGCTGATTGGTGAGGCAGAGCTGAAAAATGAAAGGAAGAGACAGAAAGCCCATGAGCAATTATAGAAGAAGTCAAAAAAAAGACAGGAGAACTAAGAGATGAGGTTCTTGCGAGGTATGAGATTTTGTGATTGACTCCGTGAGATGGAAAGGTAGAATCATGGCGTAAATCATTGCGTGCGTTATCAGATGGTGATGATTGGGATTTTGGATTTACTCCAACACCAGAAGATAAACAAGAAATTAAAGAGTTTCGTACATGACTCAAAGCATTGTGAGTGCGATGAAATGGAGATCAAAATACATTGGGGAATATCATTATTGAGATCGTCAAACAAATTAGAAATAATGGAGATATTCCACTTACATTGGAGCAATGGGAACAAAAAATAGACAACAATGAGCTTGGAATAACAACAGATAGTAATTGACTACTTAGAAAAAAAGATTCTCGTTATCTTTTGAGATTGGGCCAGCAATTTTCTGTTGTTGACAAGGGAAAGGCAACAGAGAAATATCCATGGTTGTCAATGGTGTGGTGACAGTTTAAAGACGCATCTAGTAGATGAGAACTTGATATGTGAGTAAAAGAAGGAGTGTCTCAGTTCCGTCAAGATAACACAAGATATGTGGATCAAATGACACCCGAAGTAAAAGAGGTGAGAAAATGAGCAGTTGACTTGGCTCTTGCAACAATGTCTAACAAGCCCAAAGAAACAGTTGAGAAATATACAAAACTCGCGAATGCAGGAGATTATGCAAGACTAAGTGGAGATTTGCATCAGAAAATCAAAGCAGGTGTAGACTATGCATATCAGCAACGACTTCGTGATCCTGTAAATGCTTCATCATCAGACGCACAAAAAAAAGCAAAGTATGATGAGTTGATGAAACAACAATCACAAGGTAAGAATGTACAAAAACATCGGGAATCAATTATTGCTACCTATACAGATCCACGTTATTCAACACCGCCTCTTGATCGTGCAACAATTATAGAGCTGTATTGAGCAACATATGAAACACCCACACTCACTCCATCTCTGGAAAAACAACTTGTTTTGGCTGCTGCACTTGGGAAAGATGCTGATGATTTGCGTAATCGTATGTCACTTTTTCAGGATTCAAGAATACAAACATATATGTCATCATGAGATGTGGATTCAACATTCAGATTTCTTGCACTATCGGCAGCAGACGATGACAATAATGGCGTTGCTGATCATAGAGATTGAAATACAGTTTCATGACCTGCGATTGTTCAGAAGTTTAAAGAAGCGATCCCCGTAGTGATGTGAGAAAAATGACTATCCAAACAAGACGCAACAAAAGAAGTGATGCTCAATTTTCTTGAAGCTATAGGAAGATATGCGTACAAAGAGTGACTTGAAGATATTCGCTATGTCTTACGAAATGAAATATGTCGTAATGGTGGGAAAAGAGACTTGAATCTGGCTAATCTCCAGAAATTACTCACAACAAATCATGCAGCTGTTTTGTTGATGCAAAAATATGTGCATGATAAACCTGGAGAGCTCAATCCCGTCCTCAGATATGGAGATGGTAGATTTGATGAGAATAATAAACTTTTGCAAAATCCAGAGGAGATTGTTCTTGAAAATGAGTTGAATGAGGACCTTGATGCGTTGCTTGCAAAACACAAAAATCTCATTGATGCTGCTGTGAAGCGCGCATTGGAGAGCAATCCAAACAAGGTAAATATGACCAAAGACCAAGTATTGAGACTTGAAGAAGCAGTCAGGGCTCATATTATTACTGCTGCACTCGAAAATAAATATTACTTTGAACCAAATGGCAAACTTGTGGTAAAAGGTATGGAGCAGGAGGTTGATGAAAATGGTAATCTTGTTGATAAAGAAGAGATGACCCTAAAAAATAGAAGAAATGTCTATGGAATTGGGACAGGATGATCGATCAATCTGTGGAAAAAAGGAATTGATGGTATGGCAGAACAGATTCAATCACTTACCTTTGATCGAGGTGCATCCGTTTGGAATACTGATTCTGGAACAATTACCTTTTGACCTACATTTCTCCAACAAAAAAATTGATTGTATCGAGGTGTGAGAGCCTGATGATCCGCTACATTTAGTTTGACACAGTGAGTTAATTTGGGTGCATATTTGAGTGCTTTTGTGTGAAAAGAACGGCAACTCAACCCCAAAGCTACCAATAGTTTGGGTGATAAGGCATCAAGATATGCAAGAGTGGGGATGGATGTCTCTCCCTATGGTATTTCTTTTGGGGCAGGATATAGACAAGATAAACTTGATGCGATTTATGGACAGTTTGCCAATTTGAAAAATGCTCTTGATAAACAAGTGTGAGGAATTATCGACGAAATTGTGAGAGAAAAACAACCACTTAGTCTTGCTAGTAGAAGAAATGTGATGAACAATATCAAAAATAAATTTCCTCAATATGCACAAGAACAAGAACAACTGACCGCTCTTGTTGATAATATGATTCATCTATTCAATCATTTTGATTTTGATAAAGTTCAAGATAGCCCATCAAAAAAAGCAATGATGGTCTCATTGATTAAAGAAGAATTATCATTGTGATGGATGCATGACAAAATGCAGATGGTTGATGGAAAATGGTATTTTGGAGGAGTTTCAATTGGAGCGTCATTTACTCGATGATCGTTTCCATGATTCCTAAAATCATTGGGAGAATTTGTTGGGAAAGCTGCATCGTTACCTGTTACGGTTCTTAGTGCTGCTGTGAGTTTTAAGCGTCATAAATGAGTTATTAAAGTCCATGATGCAGGACATCAAGACAAGATTAGATGATGACTTGATAGATGAGTATGAAACGAAAAACTTCCCTTTTTGTACAAAACAATAGAAGAGAAGGTTGCGTTTCTGAATGATATGCTTGCAGTCAAATTTGAAGACTGGAATCCACCAAGCTCTCGTAAGAATACACAATATCTTGATAGCAATAATAAACTAAGGCCTGAGCACAAAATTACTATAAAAAAAGAATTCGATACATCTCATGTGGAACACACAAGAATTCTGATCCCAAGATCACTCGTTGAGGCAGATGCGATGAATCTTGTCTTATCTCACAAAATTGCCGGGAAATGATTTATCAAACTTTCTGATGCAGAAAATACATCAGCATGAGATGCTGTATGGACTCATTTTTCGATTCCTGCATCATTACCGATACGTTTTTCGTCATTTATTAGAAATGATCAGTGATGATACGTAATGAATATTTGAGACGAAGTGACCAATCGTTCTCAGGATGATATGTTGTATGGAACAGTCACTGCTCAAGATTGATGGAAAAAAAGATTTGTGTGAGACAACCTTCCTGGACCTGAAATGAAACGTGAATTAATTACTCCTGCATGCTTGTCTGAGGCGATTCGTAAGTTGAAAGCAAAACGCGGTATGTACGGTTTGCCTCTTGATCAAAACGACGTTGTTGTTGATCATATAAATAAAATAATCAAAGTCAAGTTTACCGGTATTCCTGTTCCATGACAAACACCGTGACTTGATGCGAACGGCTATGTGACACGAAAAACAAACGAAAAAATTACCTTCAAAAAAGATACTAACTGACGTTTTTCACGAACAGTTGATAAATTGGGTGCGAACGAAACAATGTCTATTAATTATGGGTACAAAAAAACTGAGACATTTATGTACAATTTACATCCAGATTCAATCACAAAAGCAAAAAAGAGTATTGAGACATGTCTTGCATCTGATCCATCTATTTTTGCAAATCTCTTTAAACAACATGTTAATGAATTGAAAGCTTTTACAAATGCTCTTGATCAAGCAAATGTGAGCAATCCATCGTCATTGACCAATGCGTATGATAAACTGTTGCAGTTACTGGGAAAAAATAGTTTTTTTCAGACAGTAAAAACGGAAATAGAGGCAATGAAAAATCATGGTTATGATTCAAGGACAAGCACACGAACCAAAGAAAAAGAGCGTGCGGAGTATATTGCTTTGCGAAATGAAGTTTTGACACCTGTTTCACATGAGGTCAGATATGTATGAAATGGAAGTTATGCTTTTTGATTACAACCAGATGTTATTCTTACTAAGAGAGATGCTGTTTTTAATGATCGTTTACTCAAAGAATGACATGGAATTAGTTCTTCATCTCTGAGTACTTTGCGTCAAATTAGACAAGACGTTGCTTCTCGTATGCAATGAAAAACAACATATCAAGCACAAACAAATGAAAATAGTTTTGGGTTTACCGTTTGATATAATAATTTACAAGATAAGGAATATTGACAACATAGACTTGCAGAAAAAACACTTGTCAATCCTACGCTTGCTGATGGAGAAAAAAGTTGACCAATTACTGATCCTGCTCTGAGAACATACATGGTGACAGAAATGACATCAAAAAATACAGCACTGACAAATCATATTGTGGATATGATTACACAGGCAACGTGAGTTTCATGAACAATAGATATTGCTGATATTCGCAATCTTTTGTTGTGAAAATCAAATGATATACAAATAATACAGGCAGATTGAACTAGCAAAACTATTTCTTTTACTGAAGTACATCGAAATCTCAAGTTGTGATTTTGCGCAAGATGTTTCAATGAGACATTCTTGATGGAAGATCTTAAACTGACACTTGAGAAAGATGATAAAGAAACAGTGCAGTGAGTTGATGTAGGATGAGCATTGACTATCAATCTTATGGAAACCAAGGCAAGCTCAAGAATGGCTCAAACACAAAGTATCTCTGTCGCATGAGCAGGTGCATCATCTGTATGACAGTATAGTGAGTGACAAAATAGTCAATCATGATGAAATAGTGGGAAAAACAATAATCAATGAGGGAACGGGCAATGACGGAATAATAGTCAATGAGGGAATAGGTGAACTGGGAATTCATGACAATGATAGACGGATGCGGATTGAAGCTCAAAATTTGCATTTTTCAAAAAAATAGTTACACTCTATATGTAGTATAAAATATGTTTCTTATTTCGTACAAATTTTGTACAAAAAACATCTTTTTGTGACGTAGTATGATCTTTTTAATTTTCGTGTTTCTCGTATGAATACTCGTATTATCTATATCCAGAGTATATGGATTATTGTCATGATGGGATTGTTTGGTGTGACGATATCCTATGGACAGTCTGTATATCCGACCAATCAAGATGTTCAGGCACAGAGTATTACTTTATCTGTATATTCTCAAACATATCTACCTTTGTGTTCAGCTCAGACAGATGCACTTCAGCCAGACATTTTCTATAGATGATTATATCAAGGACAGTCATATACACCAGAATATGTGTGGTGATTTGTGCCTGGGACAGCAGTTGGGTGACATCCCCAAATAGGTATTATGTTGAGAACATGAACGGTAAATAATACGTTGTTTACTACAAGAATATTGGCAACGATGCCATCGTCTTTTATGTTGATGTCAAATGTAAATACTGGATGAGTGACAAATGGCCTTGTAGAGTCTTTTGTGTGACAAAATCAAGTTTCTCCTACACCATGATCTTCAAGAACAGAGGTTCGTTATGGAGCTGTTATGGAGTGAGTATATAGAACGTTTCACCAATGAAATGCATCAACATCTACGTTTTTGAGAGCAACTCCTTTGTGATGAAATCAGGTGATATACCCCTTTTCAGTTGTTGCGATAGATCAATTTAGACCTCAAGTTCTTCACACATGTCACTCAGCATACGTGGCTCGTTGTGGTGATGGTGTGATTGATAATGCATCATTCGCAAATACGACAACTTGTGTATCTCCTACGACAAATTTTTCATCATTTGTTCCAGTCTGAAACGCTATCAATCCTTCTGCTTGTAGGGATGGTCTTGATGGGATTCGTATTAGTCCGACGCTTTTTGTTCTTTGGGATCAAAGAAATATAAATCTCATCAATGAACAATGTGAATGAAATTTCAAACTCGACGCACAAGGGAATCGCATCTCTCTCGCTCCCTGAGAGACGTGTTCTTCTACCTGTCAAATCATAAATACACCTCTTCCTACCCCTTCTTGTCCCATCCATTTTATCGGGCAAGCTATTCCTGCAACGATCACGGCCTGATGATCAGCACAATTTTCTGGATTGGTTCGTCCAGAGCATCAAGCAACGTTTGGGATCAATGGCTTTAGACGTGCGACCGATCCAAGCTTTACGCCACTCGATCCAGTCAGAAACCAATTTACCAGTCAGTCATTTTCTTTCCCTACAGCTGGGACATTTACTGGTATTTTTCGTATCGTCAATCGTGGAGATCCATCATTGGCCGCAGAATGCCAGGTTTCTCTCATTGTCTCAGACGTTCCTGTGCTTCCTCGTTGTGAATTAATCACTGCGTCAGCGACACCCAACCCTGCAACATTACAAAATGGCTCTACGCAGGTGACATTTTCTGCTACGACGCCCTCGCCTTTTGTCTTTACTCGCTTTCGTGTCCAAGGAACGTTGATTGATGGGCCCATCAGTCCTCAATCTGCATCTTTTTCTCGTCAAGTGACATTGACACAGCTAGGGACGCAAACATGACTCGTGACTGTGATCAATCCAGCCTTACCAAATCAGGCAGTCGAATGTCCTATCCCCGTGCTTATCCAGTCACAACCCACTCGTTGTGGTGATGGGACAGTCGATCCAGGTGAACAATGTGATGATGGTAATACGATTGATGGTGATGGATGTTCTGCTGTGTGTACGCTTGAGACACCCGTTTGTCCTCTTCCTTCATTTGTTCAGCCGACGTCCACGGTGATGACGATCAATACTCCCGTAACCTTCCAGCCCAACCAAACGTTTGCACAATGATTTCTCTCATGGTACACGATCACGCAGTTTCGTATTCTCAGGCTTACGGATAACCAAGTCGTTTTTTCTCCTGCATCTTTTTTGCCTACTGTGTCATTTACGCCTACGCAGGCTGGTTCGATGAGAGCAATATATACCATAAGAAATAATATTCCTGCCTCACAAATTGCTCCTCAATTTCAGTCTCAAAGACCATTTATTGATTGTCCGCTCGATTTTCGTGTGGAGGATTTGCCTGTTGCCTGTGCACTTGAAATTCGTGATCCTCAGACACAGCTTCCAAGAACATTTATTGTCTGGGATGATGGATCACAAAATGCAAATTTTGAACAATTTAGTCTTGTCAATCTTCTTGGGCAACGTCCACCCAATTGGATCAGAATCCGCTTGGTTGCTTGATCAATTCCTTGATGAGTTGTGGTGCATACTCAGCAATTGACAGCAGAGCAGAGAACGCAGGCAAGATATACATGGACGACGTCGCTTGCTCAGCTTGTCTCGTTGACACAAAATCGTCTCACCAGAAATGATATTCTTGCCAATCCTCTTGTATTTGAGGTAGAGTGGAATTTTGGGAATCCAAATGTTGAAAGTGATCGACAAAGACCACCCACAGCGACAAATCCAGCTCCTTGAGCATGTAATGTGTCTCTTCCTGTCCAACCAGAAGGAGATAGGATGTTGATCAATGGACAGGTTTCACAAACATATCCAAGTGACGCTATTCCGCAGTCTATTCCCTTCACATGTGACTGATGGTATGGTGATAGATTTGATCTTTTTATGAGAATCCAGTGATCTGAACAATGGGAAAAAATAGCAACTGACCTCATTCCAAGTCCTCCTCTCTCATCACCGTCAGTGAGATTTTCTTTTCAGGGTTTCTTGCCTGCATTGGTCCGTCCTCGTCTTGTGCCATGAAATACCTATGAGTTCCGTTGTGATACGCGTTCTCCTCACATTGTCTCTTCTCCTACAAATGATACAAGACCACCGCTTGTTCGTGAGCTTGCCTATACGAGTATTGCGAGAATTACGATTGGTGGACTACCAACATGTATTATGAGAGTGGCTCCCAATCCTGCGGTGATAGGACAGTCACTGGCAGTGTACTGTGAAACAACTAACCAAACCGATCGTGTTGTTGCATGATTTCGTCTTGTCAATGGGATGCTTCAAACAATTCCTTTGATGGTGAATTGATCTCCAAATACCCAAAGAGGCACAGGAACATTTCTCTCTGTTCCATGACCACAGGGATTATGAAATGTATGATGTTATCGTCTTGGCCTCAATAACGCTCAAGTCGAGCCAATTCCAAACTGTACGATGGATATTCCAGTTCAATGACCAATTTGTATCAACAAACCTATCGTTTCAAATAACTGAGTAGTTCAGACGAGTTTTGTACCTTGAAATAGATTTTCTGTCGTCTGTGATGCAAGGAATGTTAGTAACCCAAGAATCTTGATCAGAGCAACAGCACCACTTGCAGGTTCTCCCAATGCTCCTATCCAACAAATTTTTCTTGATCGTAATTCTGACTGATTTACAGTTTTCCCATCAACGTGATTTAGCTATACTGCACCATGACTGCTTCCGACACTTTTCCAAAATAATGGACTAGTAGGGTTTACACAAGGGATGTTTTATGATGTTGTTTGTATGGATGGGAATACCCCATTGGACGCACAAGTATGATTCAATCCTCCATTCTATGAGCAATGTAGTACGCGTATTTTGTATGCAGAACAGCCAGTCTGCCTGGGGCTAGAACCATCCAAGCCTTTTGTTTCCTATACAGCGTCAGCTGGTGGTAATGAAAATGTTTTTGATGTGGTTGCCATGCTTGGGTGATCACAAGGACAGGGTTCACGAAGGAACTATGTTGCTTATGCAAGATTGTATGTCCAATGAACAGATCATATCTTGGCAACAGGACAGATATCACCAGCGTCAGTCAATATTTTCTTTACGGGGATTCGTGTCAATCAAGCATTGACGGTCAATGCAACAAGTCGTGATTTGCGTCTCAATCCGACACCGATGGATATGAGACTGGTTGTGAGGTTCTTTGATGCACAAGGTAATGAAATAACTGCAAGACAGTCAACACCAGATTTCCCTGCTGATTGTTCTGCTACGATTACTGTTATCCCCGAGTGTACCGACGCAACCATCGCCTGATCAAATCCACCATCACGTTCGGTTACTGTTACAAGAGGATCAACCCAAAATGTGACGATGCAGTTCACCTGATGGTATACATCATCAATGACGTTGACGTTGCCTTCTCCACTTAATCCATTGACCATAACAATTCCGTCAGATCAATTACAAACACCCAATATCTTCCAAACCCTTCGTTCCTCACATCTGTATACATTTGTTGTTAATGGATTGGGAACATTGCCTATTTGAACATTTCAAGCGACGGGGCGTGTGCAATCAAATCTTGTTGTCAATCTCACACCACAAACATCATGATATACTCATTTTATGAACATTATGACCTGTCCTGCAATTACGGTGAATGTTGTTGATCCAGGAATGTTGATGGTCAGAAAAACGCAAAGAAATATCACTGCAAATATCCCAGCATGATGACAATTTACTGGATGATTGGTGAGGTTTGCAAGTGGAGATCGTGTAGCGTATCAGTTGCTTATCACCAATTCAGGAACATCATCTCTTACAAATGTCCGTATTACAGAGCAGTTTCCTTCACAGTTTGCTTTTGGGTCGCAAACGAGTACGTGTGCTGGTATTACTTTTGATCAGGCTACCACAACTTGGGCTATTCCAACACTTGTTGGTAATCAATCGTGTACAATTACTATTGAGGGGCAAATTGTTCGTGAATTTGAACTCAGTCGTGGTGAACCAATCTGTAGTTCAGTGATTCGTAATATTGTCCGTTTTCGTGATGGATCGATGACGCAGGATGCAGAGATTATGCTTGATGCACAGCTTGAACAGCCACGTCTCACACTCACTAAACAGTTTCTTTCTGGATCAACACCAGTGTGATGACTTGGGCAGTTCCGTTTGATTGTAACCAATGATACACCACTGACAGGATGGAATGTGATGGTTTCTGATTTTCTTCCTTATGGTATTGAGATGGTGAGTATAGAACCATCATGGATGACCATTGATTTTGGTGGTAGATGAGTGAGAGGACGCCTAGGTGCGCTTACTCCTCGTTCATCAGTTGTTATCACAGGGACGTATCGTATATTGCTTGATGATAGTTTGTCAGGTCAGCGTCTTATCAATACAGGATTTGCACAGTTAGATTGTCAATCACCAGTGAGTGGTTCTGCGACACTTCTTATTGATCCCAGACCTCGTGGGTCGCTCGTTGTTTCCAAATTCCAAAGAAATGTGACACGTGGGGGAGCATTTACGACATGATCGATAAGTATTGCATTCAATGATACCATAGTTTATGAGCTTATTATTGGGAATAGTGGTCAGGCAGCGATCGCGTCACTTGATATTGTGGATGTGGTCGATGCATGATTATTTACGCTCCTTGCATCTTCATCGTCAGGGCATCCAGTTACTCAAACGGAACCACTTCGTCGACGTGCATCAAATATTCCTGTTTGAGCATCAATTCGTTTACTCTTGACTTGAACAGTGAGTGCAACAGGGACAGAATTGAGAAATACGGTTCGTGCGACTGATGTTGATGGAAATCAAGGACAGGCAAGTGTGATAGCGTTCTTTTCGTCTTTGACTCTTGATAAAACACAGAGACTGACGGGTACGGCGTTTGGTGATCAACAGCTACAGGTCATGACAGGAACAACGCTTATTTATCGTTTGGCATATATCAACCGTTCATTGCTTCCTGCGACAAATGTCCAATTGATTGATGAGCTTCCTCGTTGATTTATGCCCACACAATTTGGGTGAGGACAGTTTGATCAAATTAATCGTCGTTTGACCCGAAATCTTGGTACGTTAATGCCAGGTCAATCATGATTTGTGATTATTACATGAGTAATTGATCAGACGTTTGGGACCTATATCAATACATGATTACTCCGTGCTGATGGACAAGATATTATTGATACCGTCACAGCAGTCGGTCCTTATCCTTTCCAATTTGTCAAACAACAACGTAATGTCACAAGTGGCAGTGATTTTACAGCGCAAAGTATCATTGTTGCAGATGGGCAGAGAGTAGATTATAGATTGTGGTTCCGTAATGATGGAACGCAGACAGTAACCCTCAATCTTCTTGATGTATTGCCTCTTGGGTATACGCCTTTGGCATGGAGTTGATCAAATTGATTGTGATGATCCGATTTTTCTCAGGCATGACCATGATGATCGGACAACCCTTTCCAGAGGATATGGACGGTTGATGTCTTGCCTTGAGCAGAGTATGTGGTTACAATTCAATGAGTAATCAATACGAGAGGGTGAAATCTTGTGTCTTTCCGTAATCGTGCAACAGCATGTATTGAGATTTGATCTCAGCAGCAATGTCGTGATGCTGAGGTGATAGCTGGGATACCTCCCTTTGTTATTACTAAATCGCGTTCCGTTCCAAGTCCGCGTGTTGGTGATATAATTACGTACGAGATTGGACGAAGAAATATTACTGACCGCAGAATTTTCACGTATACTGTGACTGATGTTCTTCCTCCGACGTTGGAGTACATTCCATGATCAACTCGTTGGTCTCTTCGTCAACCTAATGGTTCAATTCTGGCAGAATGAGCATTGAGAGATGTATGATGATCCAACCAATTTGTTCGAGGGTGTGGGAATACGACCAATGGGCGCCTCTTGTGATTGGCATGAATCTGCCCAATGGAGGTTGGAAGCAATACTGTTGTTATTACCTTCCAAGCTCGTGTAAGGTAATGTAGAGACTATAATTGATGTCTAGGGAGACCATATGAGAATAATAATATTTGTTTTGAGTCTCGTTGTGTCATGACGATTCATGTTTCCTCCAATGAGAAAATCTTCAACAGAAGATATACTATTCTTCGTTGGTTGTTTTGATAATACATATTGAGCGTATGATAGTGTTGCGTATGGCAGAGATGGTGTAGTGTTTTCATATTATTAAGAGAGTCATCACACTATGTGGTGACCTTTTTCTTATTGATTGTCTGAGATAAGGAATATTCATTTTGTATAATTATGTCTTGATTTTTATGTAAAAAATCTATATACACACGAAGCATAAAGGTGCATACGCGTATTTTGTGCTAAAAAAGCAGTTTTTGCCTAATTTTTTTTGCGAGCATGATGTAGTTGGTGTAGCATAGCAGACTTCAGCTCTGCTCGTACGGGTTCGAGTCCCGTTGCTCGCTCTTGCTCTCGTTTGTTTGGTTCGTTTTTTGTGATATCTTGTTTGCGCCGTTTTTTTAGAAGTGTCGAGTATTGTTACCTTTTTGTCTTGCTTGTGTAATAACTATGATAAACTTCATTCTTTGACTTTTTGTCTTTGTGAAGTGATTGTCTCTGATCTATTTTTCAAGATATCTCGTCGAATTGTTTGGGGTATTGTCGTGGGCAGAAAAAACATTTAGATGAACGCAAAATTTCTATCTTCTTGTATGAATGTTTTTGATTTGAGTAGGTGTTTTGTTGATGGTCTGATTGCTTGAATTTGCATCGGTCACTGATACGCAATCGATGAATTATCTCGATAGGTAAGTAAAAAATGGGGAGATGGCAGAGCGGTCAATTGCATCAGACTGTAAATCTGACGGGGCGACCCTACACAGGTTCAAATCCTGTTCTCCCCAAATCCGTTTGTATATGTGGGTTCTTAGCTCATTTGGCTAGAGCGCCTCGTTTGCACCGAGGAGGCGAGGGGTTCGAATCCCCTAGAATCCATTTTTGTTTGTATACTCCCATAGCTCAATTGGATAGAGCAACAGCCTTCTAAGCTGTAGGTTGAAGGTTCGAGTCCTTCTGGGGGTAGTGTCTCGCTCTCGTGGTCTAGTGGTTTAGGACGCTGCCCTCTCACGGCGGAAATCACGGGTTCGAATCCCGTCGGGAGTAATCCTTTTTTTATCTTTTTTTTTGTTGCATCAGTGTTACAGCAAGTATCTTCTCCCAAAATTCACGATATTTTTAGGAATGAGCAAATCAGAGCTGATGTTGTGATTGTTATTGATAATGAATGAAATAAACTGTGAGAATATAGTAGAAACGAAGCTCTTGCTTTGGCTCAAGATCAGTGACTTGATCTTGTGCAGGTACGTTTTCAGCGCGATTGAGAGAAAAAAATTGTTACAGCAAAGATTATTGATTATGGAAAATATTTGTTTGACATGAAAAAAAAAGAAAAAAAAAGAATTGCTTCCCAGCCCAAATGAGTTAAGGAAATTAAATTGTGATATACGACATCTTTCAATGATATCGAGGTAAAAATGAAAAAAGCAAGAGAATTGTTGCATGAGTGATATACGCTCAAATTAATTATGAAGCTTAAGTGAAGAGAGCGGAATTATCAAGCACAGGCAATTGAAAAAATGAATAAGGCAGTTGAGTGTATAGCAGATATCGCTAAGTCCCAATTTCCTCAACCGAGAATAGAAAAGTTTGGTATCTATACATCTGTGGTTCTTCAGTAGATTTTATTTCTTATTATTTCTCTGTATGGCTATTTCAAAAAATAGACTAAAAACGAATAAATCAAGTGCAAAAAGATTTAAGGTTACTGCTCATGGGTATTCTCGTCGTAAATGATGACTTAATCATCGTGTTACTGGAAAAGGCAAAGCGCCAAGAGTAAAAAAATATGGTATTTTTATTACAACTGCATTTGCAAAAAAATTGAAACAACTGCTTCCTGGAACATAACGGTTCTCGCTGTGTGTGAGAAGTTGTTGTCGGTTGTTAGTTGTAATATAGTAGAGTATTTATATCTTTATTTTTGTTTTTACACGTATGGTAAGAGTTACTAATTGATTGAGAAGACAAAGAAGGCATGCGGCTTTTAGAAAAGCTGCCAAAGGTTTTTCTCAAGGAAGATCAAGTGTTTATAAGCAGATTAGGTTAGCATTGGTTAAACAATGACAGCATGCATATAGAGGAAGAAAAGAAAAAAAGAGAGATTTCAGATCGTTGTGGATTGAAAGAATATCTGCGGCGACACGTTCACTCGGATTAAGTTATGCCTCATGTATGGGGAATCTACGTCAAAACAATATTATTCTTAATAGAAAGGTTTTGGCAATAATCGCTGTTCGTTTCCCTTCCGTTTTCTCACAAATTGTTTCCCGTTAGGTACATTTTGTAGTTGTTTAGTGGATTGTAACAAGCAACGTGTGGATATGATGTTGTGCATATTCCTTTGTTTGTGCCAAGGTGGCGAAGTCGGTAGACGCGACGGACTTAAAATCCGTTTCCTTAATAAGGAGTGCCGGTTCGATTCCGGTCCTTGGCAATTTGTTCCCTTCTTTGCTCTCATATATTACGATATAATTAAACCATTGTTTTTTTATTTTGTTTGTCTATATTAATGTGATTTACTGTTTATCAAACGCCAGATCTCAATACAAATGAAAAAATGATTGCATTTTATAAGAAAGAACTATTTGCTTCCCATATCATCCAAAAAGCAAAACAAATGAAGCATTATGGAACTAAATGGTATAGGAAGTCTGTATCATATGATTTTCCTTCTTCAAGAAGATATCAAAGAATGAGGGCGATTGTGTCAAATCACTATAAGACAACAAGAAAAAGAGCATCGATTGTTGCGTGGATGGGGAAAATAGGATAATTTTTTCTCTATTATAGCTTGCTTTTTTTGTCTGTTTCCTTATATAGGAAATGTTATCATTATGTTTTTTATTCTTTCCTCATGAATCAGCATGTATGCAATTATTCACTTTCAATGACACCAATATATCGTAAAAAAGGGAGATGAGTTGATCGTCGACGCTGTTGACGTCGCAGATAATAAGACGATATCAATTGATACGGTAGTGTCATTGTTTGATGATACCTCACTTATTTCTCTTGGGCATCCTTATGTTTCATGAGCATCAGTCAAGGCTACTATTCATGAAACAATTAAGTGACCAAAAGTATCTGTGGTGAAATTTAAAAGAAAGACAAGATATTTTAGAAATAAGTGATTTAGACCTCTCCAAACAAAAATTTTAATTACTGATATTATATCCTAAATGGCTGTGAATTATGATTTGACATTTGAGTGAGTAGTATCTGAGTCGTTGCCATGAGGAAAGTTTTTGGTTCTCGTAAATCCTATGATTCCGTCTCAAGATTCTGATACAGTTGAACAGACGCAACAAGTAAAGTCTGAAGATTATATTGTTGTTCGTGCTGTATGTTCATGAAAAATGAAACAGTGAAAGATTAAGCTGCTTCCGTGAGATAGAGTAAAAGTGATTCTTAATGAAACTGATGTGACTCAATGACGTATTGTGTATAGGCTTAAATAATGTCTTGTTTTTTGTTTTTTACTCTCTGTTATTGTTATTATGAAAGTTAAGACTTCTCTAAAAAAAAGGTGTAAAGATTGTGTTTTTATTAGAAGAAGATCAAAGTCGTGAATTGCTAAGTTATATATCTACTGTCCTACATCAAGAAAGCACAATCAAAGACAGGGTTAGTTATTTCGTTTTTAGTTTTTCTTCTATCGTATGCTAAGATTATTGTGACATGTGATTCCAGATAATAAGTCAATTTGGATTTGATTAACTTTTATTTATGGAATTGGACGTGCATTATCTCGTAAGATTCTTGATAAACTTAATATTCCTTTTATGAAAAAGGTTGCAGATATTTCTTTTGAGGAAGAAAAGCTCATTTCTGATTATCTTAAAGATATGGTGCTTGAAAATGATTTGAGAAGAGAGGTCCAAACAAATATCAAAAGGCTCAAAGAAATTAAATGTTATAGATGAATGAGACACAATCTTTGACTTCCTGTGAGATGACAAAATACAAAAAAGAATGCTAAGACGGCTATGAAACTATTAGGAAGAGCAAGGGTGAGACCAATCCTCAAAAAATAATAGTCTCTTATATAGTGTTTGTAGAATGTACCATTTCGTGACTTTTTATTTACTATTTCTTAATGGCTATAACGAAACCAAAAAAAATAAGACGTAAAATAACTGAATGAATTCTTTATGTAACAACAACGTCAAATAATACTATTATTACGTTGACTGATTATGAAGGAAATAAAGTTTTTTGATGAGGAACATGACTCCTTAAATTCAAATGAGCAAAACAAAAAACTCCTTACGCCGCAGAATTGACAGCAAAAACAATTTTGGAGGATGCCAAAAAAGCATGACTTGTCTCTCTTGTTCTGGTTATGAAAGGAGTGGGATTGGGAAGAGAAGGTGTTTTCAAAGCAATTAATGAAGTATGATGAATTACGATTCAGAAAATAAAAGAAGCGACCCCATTGGCACATGCATGATGTAGATGACCAAGACCAAAAAGAAACTAATCATTGTTTTTATCTATTTATTTTTTTTTAGCATCCATGAGATATACGTGACCAAAGCGCAGAATATGCAGAAGATTGAAAAAAAATATCTTTTTCTCCAAAAAATACGACCTTGCAAAAAATGAAAAAGTGCCAGGTCAACATTGAGCTGCAATGCAAAGATTGTCTGATTATGCAAAACTTTTGTATAACAAACAAGCATTGAAAAAAACATATTGATTGACAGAAAAACAGTTTGCAAAATTGGTCAAATTCACATCAAAATCGTATGCAAAAAACAATAATTTGAGTCACGATGTTTCATTGATGCAGTTTTTAGAGAGAAGATGTGATGTTGTCCTTTTTAGATCATGAATTGCAGCAACCATTATGCAGGCAAGACAAATGATTACCCATGGTCACTGGCTTTTGGATGGTAAAAAGCATAATATTCCGTCAACATTTCTCATGCCATGACAAACACTTACACTTCAAGCAAAATATCAAGATTCTGGTTTATATCAACAAGTAAGTTCTGTTATTCCTCCTGTCTATATTTCTCATAATAAAGCAAAACATGAAGTAGTTTTACAATCGATGCCTATTATCGATCCAGAGACGTCATCATTTGATATTTTGAAAGTGATTGAATTTTATGCGAGAGCGTAACGGTGGGTCCTTTTATTTTTGATACAGTTTCATGCTACATATTCAATCATATATTGGTGCTCCAAGAGTTTATCTAGACGCAAAATCCCCTCTGCACACTGATTGTATTATTGCATATCTTCCAAGAGGATTTGGTCATACATTGTGAAACGCACTGAGGAGATTAATTTTGTGATATGACTACGGTGCAAGTATCACATGATTTGCATTATCTGGAGTTTCTCACGAATATTCTGTTCTTGATGGGATTGATTGTAGTGTTTTTGATATTCTTTTAAGACTTAAACAGCTCCGTTTTTCATTGGCATGAATACAAGGAAATGAAGTTTATCTTCAAGGAAAGATCTCATGACTAGGAGAATTTAAAGCATCAGATCTTATATTGCCTGCAGGCGTAACTCTTTTGTCAGATGATTGTGTTTTGTGTACTATTACTGATCCTAAAGTTTCTTATCAATATACCATAAGAGTAGAAAAATGATCATGATATTACACAATTGAATATCTTGAAGCAAGAGAGAAGGAAAAAGAATCGCAAGATGTTGATTTTATTCTTATTGATAACGATTTTAGAGTGGTTGATACTATTACGTATCGTGTTGATGAGGTGCTTGATGATCTTGCATGATCGTCAAAAGATAAACTTACTATCTCTCTGTATGTTAAATATCCCACTATTTCGGCCAAAGACATTCTTTCTTTTGCATGAGAAGTTCTTGCATCGTATGGTAAATTATTTATTTATGAAGACGCGTATTTGGACAAATCAATGTTTGTTGATTATCAGTCTCTTGATGATCGTTTCCATCATTACCAAAGTGAAGAACCTATCAAAGTTATGCCTATTGATGCATTGTCATTGACTGAAAGAACAAGAAACGCCTTAATAAAAAATGATATTTTGTACGTAGAAGATCTCGTCAAAAAAAAGAAGAACGAATTATTAACAATGAAATGAGTTGGAAGAAAGGCTGTTGATGAGATTAATGTAGCTCTTAGTAGTATTGGAAAATCACTTCTCGTATAAATACTCACCCCTTGTGTAAATGTAGATTTATTACTTTATTTTATTATTTATTCTCTGCTATGAGACATAGAACAAAAAGAACAAAAGAATATGATTCATGAATCCAGAAAGTTTCTCTTCTTTTGAGAAACATGTTGACGAGTCTTGTTCTTCATGGAAAAATAGTTACGACTTCAAAGAGAGCGTATATGCTCAAAGCCTATGCAAATCATTTTTTTGCACGTTGTGTTCGTATGTACAAAAACAATGATGGTGTCTATGCAAGAAGAGAAACAATAAGACTGACAAAAGCTACTATCTTTTCTGAACAAGCAGGAAAACATTTCGTTGATGTTCTTCTTCCGAAATTTTTGGAATCAACACACGTTTCTTATGTTCGTGATATCAAACTTGGTATGAGAAAGGGTGATGGTGCCGAGGAGGTTCATGTTAGTATTCAGTCGTAACTCCTTTTTGCATGTGATAATATTTTTTATTTTTTCATCATTGAATATAATGAATTATACTTCGCACGATCTCAATAAAACTCCTCTTGTTACTGTTGCTGATCTTCAAAAACATCGCCAGTGGTGGGTTGTAGATGCAACGCAATACACATTGGGAAGACTTGCGTCTCGTGTTGCTATGTATCTTTTGGGTAAACACAAAACTCATTATTGTGATATGCGAGATACAGGTGATTTTGTTGTTGTAAAAAATTTTGCATCTATTAAGATCACAGGAAATAAATTGTTACAAAAAATGTATTATCGTTATAGTGGTTATAAAGGGAATCTGAAGGAAACAAATCTTCGTGACATGATGAAGAAAAAACCTCTTGACGTTCTTTATTATGCAGTAAGATGAATGCTTCCAAAAAATAAATTGAGAGATCGTAGAATGAAAAGACTTAAAGTTTTTTTGGATAATAATACACAATACGATCATTATAAGCTTCAATCTCTTCCTATTGATGCATAATTGTTCCTTTTTTGTAATCAATTTATAAAGAAGCGTACATAATATCCATCAATGAAGTCACTATTTTATTATTTCATTATGTTCTCGCATGTCAAATCGTTATGTTTATGCCGTTTGAAGAAGAAAATCTACATCAGTAACAATCAAGTTATTTCCTCAAGGTTCAGGAAATTTTGTTATTCGTCATCGCGATGATGAGACAACCGTTCCTCTCAAGAATCATTTCCAAGGATATCATCATTTGTATCTTAATGCAATTGCGCCATTATCAATTCTTGGTGATGATGCATTGACGAGATATGATGCAGAATTTGTTTATCATGGATGATGAATATCATGACTCTCTGATGCGATCAAATTGGCATTTGCAAGGGCATTGGTGAATAATGACGATCAGCTCAAGTCAACAATCAAACCTCAATGATTTTTGACAAGAGATCCAAGAGTAAAAGAAAGAAAGAAGTTTGGATACAGAAAGGCGAGAAAATGACAAAAACGATCAAAGAGATAGTGTTTGGGAGGTGGGTCAGTCCATCTTTTTTTTATATAGAGAGAGATAATAAAAAAAACTGTTGCAATTATTGGGTGTGGAGCTGCTGTGGTATGATGCTGATGGCTCGTCTGGTTGGCATGACGATGAGATCATGTTTGTGTGATCGAAAAAATATAGCAATAGGAACCAAAGTATCGATTTCATGAGGGGGGGGGGAGATGTAATGTGACTTACATCCTTTTTTCATCGTAAAGAGTTGCTTGGCCGTTATCCTCGTGGAGGTGTTTTCTGGGATATGGTTTATCGTCAGTATAGTGCCAAGCAGACGATGCAACGATTCCGTGATCAATGAGTTGCTCTCAAGGTTGAGGAAGATGGGAGAGTCTTCCCTGTTTCTGATGCAAGTGTAGATATTATCGCTGTTTTCCAAACGTTTTGTCCTTTTGTGCACTTTGTGCATGATATTGTACTCTCTATTCAGCGTCAGTGAAAATGATTTTCTCTCACTACGAAACAATCATTATTCTTTGTCAATGCCGTTGCGTTATGTGTGTGATGAAATGCTTACCGTCATACTGGATCAACTGGCGATGGCTATAGTTGGGCGCAGTCTTTGTAACATACAATCACGCAGTTTGGCCTCTCATTATGTTCATTTTTGACGACTGATTCCTGGATGCATCATTGTTCATGCATCTTTTTTCCTCATGCTCGCATTCATCGATCATGAAAAAAAGGGAGCTGACCTATTTTGTTGACTCATTTTTGACTTTCATGACCTCTTGCATTTATCGTTGATTATGGGTAGCTTGGGGAACTGTCTCTGCTGATCGTCCATTGCATAGTGTGCTTGCCGTAAAAGACTGGACCTGCGAGGATGCAGATCAGCGGCTTCGTGCTCAACAGATAGAGAGTCCTCAGCGTTATGTTGCTACTGCCTTCTGTGTTTTGATGCCTGCGTCATTGGTTAATCAGCGAGGACAGTTTCTTGATTATGTGATCGTACACTTGCGTCGCTGACGAGAGTTGAGCGTTTACGTATTGCAACATTTCTTTCTCAAGGATTGCTATGTATCCCATTGTCGGCAGGAAGGCCTGGTGATGAATTTGTGACGGCAGGATGAGTAGTGACTGATGAGATTTGATCCTGCAACAATGCAGTCTCGTCTGTGTCCTTGATTATTTTTTGCAGGAGAAATTCTCAATATTGATGGGTATATTGGTGGCTACAATTCCCAGGTGGCATGGTCTACCGCGACAGTCGCAAGCTCCGTGAATAGTGTTCTTCCTTTCAATAATTTGCTTTTTTTTCTTTTCCTGATTATACTTATCAGAGCCTTTTTTTTGCTTTGTATATTGTGAATGATCAGGTTTTTATTGGATTTTTTGTGGTTTCCTTTTGCTCCATGACATCCGAGTAACAAATTTGGGCATGTCATGCAGTTTGTGATGAAAGATTTTTCACTCTATTTTTGGGTCAATCCATCACGACGTTCCCTTGTGAAATTCCCGTATGCTCTGCTACGTGTCATTCGACAGCAGACACCCTCAGAAAGCTTTGGATCAGGGATACAGCTTCTTTTTTTCTGTATTCTGTGCTGATGAGGTGTGTTGGGGTATGCATATTGGACGCAGCAAGATCCCCGTTTGCTTGTGTGTGAACGTTTGTCATTATGCGGCGATGATGTCGTATGAATATCATGAGTATCTCATGGAAGTGCTGATGTGCCATCTACTACTGATTTGCCTGATAACGATAGTAGCGTAAAACGCATGCATGTTGATAATACGACGAGTCTATCGTGATGAGATACGCCGCTCCATCACCAGCAATCTCGCATATGGATACTTGATCGTTATCGAGATAGTCCACTTTTTGTTTTTGACGATCATGATAAAGCATGGATCCAATCATGGTGGGTATCATGAGTGTCATCATGATCGGTTCCTTTCTGACTCATTGACAGACTCGATCAGTCCTTAGATGCTATTGCGCGTTCAGATGAGTGGACAGTTGGGACACGTACCAGACTTCGTGAGGATTTGGGGTATGTGCGTAATGCGTTGATTGGCCTAGATCATGTCAATCATTCTTCCTGAACAATGCTTTCTCAAGAGCCATATGATTGGTATCTTCGTACATCATTGTTTTTGCATCCTGATAGTTCGCCTCTATCAAGATCAGCGATCACTAGACTTCAGAGAACAATAGCTTTACTCGAGTCGCGTTGATGGGTTGAATGATCATCTCTTCATGAGGACGATCGTATAATTATGGTTCGTCTCCTTGAGCCTGTGCTGGAAGAAATTGTGACTATTGTTCGTTGATTAAAGGAGGAGTGAGATGATGGTCGTGTTCGTACTGAATTACTGATGATACTTTCTTTGCTCCGTACATTGTAAGCGACTTAGTCAATGACGTGAGTGCTTATACGTTATGTATTCTTTGGTTTTGTAAAATGCCAAAAGGCGATGAGCGCCCCACATAGAAAAATCGCTGCAAGAAGTCGTGCTGTCCATGGCCGTTCTGCTCAGGGAAGGCGAACATTCATTCAAAAATATCAGGTGATGACAGCAAATGTCCCGAGAAGGACTGTCACACGTGTAAGGTTGACAACGTTATGATCAGTTTGTAGATCGATAACGATACGCAATGAGGAAAACAATGAGGCAAGAGACTCGTGATATTGTTTGTGTTGTCTGATCAATTTTTCAAGTTTAAAGATAAGATCTTCAAAATAGACATCAAACTGTCATCATCATGGTGTTTTCATAGCAGTATGTAAGTCTTGCATAATATCTACATGTGATTCGAGCAGATGTTTGAGATAGATAGAATTTCTCTGTTTTTGTCCTAGCTCAAGAATAATGTTATTGGTGTGTTCTTTTGATGAAAAGAGGAAATCTTCATATTGACGGATATGTTTTATTCATCGATTAATCAGTTTTTGTATTTTGGAATAGAGTGTGTCGAGAATCGTATATATGAGATAGTAGGAAGAGATCATATAATCTTCATCCTCTTCTTTTTCGCGAATATCATGTTCAAATTGTGAGACAATTGCCTCGATATGTGATGATGGATGAGATGCAATGGTGATGACAAGATTATCTCTTACCAAAAAGAGTATTTTATTGGCGATATATTTTTTCGTATCATGATCAAATTTTGGGAAGGTGAGGACGAAGAAAATGCTATGATCATAGATATCAATTTTTTCGTGGACATCAGGGTCGATACTATCTTTGAGGATCAAATCATGGACATCATAGGATTCAAGAACAGACGTAATCTCATCAGCGTTAGGCTGAACGAAATGGAATCGTTGGATATTGCCAAGAGAGATAAGATTTTTGGTTGTCATAGGAAAAAAAAGGAGATAAAAACTTTACAATGAAAAAATCTTTAGGTGGCTACTGGTATGGTATCAGTCTTCATTGCTTTGATATTTTTTTTGGTATTATGATAGTGAAAGGGAATGGACTGTCTAGGATGAGTGAGAAAGCAGTGGAGTAGTCAATATATGTGCGTCACTGGGTACCTCAATAATGCGATAGGTGAGCTTGTCTGTTGTATATATTTCGCCTGGCGTGTGGAGTGTTCGTCGTCCTCGCATGGTGGAAACTCATGTTCTGACCAGTGATGTCATAACGCAAGGAATACCAAATGTCGTATACGCCAACCATGCAAGCGATCTAATATACGTTCCTCCACTGACCTCAAGATCAAGAGCCCATATTCATCCTTCGTAGGTGAGAGGAGAGATATGATAGATGAAACTTTCTTTGGACTCAGGGATCATGGTAGGATCAAATCACTGCTTTCTTGCCTGTTTATAGACAGGTTGTCCATGATGTTTGCTTGCACGAAAGGGAGGAAGGGGGAGTGTGACGTGTCCATGAAGTGATGTAAGCCATCATTCTCGTTGATAGCGTGATGGCGGATATTGAGGTTTTGTGTTGACGAGCCATCATTGTCCATTTTGTGTTGGTGGATAGTACTGATCAAAGTTTCGTGGATACGTATCTCGCGTATCTGTCATTCTTCCTCGTTCAAATGATGCACGATAGCGTTTTCTTCCTGCGAGGAGTGTTGCTAATTTTTTGGTGTCGGTATCGGTTGCAATGATCAAGACTCCCGTTGCTCATGGGTCCAACGTTCATCCATGTCAGATTTTTCTTTTTTTTGGTCATCAGGCGAGCGGAGGGAGACGGTGTTTGAGATGTGCAACAACATCAAAACTGCTCCAGCCCAATGGTTTATCAACGAGCAGAAACATAGGATGCGAAAAATAAAACATTTACTGACAGAGTTTGGTAGCGAGCCAGACGAGTGTGTGTTCTGTTGCTACATTGGCGTCTATTCGTTTTTGTGCTTGGATACAGCAAGCAAGATGGTTGGGTGTGCATACGTGTGTCAGTGCAGCAAAGCAGTGATTACGTCGATGTTCAGGAAGCGTGACAAGTATTTTTGAGAGAATAAGAGGATGTTTATTGCGATAGGCATCATAGATATTATATATGAGATCAATGAGGAGCGGAGTATCTGATCATCATCATCACAAAAAATCGTAGATACAGTCGTATCGATAGCCAATCATTGATCCAAACAGTGTCTTACATCCGAGCGTATCATAGTTATTGATCGTCAGGCGAGCGCGTGTGGATGATCGATCCTCTAAACGTCCATGCATGGTCAGTAATCAGGAGAGAAATGATGTTGTGTGTCAGTGATCTGGACAGGGATAGGGGATGATAGTCGCTCTTGAGATGATCGTTGGAAGGATGGTATCTACTCACCAGCAGCTTCCAAGAACAATAGTATTGTCAGGTAGTTCTTCGAGCATTTTGAGAAATGCGTTGCTTGCAGCTTCATTGAGTCTCTGGATATGATCAATAACAATAATTCTCATACCCGTGAGTGAGCTACGTGCCATTGTATGCGTAAGTGATCTGATGGTCCAGGGAATAATACGATAAATTCCTTCATGGATTCGAGAACGATGTCATTCATGTGGTAAAGCGTTTCATGTGAGTTCCTCAGGTTGCTGTATATCATCACCTACTTTGATGATGTGGAGTGATTTCTCTTGTGGATGATCAGGAAGTCGATGAATTTCTGCTTGTCCAAAGTGCCTATGCACCAAGCATTCCATCGCTCGTCCAGCGCCAGTATGCGGTTGTCCTACCAACAAAAAAAAACCACGACGCGACCTTGTGAGGAGCGTTGATGTATGTGTCCATCGTGCATCGAGTCAGATTAGTTTTTTTTCGTGGATCAAGGGTGTTTTTTTGGAGGAGTTTTCTTTTTTTCTCATGAGCGTTCTTTGTAGGTAAAAAGAATAGGAACTCATTGGAGTGGATACTCTTCTCTGATGGCATTTTCGATTCGCTTTTTGAAGGCATCAGTGAGCCTTTCGCGATGATTGACAAATACTATAAGTCTGGTCGGATTAATATGAGATTGTGTAATATAGAGAACCTTACAGATTTTTGATTTTGGAAAGGTAGGTTTTTTTTTGAGTTCATAGTTGATAATAGCTTTATTAAGACGTGATGTTTTGAGATGAATAAAACGATTTTTTCTGACTGTATTGAGTGTTTGGATCAAGCGTTGGCGACAGGATGGATCGTGAGCGGATAATGGAACGATGGGAAAGTGCGGATAGCGAAAATGAAGCTGTGTTTGTGCATGGGTGATTTGTTCTTTGGTTGCGATATCTGTTTTGTTTAATCAAAACACAAGACAGTGTCCATCAGTCAGAAGAGATGATAAAAAATGATAATCAGTGTCCACAGGACCAACCGTGCTATCGATTACATACACGATGATGGGTCTGAGATAGCCTATCATTGCCATTGTTTTTTCATAGGCAATGGCTTCGATATCTCTTCTCTTCCCTTTTTTGCGTAGTCCTGCAGTATCAAACAATATCCATTCATGGTTTCCTCGTGTGCCATGATAGCTAATATAGTCGCGTGTAGTTCCTGCGTGAGCATCAACACGTGAGATAGCTGCCTGAGCGAGCATATTGGTCAGTGAGGATTTTCCTGCATTGGGTTTTCCCAAGAAGGCAAATCCCAGTGGTGCTGTCGGACTCAAAAAGGTAGGATCAACTGATGTTCCTATTTTGATCTCTGATGAGTGGATGATGTTATTTGTTTCATCATCAACAAGATCGATTGTTTCCTGATTATTAGACTGGGCGTGGTCGGTGAGTGATTGATCGTCAGTAAGATCGAGAGTAAGACGATCGGCGCAGGCTTTGAGGAGGGGAACAACTCAGGAACGGTCATTGGTATGGGTAGTGATAATTGTTGTGTAGCCTTTTGCATAGCAGTCACTATGAAAATCGAGGACCTCTGATGTAGGGACGCAGTCGATTTTGTTGATGACGATTCGTGTTTTGTTTTTTGATCAGGAACGAACGATAGCATCATGAATGACATCCTCTCTTGCTGTTCGTCATGTTTGTACATTGAGGACAAAAATGATGGTATCAGCAGTATGTATTCGATGCGTTGTTTTTTCGTCAAGATGAGCATCGACATCGATACCAGGAGTATCCATGATAATGACTGGTCATGACGGAAGTATGAGGCGATGATCGATAAAATCTCTTGTTGTACCAGCAATATCAGTGACAATTGCTCTATACGATCAAATAAGACGATTAAAAATGCTCGATTTCCCTGCGTTGACAGATCCGACAAGAACAAAACGATGACTCATGACATGCGAGAAATAAAAAAAATATTCAACGTGTCTCAGTATAGCAATACCGCTATAAATTGCAAGGAATAATCATTTGTTCGCGAAAGAAGTATGGATTGATATGTTGGTTCTTGATATTGATATTCAATCTCCGAAAAATCTTTTGATTTTTTGTGAAAAAGGATAGAAAAAGCCCGAAGAGGAAAACAAACAATCCCTCCTCTTCGAAGCATACGTATGATACAGAAACGTTTTATTACCATTGGCGTATTCATCTGCTTAATAGCAGTTGCATGCTTCTTTACTCCAATCAGGGTGGTTCTTGTCCAGTATAGCGGTAGTAGTCATTACTACTCTGTTTTCGTTTTTGGTAGCATCATTTTTGGTTGGTGTCAAAAAGTAGTAGCAATTATTTGTGCCAAATCTATCTATTTATCATTTATGTGCAGTGTGCATAAGGTTTTTTTGTCTTTATCGATAGCCTGAGATGAGATGGTCAAAGCTTGTGATGCCAAGTTTTTCATTGATGACACAAAATCATTCGCCATAGGGTTGTTTGATACGAAATCAGAGGACTGTTGCTCTCGAACGAAAATAATCAAAGGCATGCTGATTGGTTGGGTTTTGAGTATGAAATGATTGGAATGCATGGAATTTTGCTTCAAGTGCTTGTGGTGAGATAGCCATGATAATGTCAGGGTCTGCATCATTCCAGATTTGGTAGGCAAGGATGAGTCTTGGTCTATGAGGTGTTTGAGGCGTATCTGTATCGTCGTGACTGATATATTTGGTCAATCATGACAAAAAGCATGCGTTGTACACGATAGTTGATAAAATTGCATGATCAGGATGTCTATCGCGATGATGAGGAACGAGTACAATTTCTGGTTTATATTGTCTGAGAACTGTCACGATACGATGTCTCTGATCATGTGTGTCAGCAAAATGACAATCCTGCATCATCAGGTTGATTCTTTCGTGTGCACCAAGGATAGATCAGGCTTTTTGTGCTTCTTCACGTCTCTCATGCTCAGTCCCACGTGTTGCATACAGGGATGAGGAACAATCGATGATGATCGTTTTTTTACCTTGTTGAGTTGCTTGCCAGATCGTCCCTCCGCAGCCTATATCAACATCATCTGGATGAGGACCAAATGCACAAATATATGATCAATATTGATATATCATACAATTATTATTCACAAAATAAATATATAAGGCGAGAAGAAAAAAAACGATGATAGACTATCGTGACGACAGGGATGTGTTGTCATGGGGCGGATCAAAGTGACGACGCAAAAGCCACAAAATTAGTGCAAATACTCATGCTAATGTGACAAAATAATATTTGATATCCAATCTAATCCATCATCGATCCCATACAAGATATTGTGGATAATGTTGGAAGGGAAAAACAAAGATCCATGAAAAAAGGAAGAGAGAAGCCAATAATCGTCAGTGATATTTTTTGGTTATGAGACTAATGCCTTGTGATATAGCGAAGGCAACAAATGCCCAAAATGAGAGAATCAGTCAGACAGGGTATACTTTGTCAAATTTGGCGAGCGATGTTGCACTTTCGGTAAAGGGGTGGATAGCAAATCATGATTCTGTTGCTTTTCCCATAAAGGTATCGCCAAAGATGAGAAAAAATCAGACGAGAATGGTACTGAGGACACTTGCTCTCATGAATGCATAGAGTCGTTTTTCTTGAGCATAACGGATATAGGGACGTGTAAGAAAAAATGCAAGAAATATAGTAAAGCCAAGCACAAGACCAACAAAACTAAAGGGTCATCCATGAGGGTTGAGTATGTAGAGAATGATATCCAACGAGAATGGTTCACTGAAGCGAAAAAGCAAGAGATAGCCAAGCAATTTTGCACTTAGATAGGGAATAACCAACAGGAGAGGTGCGTAAAAAAGGAAGAGTGTATAATCAAGATGAAAACGTTTGCATCGTGTGTACATAATGCTGAGAAAATAGCAACAGGAGAGAACAACGCCAATTCATACGAGCGATATTGTTATTTCTCCTAACGTAAGAAACGGATACATACAAACAAAAAAGCTAAAACATAACAATGATATGATAGATGATTATCCCATGAGTCATAGTATATTTATAACACATTGAGGGGATTTGCATTCTTTTTTATTAGTCTTTCTTATGCTATACATCGTTCCTCAATGCTCTTGATATCTTTGGTAGTATTACTTCAAAAATGTCATAAGTCTTTTTTCTCTCATCATTGAAACTCTGATGATTCATGGATAATCGAGTTTTTCTTCAATTGTGGTAGCAACGATACGCAAAAAGTCATCAAGGTCTTCATCTTTTGTTGTTTCAGGATTGACGAAAACATAGATTTCTCTTCATCCTTGCATGATATGAACTTTGTGGACATTAGGTATGTTCATAATTGTTTTTTCCATTTCTGTCATTTTTTCTAAGAGAATATCCTTTGAGGAAAATCTTGCTCATGGTCTTGCTCCTGACATTGCATCAGCCGCTGTGACAATCCAGGAAATTTCGTTTATCATCGGAACTTCTCCATGGTGAGACTCTGCTGCATTGATGATATGTGGATCCATGGCATACTGTCTCAGAATATCTCCTCCAACAAGTGCGTGTGACTCACCAGATTGGACAGCAATTTTCCCTATATCATGCAAAAGTCCTGCTTTTTTTGCAAGTGATGCATCAATACCAAGTTCGACTCCCAGTGCTTCAGAAATTTTTGCAACTTCAATACTGTGAGACAGAAGATTTTGGCCATAACTGTATCTGAGACTCATTTTTCCAATCATTGTCATCAATCAGAGATGCATCATCCCCAATCACAGTGATTGGAGGACATCTTTTCCTTTTTCTGTCATCATTGTCTCGAATCATTCGGACAACTCTTTATATTTTTTTTCCAAAAAATACGGATTCATTTTTCCTTCGACAATCAATGCTTTGAGTGTTTCTGCAGCAAGATATCTTTTTTCATGATCAAAAGACGATATCCTGACGATACCAGGCGTATCATCAATGAGCAACTCACATCCTGTTACTTTTTCAAAAAATTGGATGTTTCTTCCTTCTCTTCCGATCATTCTTCCTTTGAAATCTTCATTGGGAATATCTATACTGGTGATAGTGTATTCGCTGACGTGATCTCATGCTACTCTTGGGAGTGCTTGTGCGATAATCTTACGTGCTTCTTTTTCTGCTTCCTCTTTTTTGATACGAGAAAATTTTTCGACAAAATCAGCTTTTTCTTTGGTCAGCATAGACTCAAGGCGCCTAAAAATTTCTTGTTTTGCTTCATTTTGTGTCATTCATGCAATGAGTTCGAGTTGTTTATCGATATCGTGTGCACGAATTGCAAGAGCATCATAGTCTTGTTTGAGTTTTTTTTCTCTTGTTTCTAGTTCATCACGTTTTTTATCAATTATCGTTTCTTTATCAAAGATTTTTTGGAGCTGTAGATCAAGTTTTTTTGCGTGATGCTCTCGTTCTTTGATTTTCTGTTCTTCTTTTTGCTCGATCTTTTTTTGAGCTTCATTGATGAGGGTCGAGGAATAGATGTTTGCTTCGTGGATAATGCGAGATGCTTTGAGTTCTAGGGATGAAATTTTTTCGAGCCAAGATGTTCTGGTGCGACGGAAAAGATAATACATGATACCATATCATATGCTTCATCAAGTGAGAATTGCGATGAAGAACGTGATAAGCAAATAACCTGACATCAATAGTACAACAAAGGAGAGTAAAGAAATATGTGAGACAAGAAAATTCTCAACTGACAACTTTGTCAGGAACTGTTCTGGAGATAAACATATGATTTATGGTATGTATGACGTAACTTTTTACAAAAAATATTCTTCTTATATCAAAAAATATTCTTCTTATATCGATAATTCATCAAATTGCAAGTCAATATACTAGCAGTTTCTGTCATTTTCTCTTGCAATTGCTCAAAAAATTTGTAAAAAAACTGTAGTGATCATGCGGAAGTAACTCAATTGGCTAGAGTTCCTGCCTTCCAAGCAGGCTGTTGCGGGTTCGAGTCCCGTCTTCCGCTGTTTTTTTTTGTAAAGAAAAACACACGCGTGTGTTGTGCGTAATAATAGATGCAAGAATATTACTCTGCCTGTGGTTGAGGAATCGTTATTTTGATTGCTGAGTTGGAGCCATGTATTCTCTGTCGAACATCTCTTTGCTGGGATACAAGGGTAAATCTGACTATATTGTAGCGAAATTCTTCTTGTGCTGTTTTTCTTTCTGCTTGGGAGAGAAAAAATCATTTGGTCGAGGTGATGTTGATAATAATAGCATACAAAACAAAATTTACTATACACCACACAATCATCAAGATCAATGACTTATAATGATACATTTTGATAGCAGTCAGTGTTTTCTGCATTTTTTTTCGCCATGGTATTGATGAAACTGGACGAAAGACAAAAGTATTCATACAATTCGATGAAAGAGTAAAATATCTCATACAAGCTAATAATGTCAGAGAGATTAGAAGATATGCATTGACAATTAGTAATACGTAGATAATGTATATGGCTCTTTATCACGTACGTCAGTCTTTGACTCTTTCTATACCAAGTGCTATAAAATACATCAGTTCTTTTAGATTGATCGTACCATCTGCGTTGGTACAGCGACGAACAGCAGCATCAATATCACGAAAAATAGTAGTTCCGTTCTTGATTTTGGTTGCATTTTCTTGTTCATAGATTTTTTGGTAAAATGACATGGAGTGTGGTCAGAGAAATAAAGAATTTGAGGCACGTCTTTCTAGATGAATAGCATAGAAATACACGATTTCTTTTAAATTGAGACGTCAGTCTGGAAGATACATTCTTGGGAGTGCTTGAGTAATGGAGTCTGAGAGGGTAGATGTGGGGAATTGGTCAAGAAAGAGACGCTCATACATGTGGATTGCTGTGAGGAGATCGCGGTAGGAATGTTGATAATGACGTCGAGATTGATACTGTCCATTCCATAAACTATCATCGACATCAACTTTTCTTCCTGGACTAATATCTTTATGTCTGATCATACGTGTTGCGTCCAGACTATAACGACGAAGCAGGGAGACGACAAGTTCTCTCAGACGGCGGCGTTGGATATCAGTAAATCAGGGAAGCGGTCAGATCAATTCGATACCGATACTGAAATTGTTGAGTCCCGTTTTACCATCTCGTGTTGATGTGCCAGCATGCCACAAGATTGCATCGTCTGTATTGCATTGAACAATCGTACCATGTTCATCAATCGTGTAGTGACAGCTTACAGGTCAGGTCTGAAATCGTTTGATAACTCCCTCCAATGAGCCACGCCCTGTTCCTGTATGATGGATGACGATGTAATCTTTGGTGTTGATCCCAGGGCTAACATTGCTTGTTGTAAAGGTGCGATCGATGATGACCATGCGAGCATAACTGAAGCAAAAAAAATCTCATGATAACAAGAGTGTAGCAATTTTGTGAAAAAATACAAGAGCAAACAACTTTATCTTGCAATATGAGGCAAAACCTGTATAGTTTCAGTATTTATTTTTTTCTTTCAATGAAAACTCTTATCAAATCTCCTCAGCAATGTGAAAAAATTCGCCATGCAGGAAAAATCTTGACTGACCTTCATCAGGAATTGTTTGTTCGTTGTCAGCCTGGGGTTGCGTTGATCGAGTTGGAGTCTTTTGCACAGCGCTTTTTGACCAAAAACAATGTGCGTGGTACGTTTAAGGGCTATAAATGATTCCCTGCCAATCTCTGCTTATCTCTCAATGATTGCCTTGTTCATGGGATTCCTGATCATACGGTTCTCAAACCAGGCGATCTGCTCAAAGTTGATGTCGGGGTAACTTATGAATCCTGTATTGCTGATGCGGCATTTAGTGTTGTCATTGGATGAGCTCAGGCGAATCCCCGTGCTGCATCATTGATTTGTGCAACCAAAAACGCATTGGATATGGCTCTTCCTACTCTTGTTCCTTGATCATCGTTGTTTGCGTATGGCGAGACGGTTCATAGGGAGATGACAGATGCCTGATTTTCTGTGATTTTTGATTTGACAGGACATGGTGTTGGGAACGCATTGCACGAAAAACCGTATATCCACAATTATGGACATGTAAGTCTCCGTTCTTTTGTTATCAAAGAATGAATGGTGTTTGCACTCGAACCTATCACCGCACAGCGATCAACTGCGTATCGTGATAGCAAACCTTGAGTCTATTCGAATGGACGAAATTTGTATACAGAAAAAGGAGATTTGGGATGTCAATGGGAGTATACGGTCATTATTACCCAAAATGGTGCTGAGGTAGTTGCGTGATTGGTTGATGAAAGGTGGTTGGTGCATTAGATGTTTTTCATCGCCTCAATCATCTCCGCCACAAACTGCTCCAAAGGTTTATTGAGATATATCTCACAATTTCTTACATGCTCACGATCCACTCAGGCTGCGAAGGATTTGTCTTTGATTTTTTTCATCACGCCTTTGACGTCCATTCACTCAAAACTTCCTCCTCTCATCCTTGCATACGCATACATGAGTCCTGACAATTCATCAACGGACAAAAGATACTGTCTGACGGGTGTGGACGCTCAGTATTGTGGGTCGGTGTATTTGCTTGGATAGTGGGAGCGGATATCAGTTACTAATTGAGTATATTGTGTCTCATCCAATCTCAATTCTTTGAGGATTTCTTCCAATTTTTCTCCTACATGCAAATCAGCATTTTTGCCGATCACGTCTCGATCGACGTCGTGCAGAAGTCCGACCGTATATCGGTAGTCTTGCTCGACATCCGTCAGTCATGATTTTTTGGCAAAATAACGCATACAGCCAGCGACGTGTTGGCAGTGCAGGAGGGTGTCGGTGAGGTACTTGTGGGCGAGAGTTTGGGCGTGGGTGGAGAGCATGGGAATGAGGAGAGACGTAAAAGAGACGTACTTTTTTAAGGCTCTAGACTAGCAAACATCTAACAAAGAACAAACGTGTCACATGTGAAATCAATAATTTTTTCACAAAGAGAAAGAAGAAAAATAATTTATGTCCTTCCTTGTACTCTGTCTTGTCAAGAAAGGAATATCATTGTACACAATTTTTTGATACATGCAAGAGTAGTTTTCTTCTATTTGCGTTCATATGCTTTCACGTGTAGGGAGAAATGGATCTATTTTTCATGTTATGATGGCTTGTAACCTTGTTTTTTGACAGTCAGAAAATCAGTATATATTGACACGTTATAGATGTGCTACTGGATGCTACATACTCTGTGAGTATGTTATTGTTCATCTTCATCTTTTTTTCTTTTCATGAGAACACTTTACTTTTTTTCATCAACAACATGTTTCATCAAGTTCATAGACTCATCCTACGATCATCTGTAATCCTTTTTTGTGAAAATCAGTTATTTTCTCTCTAAAGCGGTTGTAATACGTATTGATTGTGTTTCTGTGTAACGACAAACATTCGCATATTGGCATCCTGGTCATATCCGCTCACAACATGGGCACTAATTTTTTCACGTTTTGAAATTGTTGTGTATAATATAGCATATTTATTTATCATTGTTTTCTAGTCAAGTGCCAATATTAATATTTTATCACGACCGCGATTTCTTTATCATTGTATTTTTCGACAGCTAACTGTTCAATAATATCAATATAAAATTTTACAGAATGACAACCAATCTTACATTGTGTAATATCTGATAAATCAAAAATCATATATTGTGATTTGATATAATCAAATTCAGCTTTGAATGCATCATCAATAAATACAGTATACTCTTCTTTTGTATATGGTTGTTTGTGAGCTTGATACGATCACGCGGGATATATAATAGTTTCCATCGGAAGTAATGTTAGATTTCATAATGGATATAGTGTACCTGTTTCTTTTTTGGTACTGACAGTATTATATATGTCAAATGCACGAGCACTATCCTTAATTAATTGTGTAAGATATGTATAAGAAAATGTTAATCATCATGTTGCAAAACATACGATATGACATTTTTTTTGTTGCAACATTGTATAGGTATCATTGAGTATTTCAAATGTTTCAGTTATGTTATCTCATTTCATAAGTTTTGTAATATACATGTTATATAGGAAAATAATAAAAAAACCAAAAATACTAAAAAATACTAAAAAATACTAAAAAATACAATCATTCATTATTTTTTTTCTTCTTCTGTATTGTTTTTGCCACTATCCAATGGTTTCACCATCGGAAACAAAATTACATCACGAATATTGTTTTGTTCTGTGAGCATTGCAAGTATCCTCTCCAGTCCCATCCCTCGTCCAGACTGACAGGGCATCCCATACTCCATCGCACGGACAAA
>JANWWO010000005.1 GCA_025057375.1 Candidatus Absconditabacterales bacterium | reverse complement strand
TTCACATACAAACAATAGAACATGTGCTCAATCATCACCCTAGGAAGAAACGAGAATATCGTACACCTTATCAAGTATAGCATTCTTCCCTCCTGTCTGCTATTACGTAACGGTGCATGTCGCTTACACTTGTACAACCAACTGTAAAAATATCACATCACATGATGAGGGATCAATTCTCTACTTTTATTTTTCTAGTGTGTATAATATGGAAATTTCTCTGTACTTCTCTCGCAATTACTCTTGCTTTTCCAATCATAATCTATAGTATTGAGATTGGTAATTATTTTATTTTTCCTCATACATAATGAAACTGCATCTCACCTATCCTGATGGATCACAACAAGAAAAAACACTGACTGACATTTGTTCAGAATCTCCCTACACACTCCTGTATTTTTATCCCAAAGATGATACTCCCTGATGCACCATCCAAGCACAAGATTTTTCTCGTCTCTACAAAGATTTCTGTGACCTTGGTATCCAAATCATCTGAGTCAGTAAAGATCCACATACATCTCACTGTGCATTTATGAATAAATATGCAATCCCCTATCCATTGGTCTCTGATCCAGATTTTGCCCTTCATGAAATGTTTCAAACAGTAGGCATCAAATCGATGTATGGAAAACAATATCGTGGAACAATCAGATCAACAGTCCTTCTCAATGCACAAGGAAAAACAATGGCAAGACGAGATAATGTCTCTGCATCCTGACATGCTGAAACAGTACTTGCATATCGAAAAGATCATCATCACAAATAATGCTTCTATACACAAACGCAAAAGCTTTATACAAGACACCATGCCCCACTCTCGACCATAAAAAAACTCTTGCTTTTGGAAGAAAAAACACTAGCATTCATATTGTATTTATTTTTTACTTTTTTTCTTTTATCCATGTCCTATACTCTTTCTCTACTTATCATTATTTGTACACTTTTCCTCGCCTGATGTCTCAGTACAAACACTCCAGAATCTACACCTGAGAATTCTGAGACCATAACCTGAGCTAACCAGGATCTTCCTACTACTGTGTTCACAGGAGATATAGCAACATGAGCAATCAGTGATGAGGAAGTTGATGCTATTTTGGGAGAAATTTTTCAAGCAATCGAAGGATGACTTGCAACACCAGAAACAACAGGAGCAACAGAACCATTAGTCGAATCAAATGATGCAATGCCACAAGAAAATACTCTCACTCCAGAAGATCAACCGCAAACAGTTCCTCAAAATCCATCTCTCCAACCATAATCTTTTTCGTCCCTCTTCTTCATCAGCAATACTTCCCTGCCCGCAACCATCATCATATTCCCTCCTTTCTTTACATCCACCGAATTATCAATGGTTATTTTTTATGAAATTATCAAAGCATTGTTTTTTGGGCTCAGTCTATTTATTTGACTTTTTATGCTCAGATCAGAGTACTTTGGCATGTGATGAACAACAGGACAAATGCAAGATATCTTGATGCCTGGGTACTTGATCTTTTGTGGGATTATGATAGGCTATGTCTTATCAACGATTTGGTCTGGGTATGCAACAACTGATGACGAAGAGAAAGCTGTCTATATCAAATGATTTATTATCGGAACTGTTATATGAATCACCCTCTCACTCGCCTATATTGCCTTGTAATATCTCTCACCATCCTCACTGGATGTACATGATCAGTCTCTGACTCCCAACCACAGTCAGTAGACATTTTTTCTTTTTCTCTTGGGACGGAATATAGTCCCCTTCAGCAACGTATTATCCAATCAAAAACGTTAGAAGATAGTCTTTTGGGTGCGTGGAGTACTGGATGACCCAATGCAGAATGATTTGAAGACAATATCATTGCGAGCAAACAAGTCCTTCCTAGTACCATCACATCCCCATCATTACGACAAGATACTGTCAATGGTTATCTCACCAAAACATTCCCTGGGATCATCATCGATCGCCTCACACAAACAACACTATCATGCGAAAACAATGAACGAACATCGATTCATGTTCGCTTCCGTCTCACGAGAGAGATCAATGGCACCTGACGTACGATCTTTGGCGCTCAAACTTATCTTGGTTTTGCAAATGAACTCGTTATTTTGAGTGCTGTCACCACCAACAAAGAAACTCATACAAGACAAAGAAAAATAGTTCAGTCACTTGAATGTATACAGTCTCCAAACTAAATATTTTATTTTCTTTTTTTTCTGATGATAGAAAATGCACCACGCGATCCCCAAGCCTGAGAAATTGTCAGCAAAACGTTGATTTGACTCGTTGTGGGGATGTTAATTGCCTGATTAGTAGCGATACTGATTATGGCGTTTGGGAGTGAATCGTTCCTTATCTCTGCAAAATCACTCCTTCCCTTTGTTCTGATGACAATTGCCTTTGTCGCAACACTAGTAGGCGTAGGAATGGTCGTTACAGGCTATCATATTTTTTTCCCCAAAGTGTATAATGATTTTGGGAAAATGATGGCGTTTTCATTTGTCATCAATACGATCTTGTTTTTTGTTTTTGCGTTAATCTATTTTTTTGCCAATACACCGACTCTTTGATGAACACCGAATGCAATGACAATCTATCTCGTTTTGGGTTTTCATATCTGTTTTGCTGTCTTTCTCTCCCTTTGTGCTGTCGATATGCACCTCAATCCTCAGTATAGTTGATCTGTCCTCGTCTGATCAAGCATAGGATTTGGATTGACTATTGTGGTCTTGATGCTTGTGTATATGAGTACCGTCTCAAGTGAACAAAGTACAAGACTATATTATTTGATGTTAATGCCATCAGTTCTTATTTTTCTTATCATGCCTCTCATACAGTCAATTTGGTACAAGATTTATTATACGATGTACGAATTGGGAAGTAATTTCCTCTACCTGTATACTATTGATGAACAACTCCAAATTGAAGAAACCAAACGTGAAGAAAATGAAATGCTTGATGATATCAATGTCGAGCAGTAAGAGATATACTGTCTCTCAGTCCACACATTCATTTTTCCGTTTTATTCATCATTATCTTCATGAAAGCTGTCATTCTCGCCGCAGGTCATGGAACACGTATGCTGCCTATCACCAAAACAATTCCCAAAGAACTACTTCCCGTTGGCAATAAACCCGTCATTCATTATGTCGTACAATGACTTGCCAAGGCAGGAATTAGTGATATCATCATCGTCACTTCAAGTTCAAAAAAAGCACTTGAAGATTACTTTGACAAAAATTATGAACTCGAAGACATGCTCAAAAAAAAAGAAAAATACGAATTCCTCAGTGCGATCAATGAACCCAAAAATCTTGCCAACATATGCTTTGTCAAACAATCAGAGCAACTTGGGATTGGACATGCGATGCTCACCGCCAAACCGTGGATCAGTGACGATTTTTTTATGCTTGTGTATGGAGATAGTATTTATCATCCAGCTATTTTTAGCCAAGTACTTGATCTGCACCATCACACCTGACAAATGGTCATGAGCCTCAAACATGTACCCAAACATGACGTCTCAAAATATGGCATCGTCCAGATTCATGATGACCATATCATTGATTTTGTCGAAAAACCAGCTCCTGACAATGCTCCCTCTACACTTGCATCATTTTCACCCATCATCTATCATCGTGATATTTTTGATCATTTGGCAAAAACATGACTTGATCCAAGATTAGGAGAACTGTATCCACGGCCTTGATTACTTGCAATGATCCCAACTTATTGACTGCGCCCAGCGATTTCTGATCAGCCGATTTGGGATACAGGCAATCCTCACGCATGGCTTGCTGCCAACAACGATCTTGCAAGAATCAACGAAGCATTTGACTAGTCTATGACGGTCAAACAACTCTTTTATTGCACATGTCCTAATGTTTGAAACACGTCTCCCTATTAGCCCTGCGGCAGTCCTGCACAAACCAGCACTCATCACGCGAAGCAACAAACGATTAGGAAGAACACCCGGCAATCTAGACCTGTTGGTTATTGCCAGTATCCACAAATCTCATGCACGTGACTTTACGGGAAATCATGCACATAATGAAAGACTCGAATTTATGGGAGATGCTGTCATCGAGCATGTAGTATGTCAATGGCTGTGGAGCAATCTCTCAGATGATGAAGCTAATTTGTCGATGTACAAAGTTTTTTTGATCAGAACAGAGACACTTGCTGATGTCTGCAAAGAATGCGAGCGATCATCACATATCCTCCTCTCTCATGGTGAAGAAATCAATAAAGGAAGAGAAAAAGATAGTATCCTTGCTGACTGTTTTGAAGCATTGATGTGATATTGTATGATCGATTATGGCTGGGAATGGACCGCTCAATGGTTGACTACGATACTTATTGATCCACGTCGTCATCTCCTTCATCCCCATCACCTCAAAAATCCCAAATCGCTTCTCCAAGAACGATGCCAAGCACACTACAAAATACTTCCCATCTATGATACACAAGAAACGAGCAATGATGGGACACATATCGTCTTCCATAGTACTGTTCGTCTTAATAATGATATTCTGTGAATATGATCATGACCAAATAAAAAAAAAGCGGAAGAAAACGCTGCTCGCGATGCACGAAAACGTCTTTCATAGAAAAACCCTACCAGCATTGCTGTCAGGGCTTTTTTAATGATGCATACGAAGCGACTCAAGAACATAGGCAAGCATACGATATCTGGTATTTAGCGTCTCAGAAGGGGGCTTGGAAAGACGAGATGCAAGTGTCTGGAGTTGAGTTTGAATTTTGCGTGCAAGTGCATGACGAGTACGAGGGGATAAGGATGTCAAACGAACTATGAGATCTTTTACTGTCTTTTCTTGAATAGGAGTGAGATACTCAGAGGTAGTCGTTGCACATTCACTAGGATGCAAAAACACTGCTCATCTGGTTGTATCTAGTCCACATTGATTCCCAAATGTCTGCACCTGACCATCAATCATACCACAAACAGGACGATATTCCATAGTACACATCGTGATTTCTTCATCAAAAGATTCTTGAGTCTGTTCATGACAATAAGGACGTCCTTTTTTTTCACAAAACATCATCGTACATGCAATACGTCCATCATTTCATTGGGAGCAAGAGTTGCATCCATCATGATACGATGTACAAGTCATATGATGTGTTGTTTTTTTATCATACGTAGGTCATCGAACACATTCACCCTCATATGCAATAGGTGTCGATTGAGCCATACATGTGTTGCCATAGGTTACTCAATCAATACCACAAACGGGACGATATTCCCTTGTGCAAACCTGTGCAAAAACAGGCAGAGTCAATGTCATGAGACATGCAATACCAAAAAGACGAATCATAAAAATAAGAATAAAAAAATAAAATAGTGCTTGTTGATGCTCGATCAGACATCATAGTGATTATCATGATTCATATAGAAAACGCAAAAAAGAAAAAAGGAAAAAAATATTAGCTATCAAGAGGATGAAGTCTATGAAATGAGGCAGATGAACACGCTTTGATAAAGTCCTGTACTGTCGCAAAATCTCGATAGACGGAGGCAAATCTAATATAAGCAACATCATCAAGCTCCTTGAGTCAAGGCAAGACATCATCCCCAATTTCTTTGGTCGTAATAGTTGACTGACCCATCCATTTTGTCTCCAAGCTACGGACCATATGTTCGATCGATGTAATATCGATTGGTCTTTTTGCACACGCAAGCATAATGGATTTAATCAATTTATTTCTGTCATAATATTCAATACTTCCGTCTTTTTTTTCGACAAAAAGATTTGCGATTGTCATTCTTTCAAAGGTAGTAAATCTATACTGACATACATCGCATTGTCTACGGCGTCTAACAGCATGTCATTCTTCTACCAATCTTGAATCAAGCACTTTGGTCTCTTGATGGGAACATTGAGGACAATACATGATAAAGAAAAAAAATAAAAACTAACCAATATCTTCTCCTATTTTCTCCCAAAGTCTGCTGGACATTCTCATCGTTCCTGAGTATTCCATTTTTTGATGGATCGATGATGAGAGGAGTGGTCACGCAACCATGTCACACACTCCTGTACCTGCTGTCGAACAACTGGATTGATCTGCGATAGATCCAATGTTGTACGGACCTGACGATCACGAACCCATGCCATTGCGGTGAGCGAATCTGAATAGATCGTCAATCAGGGATGCTTGTGGACATACCTCAGAGCAACGACGAGAGCAATAAATTCACCAAGATTGGTACTCCCCTGCTCATAGGGACCACGATAAAACAGTTGTGTACATGATATACGATCGGAACCGATCATCACTCACTGATACTCCAAGATTCACGGATTACCACGACAAGCAGCATCAACAGCAATATGTCAAACACATTCAGGAGGCCAAATAAGCTTAGGAGCAGATATGCCTTGACGATATCCCATCTCAAAAGCACGTTCTGCCTCCTGCTGTGTTCTATATTTTTTGAATTGTGCTCATGGAAATCAATCAATCTGGTCTTTACATTGGTCCCAAGTCTGATAAATACCAGGACGTCTCCCTTGCCATACAACATACACAACCATAGATATCCAACGAACTAAAATACATCAACTACATCCAAACATAACGTCGTCATATCCTACTCAGGAAAACAAAATCTTTTGTTATAATAGGTCACAGCTTTAAGATACCCACGCCACCACAAGATTTCTTCATAGTCATAATCAGGGACATGATGCCCATTGCGATCATAATGGTTCTTCATTGATTCAACCACCAATCACATAAAATACGCATTATCATCAATGTATATCATTTCGAGAATAATAGCATGATAATAATCACATACATGCATCAAAACCCCTGCAATCACAGTGATAAACGAATCAGGAACAAGCAAAATATCACGCATATACATTGTCAAAAAAATCTCACGTCGCTGCGTCGTAAAAAATGCAGGTTCGGTATGCATACAATACACAAGCACCATGATCATACCAAGTAAAGTTTCTCTTAGCGTTGCAAAAACCATCAAGGAGGGTATTTCCCCAACAATACGAAACAGATCACTGTGATTTTTACTATGATACAAAAAGTCCCAAAAAAGCCAAAAATCTATTGTATATAAACGATTTTTGAGAGCACTCAATGACTTTTGTTTGACAAAATGCTGCAACGTGGACCCAAAAAAGGGAGACTGAACAATCATATCAAAAATACCGTATGTTGTGGTGAGTAATGATTCAGTCTCAAGAGAGACCATTGTACGAATACGCTCCGCAAGCAAAATGTCAATATTGAGACGGAGCTTTGGATTCTTGATGACAATTCTCATTTCATGAGGATTGAGATCCTGGAGAAATGTTGCAATCGCATTGATATGCAAATTGACAATGAGTCAAACATTGGAAAAAACTTTTTTTACTGATGCTTTAAGCGGTAAAGCAAAGTTTTCTTTTCCTGATCTAACGTTGTCATACGCAAATTGATAAAAATAAGTATTTTTGGAATACAAAAAAAGGATTTTGGAGTACATAGACAGGACTTCAGGTTTATTCGTCAAGAGAGGAGTATGTCTCATCAAATGATCAATCAATGGCTTATTCATAAGTCTCAAATATCAGGTGTCTCCATTTGCTCCCTGCGTACCTCCAATCCAGGTAATATAAAAATTCATCATTTTTTCAACCAACTGTGATTCTTTTCTCAAATCATCAGGAATGGAATCAGGAGAAATCTGATCAATATTGTCTTCATCAACACTATCCAAAAAATCATTAATCTTTTTCGCTTTGACAGGATCGTATCCTGCTTTCGTATTTGCTGTTCTTCGTTGAGCAAATGTCTTGATTTTGTGAAAAAATTCTTTTTTGGTACTACGAGAACTCATGATATAGTCCATGACTTTTTCCCAAGCCTGCGTCTTGCCGTGACTATCCTGAGAAAAAAATGCTTGATCCAAAGTTTGTACAAGAAAATCGCGATCATACAAGTCACGAAGAACAATCTTGACGACATCATACATCGTATCTGTTGCAAAAAGATATCTAACGATCATATCAGCAGGCATCATCAATTCCCATACTTTCCACTCTTCATCACTGATTGTTGCCTGTCCAACCCTGCGATCATAATTGGCGCGATAGGATGCGATCATCGCTTCATTCCCACCGACAATCTCGTCATGATATAACCACAACAAAAAATCATCATCATTTTCATACTCTGATGCCATACTTGCAGCGTGACGAATACACAATTCCATCAAAAATGCAATAAATGGACCCTGACTGACCAAATGAGTGGTATACTCTTTTATTTTGGATTTTTTTGCATTTTTGCGTATCTTGAGAACAATCATCTCATAACAGTTTCAAAAAAACTGCACAAATCGATTGAACTGATCCTGAAACGAGCCAGTCGGTATTTTTTTTCCGCGGATATGGAAAATTAGAGGCAACAAATACAATGTCATCACATAGCCCAAATAATAGGTTCCGTCTTTGGGAATGAACAGAGGGAAGGCAAGAACAGATCAAACCAAAGCGATATTGATACCAACCATAGAAGGAGAATACAGAGTATAGCCATTCATATGCGCAACACAATGATAGGCATAGAAAGGATCGGTATCTCTTGCTTTGATTTGACGAGTTTGAGGACCCAGTACCATCGTCGTATCAAATGGATCACGAGCAAGATCAAAATAGTTGGTTTTGTAATGATCGATAATTTTTTTGATCACAAAAGTATAATATTTTTTCGCGGACACAAACGACAAAAACATTCCAACAGGACTTTGATGCATTGTTTGCTCAATATCTGGGAAAAAAGAATAAAGAATTCTGAGAAATAACGTGTTTGTTGGTGAAGAAGAGTCCATATTGAGAGAATAGAGGATAAAAACAACTCATACACCGTGAGGCAACTATTTGACAAAGAACTTTTTCATAGTGTATCAAAAATTGTATGTAATGCAAGCAAAAAATCATCCATAACAAACCAAAAATTTGCATCCTATCGTGTGGATCAGTATACTTTGGGCATGATTATTCTTTTTTTGCTCCTCCTCCCCCTTCTTCTTCATGCACAAAATCTTGATCAAAGATTTGATGCACGTTTTGTCCAAACTGCACAATCTGCAGGAATCAGAATGGATGATCTTGCTGGAGATGAACCAATTTCAAGGTATGAATTGACCCGTTTAATGAATTTGACGGAATGTTATGACTGTCTCAATCCGGGACCTCGTATGCGTCGTGTGTATACACCAGAATTTTGGTCCATTTTCCAAACCTTACCATCGAAAGACTTTGATGATATCATCTATGAGCAAGCTATGCACCGCGGTCAGTCATATTATTATTGTGTGGCCTATGTGGGAGATATGAATTATATGAGATGATATCCTCGTGCTACATCCCCGATTTGTCGCGGATGATTTTGTGGTGAGAAAAATGTGACCAGAGCAGAATTTATCCAAGTTGTCATCAATATAGCAAAACGCTATATCTACCCAAATTATCGTGCCAATCGATCAGCAATCAATACGTGGATGCAAAACCTCAAACCATTCTCGTATGCAGAGAGAAACCTTGATAATGAGATGAAAAAAATAATCACTGACCGTAGTCAGGAATGTCCAGCATGATCGTGTCAACTCCAAAGTCACAAAGAACTAGAAACCTATATGGTCTATTGTATGTTCAATCTCTCTGCCTGTGATTTTTCACGTTTTTGATGGATAGGCCCTGGTTATTGGCCGGTCAGTGAACTCAATATTATGCGTCGTGAAGGATTATTACCTCTTGAAGAAGAACCCCATCTCACCATCCATGATCCTGTCTCCAAATCATATGCAATCGCAATCCTTGGCGAACTTCACAAAAGAATTGGATGTGTTCTCGATGCAGACTATGACTGTGATAGCATCCCCAATCATGAAGACAATTGTCCAAATGACTACAATCCCAACCAATATGATTGGTCATGAGATGGCGTAGGCGATGTCTGCAGCACTGATATCAACAACAATGGCATACCGAATGCTCCAAATCTCGTCGATGATAATGGAACAATTAACATCCGTGTCCTCAACCAATCCCAAGATAAAGACATTTTTATCCAACAACCATCTCCTCCAAATCAGGCATGATCTCAACCACAACCAACAGAAAACCTAAATCAAAATCAAAACCAAAATCAAAACCAACATACCAACCAAAACGCATCACAACCTCGCCCCCAAGCCATCCAAATCCAATGACTCGACACACTGATATCTCAAACATTATTCCCATGAACCATCAACCGAGATCTTGGCGATGGAAGAACCCCACAATGACAACGTATTTGATCAGATTTTGTTATGCCCGGAACCTATATCATCAGCAGTGAACAAGGCTCAGCCATAGCAAGAAAATCAATTTCTATACCCGAATGAACCTATGATCTTGGATTGATGATTACCCCTCTTTCCCTCCCCCAAACATGATTCCCTCGTACACTCAGTTTTGGCGTCCACGGGCAAGAGCAAACACGCATCAGACGAGAACGATGATCACAGTCATGAACAACTCTCCCGCAGGGAATAATAAACCTCAGTTTGATGAGTGGAGGCACATCATCCATCACTCTCATAGGTATGCGTGGATCGCAAGAAACCTCACTGACAACGATGTCACGAGATAGTTGATTTTTTGCAGAAAGAGCATCATGGCTAACGACAGCCACACTGAGCATCCCACTAGGGACTACCTGAATCATAACTCTCAATGCTCAATGACGAGATAACAAAGATATTGAAACCATCTCACGAGCTATCAATGGCGAAACACAAGCTACCACATGATTTGTTCAAACGATTATTCCACAAAACGCCTGACTCATCTATGTCAGTACCCAGATTCGTTTTCGTGATGGTGGTCAACATACAGCAATCATCACCCTGACAGCAAAAAACCCTTCAGCAAATAGGATAAAAATCGTAGGAATAACAGTTGATGAGCTCAAAAAAGGAATAAATGATGAATTTATTTTTCGTCCTGAAATTATCGGCTTTGGATCAGGTGAAATCACGGCACTTGAAGTAGATTTTGGTGATGGAACTATTCGTCAATTCCAAGGCACTACAACAACCATACGCCATCGTTATGCAAGACCATGACAATATACTGTCACTCTTACACCGCAAGGAGTCCAATGTATCTCTATGGTGTGACAACTCACACTGGTTGTCGATCATGCAATCGATTGTGCAGGACATTTGGCAAAAGGCACCTTAGGACAGTTCCGCTGTGATATGGACAAAGACCGTATCCCCGATGTCTGTGATGATGATATCGATGGGGATGGAAGACAAAATCTTCTGGGCCTACTTCTCTTCGAAAACGATGACTGTAGTATCTGACCAAATGGCATTATCACAATAATTCAACCACTTTCTCCATCATCACCATGAGACGCATCTCCCTGATGATCTACCCCCTGATCATCAATAGGAGCAAACAAAACAGACCAAGAGACTAACCCACAAAATACTGATACGCAAAATCAATCATGAGCAGCAACATCTCAAGTATCTCCAGAAGGGAATATCATCACTGCATCACAGTCTATCCCCAGCTATCAACTGACGTGATGAAGACCCAGAGAAAACAATATCAATCGTGAGCTTTTGAATCGCCATGCAAATGTCTGCTGACTCTCCTCATGCCCTTTTATCCCCCTTGATCAAACAATTGACCTTGATCGTGATGGATTTGATGATCGCTGTGAGCCATTCCTCCGCCCCTGAGCAACAAGCACCAGCAACCAAGATCTTAACCAAAATCCAGCATGATGACCACTCACGTGAGACCAAAACAATCCTTTTGACTCGCCCTTATGAACTACCTGATCACTCACTCCCACACAATCTGACAACCCAAGCACCTCATGATCACAACCAAATCAACCATTATCACCAAGATGAAATAATACTCAAAATACAAATACAATTCGTAATCCAAACGACGATGATGATGGTGATGGTATAGTCAATAGAGCTGATCCCTGCCCTGACCAAGCACGAGATGGGAACGTGCGATCTGAATGATGTCTAACGCCTGATGCAGATGGGGATGGGATATCTGATGAACGTGACGGCTGTCCAGGGATTCCATGATCGTCACGCAACGCAGGTTGTCCTCTCCTCATCACCAATGATCCATGTTTTGCATTCCCTGATATGCCAAAAGGGTTTATTGCTAGTGTCAATTGCACGATGTGTCCGTGCCCATTTGCTGACGTTGGTGGCGAACTTGCACCCAATGATCTCGTCAGGGCTATCTTGATGAATCCGTGATGAACCAAAGTCTATGATATCTCCTCTACCAGAACAATCACCGCAGATATGATTCGTGGCGAAAACAATGAGTAGCATACAAGAAAAAACTGAGGACTGACATGATTGACGTCAGTATATTTTTTCTTGCATAAAAAAAAGAAATCGATATATAAAAGGTATATCTTTTGTTTCCTTTTTTTTGCTATGGCTCCTGATCTTCATTGATTCATTACACAATGTCTCCAAGTCTGAAAAGTGCTTATTCCTGAATGATACGAGCAAACAACAAAAGAACAAATCCAAGCCTATCTCACCCACATGTTTCAACATCCGCCAGCACATGATTGTCTCTATCCTTGAGCCACTAAACTCATTACCAAACTTCAGGATCAAGGACACACCGTCTACCTCCGATCACAGACACACAACCTCACCTTTCAACAAGCAAAAATTGCAGCAACTGCTATGCAGCAACATATTTCAGCAAAAAACATCATTCTCGCAGAGAACAAAATTCTAGCTCTTATTCCGATTCTCAACATACTTCCCTCTGACCAAAAAATAGTATTTTTTGATGATAAAATTTCTGTCCTCTCACAACTAGAAAGTGTTGCAACACATGGCCAAAAAATCCTGCTTCACTGTTTGCATCCCAATTGATGAGGAGAAAACCCTTGATGATCTCAGTACACAACAATACAAAGTTTTGACGAATTTCTGTTACATATCCCACATGAACAAAGCACCATCTTTCTTGATGTTGATCGTACACTCTTTAATAATGAACAGTTTATCAACAACATTATATTAGACATACAGCAATTCCTGAAGATGTAAACAACCACACTGCCCATGCTTCCAAAACATACCCATCATGATGGCACAAACAATGCCAATAGTGACACTCTCTCATGTCTCTCATGATCATACACCCCACCCTCTCTCATCCATATTTATCTCCACACAATCTATGACCATCCCTCGTCTCTGACTCGGAACCCGAAAAATGACTGATCCTCTCTCCACACCAGACCTTGTCGCCGCCGCACTGGATATGGGCTATCGTCATATCGATACAGCTCATATCTACAGTAATCATCATCTCATCAAACAAGGAATACAAGCACGATGAGGAAACCGTCAAGATTTGTTTCTTGCGTCCAAACTATGGATGAATATGTATCAAGATCCCCTCACCAATCTCCAGAAAATATGCGATGAGCTTGGAACCACACTTGATCTTGTCTACCTCCACCGACCCTCGACACCAGCGGACCACGATACAGTCCTCTCTCAGGCACAAACCCTCATCTCTTCCTGACTGACCAAAAGCATTGGCATCAGTAATTTCCCCCCTCGTGAATATATACGCCTACATACACACTATCCATGACTCATCACCGCTCATCAATATGAAGCACACGCGCTCCTAGACCAATCTGACAATCTCATCTGGTGCACAACCAACGCTATCCAACCTGTTGCTTATTCGCCCTTTGCTCATGGACATCTCTTTGCTAAGCAATGGACAACTCACATTGATGCATGGTGCAAAAAAAACTGACCGACCCATGCACAGGTTTATCTTGGCTATCTTCTCCACCTTGGCTATGCTGTCCTCCCCAAAGCATCAAGCGTGGAACGTTTACGTGAAAACCTTGTCAGTCACGATATTCTTCTTGATGATGAAATTCTTGTGATTCTCGACAGATTCCCCAAAACATATCGTTATTGTAATCCACCATTTGCACAGTGGGAATAAGGAGAAAAAAAGATATGCGATACGGATGATGAAAAAAATCATACACCAAATGATAAAAAAACAAGCGGCTTTTGGTGAGTATACCGCTTGTTTTGATGTGTGAAGATATGTGATAAAAAATATATGATAAAAAATATGAATACTTTCTATCAAACACATTATCTTCATCTACCACTTGTCACAAAAAAGAAAATACCGATATTCTTGTAAATACAAAATTTGATGAAGTTGGTATAACTGGGAGCACAGAAGCGGAATCTTCCGTGGATCAATTACAAAAAGTTTAGATTGCATTTTGGCATATTTTATAGGCAATCCGTGATATTCTTCCATGACAGTGCTTACGACTTTTAGGATAGTTGATTTATGATAATCATATCTTTTTGACAAAGTATATTTCAAAATGCCTTCATGGCACATCCCAACTGCAAGGTCATAAATACCATACTCACCAGGTCTTTTACAGCCAAGAATCAAGATGACGACAGGAATGGTATCATTACCTTGAACAATGCGATTCGCAATACCGACAATCTGTAATACACTATCTGTACTACCTGTAGTATCTAGACGTACATAGACTGCAGCTTGATCATCAGCTACAGAAACAAGGATTGTCGTTAATAATGAATCTTTAATCATCAATACTGACGGTTCAAAATTCTGTGCTCTGCTTTTAACACTAACAAACACTGCAAGGGATAGCAACATCCCAATAATTAAAGCTTCTATTTTTTTCATAAGAAAGATATTTAAGTTCGAAAATATCATAAATAAATTTAAAAAAAATCAAGACAATTATTGACTTTTTTATTTTAATACATTATGTCATCATTGGTGAGACAAATCATGTTCCTCTCTCTGATTGAATATGACATAGAACCCCAGTACGATGACTTCACTTACTCTTGTATATTGATCATCATATCCTTATACATTAAGACGTTCTCCCTTTCTTTTATCATCCATTCCCCATGCTCCTCCGAACCTTTGCTACAGCGCATGAACGTCGTGCTATCCTACCTCATTACCACACACAAAAAACCCTCGTTACGGGGATAGGACCAGAAATTAGCATTATGACATTGACCCAATACCTCACGACCAATCCCTCGATCACCCACATCGTTAATATCTGACTTGCAGGATGGCATGGACAAATTGATACACACAAACTGTATCACATCCGCACCGCTAGACATCACGCAAGCGACAAAGAATATATCACCACACACACACTTCCGCTTCCGTCTGCTCACTGCATCTGTTTCTCTCGCCCCACTTATGACGTACCAATCTACAACAAGACCATCTACCCTGGTATCCTGGTCGATATGGAATCACGAGCAATTGGTCGAGTAGCACAACGTCTTCATCGCTCCTCACTCATCCTCAAAATTCCTTATGATAACCTTGGGACACAGGATACACAAACCTTCGATCCTCAGCCGGCAAGTACTCATCTTTCCAAAGTGTGGATAAACGCCAATTGAGAGGGAATCGTCACGCAATGGTACAAACAAACAGTTCATCAACCATATTCCTACCCTCTTCCCCAAGGTATCCATGCAAGTCATAGTCAAAAACAGCAACGACAATCTCTAGCCCTATCCTATTATGCACTCACCAAAAAAACCATCACTGACCAAGAGTGACGACAAGGACTGGCAATTGATAAACTCCTGGACTGGGCTCGTTCGCTATGCGATGAAGCAAAACTTTTAGCTACTAGGAATGATAACTCCTAGCTTTTAGTCAATCTCATCCATACATATCTGGCAATAAGGAAAATAGTGCTGAACTAAATCCGCCAAACGTTCCCTGACTACCCTATCTTCTCTCCACATTCCATCCGCATCACGAGAAAGACGATGTAAGACATCTACATCTCACACTTTGCGAAGCATGCGTTTGTAATCCTCATGCGTATACAACAATCCACCAAAAAATACACTAAAAAGCTCATATCAAGAAAATTCTTGTGCAACATAAGCCATAAACTCTTTATAGATCTCCTCATACCCAGGTACAGGCAACAGTGGCATCAATCTCAATCCTACCTTGTATCACGCATTCATCAATTGTTTGCAATTACTGATTCTTTGATGCAAAGAAGCAGTCCCTTTTTCGTAGCGATCAATCAAAACTTGAGGATTGAGAGAATAGGCAATCTCAACATTGCAAGGAATAGAGGAGACAGTGAGAAGATGCTGGATTGATGGTGCTTTAGTGCGGAGCTCAACCATCATCGTCTCCTGGGTCTGAAAAAACGGAAAAAAACTCTCTGTCCATCACAAAAACTGATCAAATCCTATCGTATCCGACCAATCCGAGGCATACCACCATATCGGTGTCTGACTACCATGCTCAGTCAGTACTGCATTTTTTTTACTGATTACATCCTGAATATCATCATAATTGACAAAATGTACAGGGAAATCGTTACGAAATGCACCCTTGAGATAGCAATAAGCACAGTCATACAAGCAATTGAGCGACGTCTTGAAAAAAAATCACTGACTACTATGACCGTATCACGTGGGTGCTTCTTGAATAATCTCGCCATCAGCATATGCAATAATCCAGGTTGGATGTCCAGGATTTGGCTGATAGGTATCAAAAATATTTTTGTAGTGTTTGATGGGAATTATATTCGCTTTGGGGAAAAACGAACACAGACGTGTCGTACGAGGATGATCCCAGACACGTTCTTCGATATACACGTTCATCTGACGGAGAAAGAGTAAAGATATCTCTCACCGCACTATACAAATTTCACCACAAAAAACAAGGAAAACTATCAATACCTCGGATCATTTGCTATCCCTCCATCTTTTGGTTGGTTAAAAATAGTATCTGCTTTGAACATAATATAAGAAATTAAGACATAGGAAATCACAGCCGCAATAGGAATCATCAAACCTACTCATTTGGCAACGAAAGTATTGTAGATTGCATGTGTCCCCATCCCAAGCAACATACCAAGTCACACTTTCCACAATGGCTGTTTGTCAAATGATGGTCACATACTAAGTAGTCCGATCAAAGCAGTAAAAAATCCATGAACTGCAACATTGACCAATCATCTCGTCGTCACCGTTTTCATCGCCACAGTGAACATTTGGAGAGGGGTGAGTCTTGTCAGTTGAGGCTCGAGCGCATATCGGACATAAAAACCATTTTCCAAAAATGCAAAAGCAAATCATGATAACAAACAAAAAAGAAGCAAATCAGTATAATGAATCTGCATCTTTTCGAATAATGACACACCAAAAATAAACTTGATAAACTCCTCCCCAAATGCAACCAAGGTAAAATAAATCACCGCTTTTTCTATCCCAAGCACAGTTCCTCCGATTGCAATAATCAAAAAAATTACAAAACTGATCACCACTTTGAGCCAATGATGAATCTGAAAAAATCTAAGCATATACCCAGCATAGAGCAACAGCGCACAGATCAATAAGTAAAGAACATACCCGACAATGAGAGGAATAGAGATTGACGTAATAAGTGTGAGCCCCAGGATTTTTTGAACCAAAAAAGGGAAAAGCCAAATAATGACAGTTGAACATAACCCAACGACAAAAATATGAAGGCTTAGCCACCTATCACGATGATGAGTTGTAATATGTCTAATAACCCAAATCCAAAAATTGTATAATAGCAGTGCTCATACTGCATACATGATCGTTGCTCCCATACTCATAAGTATAACAAAAACTCAACTGCAATGCAAATTTTTTGGTGATGTGCTTGCAATTTGACCAAAAATAGCTACATAAGACATGTCTTTATTTTTTTTTGTTCGTATGCGTGATCAATCCCTCCATCCTGACGAATTGCTATCATTTATCAATCAACACGACTCATTTGCGATTTTTGGGCATGAGTATGTCGATGGGGATGCATGGTGATCTATGGTAGGGCTTGGGGAAGCATTGCGTTCGATGGGAAAATCCGTCACACTCTTTCTGACGCATCAAGTTCCCGCATGACTTGATATTCTCCACCATGCCTGTCCAACATCACTTGAGATTGATGAAACACAACACTATGATGCCGTCATTTTTGTAGATTTTAGTCCTCTCTCTCGTATTACCAAGTTTTTGCCACATCAAGAGTGGATTCTTTCTCACCCTCTTGCCATCATTGATCACCATCACGAACCCAATCCTCTTGACATCGCTGTTTATCACAAAGATAATTCTGCGTGTTCGACCTGTATTTTGATTGCGGACTTTTTGCTCACCTACACTCCATCTCATATGAATGCATCTATCGCCAATGCATTATTGATGGGTATCATGACCGATACGGGGAATTTTTTGTTTCCTGGTAATTATGAAAACATCTTTCATATCAGCATCGCATTGATCAAAGCAGGAGCCCAAAAAGAAGAACTGACCCAAAAATTGTTCCGTTCGCGTTCGCGGGCGAGTATCCAATGTAGTCAGCAAGTTTTGCAAAGAGCAGTCTTATGAGAGTGATTTGCATGGTCATGGATGCATCGTGATGAACGAGTTGCCTTTGGAATCGATAAACAAGAATCCAAAATGGGGATGAATATCTTAGCGTCTGTTGAAGGTGTCGGATGTGTCATTTATTTTGATCTAACCCCTACAGAATGGAAACTGCATATGAGAAGCAAAAAACTCGACAATGGTGAACATATAAGTTGCGCAAAAATCACTGCATTGTTTGGGTGAGGATGACATCACTGTGCAGCAGGAGCAACTATTGTTGTAGATCAGCGTTATCACATTGGAGATATATCATGTATCCCCAAAGAGATAGGACCAGCAGGCCTTGTGCAGCATATTATCAACCACAAGCATCACTACACAGTCGATCATCATGAACTCTAATCCAATCTAACAAAATATTTTTTTACTTTTTTATGTGATCATGATCCACCGTTATAGTTTTTTGGAAGCAACACTTGTTGCATCAGGGGCATAACATATCTCCAGTCACGCTCATCGATTAACCATAATATTATCCATACAATACACATTCACCTCCGTCAGTCCATATTCTTTTTTATCTTTTCCCCCTCTTTCCCTATGTTCCTCTCTACCCTCTTCACTCGTACGTCGAAAGAAATCGTCAAAGACGAACCTTCCATCAACGCTCAATACCTGATCAGAGGCTGATTTGTGCACAAAGTCATGGCGTGATGCTATACCTTCCTTCCCCTTGGACTCAAAGTCTTGACCAAGATCGAAAACATCATCCGCAGACACATGAACCGCATCGGGACCGAAATCGCCATGACTGCACTCGCACCAATGGACCTCTGGAAACAAACTAACAGACTAGACAAAGTTGATGTGCTGATGAAGACCAGCGGCGCAAATCCCAAAGCAATTGCCAAATGTGACAACGAATACATCCTCAACCCAACGCACGAAGAGCTCGTCACACCCCTTGTCTGACAGTGGATCAAGTCATACAAAGATCTCCCCGTTGCTGTATATCAGTTTCAAACCAAGTTTCGTAACGAAGCAAGAGCAAAATCTTGACTCCTGCGTGGCCGTGAGTTTCGCATGAAAGATCTCTATAGCTTTCACCGCGACAAAGCAGATTTGATGCAATATTATGAGCGTGTCAAAGCTGTCTATATGGATACGTTTCGTGAATTGTGACTCGGAGATGATACAATCATTACGCTTGCCAGTGGTGGTGATTTTACAGACGAATATAGCCACGAGTTTCAGACTATCTTACCAATCGGAGAAGATACACTTTTTATTGGTCAGGATAAATCATTTGCCTACAACAAAGAAGTTGCTCCCTCGCATGCTCCCACCTATCAAGATCCACATGAAGTGATGAAACCATTTGAATCTGTCTATGGCGAAAATATCGTTAGTGTCCAACGTTTATGCGATTTTTTCAATATTCCTGCATGGAAAACGGTCAAGACAATGTTGTATATGGCAGACAATCATCCCGTTGCATGTAGTCTGCGTGGAGACTATGAAATCAATGATCTCAAACTCAAAAAAATTCTCGGATGCAAAAAACTCAGACTAATGACAGAAGAAGAAATTCTGACCCACACAGGAGCGCAAATCTGATACGCAGGCCCGATCGGACTTCGCAGTCAGATCAAATTTTTTGCTGATGAGAGTATCGCTTCGTTGATCAATTTTGAATGCTGAATCAATCAGACTAATTACCATGCAATCAATGTAAACCGAGACAGAGATATCCCTCGTCCAGCACAGTTTTATGACTTCAAAGAAGCACAAGAAGGAGATATCGAGCCAGCATCCTGAGTAGTCTATGAGGTGAAACCTGGCTGTGAAATTGGGAATATTTTCCCATTAGAAACCAAATTTAGTAATGCTTGTGGACTATCATATATGGATGAAAATAATCAGAGACAGGAGGTGATGATGGGCTGTTATGGAATTGGACCAAGTAGAATTATGGGGGTCTTGGTCGAGAAATATCATGACGACAAAGGGATCAAACGACCCGTCAATGTTGCACCATTTACTGCGATGATCGTCCCAGCAACACCAGATAGTTTTGATGAAGCACAAAAAGAATATCTGACCCGTTTGGCGGCCGGGGATGATGTATGTTTTGATGATAGAGACATACGTTTTGGTGAGAAAATGGCAGATTGGGAATTGTGGGGCATTCCTGAAGTAGTAATTTATGGGAAAAAATGAAGAGAAGTGAAGATGAGGTAATGGGTAAACCGTAAAGATAAACTTTTTTGCATCCTCAAAAAACATATCAAAAAAGAATGAATAGGCACCCATCCCTACAGTCAATAGTAACTTTTTTATTTCTCACATCTTTCATGCACGCAGACATAACCTATTGCCAAACAATGAAAACTATTCTCGACCACTGAGCTACCAAAGCAGATAGAACGGGGATAGGAACGATTTCTCAATTTGGAGTGCACATGCGCTTTGATCTCGAGCAATGATTTCCACTCCTCACAACCAAAAAAATGTTTTTGCGTGGGATTATTATCGAACTTCTCCGATTTTTGCGTGGTGATACGAATATTCGCTATCTCCTTGATCACAATGTCCATATTTGGGATGAACGACCTTATCAATCCTATTGCACCCAACAGAAAAACAATCCAGCACTGACACCATTGACACAAGAGGAATTTATCGAACGCTTAAAAAAAGATAATAATTTTGCACAGCAACGATGAGAACTAGGACCAGTTTATGGGTATCAGTGGAGAAATTTTGGGTGACAAGGGGTTGATCAAATCAGCAATCTTCTTCAAAGCCTAACGTCCAATCCTGATTCCCGTAGACATCTCGTCGTAGCTTACAATCCCTGCGATGTAAATAAAATGCTTCTTCCTCCCTGTCATGCCTTGTTTCAATTCTATGTTGCAAACGGCAAACTCAGCTGCCAACTCTACCAAAGATCAGGCGATTTTTTCCTAGGAGTTCCGTTTAATATCGCATCCTATAGTTTGTTGACGATGATGATTGCCCAGTGCGTCGGACTTAAACCTGGAGAATTTATCCACACCATAGGTGATGCTCATATTTATCTCAACCATCGTACCCAAGTCCAGACCCAACTTCACAGAGAGCCACGCCCCATGCCTACAATGATCATCAACCCAGCCAAAACAGATATTTTTTCCTTTGTACTAGAAGATTTTGAGCTCATAGGCTATGATCCTCATCCAGCAATCAAAGCCCCCATTGCTGTGTAAAATAACCATTTCGCTAACTTGAAAACACACATCAACACTTTGTATATCTTTCAAAAATCAAATAAGTTAAGGAAGCGATGAAATACGAGAACAGTATACTTTTTTATAAAAACGTATCAGTATGAAATATATCATATCTCTTAAAAGCACAATATAAAAAAGTATGATCATGGTGTTATGTTATTTGGCTCACCTAGATAATCATATCGTGTTCTACCAATCGATCATCGTCAAGGGGGATGAATAAAACGCTAAAAATGTATGTTGTGAGTATGTGGTTTACTCTATCGGATCGTCACACAAAAGAACACATGTATGACAAAAGTTCTTTTCAATACTGTATGGATATTGATGTGACAGTTGATCACATTCCTGACTCACCAACATACCAACATTATGTGGTTGTAAAAAATTTATTCATGCAAATAATGTAGGTGGAGCATGTTTATCTATTGTGACTACATCCATGATTGAGAGATAAATAGAATGTCATGAGTGAACATTGATTGATACGACTAGTATCAAAGCTTCTTCTAGTACAAACAATAACAATAATGAAAGAGAGCCAGACATGAGTAGTACAAAGAAGAATAATAATGTTCACTTTGGTGCACAAGCACATATAGCTACGGATACACAATGATTGAGAAGAGACGTGAAAATCACTACGGCACGTGTTCATGATCGTCAAGCATACCAAGGATTAACGAATGAACATACAGTTTCAACTGTTGCCGACGCTGCCTATACATGAAAGCCACTACAAGAAATAGCAAGGGGAAAATGAATGATCCATACAGCAGTCATCAAACGAAAAAGAAATCAGAACATAGTACCAATTGAGGCACAAGTACGAAATACACGTATTGCAATGCCAAGAAAGAGTGTTGAATGTCCTTGTGGAGTAATCAAACATATACGATGACATGTGAAAACACAATATAACGGGTTAGCCAAATTACACACACAATGGAGTGTTGTGGCTAGACTCGATGATCTGTTCAAGGCTCGCAACAAGTTGTTGCATGTGACATAGTTTTTTTGAGAAGAGTTATGATTGTGGGATGATTTGATTGGGGAATAGTGCTTCATACCCAATGACATGACAAAAAAACATGATTTTTTTTATCTATCGTTGCGGTTGTCTTGATGTAAAAATCATTGTTTTGCTACGAAAATTTAACAAATCAAGTTTTTTAGAAAGGCCTCGTGTTTTTTATTTTCTCCTTTAGTCAGTTAAAAAATATGAGAAAATCTTTATCACACAACCATTAATAGTCTCATAGTTTGTATTTCAAATTATTGCTCACAACTGCGTAGTTTACTCATTCCTATTTTCCCTCATATGAATATCCCAAATTCTTGATACGTCTATCATGGTTCTTCACATACATGATTGACCAGACTAGACCCACGCCCTAGCACTCACCACACAGCACGAGTGTATGCTACGACATCCAAAGTGATAGCTCTATCCATGATGAGTCCCAAATGACATGATATGCTTCTGTCTCGAGATACAGAGACCAATAATGGAAATACACAATCGTCGAAAGATTTGCATGAGCATTTGATCTCGTTTACCAAGACGTCAAAGGTGCATTATATACGCTCAATGCTTGATGATTTCTCTCAGGACAGACAAGTCGAGACCAAGAAGTTGTATCTCCCACTAGTCAACCCATCGTCAACGACGATCACATCACTGATCTCAGACAGACACTCCTCGATCTTCGTGATAATGGTCAGTTGGATATTTTTCTACCCAAACAAACCGCCTCTGCGAGCACAGATCAAAGGCACAGATGATCAGGATATTATCGATATGATGTCGTACCATCCAGTCAACCATTATGTCCAGTGCATCAAAAAATATCATCCACACCTCTATGAGCGTGCTATGCAACGTATCTCAAAAGGGGATAATCAACTGTAGGGACACATTTTTGCATCGATATAATGCCATCGCAAAAGGATGAATAAAAATCATGGACATAACATAAGGACAGAAAAATTCTGTCCCTACAGGCATCACATAATGCCACAAACAAATCATCACAACGATTTTTTACCTCATAATTCATGCACCACCACAAAACACCCCGTGCACAACGATATAATATAATTATGCGACACCATGATGATGTTTTGTGACAATTTGTACCAAAGATCGTGAACAGTATTTTGGCAAAGTCGTAAATGAGAAGATGGTATTAAATCAATTGGGACAATGTGCAACCGATGATTGGTATCAGATCAACAATCATTATCCATTTGTTAATCCTCATGATTGTGTTTGTATGCCAAATCATATCCATGGTATTCTAATTATTGGTGATCACGTAAGGACGCAATTTCTTGCGTCCTCAAAGCAAGGCACAAATCCAAAAAGGATGCATACAAATCCGTCCATTGCTGTGTAAATGATAAAAAAAACAATGTTGGACTTGAAAAAAACTTTTTTTTCGCTACTACTACTAATGTAGTACTCATACGGAGTACCTTTATTTTTCTCGCTACTTATGAATCAAATCACCCTTCATTATTATTATGAATGAATAACTGATGAAACCAAAGCAAGTATCCAAGAACTATGCGACTATGAACTCAACCATAAATTTGATATTGTAGCAAAAAAACTTCTCAAAAATCCTAACTCTACTTGATCAATCAAAATTAACATTGCTCTCCGCGATGGTCAATTTGATGGCATTTTCGATGCAATAATCAATGGGCATCATGCTCGCTACCAAAGAGAAAAATTTGCCAATCTCAACGACCTTATTGTTCACGCTTTTGATCATCTCAAAAATGACTATATGAAACTCAATAATAAAAAATGATTTTCTGCCATTATCGAATATCTTGGTGATGGATTCCGTTACCTCAAAAAAAGATTGTGAAATAAATAAACATATTCTCACCAACCTCATCATCATTTTTTATTTCATCTTCCTTGTATATGAAAAAAAAACTCTTGACTCAAGAATGATTTGATAAATTACGAAAAGAGCTTATTGATCTAGAAGAAGTCCAAATTCCTGATGTCCAAAGCATCATCCAAGAAGCACAAGAAGCATGAGACTTGTCAGAAAACTCAGACTATCACGCAGCAAAAGATAAATTAGCGTTGATGCAAACCAGAGTAAGCCAACTCAAAGAAATGCTCAAAGACGTTGAAATTGTCGAAAAAGAAGATATTTCCGCTGATACAATCGTTAGATATCAATCAGAAGTTGTTCTTGAAATGGATGATGGGAAAATATTTCACTGCAAAATTGTATGATCATGAGAAGTTGACATTTTTTCTGAACCACAAAAAATTTCTTTTGAATCACCTATTGGTGCAGCGATCGAAGGACACAAACAAGGCGATGTTGTGACAATCAAGCTTGATGGCAGCAAAAAGCAAATACAAATCGTCTCAGTTAAATAATCAATTTTTATTCTCTCATGCAGCTATGCATACTAGTCTCCAAGCCCACATCCTTCTCATTCCTGTGATTGTGTGGCTTGCGACACAGTCCATCAAGCTCATCATCGATATCATTTGTCACCATCCTATCAAAATTTCTCAGTTTCTTGTTACGTCAGGAGGGTTCCCATCCTGACATAGTGCTGTCTCCTCTTCCATACTCTTTCTTGTGCGACGAGAACAAGGATTTTCGTTACTTTTTTTGGTAGTTGCAGTCTTTTGTATTCTCTGGTGGTATGATGCAATGAATGTCAGATATCAAGCAGGTAATCATGCAAAAATACTCAATACACTGGTTGATCACTATCTCAATCACGATTCTCCTCAATACGAAACTATCAAACAGTATTTAGTGAGCTCTGCGTCCAAATTCCCCGAGAGACTTGGGCACACACCAATTGAAGTCATCGGATGAATTATTATTGGTAGCATTCTTACATGGTCACTCGTCATGCTTCCAACATTTCTCTAACTAGCTCCTAGTAATTTTAGTTTTTTTCTTGAGAGTATGGTGACTGTTATTGTTCGTCCGCAGTCTCTCCGCACCAAAAAAAGATCCAAAAAAAGAAAAATTATTGTTTCACTCCTCCAAAAGCACCAAAAAATTCTTGTAGGTTTTTTGATGTTGCTTTTGTGTAGTGTTATTATTGCACGAACCCTGTATGTCAATTTTTTCAGTCGAGAACATACGATAATAAGCGTATCATTTAGCCAAAACAATAGAGAAGAGTATAATGATATCTATCTTTACGAATTGATCCAAAACACACTCCTCCAAAAAAATTACTACCTCACGATCATCAACCAAGAGTCACTATTGGCCACAATTCGTGAGCGTTTCCCTTTTGTACAAGGAATCAAATTGTCAAAACCACAACCATGAAGAGTCTTGGTCGAGCTTGCCTTTGAACAACCAGCAATCGTCCTGCATCATAGATGAGCAAAATTTGCACTTGCAGCAAACAATACATGGCGACCTATTTTTTCATGATCAACCCATTGATCTGATAAACCAGTGCTCTCAATCCCCAGCTATGTCTGACCCCTCGACAACCTATCTTGATTCTTTTTTGCTCATAGTTCTAACCAACTCATCAATGCATATCGTGATATTATTGAATCAAACATCCAATTTACTCGTTTAGTATATTTGATTGGATCTGATCGTTTGATGCTTGAACGTCCGAATGGAACTCAACTCTTTATCTCATTATCGAAAAATATTCCAGACCAAATCACACTCTTCCGTCATTTTATCAATGAACATTCACGCTATATGAATACAAGTATTGATAACTTTATCCAATTTGATATAGGAAGTCTTGACCAAACATTAATTCTCACACCACGCCTATAAAATAAACTCATAAACAAAAAAATTTCTGACCATAATGACGATTTTTTAGTTTTTATGTATGCCACCAATGAATAATGATATTACTCCATCTCATGACAAAAAATTATTAGACATTTTGGCTACTGTTATTGATACCTATATCAATAAAGGAGAACCCATCTGATCAAAATATCTCCACAAACTTGATGATATGGGCTATGCACCATCAACACTGAGAAAATACCTCAATGCCCTTGAAAAAGGAGGATATGTGTATCAGCCCTACAATTCCTCAGGGAGAATTCCTACTGTGACATGAATGACCGTCTATCTAGATACGGTTATCCAAAATAATGACTTACTGACATCTCCCCCTCTTGATATTGATCTCAATCTTGCACGTGGTGGAATGCAACAGCTCGTCAATTATCTAGCAAAAATCGTAGATGGCGTCAGTGTTGGTTTTTTGAGAAATGATGAATACTATTATCTCTGAATCACCAACATCCTCAAGGATGCATGATTGACAGGAGATTTTGAAACGACACGTCGCATTGTAGACTTTATCGAAACTAGAGAAATTATCTGATTTTTGTCCTCCAAAGTTATCAAAAAGAAACAAGTCTACTATACCTTCATAACGAATAATGATACAATTTTATCCTGTCTGTATGCAAAGGTAACACTCAATGACTACGATGCCATCATTGCCATCGTAGGTCCGATGAGAGTCAATTACAAACAAAATCTCTCCATTCTCCAACAAATCGTGATGATGTTAAGCTAGGGTTTCCATAGGAGCATTCATTACACAGCAGTAGATGTATAATTTCCAAACACGAATTATGTATATATGTTGGTCTGTATGCTCCACAGCAAAACACTAAACTCAAGAATATGATAACTCTGATGCAAGTATCTTGTAGCCCACGTCGTCAATACTCCTGTCAGTATAAAATAAAAGTCAAGAGAATATCATACGCCTCTCTCTCCCCAAAAAGCGGTTTTTGACGAGCACAGACAGTGGTAGCAATTCTTGTTGTTTAATACAGTAGCACTATCATGATGCTGAATTTTTTGGGTTGGGAAAAAGGAGAAGAGATAGGACGAAACGAATACGAAAGCATCATAATGATGGTGTCAGCCACACTGCATACATAGTACAAAGGGTAACAACAGTTGATTATCAACTCCACAGATCACACAGCAGCACCAAACACTCATGGAGGAAGTCAATATCCTGCCATGACCGTCTACGTACGCAAACGAGCAGCAACCGTAGCCTATGTGAGAACAGTAGATATCATAGAATATGGTTGAATATGTTTCATAGACGGCTATATTATTGAGATACAGGAGAGGACCGAGCAGTTCCTGCGTTATTTGGACACAAAATAACAGTGGAGATGATCGTTGTACAGAACATCACCTACCCACAAACAAGCAAACAATGACAGAAATAGTAAAACAGGTTGCCTTCCTTTTTACAGAGGAGACAACATATATTCATGCCATCCTTCATAAGCATATTGGTGTACGCAATAAAAGGAATCATAAACGACTCCAGGGAAAGTGGCACCACAGTGTAATAGGTTCAACGACAAATATCTAATGTTCAATGCACGCCATCACGCTCATAATCATAAGAACAACAATTAGCTAGATAGAGACACACCCATCTCTCCTTACTGTGTCCTCATATCTTTCTAGAAAAAAAAACCAACGACAGACACTTAAGAATAGACTACATCATACTACTATGCTTTGATCAATATCGGTCTTCCTTGATCATCGATCCCTGTCACAAGCACCGCAATCGAATCGCCGATCTTCCACTGTGTTGCGACATTGGTATTGGGAGGTAGATTCATCGCTTTGATATGTAAAAGTCATGATTTATTTTTTGGGAGAGATACAAAGACGCCATAGGATTCTACCTTGGTGACTGTTGCTTGCAATGGTGTGTTGAGAGGCAAATCATCAGCAATATCTCTAATCAATGCCTCTGCTTTTGCAATCTTTTCCGCATCCCTATCACAAATAATGACGGTACCATCGTCTTTGAAGTCGATTTTGACTCATCATGCCTGTTCAATAATTTTATCAATCATCTCTCCTCATTTGCCGATCACGTCACGAATCTTTGCAGGGTTAATAAGGAAGGAATGGATTTTGGGTGCAAAAGGAGAAACAGTAGCCCTAGGTTGATTGATAATTTTCCCCATAAAATCAAGGATAGCAATTCTTGCCTCACGGGCTGCGAGAATAGTTTCAGCAATCATCTCATAGCTCAATCCACGAATTTTGGTATCAAGCTGGATCGCCGTAATTCATGTACGTGTCCCAGCAACCTTGAAATCCATATCTCACACAAAATCCTCTGTTCCTGACAAATCCGTCAGAATAACATATTTTTCTATACTTCACGTTGATGCTGTTTGAGTAAACAATCCCATAGCAATTCCTGCAACAGGAGCTTGGATTGGTACTCCCCCATCAAGCAAAGCGAGCGTCGAGGCACATACAGACGCCATCGAAGTAGATCATCATGACGACAGACATTCTGAGACCAATCTCATCGTATAAGGGAATTGTGTCAGCGGAGGCAGCACATGTTCGAGTGCTTTTTCTGCCAATGCACCATGACCAATCTCCCTTCTTCATGCTCATCTTGTAGGTTTTGCTTCGTTGACACTAAATCATGGAAAATTGTAATGATGGATATAACGTTGTTCTACTTCATCATATTCCATTGTGTCGATAAGCTGAACATCGGTTGGTCATCACAATGTCAACGTAGTCATAACCTGCGTATCTCATCTTCGAAACAATCACGATCCATGCAAACGATCAAACAATCATACATCTGCAAACAATGGTCTAATCATGGTCTTGTCTCTTCCATCAGCCCTGATTCATTGCGTCAATGTTCTCATTCTCACCATATCTCTTACATAGGTAAACCAAACAGATCCAAGCAGAGCACGCCCAGGATGATCTGGGTGCATTGTATCGACAAAACGTTCAAGCTGGGTCAAGAGAGAGGAATAAATTGTATTAAATGATGTTTTGTTATGAGCAGAAAAAAAATGGTGACTGACCTCATTCTCATCAGCCCAACGATACACGAGAGCGAGCAAGTCAGGATGTGGCTTAGAAAAAGTGAGATGAAAAGAAGGTTTGGTACACTGAGACAAAAAAACAGCTTGAGCGTCAATAACCGCATCAATCTGTTTTTGAGATAAAGCAAACGCCTGGAGGACGAGATCATCAGGAGCTTGAGGTGCATCACATTCAATCATATTGATAACACCACGGGGGCCTGCCGTCAACAGATTAAGCTGGCTTTTAGTTATCTGCTCACGAGATGGATTGAGCACAAATCATTCATCATTGTGACCAAGCCTGACAGCTCCAACTGGCCCATCAAAAGGAATACCAGTCATCATGACGGCAGTTGAAGCACCGATAATGCTCAGTACTCCCAGATCCTGCTCTCTATCAATCACCAAAGGGGTAATCGTAAGGACAATATCGTTGACACAATATTTTGGGAAAAGAGGCCTAATTGCCCTATCGACCATTCTTGAATACAAAATTGCATTGTCACTTGGTCTACTTTCTCTTTTACGGTAGGGTCATCAGCCAATTTTTCACGCTGATCCATAACTATCTCTCCAATCAACTGTCAAAGGCAAAAAATCTTTGTCAGGATTGGGGGTTTTTTCGATACACACAGTCACCAAGAGAACATTATCTCACAAACGCACAACAACACTTGCATCTGCCTGGGGGGCCAATTTCCCTGTTTCAAAGGACAATATGTGATTTCATCGGTGGATGGTGTGCGTTGTAAGAGAAAAAGAATGAGAAGTAATCATACACGAAGAGAGAACTAAAGGATAGTTTGTGTATATGATTTTTTCTTATAATTGCAAGAAGAAAAAAAGACGAGAGCATAGTCTCCCGTCCACTCAAGACAAAAATCTTTTATATCATTTATCTCATTCTCATCATAGCCTGACGACGATCAAATCACATATCCAGCATCACCGTATCCAAAACTTTGATCATACTTCTGATATCGAGATTGTAAGCACGCACAGTACGTTGATCCATTGTTTGTAACCAACGATATACTGCCCTCAAAACACGTTCTTGATCACGAGGATTGATCAAAGGATCTACTTTTTGAGCAATCAATTCGAGCAGACGACGATTATTACTTTGATCAGAACCAAGGAAATAGTCTCCCTCAAGTCAAAAGGCATTGATCACATAAAATGCAAATTCACCTCTTGTCATTTCATAGGTCGAAGGAAATCATGCCAAGATATGAGCAGGCGGGAAAACACCAACTGTTCTTGCAACATCAGTCATCATACGACGAATATCATCGACACGCGCCATACGGTACAGCTCAAGACTAAATGTGCCATTTGGATGTTCTTTTACCCAATTGTGCATCCATCATCGCGCCAATGCTTGTTCAAGGTAAACACCATACCAATCATTTTGGAGCGTATCATTATAGTCAAAAGGACGCGATGATGGCCCATCAACCAATACTGATTCTTGACGAAGGTGGCGAGCAACATTTACAAGAATTTTGAGCACTTCTGCTCTCGAAATCCTCTCCTCAGACCCAAAACGGACACGTGTCATCGTGCCATCATTCCCCACTCACCAAACTGTACACAATGACAAAAGATCATATGCTGGATCTTGCATCCCTTGAGGCAGATCAACAAATCTAATACGCTGGAATAAAGGGTTGATACGCAAACACTGTGCCATACGCCAATCATACACAGATACTGTTTCCCTGATTCTTTGGGATGATGTAATTGATCCCCATCAGCCTCAGATAGATCAACGATCCTGATACACAACAATCGTTCCTCCTCATCATCATCCTCATCATCACTGAACGATAGGAACACGACAATCTGGTTCTTTGATCACCTCATCAAGCTGGGAAATATTCCCCCACAAGTCCCTGGCTTGGATACTTATTCATCACGCCTGTCCTGTCCAAGTGACAACTCATGAATACGTAGTCCATCATGAACCAAAATCTAGGCTATACACAAGCGGAGGTGTTTGGTCAGCAAGATATAAAGAGAAAAGAAAATGTCACTGACGGCAAAAAGCGTTGGTATCGGGAATTAAAGAAAGACGTGGTCAGACACGATCGATCACCAATGGTTGCGACAGACGTGTCACACGAATATTCCCGACACGATCACGCGCATAGAGACAAACAACGTGTGCATCACTCGCAGCCTGATCAAATACAAACGATCACGTCATCTGATCACCACTCCCTCCACGTCCTAGCCATCCTGTAAAAAATGATGGACAAGGAGTCATTGCCCCACTAACAAGAAAAAAACCTACATCATCAACAAATCTATCACGAATATCCCACGTCACTAGCTGAGTTGGACGAGGATCAGTAAGCAAGCCACTGGCAGTAATCACAGGAGCTTGTGTATCGATGACAAATGTGTGCATCTGAGGTGATAGGCTTTCATTCCCCACCGCATCAGTCCCACGAACACGAATAGTCCATTGATCATCTGATCACGTCCACATCAGTACAAAACGATCAGTTCATGGTGTAGGATAAGTAAGAAGATGCGTTTCTTGCTGATTGGTACGTGTATTAGTTATAATAAATTCAGCACGTGTACATCACACTCACGCTTCTTGTGCAGCTGAAGATACACATATTGCTTCCAAAGATATCCCAGCACCACTTGTCATCATGCCATCAGAGGGAGCAGTCAATAACACAATCACTGAAGGATCGACAATCAAACCATTAGGTGATTGCCATACTCATATGTTCCCTGCTCTATCATAGGCAGTCACACGGACTGCATAGATCCCCTGAGGAACCATAACAGGAACTCTAACTTCCCATTCACCGCTTGGCAAGACAATTCATGAAAATATTCGATCACCACCACTTCCATAAAGACGCACAGAAACCCAATCAATCAAGCCAACAGGAAAATTATCAGCAATCGTTCCTGTAAGGAGAATACATGAAGGACAATTACGTGCTGTCAACTGCGAAGAAATCGTTCATGTAGGCGTAAGACGATCAATACGAAATGGACCCACAGTAGCATAGGCAACATTCCATACCAAATCCCTTGCTTGAATACACAACCATTGTCCATCACGTGCCTGTTCTGTCAGTGTCACTACACCAGAACTTGTCCCAAATGTTCAGGACATAAGAGAAAATTGATACTCAGTATCACTCAATGCCGCACAATTTGTTCCCGGAGCAACCCAACGCCCACGAACAGAATCTACACGAACATTATCACTGACAGTGACACGCACAGAAGGAGCAAAAAGCGGATGACTTGCTGTTCCTGTAGCAAGAGAGCTCAACGTAATCATAGGCATTTGCGTATCAACAGAAAACGTACGAACGTCAAATGTCTCACCAACCCATCCTACCCAATCAGTTCCTGTTGACCAAAAGCGATACTCCCCATCAACGAGCCCTGTATACGAGACAACACAACGACCAATCGTCAGTCACGTCAATCATCATTGCTCTCTGACCAATCATCACGGCATCTCAAGCCAGGTCTGACAACGCAACAACGGCGATGTCGTCGTAAGATTTGCAAAATTGGCATCACGTTGCCAGACTTGTGGATAAGCGTTGGTCCATTGCAATCCTGCATGCGACACACTATTTCTCCATGTCGAGAGACGAGTATCCCAAAATCTCAGTGTATCATTGACCATGTGAGGAGGGGTTCTATCCATGATCAAACGACGATTAAAGCTACTTTCCCATCCATGACTATCACGCACGCGGAATGTAAGATCAAATCATCCATTGGGTCTAGCAACAAAGGATATGCCCGTAAAAATACACCAGTCTGCCTGAGCAGGACGAATATCCATACTGGGAACTCATGCAAGGGAAAATGTACAGACATTAGGCATTTGATCTTCTAGAAAACGTCACGAAAATGCAAAAGGACGATCATGTCTAACATAATCATAGATCGTTGCTCATTGGATAAAGCGGAAATAACGATCCACATCTGTCTGGACAAAGCTAGGAATACCCCAATTATTTTCCGGGCCATATCCTACGGTTCCACCATTGGGAGAACTATCACGCAGTGCAGGAAAAATATCTGCTCTGACCAAACCTATCGTTCCGTTTGAGACGGGAAAGTCTAGTCTTCCTCACGACGTTCCCCGATAAACATAATCAGCATCAATCTCATTCATAGAGGTATTGACTATACTAGCAAAACGATGATCAATTAATTCACTACGACGAAACTGAACAGTATTTATAGAACCAAACACAAATCATGTCTGATTCTGGCGAATAATACTACGATCTATCAAGACGCCATTGAGCTCAAAAACAGGATCAATTTGAATAAAAGCAAAAGCAGAATTCTGGATAGTCGTTTGAATAAGAGACAGCCCATTCACGTCCGCAAGCTGACTACGAAGTTCATACCCCACATCAACTCAGTCAATCATGATGTTTTCCCATCTTGATGCTGAACTTTCTCGATTACGTATTCCGATATTGTATCTTCACGGGATCTGGATATTTGAGACAGTCAAATTATGAGCTCATCACGCAAAAATTGCAACTGATCAGGAAGTGAGTGGATCCAAAATAATTCAATCAAGAATAGAATTGAGCGAACGTACCAAAACAGATCACGACATGTTCAAACCATCAGAAAAAACAACAGTCTCATGACCACGCACCGTTCCAAGACGACGATACTGATGTCCTTCACCTTCCAGACGAACAATACCATCAATCACACCAATATCTTCGACACGATGGTTTAATCATTGCGACCATAGTGATCAATCTACACGACCAACCAAACGAACAGTAGCTGACGCACCAGACAAAATAACATCACCAGCAATCTGCTCAATATCACGAATGGTAATAAAATCATCTGTTGCAGTCATGTTTCCCAGTATACGAACACCAGGTTCCATTCAGCGAATTTCTAGCGAGGCACTATTTCTTCACGAGATCACAACATCTCATACATAGGTTCATCAAAACACACGAACCACCGCACCATCTCCTGTTGCTTGATTGATTGCTGCTTGGAGTGAGGTAAAACACAAATCATCCGCCGCTGCACCCAACAGAATACATCATGTTCCAGTCGGGACAGGAGCTGTGGGACTCGTAACAACAAATGTTGTAAAATGATCTGCCTGAACCATAATACGTGATCCTTGCACGGTGGAAGGCATCACTGTCCATACTGGATTGCTTGCATTTCTCCACAAAACACGTGCAGTCGTTCATCGTTTATTGGGCAGGAAAAGACGATAGGTAAAAATCGCATCCCCTGTCGTCTCAACACTGATGGCTTGATACGGGATCCCATTCACCAAACGTCTTGATTCGACAAGGCTTATCCCCAATGCTCAGGAAAATGTATCAAAAACAAGTGTCACTATACCTTCTGATCAGGTAAACGTAATCGTCTGTGGACCACGAACAGTATAGGCATACTGCGAAGGAAAGACAATAGACTCTGGATCAACCAAGTCTCATGATCACACCTCAGTTCATGATCATATTCCTTCCTGACTCATCCATGTCTCTACAAAGTCCTCATGCTGACCATCCTGTCCGCTCAACACTGGCGTCATAATATCATCAAGCACCGATGACAAATCCTGAGCAAAAGATATCATTCCCCAAAAGATACATACTAGATACACAAAAAACAACAAAGGCATACTACACATAAAATAAAAAACACTCTATTTAAGTATAATCGCCCTATATGCTTTTGCAACATCTTCTTCTAATTGTTACTCTTTTTTCTTGACTTCTTACATGAAAACTATTTCCACTGCAACAACGGAATCAATGCAACACTTGCCGCTTTGCGAATTGAAGCGTCGGTCAACGTACGCAAATATTGCTGAAAAAGCATAATATAATGGGATATAAAACGCGACTGCTGTGTCTGAGGATCAGAAATTTGAACACCCCACCACAATTCTCGTTGATCACGCCTTGTATCATCGACATCAAGCATCAGGACATCAGTACAGTGACGAAGTATTGCTGCCAATTGTTCATTTCGTCCTTGCGCAAAAAAACTGGCACTGACCAATATTGCTGGAATATCCTGATGAACAAGAACATCACGTGACTGCTGTCAGCTCCGTTTCTTTTTTTTCCCAAAAGCAAGAAAATCTGCCTGAATCAATGATACGGACATCCCTTGACGCATCGCAAAGAGAGTCAAATACTCGTGCATCATGGACATTGAAGGAATAACTGCAAGCAACGAAAAAAACTGCTGTTTCCGGTCTTGTTTTTTTTGGGGATCCCACGAACTATCATACGTCCCAATAAACCATGTCAATGCATCAGGAGCCTGCGCACACAGTACATCCCACTCCTGTCTTGCATCTGGCCTCGCATTGACAAAATCATCAACATCCTTATAGCCATCAGGCAAAGTAAGGCGTTTTGGATAACAATCTACAGCTAAAACCACCTCCAAAGCTCTCACAAAGGCCTGATATCAAGCATTATCATTATCAAACAGAAAAAAAATTGGCACGGAAAGCTTGGTCAATAAGCGCGCATGGTCAGCAGTCAACGCTGTCCCACACGTTGCCACTGCATTATCATATCACATCCTCGCAATCGCAATCACATCCATATATCCCTCGACAACGATAATACCATACTTTGTCTTCTTGGCGCGATGATAGTTGAAAAGAACACTTGATTTGTGATAGAGAGGAGATTCTGGTGTATTGAGATACTTAGGTTGATCATCAGGATTGATCACTCTCGCCCCAAAGCCAATCGGTTTGCCCATTGCATCAAAGATAGGAATCATCAGTCTGTCACGAAACATCACCTGTCATGACTCAGGTTTGAGTAAACCAGCAACTACCAAATCGTCATGAGACCGTCCTTTTTCTTTCACAAACGAAAGAAATATCTGTGGATCACGAGGACTATAGCCCAATTGGAAAGAGAGAAGAATCTGATCTGACAACTGTCTCGTCTGGGTAGCATACGTGTATGCATGAGGATGACGCTGAAGTTGGATCATTGACCACTCAATAACCTGTTGATACATAGCAGAAAGAGAATGACGTTGCTCCGTCATGTGTACATACTGTTCTGATGATAGCAAACCACGAAACGATGACTGCTGTGTCTCCAACCCAAGCACAGTGACAAAATGTCTCACTGCTTCCCCATAATCCAGACGCTCAATATCAGCGTAAAATTTGATTGCATTCCCCCCTGCCCCACACCCAAAACACTTAAAAATTTGCTTACGAGGAGAGACACTAAATGAGGGTGTCTTTTCGTTGTGAAAAGGACAAAGTCAAATATAGTTGGTGCCTGCTTTTTTAAGAGATACATAACGTGAGACGAGCTCGACAATATCAAGTTTGGCAACGATATCATCAGAGATTGTCATCAATATAGGGCAAACAGATAAAAAAACTATAAAAACTATAGCAAATTTTGTACCAACTGCAAGAGCAAACCATAAAGAAGGAAACAAAAAAAACACAAAAGTATAATGTTGTCTTGATTTTCATCTAAATTTTATCAGAGAATAATCGTGGTTGTATTAATGCATCACATTTTTGTTCAAAATGATGTACAACGTACATTTTGTAAAATAAATGAAAACAATTTCACACAAATTCATGTTTGTGATATGCATTTAGGCTATGATAATAATCACAACATTAATTTCTTATGAACACAAGACAACAACACACAACCTATCACAAGACAAAATGTCAAAAAAAGACAAGGTTGCCAAAATTCATCTTATCAATGAATCAGTCGAAACAGTTAACTGTATTTTTTGTAGCTTCAAGTGGATAAACGATGTTGGAGCAAAGAGTATTCTCGAAACCAATCCACAGGATGTAATATTCTAACAGTTGTGATCAACAACAATGAGTCGTTGACAAAAATATGTACTCCAACAGATAGTATAACAGTAATCAATTACAAGAGTGATCTTCTTATACCCACAATTTATGACAACTTTTTTCATAGCAACAACACAGAAAGCGTCGTGATAGAGCAACTTAATAAATTGGGAAAACGGCCAGAAACACCATAGAGATTACCGAGAAGGATACATTTTACAACCTAATAAAAGTGTTAAAAACGAACTCAATATATCAAACAAACAACCGAACTATCATGTTGTTATAAGGTTCTCACCACTTCTCAATATCATCTTGATGTTTTGCGTATTTTTTGCACATTTCCCCTTGCAATCGCAAGAGAAAACACTATAATTTCTACGTTTTCTTTGAACACAAAAATTGTTTTTTTTATTTTGTCTTCTCACCAATGTCAGCACACGATCATTCTCTCTCTGATGAACTCCATGCAAAAGCATCTGAGCTTACCAAAAAAATAGAATCTCATACCAAACCCTTTGAAGATAAATGGAAAAAAATCTCACACACTGCCGCCTGAAAAACTAAAGCCATCACAAAAACATCACACAAAGTCATCAAACGATGTCTCAAAAATCGAGATATCTTGGTATGAGTGCCTGTTCTTACATATGGGATGTATATTCTTCTGCCCTTTATTTATGGGCTGAGCTTTATCATCGTAGGACTACTTCTCATCCTTTGATATATCAAAAAATGGATGAGAAATGGATGGGATTTTGATAACCAAGATATTATTTCCCACAAAAACTCATCAAACCAAGCAAAATAATCATCATCACTGATCTTTCTGTCAGTGATATTTTTTTTTATTGCATATTCCATATTACGACGAATATGACCACCAAACTACCGATATTTTGTCTTCATCATCTCTTTGCATACAAGTTCTCACCTTATAACGCAAGCATGAGGAAATCCACATGACATCATTAGAGCGCGTATCAAAGATCACATTCTCCAAGTCAAAACATATCGTTTTTTAGATGAAGTAAGCATGCTTTCTCTGACTGATCAATTGATGCATCTTTCAAGCACGACCGATACATACACTAGTGTTGCATGGTCAGCATGAATCTGCTGCTCCAACTGATGCCATTGATGTCTAATCTAAAGCATATATGATGCATTATGGCAAAAAAAATTCAAATAAAAAAACTCCCCATAGAGGGTAAGCCTCATTCTGTTTAGGCTATCATTTATCTACACCAGGCTTGCCTGATTGTTGCACAATCCGCTTGGTTATCGGCTTGCTTGCACCGCATATGGTTTACCCCGCATGGCTCCATCAGAACCATGACGTACGAAGAAGCACACAATCGCACACCTTCGCCTTTTCACCTTTGAGAAAAACCTCTGTTTTTCTGTGTATCGTCTCTGTGGCACTTTCATTTGCTCTATGAAGAGAGTTCCACCATCCGTGAGATGGTATGCTGTTTGTGGTGTGAGGACTTTCCTCCCATAGGTTAAGTACTATGAGCGATAGCTCCTCCATGAGGAGTATACTTACGATACATATTCTCCCACAAAATACAAGAGCAAAACCATACAAAACATCTCTACGTCATTGGGTCACTATCTTTTTTTCACCCAAAAAAACGACGCAACTCAGCCATACCTCTCGCCCAAAATCACAATGCAGGAGGTTTTTTTTCGGGCTGAGAAGGTCCAAGATCATCGGTATTTAGACCCAGAATAATATTGATTATCCATTCCAATAATTTTTTGTCAAGCATTATGTGGGAAGAAATACAAAAAAAAATGGATTATACACCAATGATCACTATACTCAGAAAGGAACAAAATGCAAGACAAATCGGTCTGTTTTATCTTTCATCCGCATAAATGGTTGTTTTTTTTATCATACTCATAAGTTTTTTTGGAGCATCAGTCCATGCATCAGCATCACTGGAAGCACAAGGTTGTATCAACAAACCATTTATTGTCACTGCCTACTATTCACCCCTTCCCTGACAAAAACTGTATGTCAAAGGATCACTCGAAAAAGACAAAATCCTTAATGGCCAAGGAACGCATGGAGCATCAGGGCAACCTGTTTTTGATGGCATGATTGCAGCTCCCCAGACATATCGCTTTGGAACAGAAATCTATCTCCCAGGATGGTGATGGTGATCAGTTCAAGATAGAGGGTGAGCAATTGTCTCCTCAGGAAATCGTTGATGGGATGCAGACAGACTAGATCTATGGTTTGGACATGGTGATGTATGATTGATCAAAGCACTTTCCTTTGGTGTCCAAAGAATCCAGTGACGACAATGCCCTCCATGAACACAAAAAACATTGTGAGATGGAAATAAAACATCACGAGGCTTTTCGATTGACAACCTCCGCGTTCCTAAACATTTTGTCCTCAGGACATTATTTTTGATCACATTGTATGAAGGAATGGATAGTCTATGGGTAAAAGAATTGCGCACCCAACTTGCTCGCCTCTGATATCCCACAAATAATCAAACATCTACAAAATTTGATGCTAATCTTACAGCAGTCGTCTGTTCTTTCCAAGTCACACATCGTCTCATCACCAAAGATCACAAACACTGCTGAATTTATGGACCACAAACAAGAAACAAACTTGCCTCTTTGATGAAAGCTCATAATCTCTTCCCCTCTGATTATCACACCTTCACGACAGTTTCTGCCATCCTCTCATCACTTGAACATCCTCAACCACTCACTGATATTCAACTCCTCCACCATCGTTTGACACTCCTCGGATATGATACAGGTCCCAAAACACAAACAATGACCGACCACCTAGCACGTGCCCTTCGTCAATTCCAGCTTGCTCATCAAATTCATCATCCAGCTCATCCAAGATTGGGCACCATGACCAATCAGACACGCGATGTTCTCGAAAAAATCAGACGAGACATTCTTGAAGAGTGGTTTAATACACGTATTGCCTACGCAAACTAAATACAAACTCTCCTACTTCCTCTTGCAGTACAAAAAAAATTCCTTAAGCTAACAACTAGTTTATCACTTATTGTATAATGATCGATCTGATCAGTTGGCTGGTTGTGACAGGAGGAAGCTATACTGCATTGAAATATATAGGAATTCGTCTCACTCCTCTCTCCTCAATGCGAACTTGGCGATTGACATGACTCATATCAGTCCTCTTTTTTTCTCTCCCACTCCCTCTCCGACTTCCCCTCCTAGGCTGACTCCATACGCTCAGAGATCGTATTAGTTCGATGATATGGTATAGTAGCATATGTATCCTCTTTTCTCTCTTCCTCATCCTCTGTATGCATTTTTTGGGATGATTAGTACGGATATGGGAATGAGGCGTAGCTATTCGTGACACACGAATTGGGATGCTTGTATCATCTTGGTGAATATGGGCCCTACTAACCAGTATCTGCGTATGGGCGCCTTGGTATCCCTGATCAAGTATAGGATTAGGACTGATTGTTCGACGTAAAAAAAAATGGTGTCAGCGATTACGAAACTATCGAGCACAAAGTCATATCATTCGTTTGTTGTTACGATTAGGATGAGCCTGGCTCATGAGATTGGGGGGGGTCGACCTAATCTGATGGGGAAGTATCCGATTCGACAGTTTGTACCTCTTGGTTTCTCATTTGTTTGGTTAATTGCCATGGAATAACATCTCGTGCAGGAAGACGTCAAGTAAATATGATGAATAATTTGTATCGATACGTCATAAACAGGGCATCTAATACAGCATCAACATACATCACAAAGAGTAAAATCACTGACGCAAGTCACACAGCAAACCACATCGCAAATTCAAACGATACAAGCTGATATTCGACAGACAAATACACAAGTGATATGGGCAATCACACAACCAAGAGAATATTGAGCACATATCTCATCTGCAAAACCATCTGGAAGAGAGAATAGGCAATCGTCGTCCCAAAATTATCAAGAACCAAACGAGCACTTTTTTGCATCGCGTTCCATGCTTCGTTTTCCAATCATCATCCATCATGTTCCAATAACAAAAAATAGAGCGAAAAAGGTAAGAAAATACTAGAAAAAACAACAACAACAAAGACAATTCCTACAATCACTAAGACAAATGGATCAAACAATACATCCATAATATACAACCAAAGCACCAATTGAATATGCCATGATCAAAATGTCAAAAACGAAAGCACCGAAGACATAACCACCACAGGGAAGTAGGTATCAAATCATTTACTCATTGTCAGTTTTCCTGTATCTAAGTATAAGATACCAAAACCAACACTGAGTGGATACAAAATCACATATCATACAAACGCAATTATCAGGATGATAAATAGAACACTTGCTAACCCTTGAGAAAGAAAAAAATCAATGACCATATTCACGTACACAAATGTTCCTTCTGTCAGTTCATATTTGAAATGGGCAACATTATTGATCTTGATAAGAACAGAAAAAATACTATACAGACTCATAATTCAGCCCAAAAAAAAGGTCAGTCTTACCAACACAGGATAATTGAACAAAAAACTGACACTCTCTCTAAGCAGCTGTTTCATAAAAATAAGGAAGGAAAATAAAGCTATAGACTTGATGAGTGAAGATCGTGTGTCTCTTACCTACAACGTCTCCTTTGCAGAAGAAGTGTTCTAATAGCGACATGCATATAACAAATATACAATACAATGAGTATAAGAAAAAATACAAAAAAAGCAAGAACGATCAATCGTCTTTTCTTCATCTCTTTTAGTTTTTTTGTTGGTTCTATGACGATTCAATACGAAAAACGAGAATGGTGACAGGGGAAGACACTCTATGTCGTCGATATGAAAAAAGAATCAAGTAAAAACACTCTCTCTGCCCTCACCCAAGCCACAATCGACTCCTATGCACCCAATCATCATCTCCTTCTTATCTGATCCAAACAATCATATCACAATGTCCGCCTCTGTAATGCATGTGGTGCAATGCCAACGTGTCACCATTGCGACAATGTCCTCCATTATGAAAAACAACATCAGGATATATTCGTTGCACTCTGTAGCATCTGCCACACACACTACCCTCTCAGTGATCAATGCGAATCGTGTAAAAAAAAAGACACACTGACCTTTGTCTGATATGGGCTTAATCATCTGTATGAACACCTCAGTATACAAGGATATCATCCGCTTATCCTCAATGCCAAAACAACAAATTCTCGATCAAAAATTATGCACCTTCGTCACAAATGGGAACAACATCCCGTTATCTTTTGTGCAACATCGCTTGGCTTTGCACCACCTCCCTGCCCACTCAAAGCATCCTGCATTCTCGATGCAGATCTCTTTTTTCGTCTCGGTGATCATGCTCATATCAGTCATGGACGATGGTCGTTATACAACCACTGTCTTCGTGGACCCAACCATATTATTATCCAAACTATCAATCCTCACAACCCCCTCCTTCTCATGCTTCTACGTCGCAAGCCAGACGAGTTTACAGAGTACTGTAATACCAACGCAAAAATGTTGTGACTTCCTCCCTTTGGAGAAGAATGTCTCATCTCACTACACCATCATGATCCACTCCACCTCAAAAAGAAAGTAGACACCATCACGAAACACTTACGATACTGGCAAGCAAAACTGCAATCATCACTTATGATTTTTCAAACACCACCTGCAAAACACAAAATCAGATGACAGTATCTCTATCATATTGTCATCAGAGGACATAATATTAGACCATTTATGGATGCCATCGTTTGGGAATCAGCCATCGCAACACAAGGACGAAATATCCACCGACAACCCAGAAACATAACCTAAAAATACCGAAGACAGAGACAAAAAGTCATAGTAATACTCATAGGATACGGTGCCAAAACATCAACCCTCCTCATGTATTACATCAACAACACACATACTGTCCTCATATTAAAATCCAAAGGAATTACCTGTAGGTCCGTCATACTCTTCAAACTTCATCGTCTGTGACTTGAACATCAATGCAACTTCACCTGTCGGTCAGTTTCTATTTTTTCTGATCAAAATATCAGTCACACCTTTCTTATCTGTATCAGGATCATAATAGTCTTCTCTATGAATCATCAACACAACATCCGCATCTTGCTCAATTGCACCAGACTCTCTCAAATCTGATAATTGAGGTTTTTTGTCAATACGAGACTCTACATTACGCGATAGTTGAGAAAGTGCAATAATGGGAACTGCGAGTTCTTTGCTAAGTTCTTTGAGCCCACGAGAGATTTGGGAAATTTCTTGGACCCTATTGCCTTCAAATTTCATCCCTACGCCAGACATCAACTGCAGATAATCAATCACCACGAGATCCAATGCTCATTTCTCGATCTTCAATCTTCTCAGTTTACTTTTTAGCTCAGGAATAGTCAATGAACCACTATCATCAACATAAATATTTACATCACCAAGGATCTGCATTGCTTCTCCCATTTTTGCATAATCATCATTATCAAGCTGGGCCTTAGTAATTTTGTGCATAGGGATGGTCGACATGGTAGACAAGACTCTATCGGCAAGTGATTCTGCCGTCATTTCGAGAGAAAAGAGCGCGACTGACTTGCGTTGGGAAATGGCAGCATTGATGAGCAGATTGACTGCAAATGAAGTTTTCCCCATCGCAGGACGAGCTGCCAAAATAATCAATTCTCAGGCTTTGAATCCACTCAACATATCATCAAGTTTATGATATTGGGACAACGTTTTTCTTGCTTCCAGCAAATTTGGATTGTCAACCAACTCCATATAATCCTCAATTCTCTTGTCGAGAACATCTTTGATATGAACAAGCCCCGTACGCATATTCAACTGCGTCAAATCAAAAATTCTTTTTTCGATCGTATCAATAATTTCCCTGGTATCTTTTTGGTCAAAAACATCTGCAGCAATTTTGGTGCACGTTTTGAGAATTTGCCTCAAAATAGATTTTTCTTTAACGATTTGAGCATAGTCGCCACAGGCACTAATATTGACCAAATAGGAAGGAAGCGTATAGATATAATCCTCACCCCCTACCTGATCAAGAGTTTTGTCTTTGGTCATTTGGTCAGTCACTGTCAAGACATCAATTGGTTTATGAGCAGCAACAAGTGTTTTGATCGCAGTATAGATATGTTGATGTGCTTGATCATAAAAATCAGACGGATTGAGTGCAAGCCCATCATAGACATGCAACAGTTCTGGATCGACAAAAATGCCAGCCAAGACATTTTTTTCTGCCTCGATATTGTGAGGAGGCACCTGAAGTGATGCGAGCGTATCAACCATACAAAACGAAAAAAATAAAACAGAAAGACAACAAGCAATGTCGTCTGTGTGTAATGATTTTTTTGACACTTGCAAGGCCAAAAAATACTACTCACATCAATAACAAAAAACCACCACATGGTGCTGGTCAGTCATATTTTTCTCTATGTATCATCAATTTTTCTAATCCATAAAGCTAGGAAGAAAGAGTAACCTGCAAAGAAGAACGATCGACATAATCAATCACACGATACTGTCTTCTTATCACTCGTCCTTGCGATTGGAAAACACGATACACGATGTCAAACATCTCCGCTTGATATTCAGGTTTTTTTTCGTCAATATCAGGATTGTCTCGGTCAGATATAGGCTCTCACCACACCCACGCACGATACCACACAACACCATCACATGAAGAATCGACAAAAACCGTTGTGTAATCTGGTCTCTTGTTCCATTCAACACGAGCCAATGCAAGACGAACATGATTGATAATCTCATGGGATGGATACGCATGATCACAAAATCGTGTACATTCATATTTCACTATCTCGTTGGTCATCCATCTGGTGATCATTTGTTTGATCAGAATATGATTGGGAATAAAAAGACGAGTATTGTCATCGCATCTGATAGTACTATATCTAATTCATATCCCTATGATAACACCAGTGATTGGTTTTTTTCGATTAATCATCACACACTCTCCCAAACGAATCTGTTTATTGGTGGAGAGCAAGAGTGCTGCAATAATTGTTTGCATCGTATTTTGGAGCGCAAACGTAAACCCGAATGACAATCAAACAACTAATACTGAGATGTCAATACCCATCGCATCAAAGGTCAAGACCCATGCAAAAAACAGAATCAGCACACGAACAATCAGCTGATATAAAGCAACGACTTTGTAGGATTGGGGGGCTGCATCGATAGATTCATACGTTGGATCAAGTTTTTTTTGGAGCAAAAAATGAAAGAGAGCAATAAGAAAAAAAGCTACCACCCAAATAACAGCGAGAGAAAAGCATAGTGTCACAAGCCATGCAGGCAAAAAGCTCATCAATGAGAGAGAAAAAAATAAACACCATTATCCTTCAGACATAAGTATACAGACACCGGACACAAAAAGCAAATTGTACAAGCACCAATCTCTATTCTGTCTTGATTTTCTCCCAAAAAAGGATATAGATACATATCATTCAATCCCTATCAGATGTTTTATCTTTTTTATCTCCAATGCTCGATAAAATTGCAGATATCAAACGCAAACATCGTGAACTCTCTACCAAACTCAGTTCTGATGATATCGCATCTAATCTCGATCTCATGATCAAATTGGGGAAGGAGATGGCAACGCTCGATCCTATCTATACACTTGCCTGTGCTTATGAACAATGTGTCCATGAAATCGCTGAAGCTGAAGAAATTCTCAGACATGAAACAGATCCTGAGTTGATACAAATGGCAAAAGAACAATTGACTGACGCTAAGCAGCGTCTTGCCCGTTGTGAACAAGAGCTCACAATTGCACTTCTCCCCAAAGATGAAAACGATGAAAGAAATATTTTTTTGGAGATAAGACCAGCTGCGTGAGGAGACGAGGCAGGACTTTTTGCATCAGAACTCCTCAAAGCCTATACCATCTATGCAAAAAATCAAGGACGAACTGTGGAAGTTATCGACGAACAGCTCAACGATCTGTGATGAGTAAAATTTGTCATGCTCAAAATATCCGGACAAGGCGTCTATGCCAAACTGAAATGGGAAAGTGGCGTCCATAGAGTCCAAAGAATACCTGCTACCGAATCACAAGGAAGAATTCATACATCAACCATCACCGTCGCGATTATGCCAGAAGTTGATGATGTGTCGATCGATATCAATCCAGACGATATTATTATTGATACCTATGCTGCATCATCTGCATGATGACAAAATGCAAACAAAAATCAAACATGAGTCAGAATCCATCACAAACCATCATGACTCATTGTCAACATAGGAGATAGTAAATCACAACTCAAAAACAAAGAAAAAGCTTTGTCTGTCCTCAAATCAAGACTGTATCAAATCGAACATGATAAAAGGATAGCTGAATCAAGAGATATTAGAGGAGGACAAATCGGAAGTGGCGACAGATCAGAAAAAATTCGTACCTATAATTATCCTCAGGATAGAATCACTGATCATCGTATCAAAATGTCTCGATCCAATATTCCTTTTGTGATGTTGGGGAATTTAGACGATATTATCAATACCTGTATCAGAGAAGCACAACTCAAAGCACTGTCTTCGACAGACATACAGTAAAAAAAATTATAAAAAAATATTGACTTTTTTATAAAAATTCTTCAATATACATCACCTCTCCACAGAGGTGATCATTTTTTTGTTATCTAATACTATGAATAGCAATACTGAGCTATAGTCTCACAACCATAGGAAAAATAATAGGATAATGATCCTACAAGCACATCACAAACATCAGACTTCGCATGAGCAACACTGTCAACACAGATACAACCGTATATAAAACAACTATCTATACGCTATCTTGTCTATCGAATAACTTTTTATTAATACACCAACAGCATAAACTTACTACACAATTACATCTCTCTCACATAAATTGTGATATGATAGGCATATATTTTTTCTGAGGACCCATACACCCAAGTTTCTATCTCTCTTTTTATTTTTTCATACCTACAATCTCATGCTCAATAAACTAAAAACCTTTTGTACGAAGAAGATAAAGAAATTCGCCTTATTATCATACATGCTCTTTACACTCCTCTCCTGAGGATGCCAAAACGAAACACTAGATGGCATGGTAAATGCACGCACAGTCGAAAAGACAAAAAATTTCATCGCAATAAATATGTATACTCGAAACCAATATACAGTCATCCCATTATCAAACAATGACAATCCTCTTACATGACCAAACTGATCAACCTCCGTGTATGAACTACACGCAGTCGAATGAACAAGGGCATGAACATTTGCGTACAATGAAAGAATATATTGTTATATGAGCAATCCACGTAATCCCCTCTATCTCATTACAGTACGCGGACCATATGCATCAAACTCATTCTATTTTTCTCCCACCATTCCTCCCAATCTTCCCCCTCTCCCACTAGAAATCCAAAACAATATGAAAAAAATTCAATAAAACCGCAATGCAAATATGCGATCAACATATCTATACCAAGACAACATTGCTCGTATACATACCTCATAACCTAACGATACAAAATAGTATTGCTGCTTTTTTTCATATTCTCTAGCAAATCAAAAAAAAATCACTACAGTAGAAGTAACTGCTTTAGATTTTTTATCCCCATGCCATCTCAAGTTCACTATGATCATACCAAATGCTTTGAATTGACTGCATCTTACCAACCTGCTGGAGATCAACCCCAAGCAATAAGAGAAATCGTCACGCATTTTGAACAAGGAAATCATTTGGTGACGTTGATGGGTGCAACAGGAACGGGGAAAACGTTTACCATGGCAAACATCATCAACCATATCCAAAAACCAACCCTTGTTCTTTCTCATAACAAAACACTCGCAGCCCAACTTGCCACCGAATTCAAGCATTATTTTCCCAACAACGCTGTTCATTACTTTATTTCCTATTTTGATTATTACCAACCAGAGTCGTATCTCCCATCCCAAGATCTCTATATCGAAAAAGAAGCAACAATCAACCAAGAAATTCAGATGTATAGATTGGCAACGCTAGCATCCTTACTGACGCGCCCAGATGTTATTGTAGTTGCATCAGTCTCTGCATTGTATGGGTTAGGACACAAAGAGTTTTTTCAAGATATGTCTCTCAGTGTAGAAGTAGGAAAGCGTTATGATCTGCGTGATCTCAAAGCACAATTGATCAAAATGCAATATCAACCCGTCAATAACAAAATCGAACCATGAATGTTTGCTGTCAGTGGTGATGTTGTTGAAATTTATGCAACAACCGATACCGTTGTATACAAACTCTATTTCAATGATGACGAACTCGAATATATTGAAATAAGAAACTCACTCACGTTTGCCCTCATTGGCACAAGTAAAAAAATCCTCCTCCGACCAGCAACACAGTATCTCCAAGATGCATGAAATCTCCAGACGATTATTACAATGATTACCAACGAAATGGAAGCACGTTGTGCAGAACTCCTCAAACAAGGCAAAATCATCGAAGAACAAAGACTTAGAAAAAAAACAACCTATGATCTTCGCATGATCGCAGAAACATGATTTACCAATGGTATCGAAAATTACTCTCCCTATTTTGATGGCAGAAGACCTGGTCAAACACCCAATACCATTTTTGATTATTTCCCAGATGATATGCTGTGCATCATCGACGAATCACATATGACTATTCCCCAGCTCGATAGTATGGCTGCCGGCGACAGGGCAAGAAAAATCAATCTTATCAATCATGGCTTTCGTCTCCCATCGGCCATTGATCACAGACCACTCGTTTTTCATGAGCTCCAGCATATCCTCAAACGACCCTATCCGTACAAATCCACGCATAGTGATGATCGCATGCTCCATACAATTGACTCCCAGGCAGATACCCAGCGTGGAGATCCAATTGATCCAGACACCAATAATGCCAATATCGCAAAAAGTTGAGCAAAAACACTTTTTGTATCAGCAACACCAGCACCATACGAAACAGGAATGTCCCAATGAATTGTCGAACAAATCATCAGACCTACCTGACTGTTGGATCCCATAGTATACGTCTATCCCAAATCGTGAAATAGTGAGCATTTAGAAAAAAGCCTAGACCCACTCCTCCAAAAAAAACCATATCTCAAAGCATTTGTGTAATCTAGAGATAACAAAAAACATCGGTCCATCATCAATCCTCCACCGGCATAGCTATCTGACATGGTTTTTGGAGCCATAGCTATTGTTGGAATACAATATGATTTGACAGGTATCAAGAAACATGTGACACAAAAGACACACTCATCTACCGTGCCTCGACCCCTATATTACTAACTTTCGATAAATTCATAATTTGCCAAAAACGTTGCTACTTCTTTGAAAATAGGACCAGCCGTTTCTCATCATCGTTGAGACGAACGAGGGCGACGTACCTGGACAACAATAACATAACGAGGATTGTTCTTAGAGACATATCAAATATACGATCCATTGGTCCATCCTTCACCACGCATATATTTCCCCCTATACACAACCGATGAAGTTCCACTTTTTCATCCAAGAGACAGCCCAGGAACAGCCAAGGTCTCAAAATTCCCTTCGGTATGAATTACATCAAATAATGCTTGCATCGTATCACGAGCAGTCTGAGGAGAAAAAACCTGTCTGACTGCTTTGGGATGATTGACAATACATCAGTCCTGAGAACATATTTTGTCAATAATAGTAGGTTTCATATACACTCATGAGTTGAGAAAAGTTCCATAGGCAGCAGCCATTTGTAATGGTGTCACCAACAATCACAATCCAAAACTATTATTGAGGAACCTTGCTGTTGCTACGGTTGTAGGAGACTCTACAAAACCAGGAGCCTCACCTGCAAGCTCAATTCATGTAATCGACCCAAATCATAAAGCTTGGAGATAATGATAAAAGGTAAATCTTGTAATTCTTTGGATAATCCTCACCATTCAGACATTACACGAATGCTGTAACGCATACAAAAATGAATGTGTACCTTTACACTTTGACGATGCATTAGCAATTTTAAATTGATCAATCATGACAAAGCCTTCTGGATCTTCATATACCTCTCTTTCTCTAAACTCTCCCAAATCCAAGCCAATTGCATACGTAATAGTTTTGAAAATACTTCCTGGATCATAAGGGAAGGCGATATTTTTATCAACCAATACGGTAGGACCAAAGATATTTTGGTAAATAAATTTGGGAACAAGCGCAGTAAATCTTTCGGGCAATCTGGTCACATTGATGAGTTGCTCATTGATACGAGCAAAGACAGGGACATCGATAAATGTTTCATTTTCGAGAAGATGACGATCGTCTACACCCAATGGTCTCAAGGTAAATGCCTGACTGACACGATTAGGGTTGAAACTTGGATAATTAACAGATGCTTTGACGTGTCATTTATAGGGATCATAGACCAAAACAGAAATACTATCGGGATTGAAACGTGGGAAATTTTCGGACGCAATACGTTCGACTTCTCTTTGGATCGTTGGATCGATGGTTAAATATACATCACTTCCATCTTGTCCTCTATCAATCGAAAAATCATGAGCCCCTACTGTTCCCATCCACACTGATGAACGTCACGCAATACGTCATCTTCTTCCCGCCAACTGGGAATCAAAATACTCCTCAATCCCATATTGCCCCTGTCCTTCACTATTGACATATCACAAAGTATGAGCCATAAAATCTTCATAACGGTAATATCTACGTGTCGAGCTATCCATGCCGAGTCCATGCAATAGGGGAATTCTCAATCTATCAGGGGAGCGTTCAGTAAAGTATTGAGCTTTGAGTTTTTGAGCCTGTTCTGCGATAGCAGGATTAAGGTTGGTGACAATTTGGACATATCTATTGCGTTGAACCTCAAAAAGTGAGGCTAAACGATCATGATGTGAACGAAATCAAAATGTCAGCAAAATTCTTGCCAACTGCGTTTTGGTTCTCGCAGTCAGACGCTTGGGTTCCAAAAAAACATAATTTGTATTTTGAATGATAATTCACGGCAGATCAGCCTCTTGCAATGCTTGTAAAAAAAGATCACTCGTAAAAAACCCAAGATAGTTCAATGGTCTATCTCATTGCACAATCAGTTCATTCAATCTTTTTTCTATTTCGTCCATGATACGATCTTGTGTCATCTCTTGGATAATACGCTGTGTCTCAGCATCAAATGCATTTGCATCAAAGGTCAAAAAATTCTCACTAACATATCATGACCCATAATAAAAAATTTGTGGCCTCACGGGGAGATAGTTTTTTTTTGTAAATAAAGCAAGATTTTGGAGACATTGAATATCTGTCACTCTTATTAATCATGTCACAACACACAAATGACTATACACCAAAGGGACAAGTAATGATACTACCTTAGGTTTATTTCGTACAAATTCAGGATCAATATAGAGTGTATATGTTTTGATATTTTCGGTCAATTGCAAGGTATTGCCTCATCTATCTGTGACAAAAATATGTCATCTAGATGGCAAAATAGTTTGGACTCTCGTATGTTGAGCAACGAGTTGAGCATCAAATGATGATGATTGAATCACTTGAATGACAAACAATCTCAAAAAAAGAATAAAAAAAATAACAAACACAAAGACTAAGACACCTCCTTCTCTTTGATGAGTAATTTTTTTTAGTAATGGATACTGTGTATATAATGACACCAAAACCTCTCTCATCATTTTTTTTTTTTGACGATATCGCTGAGAAAAAAAATGAGATAATGATAAAAATTTCATACAAATAGACCTCCAAAAGATAAAAATGTGCAGTTATACCAGCATATAGCTGCTTCATAAAAAAACAAAACATAGGAAAGACCTTTAATATAGTCGATTATATTTTTTTCTGAACAAAAAACAAGAAAAAGTCCTCAAAAATTTGCATAATATTTTTTTTCCACTATAATTATTTCAATATCAAGAACACAGAAAAAAAACTGATGTTCCCATGGTAGGTATCTTTACTTTCTTATGTTTTGTATCCATGCGTTTGTTCATATCTTATAGTTTTTCTTTTATGACTCTTTTTATATGAGCAGTGTCACTCTTCTGACTCGCAACACCTACCTATGCACAAAGCACGATCCAGACTCAATGGTCAAACATCTCAAACAATACCGCTGTTCATGGATGAGTATCTGTCGCATGAGGCACAGACACTGATAAAGGTGATGGTGTGATTCAGGTTGTCAAAAACTTCATCAACTATGTTCTCTGATTCCTTTGACTTGTTGCATTGATCTTTCTCCTTTGGGGATGATTCCAAATTGTGACAGCAGGAGATGATGGCGACGCATACCAAAAATGATTGGGAACATTGAAAAATGCTGCTATTGGTATCGCATTTATAGGTATCGCCTGGTTCCTCGTCACCTTCATCTTCTATGTTTTCAACCTGATCGCAAGCTAAAAACTGTCGAATTTCTTCTTGCAAATAAGAGAAAAATTTGTATAGTAACGCCTACTACTTTCCAGTGTAGGCTTTTTATTTTACAAAAAAATTATGACCAAATTTTTATCTCTCTGTCTGATCACAGCTATGACAGCTGTATCATTTGCACAAGCAGTAACAAGTACACAAACAGCAACAGGAGCTACAATCCTTTCTCTCGCTTCAGGAAATACTGATTTTTCGACAGTTGTTTCACTCATCAACCGTGCATGATTGGCTCAAACACTCAACGGAACATGAGAACTTACTGTATTTGTTCCTGTCAACAGTGCATTCGAAAAACTTGATCCACAGACAATTGCATTCTTGACAAGCGATGCATGATCATGAGCATTGATCCAAATTCTTCTTTACCATATTATCCAAGGACAGATTCTGTCATCATCTCTCAAAAATGGCGATGTAGCAGAAACACTCCAAGGAACATCATTGACAATCACACTCTCAGGAAACGATGTTCGTCTTAATACAACTACTCGTGTCCTTCACGCAGATATCGATACATCAAATGGTGTCATTCATACAATTGATTCTGTCCTTATCCCAACAAGCGTGCTTGCATCATTGACACAAACAGGATCTATCCAAACAGGGACAATAATACAGACCGAGACCGGATCGATCAGACCAGAAACAGGAACAATCTGAATGGGAACAACTAACTGATCAGGAACAGCAACCATGACAGGAATCATTATAACAGGAGATACTTTTTTCACAGAATGAATCAATCCTCTGGAGACAACTATAACTGGAACAACACAGACATGAGCACCAGTCATCAGTGGGACAAGATTGTCATGAGGAATACTTCTCCGTGATATGCAACAAGCAGTATCATTTATTGCCTCAAAAGGTATCACAAAATTTTCTACCGTAGAAACATTTATGGCAAATAACAATATCAGAAGAGATGAAGTTGCAGCAATGTTCGCAAGAGCATACAAAGCAATGATTTCTGACACTGTTCCACCTACTCCTACAGTATGCCAATTTACTGATCTCAATCACGCACACGCTGATCTTACAGGTATCGTAACTGAAGCATGTGCATTGTGACTGTTCAGAGGATCAAATGGACGTTTTATGCCTACAGAATCTATTACCAATGCTCAAGCACTTACTGTTCTCGTCAGAATGATCAGTGGGATGGAACCAGAAGAAGGAGGATCACACTGGGCACAAGCATATTACATGACGGCAAAATATGCATGATTGACACAAGGAATCGCTGCCGATACAATGATAAATCTTGATAAAGCAATCACGAGATGAGATATTGCAAAACTTATTGAGGCAGCATCTGTCTATCTTGCAGCAAAACAAGCAGCCAATGTTGATGCCACACAAGAACTTGTATACGAAAATGGTTCATTTGTAGTCAAAACAAAAAGAATAGATCGTATGAAATAAAGAACGATTGCCCACCCATATGATACAAAGCAAACCATCACACTGTGATGGTTTTTTGTTGCAATCAGAAACGAAATCACTATAGTGACAATGGCTTTATTCTTTTATTTCTCATGTATACGCCTGTCGAACGAGAAGAACGATATCATCTCATGCAACACTATCCTGACCCAGTCCTGCTTCCTGATCCACAAATGACCATACAACAATTGATTGATACCATCGCCTATCATAATCATGCCTATTACACAAATAACAATCCTCTGATTGCTGATTGGGAATACGATCGTTTATTCGCCTATTTGGTTCAATGTGAAAGAACATTCCCTCATCTTGTCCACCCAAACAGTCCTACACAAAAACTTCTTGATCATTATACAAAAAATGACTGATTTGTCACCAAACGTCATCCTATCCCACTCCGCTCTTTGGACAATACCTACAATGCCAACGATCTCAAAGCTTTTTTTGTAAGAACAGATAAACTAATCAGCAAACATCTTGCTGAAAAAAAGATACCAACCCACGCATTATCTGACACACAAACACCTACAAAGCTCGATATACGCTATAGTATTGAACCCAAATGTGATGGACTGGCTGTTTCGATTGTTTATCGTAATGGTATCTTGGATGCTGTCATCACCAGAGGAAATGGCGAAGAAGGGGATGATATCACAAACAATGCAAAAACAATCACAAGACTCCCTCACACACTCACCAAACCACTCTCGGGTGTTTTTCGTGGCGAGATTGTAATGCCCAAGCACCGTTTTGAACAGCTCAACAACGAAAGACTTAGTCGCGGAGAACCTCCCTTTGCTAATGCAAGAAATGCGTGTGCCTGAAGCATCAAACTTCTTGACTCAGCTGAAGTTGCAAAAAGAAACCTTGATTGTGTAGTCTATGATATTCTGGATGATGGGGGAAGTTGATTGATCGATCAATGTCAATCATCAGATGATGTTTTTGCTCACTGTGCATGATTGTGACTACCGATAATCACCCAGCGAACCTGTGGCACACTCAGTCCTCACGAGTGTATTGCTCGCTGCCTTGATCCTAAAACAAAAAAAATCATTGACTGACTCCCTTTCGATTGTGATGGATTGGTGATCAAGATAGCATCAATGTACTTTCGTCAAAACCTAGGCAACACTTCTCATCATCCTAAACGAGCAATTGCCTACAAATTCCCTGCTACGCAAGCATCATCACGTATCAGAGAAGTGACATGGTCAATGGGACGTACAGGCGTTTTGACACCAGTCGCAACAATTGAACCTCTCGAGCTAAGCGGTGTTACCATCAAACAAGCAAGTCTCCATAACCGAGAGCAAATCAAATCCAAAGATATCCGTCTTGGTGATGCTGTCTGGGTCCAAAGAAGTGGCGAAGTCATTCCGTATATCCTCTGACCTATTCCCGAACGCAGAAATGGGACAGAACAGTCTATTGTCCCACCTTCGCATTGTACTTTTTGTGGGATACTTGTGCGTATCGACTGACCCTTTGTGCGTTGTCCCAATGATGAATGCACAGGGACGCTCCCCTATCGTATTCGTCATGCTGTGTCAAAAGACTGCCTTGATTGTCAGTGACGATGAGAACATATTATTGATGTCGTAATCAAGCAAGGACGATGCCAACGTCAGTGGGATTTTTTTCGTATCAATGAGTATGCACACCTCCTCCGTCGTATCCAATGATTTGGAGATAAAAAAGTCGACCAGCTTGTTGCAGCAAGTCATGCCACAAAAACATCACAACCACTCTGGAGACGGCTCCATGCAATGGGCATCCCCTGATTAGGCAAAACGATGGCACAAACTGTTGCGCACGCAATGCATACCGAAGGAATCACGACACGACATGATGTGTTTACACGACTTGACAATACTGATAAGATTCACAATTTGTATGGTTTGGGTGATGTTGCTATGAAAGAAATTCCCCAGCGAGCACACAAACATCATCACTGGATCGATGAATTGACCCTCCTTGGCTGCCACTGGGCATACACTACCCCACCCCAAACAAAGACCAATCGTGGCAGTATCTGTATCACAGGAACTTTCCCTCTTCCTAGATCACAGCTAGCATCATGGCTATCTTGACGTGGATTTGTCATTGATGAAACACTCAAAAAAACTACAACCTATCTCCTCTGTGGCGACAATCCATGATCCAAAATAACACAAGCACACACCCAAGGAACAATAATTCTAGATAGCACAACAGTCCACACCGTGATTCCCGACCGAGGGGAACGAACGTCTGATACAGAGCCCACCAATGATGGCTGACTCTTTTGATAACAACTTAGCACATCACTCGATAGCCATAATCATCGTTTTAGTCCAACTATTTCTATGCCAGCGTATCTTTGACAACATCTCTTGACAGATACCACAATTCGTCTTGCAATTGCTAATCATATCCATATATTCTGTGTCAGTCAGAATATTTCTACTCTGATAGAAATTTGACCAGGAAAATGATCATTGACTGATCTGATCCACGATATTACGCCACGTTTTTGTGCCTGTGAACTGGATCAAAACATGATTACCCATCTAACCAAGACACACCACTGGGATCATCACACTAGCACCATTGAAACAATCATTCCATCAATGAAAAAAGTTCTTCTTCATCACAACGCTCTTGACCTCGATATGGACAAACTCCAAAACCAACGAGACATTGATCGAACAAAAACACTCATCATAGGTAATCTCCCCTATTATATTACCTCTCCCCTTTTAATCAAATATGCATTACCTACTGTTGCCTGATGCATCTTTTTGATCCAAGATGATGTCACGGAAAAAATCGTCACGAATGCAAAAAAAAAGTCATTTTTATGGCGAAAACTAACAGCAATAATGCATATTACCAAAACGCTCCATGTTCCGCCCTTGGCATTTACTCCCCCACCCAAAGTCCAATCAAGCGTCATTACGATGACACCGCTTCCGCCCAACCAACAACAAAAACGAGTGACACCAATAATCTATGATCTTATTACCAAACTGAGTCATGCAAAACGCAAAACAATCCGCGCCAATGCAAGAAAGGCGTGACTTGATCGGTCATCATGGGATCCTAGGATAGTAGAGAAGAGAATTGAAGAACTATCCTGGAATGACATACAAACTATTGCATACATAATCGACAACACATGTTCTCAACACAGACATAATCATGATCAAGCATAAAAAATATTTTTTACTTTTTCTTTGTGTAATGGCATATTCAAAAATGCGAGAAGTCTTTTTTAGAGCATATCATGACAATCCGGAGCAGTATCAAAAATTAAGCCAGCAGGTGGCTCTGCTCAAAGCAGTTTGTCAAATATTAGTATACGTCCTCAATCTAAATAGAGACACAGAAAAAAGATTGATAGATAAAATACAAGATCAACTTGATACAAATAATCAAGAAGAAATTGCCACACTTCTTACGCTTGTCATTAGTGCAATTCCGAACGAAAAAATATCTAACAACGACCTCCCCGTCATACAAGCTTTTAGGACTCAACTAGAAATGATCCTCGACTCATCCTCAAACAAGCACTATCTCTAATTGTATCAAGAGTATCTACACCACCCTCAGAACACACCGGTTTCCGCTCCCTAGTCGCTTATCTTGTCTGCGCAAAAATATCATCATACATCTATTACGTCTTTATTTTTTATAGACTAATGCCCATGTCCCGATTCGATACCGAGCCAGATCGATGACGCTCCCTAGCTGCTTTGCTCTCCTCCTTGCCTGATACACATCCCATCATCGCAAGCACTCTTGGCATCACGGCAGATATCGTCGTGTTTGGCTATCCGATTTTTTTGGTACGATGGTATCTCTGGGATGGATGGACAAACTGGACAGTATCATCAGACAATAAAAAAAACCAAGCACTGACGATCTTCTTCTCCGTCCTATGTTCAATGATGATCACCATCATCACGCAATTGTTTGCAACGAAACAAAGGCCAATCTGGACTCATACTGACCGCAATATGACAGAAAGTATTCTTCATGATTATCTACCTTCAACATCGTTCCCCTCAGATCACGCAACAGTAAGCTTTGCATTTGGGATAAGTTGTCTTTTGCTAGCGTATCAAACACAGAATATACCAATGATAAGACGATGATGGCTACGGTTTGGTGGTGGGCTTCTCACGAGTGTCAGTAGAATTGCAATTCATCTCCATCGACCAACAGACATTGTCTGATGATTCATCGCAGCATTATGTGGGTCAGTTCTCATCTTTTTTCTTCATCCATGGCTCAGTCATCATCTCTATCCTCTCCTTCATTCTCTATGGACGCGCTTATATAAGACAGGACAGACACTGATTGTAAAAAAAACATCCTAGCCTTCATTCTCAAATACATCATCATATGACGCTCCTCCACCTCACTTCCTCACACAATGATACGTCAATGTAACCACTGCTATAGTATGTCCTAACAACACAAGGGGAAACCAACGCAATAGTCGAGTCAAGCCTGTCCCTCCCAAGACACTTGCGGTTTGTTTCATAGCAGGATATATGAGAGCATCGACCCCCATCACAATTGTGACCAACACCAACACAAATCAGATAATCGTGAGCGGGATAAGGACAATATGACTAACAGGATATAGCAACCCATCACGTGGCAAGGTGATAAACTGCCCAACCTTGGTAAACATCAAAAACAAAAACAATGAATACAACACCAATCCCAATGTAAGAGGAATAGAGGAGACGACTGCTTGGATCGTGGTTCCCTTATCACGCTGGTCTACCGGCAATGTTGCTTGATAATCATCTAAAGAATCATAAATAAATGATGCTGTTGCGTTGAGGACAAGAATAAAAAACATAAAAACAATATTCCCAAGTACCAGTTTGAGAAGTTTATCAGGCCCCAACAAAGCGGACATCGTCCCCAAAACCAAGGCAATACCAAGTCATCCAAATAACAACAGATCTCCTTGCATTCATAATCAAAAAATAAAAACAACACTCACACTATCCAAACATCATCATAGCTATTTGTAGGGCAATTGCAAGATTAAGTAGATATAGATTGTTTAGTTTTTTTTGTACTCATCATGGAAGGAGAAATCATCATCGCAATCATCATAGCAATAGCATTGATCATAGGATGTGTCGGTGCATTTGTGCCGGTTGTTCCTGGTGTCTTGATCGCTTATATCTCGTTATATCTACTCGAATTATCTGATTACCCACCAGACCTCAAACAATATATCCGACGATCATGACTCTTGATCATTACCCTCATTGCAGATGCTCTTGCACCTATCATCACAACCAAACAATGGTGATGAAGTTCACGAAGTCAGTGGGGATGAATACTTGGTTCCTTTGGCGGTATGTTTTTAGGACCAATAGGAATCCTCCTCGGACCAATCCTCTGATCATTTCTCGGAGAGTTACTGTATACGCAAAAACGAAAAAATGCTCTACAAGCGAGCATCGGAGCAAGCATCTGATTTCTCCTAACAATTGGAGTAAAATTTGTTTCTATCCTTCGATATGCCAACGACCGATGGCAATGGATACTGCAACGACGGTAAACTAAATGTGCATTCTTTTCTTTATTAATCCAACCAACTCCATCATACGAGCACGCACAGCATCTGGTCGATCGAGCTGATGCAGATGCATCTCCACATCATCAAGATACGTGATTCCTTCCTCATAGACAGCATGGAGAATGTGTTCTTCCTTAAGTTGTTCATAAAGTTTTCTGTATTCGTGATGGACCACATCTTTCTGACCCAATAGTCTTGATCGCATTGATTGAAGTCTTGAGGATCACAACTCTAGGACTTTGACAGTAATCATATTTTGTTGTCATTCTTGAATATCAGACCATACGGGTTTATCTTTATGCAATCAGGTCAGATCACCGAGGTCATCAGCGATTTGATAGGCAGCTCCAAGAGCACATCACAATGCATACATATGATCACGATCCTTCTGACTTATCTGTGGCTTTGCTGCTAAGGCTCCAATCAATAACGGTCTAATACAAGTATATGATGAAGTTTTAAGATGATCTTTGAGACGAATATGATCGATCGTTGCGTCCAAACGTCACTGCATATCGATATCAATCATTTCTCCAAGCAAAACCTCATCTAGCAATGTATGAAATTCACGCTGTACATAAGCAAGGGGAAACGATGGATACATCTCACATATCGTCATCAAATGAGAAAACACTCGATGATAATAAAAATCTGATACAAGTGCTGTTTGTATATATGCCTGTTCTTTTGCTATGCCCTGATCCAAGAGTTTGGTATGGAGAGTTTGATGATGATGTCTCGTTGATGCACCATCTGCAATATCATCAAGCATCAATGCCAAAGCATGAATCATTTCCAATCCAATACCGACATCAATACTCAGTGCTTGATTCCCTCCATACGCATAATGAGCACAATACGCTAAATAGGGTCTTAAACGTTTCCCACCTCACAATGCAATATGATTAGCATGGTCAAGATAACTCATAACTTTGAGATATCATCATGCACGATGGCTCACACGTTCAGTATAATCTGTAAGCACACGTCCAAAACGCTCATCAAAAACCTCTTTGAACGCGAGAAGAGATAGCATCAGCCCAAAAAAAAATAAAAACACACACCACAAGAACGGTGGTAGTGATTTTTTTCAAAAAAACAAGAATAAATAAGCATAGTGCGAAAACAACAACACTACGTTATCATCGGTCGATCCCACTGTAGGATCATCCACGATATATCTTCTTCATCTCTATATTCGTTTTTTTTGACTAATAAAAAAAAATCAATATAATATATATACTTTTATTTTTGATCCACTTCTATGACATGTCTTATTACAGGAGCATCAAGCGGTCTTGGACTTGCATTTGCTCATCATGCTGCTAGTCAATGATATAACCTTATCCTCACAGGAAGACAAACAGAGACACTTGAATGACTCAAAGCCGATCTTTCGACACAATTTCCACACCAAACATTTACTATCATCAGTGCAGACCTCTCGACTACTGAATGATGCAGCACATTGTGCGATCTCATCACTACCCATGATATTTCTCTTCTTATCGCCAATGCAGAATTTGGGCTCAACGGCTGTATGCTTGATCATGCTCGAAAAGATATCGAAGCACTCATGAATGTCAATATGATAGCATTGACAAGGCTTGTTCATCATACAGCATCCATCATGAAAACAAAAAAATCAGGAAGAATTCTGACCGTTGCCTCTATCGCATGATTCCAACCACTCCCCAGTATGGATGTCTACGCTGCTACCAAAAGTTTTGTCATTTCACTCTCCAATTCACTCCATTATCATTGCAAAAAGTTTGGAATCACTGTATCCTGCCTCTGCCCTGGTCCAACCAAAACGGCTTTTGCAGAAAGAGCAGGACTCAAAGACTCATTGATATTCAAGATAGCAATGGACTGTGACGAAGTCATCACCGCAGGACGAACATGACTGATGGAAGGGAAAAGACTGATTATTCCTTGACGCATCAACAAAGCATTATCAGTTGTCAGTCGCATTACTCCAGCTCCTTGGTCGATGAAAATCGGAGATATATTGGGATAAAAACATCATTAGACTGACAAAACGTGACGTCTGTCATTTATTTCAGAACATGATGCTCCAGCAAAAAACGCTTGATCAAAGGAGGAAGATCGTCACGATACAGTCATCACCATGACTGTCTGTCAGTCATTTTTTTCTGTAGTGCTGCCAACATCCCAAATTCTTGTCTCGTTACTATCCACCACTTCCCCTGCAAAAAAATCGCATGTTTACCAAATAGTCTTGCCAAACGTTCACGATCATCTGCGTTATTTGTTCGGGTGAGAATATCATCAAATGCATGATATCTTTTACCAGTATCAACGTTGATAACAGCTCGATCAGCTTCTCCTGAAATAGCAGTTGATAATCCTTGGGTAAAATCAGCATTAAAATAAATTGCACCCAAAACACCAGATTGTTGGGATGTTCGACGCGCTCGATCATACAGTCGTTCATTTTTTCTTTTATACTCAGTGAGAAAAACATGTCTTGAGAGCTGAGCATTAAATGAAGAACGATACCACACCGCACTCGTTCCTACCTCATCAAAAATAAGAGGTTTGCCAAACGATAGAGCCCTTGTAAGTGTGTTCCAACGAGGATTGGTGAGAATCTGTTGTGCACTCAACCATTGTCTATCATAGGCTGCCTTACCTCGATTATAAAATGATAACCCAACAATATCAACCAACGTCGATCCTGGATAATAATCCTCAAAGGTAAAACATCCCGTTCTTTGTTTGGTCAAGAGATCACAAAAAAACAATGGCGATGCTTTTGAGGGTGTCTCATCATTCGTGGGAGCATCTCGGTGATTGAAGGAAAAAACAAATTGGATCTGAGACGAAGTCAGTCAGACATGCTGAGCAAGCAATCTCATACGATGCCATGCACGACGAAAAGAGTGTGGATCTGAACCCCAGGGGTATCGTCATCCATTCATCTCATGCATCGTCCTAAACATCACATGCAAAGTCGGTCTTTCTTTTACCCAACGAAAAAAACGAAGATACTGAGCATCAAATGATCATGCCATAATCTGACGTGCCGTATGCGTACGTGGCGTCAACGAAATATGAAACACCGTCCCTTGTGGGAGTCAATCCATTGCTTGCTGGATCGTTGCTTCACTCACATCATCCCACGTATCAAAAAAAAAGCTATACAAAGGGAGAGTTTCTCCGGTCAGATAATAGGTATGGAGACGGTGAATATTGTCCCAGGTATTATCATGTGACTTGATTCCAAGAACAAATCATTGAGCAGAAATCGTACCCATACATAGGATCAACATCACCAATATCACCAAGCACATTAAGACAAAAAAAATAAAAAAACTGGCATCATCGATATACCAATTTTTTTTATCATTACAAGATGTTTCGTTGATCTACAAAGGTTTCGTACCGGAAACGATAAGCGCATTAACAATTACATAACATGCCCCAATCACAAATACACCCAATGTCGCATACAAGAGATACTTTTTGGTCTCATCAATACTTTCATCACTTTCAGGATTGAAAAGAAGTTTGAATCATTGGATCAAGAGAAACACCAAAATTGCTACGACAATCAATCCTATCAACCAATTAATAAATTGAAAGTATATGGGTATATTGGCTCTTCACGCAAGCAATGCTCATCAAATCTCACTAACATTCGCAAATTGTGTCTTAATGGCATCTCTTCTTCCATACACAGCTTCGACAATTTCTTTGGACCCCAAAATCAAAAGAATTCCAAGAATATTTCCGATAATAGCGTTGATCGTTGTTTGTGTATTCGTATCTTCATCATTAGTCACAAATTTATAACTTTTGACAATTACAACCAAAAACAAGACACCAATAACCAGATAAATACCAAGCTTGAGAAAAGGATACAAAACTTGGCTATAAATCTGATCAGCTATTTCAACACCATTGAGCCTTGTATTTGTCCCTGCATCAAAAATATCATTCCAAATCACAAAGCCAATATACCTTGCCGACACCATTACTACAATACCTACAATTCACCAAATGATATAATTAAAACCTGTTTGGATATCATCAGGGTTATTGCTAACAAAAAGTCTATAAAACCCAATCAATGCCAAAAAAATTCACATAAAAATCACCAAAGGGATAACAATTGCATTGATTACACGGAAAATCAAGGTATTAACAGCATCTTCTCAACGCTGATCTACCAAATCATTCCCTACCACACGCTCAATACCCTTAATAGAATTTTGGATAGAACGATCATAGTTGGTAGGAGCTGTTCCTTGAGCATAGATCGCTCACACACTCGCAAGCATTATACAACCCACCAACAAACATCTGAGTATCATCAATACGAAAACGAATTAAAAACAGCACTCATTCATACATATACTAGACTCTCTCGTCATGGTCAATATTTTTTTTTCTTAAAGATATAATTTTTTGAATCACTGACCATCATCGCTCTACTCACTGGTGAAAGAGAGGAAACCACAAGCCTGCCTTGAGAACAGCACATGGATGGATAAGCACAAGCAGCCAGGCAATAGTCGTCGCATGTGTTGCTACTCCCCACAGGGATAAAGACACGAGCATCCAATGCAGACCCAATCACCAGAGACAGCATACAATCATGATCACATGAGGAAGCCACCATCCCCTCGGTCTGGGTTCATCTGCACACACAACAACGTTATCCTCTCTTCCCAGCGATGAATGATGCAAAAAACGCATAATACGTCCCTGTATCCAACGACTTACATACAAAAAAACATCAAAAACAGAGGTTCTCACCACCATATTGATCGCTTGCTTCCACTGCTGAGGCACAAAATCAAGATTAGCACGGAGTGTTGCTACTCTTGCAAGAATCAGAAAAAAAACGAAACCTGACAATAGTGATGATCCGATTGCAAGATGCTGGACAGCCCACACTGTTCGGAGCAGCATCGCTTCTTTGGTCCATCGATAGTTGGTTTTCCAGTATCAATGAACGTATCGTTGCCACACTGACCATCCAGGCAAAAAGTCAGTGATAATTCTCAGAGGATCTCCTTGGGTTGGTATACTCGTGACTCCCACAGGCAACCTCCATCCTCCAAACCATGTCCATTGCTGTCCTTGCAAAATACGATATCCCGCTCGTCCCATAATCGCAATCATAAGTCCTGGGAGGACAATCGATACAAGCATAAATGCCGATGATCATGCAGGCAACAGAACGGACAGGACAAATCCTCACAATCAACATCCTAGGAGCAGCGTCCCCAATCGGCAATACGAGAGGACAAACTCCATTTCCTCGCTCGTCAACATACTTTCATAGTCAGAAAGTTTTTTTTTGACGACAGGACCAAAGAAGAATAAGGCAGAAAAGGCAAGAAGAGAAGGCAGATGGGGAACCATATGATAAAGACAGAAAACAAAACCACTTGGCTAAGTATACGGGAGACTGAAACAAAATGCAAATTTTGGGGCAAACAGACTCCTCATTATCACAACCATAATCATATACTCATCATCACATCATCTATCCTTACACAAACACAAAAAAAAACTCCATAGGATAGTAATACCTCTATGGAGTAAGAGCAACACCTACACAATTAATTGGTAGGTGTGCTTTTTTTCTTTTTTTTTCGAGGTGGCACATCGTCGACCTCTTGCTCGACGTAGTAATATACGATTCGCCCATTACGATCAAAGTCTGAGGTGAGTACCATAACGGTCTTTTTGGGTTTCGTATAAGTCGCTGGTTTTTCTTGCTGAGAAACTAGATAAGCATTATCCAGTATCTGTTTCCCCGCCAAAAAGTGGATATCATACCCGGAATTTGGCAAAGCAAGCAAGTCCCTAAAAACAAGAACCTGCTTAGGGTGCAAAATAAGCACCCCGTCAAATCCGATCCTATTGTACACATCCGCCAGAGAATAGCGAATGGTTAGCTTTTGAGCAGTTTGATTGCTTATTACCAGAAAGAGTTGCTTTAACTTCTCCTTGGTGTTGTACGAGACTGTCTTCACCTTCTTGTCAAGAAAATAATTGATGGTTTTAACAATAAGTTTTTTGCGATGCGGTAACATACCAGTTTGATAGCTCTCAACCGATCTAGGGCTTATAACCCCTTGAGAGAATACCTTGACGGAAACAAGCAACAAGACAACCAGGAATGCCATAAATAACAAACGGAAAAATTTGATTTTTAACATAGTTGTATACAATTTAGTTGCAACTAGTTAATAATCTTTTTTTTTTCAAAGTCAAGTGCATTATCACATACTCACCAAACTCCCTTGCAAAACCATACAAAACCACTACAAAATACTGTATTTTTTTATTTCTTTCATACTAGCCAGATGACTCGTGGATTGATGATTTTTCGTCAAGACCTCAGACTACAGGACAATACTGCTCTATCGTATGCGCTCAAACAATGTCAGATACTGAGCTACCTGTTTATCCTCGATACAACGATTCTTGCTCGTGGTCCAACCCATGATCCCAGGATTGCCTTTGTTCTCGATGCTGTAAAAAACCTAGAACAAGATATCAAACAACGTGGAGGAACCCTCAGTGTCATGTATGGCGACCCGGTTGCATGTGTAATCCGTTTCCTCACTCAATACCCCTGTGATCACCTGTTTCGAAACCAAAGCTATGGTCCCGGATCGCTTGGAAGAGATATCCAACTCAAAGATCGGGCAACACGCAACGGCATTGCCGTCACAATCACACAAGACTACCTGATGGTCAATCCAGACGAGATACCAGTCAGAAAGATTTTTTCTCCCTTCAACAAACTATGGCTCAAAACGCTTGCATGAACCCACCATCCCGACGCACTCACCACACGTTCGACTCGTCAAATGCAGAATTGACTTTTTTTGTGCACAACGCCCCATATACTCCCCTCCTGACCAAGCATCAACGAATGGGAAAAAATCTTGGCTGACTGGCCCCTGACGTCGCATCCTCATCGATCAGCGGATGGATGGCGTCAGCGTTTTGATCAGTTTGCGTTTGGGATCTATGAAGAGACAAGAAACTACCCTGCACGTGATGGATCGACACGTTTGAGTCCCTATCTGAGATTTGGGATTGTATCACCAAGAATGGTCTACAATCATATTGTCCACATAGCTCGTAATCATCCAGACGACACAACCCGCACCTCGTGTACGACGCTCCTCAATGAACTCGCCTGGCGTGAATTTTGGCATCATATTGCCTTCCATTTCCCCAATACAATGACAGAAGCGTTTCAAGAAAAAAGACGCCACATCGTATGGGATTGTCCTGCGGAGTGGATCGAGCGTTGGGAACACGGAATGACAGGATTCCCTCTCGTTGATGCGGGAATGAGACAGCTACGTCAGGAAAACTGGATGCACAATAGGGTCAGAATGGTGGTTGCGTCATTTTTTTGTAAGCATATGCACGGTGATCGACGTGTGGGCGAAGCAATCTGGGCACGTTATTTGCTTGATCATGACAAAGCAATCAATATGGGCAATCGACAGTGGTCTGCCTCCGTCTGAGCAGATCCCAAACCTGTCAGAATCTTCAACCCCAATATCCAACTTACCAAGTTTGATCCAATGGCAGCATATATCAAAAAATATATCCCTGAGCTTGCAGCCTATTCGCCCAAACAGCTTGCTAATCCAGAAATCTACGACCTGACGTGATCGTGATATCCTCCACCCATGCTGTCTCATGCAGTCCAGAGAGCAAAAACTCTAGCACTGTATCGCTAGATTTTTTCCACAAATTCCCACTGACGAGTGGAGAGAGTGGTTATGTACTTTGAAGATGTTGTAGTATATCATGGCGTCATATTTTTGCCAACTTATCACAAAACAAATTATACCTTTTTACACACTCACCTGCATATTTGGAACGACGTGAAGGATGAGCAATTTTCGTTGTGTCGAAGGGTCGTCAATTGTCATCACATAGTCAGCAACTTCTTGAGAACACTTCCCAAGAAAGGACATAATTACTTCTCATGTGTTACGTATCATCCCCATCAGATTGATAGTTGATATATTATGCTCTGCATTCAACAAAATCTTTGTAGAATATGCAGTTAATTGATTATCCATAAAACGAAACGATTTGCCATAGTATATCTGTATACTATAGCAAAAAGATGGTTGATGATCATTAAAAAGACTTTATTATTGTATTCATTACATATTTCGAAACAAAAACAAAAAATTGTCGCCATAAACTATGTATAAACTTGCCTAGCAGAAGCAGTATGTTACAAAAAACATCAACACAAAAACACTATGCTTACTATTTTTTATATCCTACAACGCCTCAAAAAATTTGCAAACATCGATCATCATGACTATACTTAGAAAAAGAGTTTTGTTTGTTTTTTTGCATGAAACGTTGTGTGATATGGATAATACTTGGTGTTTTTATAGCTGGGTTGATGTGACCTAGTGTTTTTGCGTCACAACAACCATCTCTTGAACATCGCTCGTGCACCGCCTGTAGTGCAACACCACCCATGCTAGCAAGTTATATCCGCTTTGTCAATGAAGTCGTCAGTATCATTACAAATGATCAAATGTCTCCTCAAGAAATGTTTCTTGCCTCACTACTTGGATCGTCTGCAGAAGTGAGTAAACAACGTCAACAAGATCTCAAGAGTCAATTGGATTGGATCAGAGGACTCAATAGACAAGCTAGAAGAGTCCCTGGCATCTTTACACGCACGTCACGTTCGCTTGCTGATGCAACACGTAAGACCAAACAATTTATGGACGCCGTGACCTTTATCGCTCGTACCTTCACACTCTCAAACCCTGGACTTGGTCGGTCAGTTCTTTTCAAACCAAAAAGTATCAGAAGAGATCGAGCACAATTATTAGACCTTGATGATAAACTCCAAATACTCTATCTTGAAATAGCCAGAGAAGGGAATCTTCGTCTCCAACTAGATCCACGTCAACGTACGCGTCTCCTTGCTTTGGAAGCAAAGTATGGATGAGATGACTGATTTCTCATTGAGGGGACAATGGTGGTGATGGAAAAGACAACCTATGCGGATGTCGTCAAAGCCTTACGAAAAACAAATGCAGCATTTAAGAGATTTATCAGTCTTGGGATTATAGTTGAATTGACAAGCGATGAAATCAAAGAACTGCGTGCTGGCTGACTTCAATTTGGTATCAATCGTGCCAATGCAGTACGTCTTCGTGACGAATATTCCTGTTCTCGTCAAATTGGAATGTGCACGAGCTCATTTTCACAATTTGGACAAGCGATGAAAGGAGCAACAGCTGAAATTGGACAGGCAGGGAAAATTGCTATTACTGAAATTAGGGAGTCTGTGATTGCACTGCAATACGCACTCAAAGCACAAAGATACAAAAAAAATACAATACAATTGCAATGTCAACGCAGTGTTGATCCACAAACAGGGAGAGAAATCTGGATCAAGGCTGGGGGTGATGGAGGGATTGTCTATACGTTCCATAGAATCTGACCATGAATCAAAAAACCATATCGGACCAAAGGATCTGCAAATTCATCTCCCCAATCTCATACCCACATTTCTGAAAAAGAAGTAATGCGTGAATGCAATCTCAAATCATGGGAAGTAGAATCCAAACCAGAAGACAGAGCAATGATGGAACGTTTCCTCGACAGAGAACGTACACTACTCCAGTCCCAATACGGAATCTATATCAATCAAGCTCGCGTTGACAAAAGCATCTGGTGATTTTTGGATCAAGAAAAAAAAGCATCACAGACAGAAAACGAACGTACAGAGAGAAGAATGAACGCCTGAACTGAGCTTGACACATTCAATACCACCAACGAAAAATTTGTCCGTGTCAGCAATAGCAAAGAGGAAAGAAAAATCCTTCAAGAACTCCAAAACCAAAGCTATGATATCAATTTTACTATGGTTATGTCTCAACAGGAACTTGAAAATGATCTTCGCTCAGCATTATTTCAAACTCAAAATGAGCATGTCGCGATGGCACGTCAAACAATGTACGCTGATGTCAGACCTACCATGCAACTTATCGCAAGTATGACGCAACAGATCAGGTACATCACCACTGTCAAAGGAGATCTCCAGAATCCAACATCAACACTCAACTTACTTGGAAAAGCATGTCAGATGCAATGTGGAAATCTAGGAGGTATCTGCTGGAGTCAATAAAATGAACGAAGGCATCATAAAAAATCATCATGACCGTATTTTTATTTGCTTTTGGGACAAGAATGTCTATATTCATATAAGATATAGTATACACACAGGCGGACAAAATCTCCCCCCCCCCTTCCATTATGGATTGCTTATTATTCATTTTTTCTTCTTCATGACACTCCCTCACAAAACAATTCTGGATCCTCATGATGTAGAACAAATCGTCGCCGATCCCAATGTACTGTCGATAATGACGAGACAACAAGCTGAAGATTTTGGCATTTGTGTCTTTTCAAGGGATGGCAGAAAACTCTACGCTATCACAACCAATGAATTCCCAATCAAAGTCGCCTCATTTACTGCAACCCAATCTGCATCCTGATACACAGTTCAATACTTTTATACCAGTCAGGAATGATTTGTTCTCTGTTTGAGACGATATGATATTCTCCAGCAACAACAGCAAGCGAAACTTCGTGAACGTCAAGCCCAACTCAACGCCCAGTGACAAACAGCAATCGCCACCATCAAAGAACTATACGAAAAAAGAGAGGAGTGGAACACGAATGATTGGATTATGGAAATCGTCAGACTTGGGTATCAAGCGTGAGCATCTGACATTCATTTCCAGTCACATGATGATGGTATCCTGCTCCGTCTGAGAATTGATGGTGTTCTCCATTCTATTCTCCACATTCCTCATGACGTCTATTTTCCCTATGGCAAAAAACTCAAATTTATCGCAGGAACAAAAATGAATATTGATCATCTTCCCCAGGACGGAAGATTTACAATCCAAGCAAAAAACAAAAACTGAATCCTAACAGGAATCGATGTCAGAGCAAATTTTATGCCTGGGATTAAGTCTGATAACACTGTCTTGAGATTTTTGGATAGTTCACAAGGTATTATGACTTTGGATCAATTGGGTATGTGGAGCGATGCAATGACTGTCTTTCGTAATAATATTGCACGTACCAACTGACTAATCCTTATTACCTGACCCACCTGATCAGGAAAAACAACCACACTCTATTCTATCCTTAGTCACAAAAATACATGACAAAGCAAAATCATCACTCTCGAAGATCCTATCGAATACCAAATTCCTGGCATCCAACAATCCCAAATCAATTATGCAAAAGGCTATGACTACGAAACATGACTCAAAGCATGTATGAGACAAGATCCTGATGTAATTCTCTTAGGAGAAACAAGAACACCAGAGACGGCGCAAACAGTTGTCACGGCAGCATTGACATGACATTTGTGCTTTACAACTCTCCATACCAACTCAGCACTTGATGCTATTGCAAGGATGCTGAGTCTTGATGTCAAACCCTATCTTCTTGCTCCTGCATTGACAATGATTGTTGCCCAGAGACTTGTGAGAAGACTCTGTATTCACTGTCAAACACGTCGTCCCCCAAACGATAGCGAGCAATGAATACTTCGTCAACGAGAAGAAATACTCTGATGATCATGGACATACCCTGCATCCTGTACAGTCCCGACTGCCTGATGATGTCCGCACTGTCAATGATTAGGTTTTAAGGGAAGGATCGCTATTCACGAAGTACTCCATATTGGGCAAGATATCAAAAACGCTCTTGTTACTGGAAGCACAGATGAAACCATCCATCATCTTGCAAAAAAAACACCGTGATACCGCCCCATGCTTCATGACTGACTCGAAAAAATGCTCCAATGACTAACATCTCTTGATGAAATCCAAAGAGTCTTGATATAAACTCTCATTTTTTGTCTTGCATTTTTGAAAAAAAAGACTAATCTGCCAACACGTTACATGACGTAGCTGATTTTTACTTTTTTTGCACTCATGAAAACACTCTTCCCTTTTGGTGTACTCATAGTCTTGGTAGTAACATTGAGTGGATGTCTTAGGACACAACAAGCACCACAACAGACAAGCACACAAGACCAACAAAACATGGCGACCACAGAATCTGAGACACAGAATGTTATGCAACCAGAAACTCCTAAAACAATCACAGGATCAGAAACTCTAACTGATCTTAGCGGAGAAATCACGAGATCATTGATCCTTGAACAATCAGTCCTTGGATGGAAATGAACCAAAGTCGTGGGTGGCTATGAAGGAACAGTTCCCTTTACTGAAGGAACAATCACCCTCACTGACGGTGTTCCAACAGCATGAGTCTTTGTCGTCAATATGACAGAACTGAAAGAAAACAACAATAATAAAAAATTGATGGATCACCTGAAAAATGAGGACTTTTTTGATGTCGTCAATCACCCAACTGCTACATTGACATTTACAAATGCTTTACCAACAGCCAATCCTCGCGAATTCCTCATAACTGCAGACCTCACAATCAAAGGAATTACCAATCCTGTAGAATTTACTGCACAATTTAACGAAGATATGACAGCAGCTCAAACAACATTTGATATTGATAGAACATTGTGGAATATCAGATATGGATCACCAAGTTTCTTCAATGATTTGGGAGACAATGCTATTTCCAATACGATTTCGTTTACTGTTTCTGTCTCTTTTGAATAATCTCACAACAAACAACCACAACAAAATCCGTCACTGACACCATTCATGTCAGTGATTTTTTATTTTATTGATTTAATAACAAGAGATGGTATCGTCATTCCCCTCATTATTCCTCTCAATCCTAGAGATAAATATCCCTTGGTTTTGCTCCATCTTGTGGTCCTACCACCCCCCTCTCTTCAAGCTCATCCATCAATCTTCCTGCACGTGCAAAACCAATATTAAGTTTGCGTTGGAGCATAGTTGTCGAAGCCTTCCCTGTCTCTCTAATGATGTCAATCGCCTGCTCAATTAATGCTTCATCATCTCAAGACCCTCCTCATCCTATCCCAGACGATCCACTACTAATAGCTTTCGTCTGTCATTCAAGAATTCTGATAATCTCTGGATGATAAATATCATCTGGCGTCAACCCATCCATATACTTATGCATCAGATACCCAATAATTCTTTCAGTCTCTGGTGTTGAAATAAACGGTGCCTGAATTCTCAGTGGATCTTTTGTATTTGGATCACTATAGAGCATATCTCCTTTCCCTACCAAATCCTCGGCACCCTTAAAGCCCAAAATTGTCCTTGAATCAATTTGTGACACTACACCAAATGCTATTCTTGTAGGAATATTTGCTTTAATCAGTCCAGTCAAAACATTGACGGACGGTCTTTGTGTTGCAATAATAAGATGCATCCCAACTGCACGGGCCTTTTGAGCAATACGAGTGATACATCCTTCAACCTCCTTTTTGGATCATGTCATCATCAAATCAGCAAGCTCATCAATCACAATCACGATACGATACAATTTATTATCAGGATGTTTTTCATTGTATTCATCGAAATTTTTGACTTTATCATGTTTGAGTTTATTGTATCTTGATTCCATTTCATCGACCGACCATTGTAAGAGTTTGAGTGCTTTATCAGGAACCGTGACAATGGGTGCGAGCAAATATGGAATCCCGCTATAAAACTCCATTTCCACTTGTTTGGGATCAATCATCAAAAACTTGAGTTCTGCAGGAGAATTTTGAAAAATCAATGACATAATAAAATCATTGATTCAGACAGATTTTCCTTGTCATGTTGCTCATGCAACAAGAAGATGAGGCATTTTTTCCAAAGGTTTGATAATCATAGAACCATCAATACCTACGCCCAACGCAAGATTTGTTTGAGATTTTTGCATTGCATGACGAAATTCTGCAGAACCCAACACATCACTAAGATGAACAATATGACCTTTGGGATTGGGTATTTGGATACCTACACAATCTGTATCTGGAATGGGCGCTATAATTCTCATTGCTCCTGACTTAAGAGAAAGAGCAATGTCATTTTTGAGTGATTCGATGGTCGCAACCTTGACTCATGGATCAGGTCTAATTCTCATTTGCACAATAGAAGGACCAATATCAAAGCCATCCACACTGACAGACACACCAAATTCTTCAAGCTTAGTTGTGATTGCTTGTGCGTGATCAAGCAGCATAGATTCGTCAGGATGAGGTTTTTCTCCCTTTCTCTGATCCATAATATCCAAAGGAAAACTTGGTTTATCTGAAGGGAAAGGAATAGATTTTTGACGGTGGTCATAGAGTTTTTGGTCTACGACTTTTTTGATGACCTCACCACGAATTTTTGCAAGCAGTCAAGTTCATCAAGCTGATCACAACATAGCAGGACGTCAATTCATCTTTTTTTCTCTTTGTCATTCAGCTGCTTGCGTCAGACGTGACGCAACATTAAGAATTTTTGTAGGACTTAACGTGATTGACTCATCAGCCTTAAAAGATGGCGCCTTGGGCGACTGCTTGATTACACCTGTCTCAAGCTCAATACGCGGCAGTGAGGGTAAAGGAATTTGCATCTTCCAGCCAATATACACAACTGTCAAAACGAATAAAATGATCAAAAAAGTCTTTATTGCCCAAGCATTCTCTGTCCCAAACATCTGTTCGAGCAGCCACAACAAAGGCCACGACAAATATCACCCATTTGCGACAAAAGCCGTCTGACTTCACTGCGTCAAGACATTGGCATCAATGATAGCAAAATTAAAAATCGCAGACAAAAAAACAAAAAGCAAAAAACTTGCTTTGGTCAAAACGGATGAAAGATCCTGACGTACAAGAAACACAATACCTAATAATCACAAAAGAGCAAAAAAAGGAATTGTCCCCAATTTTCCAAATGCAGTATGTGCCATCGAATGAAAAAACTGCATCATCGGAGCATCCGATGTCATAAAAAGAAGAAAGAAATACAAAAAGCTGACAGCAATCATGGTACCACCTATTCATTGTTTCGTAATCGTCAGCGTATCAAAGAATCAAGATACAGACACACGTCTTTTTTTTCTTCTAGGCATTATATCATGAGAAAAACAAAAAGCCAATCACCAATTATTATATCGCCAATCGCTACTTGATAAGATATACATATCATGAGCCAAAATGCAAGTGCTTTTTGTTGATGCTTTGAATGCTTTTGCCTTGCATTTTCCAGGATAATCACTACAGTCCTCCTAAAGGATATACTCCTTGTTTTTTACTTTTTTGTACAGTACATGATGGTCTCACTCAAAGTATTTTTTTGGACAAGCATTTTTTGGATTTTTCTTCTCATTATGGGACGATGATTTTTGAGATTTTTTGACACCAACCTTGACATTTTGGTCAATATTTTTCCTCATATCCAATCAGCACAACCACGTATCGACATCACATCAGATACTATAACACTGTCATGAGTTATCACCTCACACATCGATACGCTTCGTAACGACCTTATGAACGAATTAGCAGTCATCAAAGAAGCAATCCACACATCTCAACAACCATCACAACCTCTCCCTGTCCAACCGCAAGAAACGCAGATCACACCTTCTCCAATAGCAACAGGAGCAAGCACATCAATGACAGGAAATCAATCGCCTACAACATGACAGATAACAGAATAATCGTCTTCCTTCTATGATCGTCTTTTATCTCCTTTACCTCTCATGCCTCTTCGTTCCCAAAACCCGTATACAAAAGAAATCTATGCAGATTTTGAACCCCTGGGCGATGTAGACATATACCATGCTATTGAAGAAGCTGCAATAGCATTCAATACACGGAAAAACACATCACGAGAAACAAAAAAAACACTGACACATCGTCTTGCTGATCTCCTTGAACGTGACATTGATATGCATGCCACCAATCAAACACAGGAAATGGGAATGATTTTTTCTGTTTCAAAAAAATGACTTCACAGTACAGTAGCCCTCATCAGACGATTTGCTGATAATGCAGAGAATATTCTCAAACCACAGCCATTTTCTACTACTGATTGATTGGTCGGTGAATATCAGTATGATCCATTGGGTGTTATTTATGGCATCGCTCCACGAAACTTTCCCTACAACCAACTCTTGAGAGCAGCAATACCAAATATCCTCGCAGGCAATACCCAGATATATAAACATGCCTCCAATGTCCCACGCTGTGCCCTCGCTATCCAAAAACTCTTTGATGATGCATGATTCCCTCATGGTGTCTACACAAATCTCTTCATTTCTTGATCTCAATCAGAACTGATCATCGCTCATCCATGTGTTGCCTGAGTCAATGTGACGGGGGGAGAAACAGTCGGCAGTATTATCTGAGCAATGGCAGGCAAATATCTCAAACCATCTGTCCTTGAACTTGGTGGGAATGATGCATTTATTGTTCTTGATACACATAATCTTGATGCAGTCGTTGCAGCAGCTGTATCCTGCCGTCTTGCCAATGGCTGACAAAAATGCAACTCCTCAAAAAGATTTATTGTCCCTGCACCGCTCTACGAGAGCTTTTGTGAAAAAATGTCCATCCTCCTTGCACAGCAAAAGGTAGGCGATCCTTTTGATCTTACAACAAATCTCTGACCACTAGCAACAACAGAAATCCTTCATACTGTTCATAAACAAGTGCTGAAAACCTGTGAGCAAGGAGCTCGTTGCCTTACCTGATGACGTATTCTTGATGAAGCAAAAAATCTATATGCACCCACCCTCCTTGCGGATATCAAGCCAGGAATGGTAGCATTTGAAGAAGAAATCTTTGGTCCTGTCGCAAGTGTTATCAAAGCACATGATATCGAAGATGCTATCCATCTTGCAAATACAAGTCCCTACTGACTGTCTGCCGTCGTCTATGGTGATGATATCGATCAGTGTAAAGCCGTCGCTCGTCGTTTGGAAGGAGGAATGATCTTTATCAATCAACCTGCGTGATCAAAGGCGAGTCTTCCCTTCGGATGAGTAAAAAAATCATGATATGGAAAAGAAAATGGCCCGGAGTGACTCAGAGCATTTACCAATAAAAAAGTCATCCTTTTCCCCTAGCAATACAACCAATCAATGTCGGTCTTTTATTTTTCCCTTTTGATCATGAAAACATCTGATATTCTCGTTCAGTGTATGAAAGCCTATGGTATTACTCGCGTTTTTGCCGTTCCTGGTGAAGAAAATCTCGATTTTGTCCAATCGCTCAAAGATTATGGGATCGAGATGATTGTCGTCAGAAATGAACAGACAGCTGTTTTTATGGCAGCAACCCATGGAAGACTAACAGGTGAGCCAGGTGTTGCGCTTGCTACGCTGGGACCCTGAGCAACCAATATGGTCACCGGTGTTGCATATGCACAACTTGGCTGACTGCCAGTCATCGTCATTACCGGCCAAAAACCAATAAAAAAATCAAAACAAGGAGCTTTCCAGATTATTGACACAGTTGCAATGATGAAACCGATTACGAAATATGCCATCAGCATTGTCGACGGAAGAAGAATACCAAGTATTTTTGCCAATGCCTATGAAGCAGCAATCCAAGAAAGACCATGAGCAGTTCACCTAGAATTACCCGAAGACATTGCAGGAGAAGATGTCGACATGGACGGATGGATAGCAACCAAACCTGCAAAAACAAGAAGACCACAAATGGATAACAAACAACGCGACCTTCTCATCAACACACTCACGTCTGCTCGTCGTCCCCTTCTTCTCGTATGAGCATGAGCAAACAGAAAAAGAGTAACAAAATATCTGACTCAATTCGTGACACAATACAATATCCCTTTTTTCACCTCCCAAATGGGGAAAGGAGTCATTGATGAACGTCTCCCTCAATATATTGGAACGGCTGGGTTGACAAGCAATGATCGACTTCATCCTGTTATTGCAACTGCTGATTGCATTATCGCTGTCGGACATGATATTATCGAAAAACCAACCAATCTTATTGAATCATGAAAAACACACGTCATTCATATAAACTTTACACCAGCAGTGATAGATTTGTTGTATGAACCAACAATGCAGGTCATTGGTGATATTGGCAATACCTTCTGGCAGTTATGTGAAGCTCAGATCAATACCAATAACCGGGATCTTGATACAATATACACCCTCAGTGCTCAGCAGCGAGAAAAAAAACATACCTATGAAGCAAGCTTATCTCAGTCATGAAGCATCTCGCTTCCTGAGATCATACACACCATTCGTAGCAATCTCGCAGATGATGATATCGTTGCCCTTGACAATGGCCTCTATAAGATATGGTTTGCAAGAAACTATCCTACCTATCATCCCAATACCCTTCTACTCGATAATGCACTCGCCACAATGGGAGCCTGATATGCTTCTGCTATGATGGCAAAAATACTCAATCCTGACAAAAAAGTGATTGCCGTCGTTGGTGATGGATGATTGCTAATGAACTTGGGAGATCTCGCAACTATTGATAAACTTGGACTCACGATGACGATCATCATTCTCAATAATAACTCCTATGGGATGATCCAACGAAAACAAGTAGGGCAAGATTTTGATGATTGGGGTATGGAACTAAAAAATCCCGATTTTGTCATGCTCGCGCAGAGTTTTGGTGCAACATATGCAGATGTCGTCTCTGATACTGATGATTTTGGAAAAAAACTTACCTATGCGCTTGTAACACCATGACTGTCAGTCCTTATTGTGCCTATTCACTATCCACTCCATTTTTTTCCTCCTCAGGAGGGATAAACGATAAAAATTCTTGTTCGGAGAAAAGAGTAATCTGATTGACTGGATAAAAGGTGTCAGTCGCACGAATATACATAATCATATCACCTATCAAAATACTATGATCTGTTTTCGCTCTTTGGGATACTCTCCTCGGTTGATCACAAAGTGTCATTGTGAAAACTTGCTGACCATATGCTGTTGCCTCCCACGACCCATAACAGTTATGCTGAGAAAACGATTGTGTTTGGATTTCGTGCATAGCTACACGAAGAGGAACATACACAAGAATTCACGCAAGATGATGAAAAAAATAATCAGTCCTCTCTGAGACAAAACGATCCGCTTGATCTGTCAAATACAATAGCTGCGTAGAAGAAAAAGAAATAGTAGCAGTATTCTCAATACTATGAAGATCACTCACCAAACGATGTGTCCCAATACCACGCACCTGTGCTTTGATCAAACCATACGTCCATCATGTCTGCGTATCAAAAAATGGAGTAGTAGATATAATACGAAGAGTGAAATCACGATCAAAAAGGTACGTATCACCCGATGATGTTCTATACTCCCATCATACAAATTCCATCAACTGTGCTGAATCATTTACATTTGTCTCTCTCGATACTGAATCAAATCGATACGATCATGGTGAAAATTCATACCGCCTCACTATACCAATAATCACACCGATCACCACGCAAGATACAAGACCAATAACCATAGAGGAAAGTCTTTGAGGAATTTTTCTAATCATCGTGTCTCACACCAAAATAAAACACCCTCCTCTCCAATAATTAGTAGTGGGTCTATCTACCTAATAGACACAAACCTCCGTATAGGAATCATAAAACATGTATACAATATATTTCTACAATCCATTTTATTATATTGATCATTGATCCAAATGCAAATTTCTCATAAAAAACGTGGCTATGCAAGTGAATCACTTGTCCAAGAAGCATATGAATACAAGGGATATACACTGCGTGAAAAAAATTTTACCATTCCTGGTGGAGAAATCGATCTCATTATGGGAAAAGACTGATATCGTGTTTTTATAGAAGTCAAGGATGTCAGTTCCAGAGACGACATCCACGACTATATTACACCAAAAAAACTTGCCACTCTCCGCAAAACAATAGATACGTATAATCGAACATATGAAAGTGATGAAATAAGCCGTTTGGATATTGTCTTTGTTGCCCATGGCAAAATTCTCGAATGGTATGAAGATGTCTCCTGTGATTAGACATATATTATCATGATTATGATAATCTCTCTGCTAGTAAACACACACATTCTGTAAACACTACTCTTGTCCCACTATTCCATAACTCACATCTATACCAATCATACCATCTTTATTGATCTTTTAGCTTTTGTATCACTCGTTATGTCTCTCCGTATTTTGCTTTTGTGTTGCCTTTTAGTTCTCTCTGGATGTCGCACTCCATCAGCACAACCACAACCGGTTTCAGTACCAATATCACTCTCAGGAGATCAAACACTACTTCCTCTTGACAATGAGGTCGTACAACAACTCATCAACGACCAACGTATCGGAGAAACAAGATTTTTGATTCCCCTCCAACCAATTCGTACCAAAACACATGGCATATGGCAATGGACCTTAACAGATGAAAGCATCATACGTACCAATACCCAATTATGAACGGACCATGAATGACTCCTCACCTTCCAATCTCCCCTCCTGCTGGGAACACAAATGATAGGATATTCGCTTCTTCACACAACTGAGTCCAGTGCCTGGATTAGGCTAAAAGATGGGCTGGGAACACGTACCGCGACACTCATAGCACGTGCAACTGACACAGGAGCACTACATATAAGCGAACCCTGATGTATCCCACTTTTTATCCTTTTGGACACAAGTATCGTGTGTACCCAACTTACTACGGAAGGGAATGCGCTTTATTCTACACTTATGCACCGAACACCAGAGTCTCAGCACATGATCTATCCGACACACATCAACTCACTACATACTGATGGGACGCATCTCTTGTGGACACATCACCAATGATGACAAACAGAGATCCTCATCTATGACACACAAAAAAGGGAATTACGTTGATCAACTCGTTTTTCATGAGCAATATGAACATACCATCCGTTCATCATCCGTGATCACCGAGTCTACCGAGGCAATGCAGATCAATGACCGTCACCTCAGTCAGAACATACGTTTTCTTCCTTTATGAGATGGAATCTTGTGACTAATGAGATTGTAACCCTTGAATAACTATCACCTCGCATGCGAGGTTTTTTTGTGATATCAATATCGAATACTAATCACACAAAGACCAACAATAATAATCCACTGCGTAATACTCACCCCCCACAATCAACGCTCATCAAAAGAATCCTGTCTAAGATATTCAAGACAGAAGCGAATAATCATATAGGATACCAAATATCGACGTGTCGTCTGCCATGGACGTGGATTCCCTTGATACCATTGCGATCGCCAGAGATACTGACAAAGAACCAAAAGCACTACTCACTCAGTCATACTCGCTATCAAATGAGTATTGATCCTTGGAATCGTATCAACGAGTGGATACACCCATGCAAATCAATACTGAAGAGCACTATCAAGCGAGTAAGAACCAAAAACATCAACCCATGGTCTTCCAACCAATTCTTGATTTGCAAAATTTCCTCGACGTCCAATCAAGCTTCCGATAGGAACAATAGCACACACACTATCTACTACCATCCCAAAAAGCGATGAAGATCGTCCTTGTTTCCATGCATAGAGCAAAAAAGCAATCACCACACCAATAATCCCTCAAAAATACGACATCCCCCCTTCCCAGACAGCAAAAATCTGAGACGGATGGTCTCGATAATACGATCACGAATAAAAAATAATATGTCCCATACGTCATCCGATCAGCATTCCTATCACAAGCCACGTCACGAGAGAATCTGTATGATCACGCAATATTGTTGTAAGCTGTGGATACTGAATAAGAACACGCGCTTTAGTTCATAGTCGCCAGAGCCATATCATCACGATCATCAATGAAATCGCATATGCGAGACCATATCGATAAATAGGCCGTCAAAAAAGGGTAAACACAACCATAAAAAAACAATAAAATAAAGAAAAAGGAGTAAAAGCACATTTACAAAAAGCCAATAATACATACACTACGGTAGTGCTGTGAAAAAAAACCGACTATAATAGTCATCCTATCAACAACACACTCCCTTTTCTTGATCATACGGCACAAAAACACTTTAGCTCCTCTATTACACCAAGAGAGGAATCTTATGAACGAGTTCTTCCTTCACACCTAGCCTTTGCAAGGCACTACAAACAGCCTGATGCAATCCAAGCGATGACAAAATACGACGTGATGACGAAAAATTGATATCAAAACACCAAGAATACTGAGCAAGAACAGCATCTGCAGCCGTACGGATATCACGATGCAAAACTTGTTCACCACGATGAAATGATTCAATCACACGGTCACTGATCTCACTAGACATAAATGAAGAATTCGCCTTGTAAATATGAACATCAAAAGCAATCAATGATTCAAAATGATCAAACACATCATACGTCAAATTTTGAATCTTGTCTGCATCTCTAATGATTTTAGTCAAAAGAAGAGCTTTTTTTTGAGAGATTTCGTCAAGTCATTGATAATCATCTTCCTGAAACAATGCATCATAAGAAAACTTATTGTGAATCTTAATAGCAAGCAAGAGAGGAAGACGGTCAGGATATTTGTTTTTGAGCATCGCATATGCTTCATTGCCATGTTCATACTCTTTGTTGCCAAGAATACGATCACCACGAACTTGATACAATCTCCCAATATCATGCCACAAGGCAACAATTTCTGCCTCTCTTGCAAACGCCCTCCCCTCTGCGACAATATCTGGCTCTCAGGCAACTACACGCAATGTCGCATCCAATACACCATAGGTATGCCTCAATTTGTGCGTTAAAAATGCATCAACATGATGAGATTGTCAGCCGTATTGCTGCCAGACATGAGTATAATGCTCTTGGAATTCGTGCGTTGCATGGGTAATAGAAAACATAAACATATCATAAATAATAAAAAAATCCCCCCTAAGAAGACGAACGTGTTCTCAGTTGAGTCAGTCTTCTCAAGATCTCGTCAGCAGAGAGCGATACACCTGCAGGAAGGATATCCAAACTCATTATATGATGATGCTGATCAATAAGTGCAACTGCAGACAGACAATTTCATGTATGTACATCATACAGTCCAAGCATACGACTCAATTCTGCTGTTTTGTCAGCAACCATCATCATACGAAACGACGTGAGACGAGGCTCAGTTTCGCATCGTTTTTTGTGACTAAAAACACTATCAGTTGATACAACAATGAGATCAGTTTGCTGATTTTCTCGCTCATGAGCTTTTGCTGCTAGCTGTTCGAGATCCTGTGCACAATGATCAGCAAAATCAGCTTCATAAAAAACAACAATGGTCTGACGTGCAATACAAGAGTGAAGCATCAGTTCTTCTTGTTGTCATGTTTTTGGATTGTAGACGACAAGAGGGATATCATCGAGGCGTTCTCCTACTCTCAGAGGGATAACTAGTCCTTCAGTATGTCCCTCATGAATAGGATGACAATGATCATGACATTGGCAGTAAGACATAAGAATGATGAAAAATAAAAACGACTAACCATCATGATGTCTAGTGCGTATATATGTGATGGTAGTGATAATTTTTTGTATTGCAAGCAAAAAATACTAATTACGGTGACACGCGTATCTCTTCCTCTTGCAAATGAGAGAGAAATCAATATCTGTTTTAGCAGAAACATATATTGCAAAACACACATTCCTTGATTCTCCCGAAAAGACAAGCAAGCAAAAAACACCTTTGTTGGAATAATCACAGAGCCCAATAATATTTTGACTATCATATCTCAACAACGATCATTGCACATGATAAAATAGACGCAATACACACGTCTGGCAAATTAACACATTCAACTCATCACCACTCTACTTTCATTCTTTTATTCTCCACATATCTATGATTGAATCCTTTATTGCCAGTCTCTTTGACCTCATCGAGCAACGATGATATCTTGGCGTCTTTCTGTCAATGATTATCGAAAATGTTTTCCCTCCCATTCCTAGCGAACTGATTCTTCCCTTTGTATGATTTGTTGCAAGCAAAGGATCTCTTTCGTTTGGGCGAAGTATTTTTTGGGCAACAATAGGAGCATACTTAGGAACATTACCATTTTATTTTTTGGGCTATCGAGGCAACAGAGATACTATCACAGCCTTTGTCAATCGTCATGGGAAATGGCTAGGTATTGCCCCTTCTGTCTTAACATCATGATTTGATCTTTTTGAACGTTATGGGTTATGGTTTATGTTTTTTGGACGTCTGGTTCCCATCATTAGAAGTGTTGTTTCTTTTCCTGCAGGCACAGTCCGTCTCAATTTTTTGCTCTATACCCTTGTTACGCTTGGATGATGATTTCTGTGGTCATTTCTCCTCATTTGGTGAGGGTTTGTATTGGGACAGCATTATGCAAAAATTTTTTCCTTAATGGAAACATACAAACGATTCCTCGTCATTCCCTTTGTTCTGATTGCGTGTGGGATGCGACTATGGTGGTGGAAAAAAAATGCCAGACCATAAACTCATCATAGTCAGACATTCTTTTTTTTAATTTTTTTTGTTGTGCGTATGCTTCATCATATAACAGGAACTTTGACACGTTTCCATCCCTTGATCCTTATTGCCAATGAGTTTCATGGAGTACTCGCTCACTATCAAGGAAGCAAGCCTTCATGATCACACAGTTCATTTTTTCTTTATCCTGTCCTTGATGAACGCACCAAATCAATCAACTATTATGCATTCGATACCTATGATCAATGGCACCTGTTTACCACTTATCTCAAAATTTCTGGCGTAGGACCCAAAATTGCCTTGACACTTGCATGAGGAATGAACGATCTCGTACGTGAAGCATGCGAAACAAAAGATCCAAAAAAACTCCAAGCAATTCCTGGTGTTGGTCCTAAACTCGCAACAAAAATTCTTGTTGAACTTACCCATACCATCGTACTAAACAAAGTGACGCACCAAAAAAATCCTTTAATTAAGAAAATCGTAACACAACTTGTTTCTCTTGGGTACGATAAACATCGTGTGACACACATTCTCGACTCCTATCCCAATCCCCTCACTGATGAAACCCTCCATGCTTGCTTTGTGTGGTGTATCCATCAATTGAAATAATATCATATTTTATTTTTTTGGATACGATGAATCCTTGTGATCGTCTGCGCGGTCTTCTCTCCCCTCTCACACCTGAAGACCTTATTGCAAACATCCTCACCAAACGAGATACCCATTGATCGGTAAGTGTAGGATATTTATATGGAGCTAATATCAGTAGCAGACATCTTCTAACACATCCCCAATCACTATATTGGACTGCCCTAGAATCGCTTGACTATGTCGCTGTCGATGGGATTGGACTGCAGACAATTCTCTGGCTTGATAGCGTGATTACCAAAAAATCACAGCCACAGCGATATCCCAACTGTAACGGCACCGATCTCCTTCCCCGTCTACTCAATCAGGCAACAAAGAAATATCAAACATGCAGTCTTGTCCTATATGGATCAACACTCGAACAAATCAAACGCACACAAGATTTTTTGGAAAAACAAGGCTATCATGTCATCTATGTCCAAGATGGCTATCGTCCTTTTGATCGAGACGCCTATGATCACGCTGCTCACGCATACACACAACACAAAAAAATACTCATCGTCGGAAGATCTACAATCTCACGTCCTATCCAAGAAGAACGACGATACACTGAACGTCAAAAGTGTCACGAGAGAGGGTTCTGTGTCTGTTTGCAAGGAGGAATATTTGACCATTCAAGTATGGGAGGCAAAGAAAAAAGAGCACCTCTCATCATCCAACGTCTCAAAGCAGAACGAATCCGAAGACTTGTCATCAACCCACACAAAAATGCAAAAAAAGTTCGATATGCAGTAAAAGTTTTTGGTGATTGGTTCCTCGCTCGTCTAAAAAACTAGGACAAGCTATAATTTTATTTTTTTCTCATCGCAAATGATTACTTTACCCCTCCTCCCACTTTCTCCCTCTACCATACTTCCCACTAAAGCGCACCCCAGTGATGCATGTTTTGATGTCTTTGCTCATAGCAAAACCATCACTGACACCTATATTGAGTATGGATTGTGATTTGCTACTGAGATTCCTCATGGACGATGTGCTCTCATCTACCCACGTTCATCACTTTCAAAAACCGATTTGATCCTTGCAAACCATGTTGGTGTCATCGACGCAGGTTATCGCGGTGAACGGAAAATGCGTTTTCGTGTTCATAAACCTATGCATGCATGAGCAGACCGAGAACCTGTCCTCTATGAAATTGGTGACAAAATTGGCCAATTTATGCTTGTTCCTCTGCAGGAAACTACTATCCTCATTCAAGATACCCTTGCAAGCAGCGAAAGATGAACAGGATGATTTGGAAGTACAGGAACATAAATCTTATCATCCAAATACCATCACATATCACATCCTTGTGATGATGTCAATACAAAAAGATCTCATATCATGGAGAAATTGCACTAGCGCATAGAATCAGTATACTTAGATTCAATAGTCTCTGCCACAAGAGACATGTTTTTAGGGTATGATGATAACACCCATGATACGATGATACATAATGCTCAGTATACGATGATTGATTCCGTGGATGACGCATGGACTCGACCTGGATCATACATTTTTTTTGGAGCTTAAAGCATATGCAGCCACACATCCAGCACTCTCCTGACTCGATGGAAAACAACGAGATATCAACACGCTTCCTTGTACCATCCACTCTTGACACGACACTCCCTCCTCTCTTACTGTCAGCCCCTGATGCCTTGTCCATCCCGATCGTATCCCTCGTGATAACTCACAATGGGAACAAAAAATTACCAATCTCCGGTCATATATCAGCGACTTTACGGATGTATATGATCTCGTCACAACATGATACGCAGTTCGTCCATCCTCACCTATCCTAAGCGGGGACCGATCGTCAGTCAGTGATCTTTTTTCTCATCATCGTCCCTCAGACCATTTTATTCTCGTTGCCTTACATCGTGCCAATGCATCTATTAGGCTCCCCACACGTGCACTCGACTACATTTTTATCAAAAGCCTGTACTATACTGCCGTTCATAAACCACTCGCTGGTATTGGAGCCTGTGGATTGACAAACTATCTCATCGGATTTAGAGCGCTTGATGGCGTGAGGTTACTGCCAGGCAGGCCCTTTAATATCAATAGTCACATTGCCTATCTCCCCTGATATTGTAGCTATGACGGCCCTGATTATATGTTTAATGGTGGTGCTTGTGGCATTTCAACACATCTATTTAGGAATGCATTGATGCACCCACATCTAATGATCACCGAAAGACATAATCATAGCAAACGATGGGCATACTATTATGGCCCTTATATCCATGGCGATGATGCAGCAATTTATGAAAATAGCAAAAGACTCATTATCGAAAATACTTGACCCCATCCTATCCTTCTCAAAACGATAGAAAGAGATGACGAGACCTATCTCGTGACAATCACTCTCCCCTCAGACCATACCCAAAACAATGTCTGGATCACAAAAAAACAAACCGGAAGACTAACCTCACTAGTCGAAAAAAAAGTCATTAATCAATCACAAGAAATCATCCACACCGAAGCCTTTCCCTCAACCTTCCGTAGCATCAGACGATGACCATAACATCCTTACCGATGATACTCTCTTCCATGATTGATACAGTCTGCTCTCCAAATCTGCTCAAGCAAAACAAGTTTGATCAAAATATGATGCATTGTCATCGCTCCAAAACGAAGGCGATATTCTATCAATGGAGCAAGCAGAGAAGAATCGAGCCCATAGGTTCCACCCAGAAAAAAAACACAATTGATCTGAGAAGATAGCATAGCAGCAAATCATAGCGAATCACAGTCTTTGCCACGCTCATCAAGGAGCACACGATACCAGTCAGTCTGGTATTTTTTTTTGATCACAGCAGCATAATGATTGCTATCATGGTGACGAATCTGGTCAATTGTTCCTTTCCCTGACTGATGAGAAAAAAGCGTTACTGACCTCAAACGTTTGGTATATTCAGCAATGAGAGGAGCATACTCTTTTTCACGTGTATCAAAGTAATGGATATGAATCATACACAGCATAGAAATAAAAACGTCTTTGATCCTAAACACAGAGGCTATCAGACACAACAACTAGCCAATCACTTGCAACTGGAACAAAAGGAGCATAAGTCCGATGACGTTGAGTCATGCTTGGAGAAGCCATCGTTTCATCACAATTGTCGTTTCATGCATGCCGATATATTCTAAATAATGATGAATAGGAGCGATAGGAAACAATTTTTCTTTTTTCCATTTTTTTCGGAGAATTTGGAGCAATGATGATCAGGCATCAAGAGTAAATAACCCAAACATAATGACAAAAGGAATAAAAACCCCAATCTCGATATTTAACAACAACACACTTACCGCCAAGAGTCATCCAAGAGAAAATGAGCCACTATCTCCCATAAAAATTTTTGCTGGATGAATATTATGCCACAAAAAGCCCGTAATCGATGCCAAAACAATAACAACCAATCATGACGTCAAAAATTTGGAATCCAAAAAAGCTATCAATCACACAACAGAAAAAATCTGAACCAACAATCATCCTGCGAGTCCATCAAGACCATCAGTAATATTGATAGCGTTGGTCACAAAAAGGATAAACAAAAAATAACATACCCAGGCAACCATACGAGGAAGCACAAACTCACCACCCAGAGGTCGCATATTAATCGTAAATACATTAAGTTTTCGCACAAACCAATAGGCAATCCATCATGCAAATGCAAACATCATAATAAGTTTGGGCCATGCAGCAAGTCATCTAACTTTGGTCAGTTTGAGAATATTAAACACATCATCCAATAACCCTATGATACCCATCCCAAAAAATCCTACGAGTAATAATCCTGTCTCTCTCGCATTAAAAAAATCGTAATTAATAAACC
>JANWWO010000004.1 GCA_025057375.1 Candidatus Absconditabacterales bacterium | reverse complement strand
GAAACACAGGTATTGTTGACAGTATTGGTCAATGTTCCTGTGGGGCAGGCAGCGACACATTGATTACCATGGGTAAATGTTCCTGAGGGACAAGAGGAGAGACATTCTCAATTATGAGTAATTGGTCTTGCGCTAGGACATGATGTTACACATGTATTTCAGTCTCTTAGTGCGGAAGGACATGATTTTACACATTGACTTCCATTGACGAATGTGTTGCTTGGACAGGAGGAAACACATGTATTGTTTACAAGATTAGTAAACTGAGGACATGAATTAGAGCATACTCATCCGTTGTTTAGAGGTCTTGCAGTAGGACATGATATGACACATTGATTTCAATCTCTCAAATTTGATGAACATGTAGAAACACATCAATTCCCTTGAGTATTAATAAATTGTCATGTAGGACATGCTGTTGAACATCTGCCTCACACTAAAATAGGTTCATATGATGGACAAGAGGCTACGCATTCTTCTCAAGGTAAAAATCATACTCTGGAAGCTCTTACATATCATGTAGGGCATGATAATAGGCAGCATTGTGCTGATGTAGACAGATTAGGAGCATCAGTACATGCTAGTCATCTATGAGCATTGGGTCAAGAGATTTCGTCATATCAATAAAAATATCCATTTGGACATCATCATTGAGTCGTTGGATTATATAATGGTTGACTCACTGATTGTACATGAAAAGATCAGTTTGGAGCTCCTAGTATACAAGATCATGCCGTAGGATTATGTGGATTAGGGAAGTGCCAGTTGCTTGGTACCGGGCATGTTGGGAATGCTGTAAATTGTCATAGTGTTATATTTGAACTCAATAATAATACAAATGTTGTTGCTACAACTATTCGAGTATTCATGAAATAAGGTATTTGTCGTAAAAAATTGCAATAGTCGAGAAGAGTTTTTTTGATCATGAGATGAGAGAAGAAGTAAAAGTTTTCTTTATTAACTTATACATATTTTTTTTGATTTTGTCAATTTTTTTATCACATTTTCTATTCCATTTTTTTTCCCTTGCAATTGCCTTAAAATTTCTTACAGTGAATAATATTTTATTTTGTCTTCTGTGATGTCAAAACCAGTGGAACGTCCTTCTTTATTGTCAAAAAAAAAACCATCATCCAAACAGAAAAAAGATCCACTCTGACTGCTATCATCGTCTGTTCCGAGTGATCATGATATTGCTTTGACCTACGACCCGAACGCTATTGCCTTGCGATGATGTAAAACCCATAATCTCAAAAATATTGCTGTCACTCTCCCCAAAAATTCCTTGATTACCGTGACAGGAGTGTCTGGTTCGGGAAAGTCCTCATTTGCATTTCATACCCTGTACAAAGAATGACAATTCCGCTATATCGAGTCGCTTTCTTCGTATCTGAGGCAGTTTTTTTCGCTTGGGGCAAGGCCTGACATTGAGTGATCTGCATGATTGTCGCCAGCTATTGCTATCGAACAAAACAAAAACTTAGGTAATTCACGTTCGACTGTTTGAACATTGACAGAGATCGATGATTACCTTCGTTTATTGTACGCAAAAGTAGGAAACTCGTATTCGTATGTCACAGGAAAAGCGATGCAAACACAAACAATCGAAACTATCATTGCGGAGCTCTTCTCTCGTTTTGGTCAGTCAAAAATTTTTCTCCTCAAAGATTCCGTCACCTTATCGGAACCAGACCATCTCACTGAGTTTATTACAAAAAATCGTAAAAAAGTAGACAAAGGTACATGATTTACGAGATATATCATTACCTCACAGACACAAACAATGGCTCCCGTTGAGTTTTTTTATCTCGAAAATCCCAAAATAGCTACGGATTTTTATCCACTCAAGCTATATGCAGTGTATGATCGTATTACTGTCGAGGAGACTAAGCATGCAAGACTGAAAGAAGATGTAATCAAGATTTTGGCAGAGGAAAAAAAGTTTGGTGTCTGGGACGAAAAAGATGAGTCAGGACATATCGTCCGATATACTGATAAAAATTATTGTCCTGAATCAAATATCGAATATCCACAATTTGAGTCTGTCCATTTTTCGTTTAATCGTGGCGAGGGTGCTTGTCCTGAGTGTTTGGGAATTGGGGAGATTTTGCAGGTTGATATGGATAAGGTAATCGATCCGCAGGCAAGCTATACATCAGCGATTTTGCCTCGAAGGGATAGTAGATATGGACAGACTATTCTCGACAAACTCGCCCAAAAATACTCGATGGATCCTACGAAAAAACGATCTGACCTTCCTGCCTGGTTTACTAATATTGTGATTGAGTGAGATAATGAGTTGCTCAGAATTGGCGTGGCAGGAAAGTTTGTTTCGATGAAGTATCAAGGGATAGCTGCCATCCTCAAAGAGCAATATCAACAAGGGATGTTGACGGTCGATTTTCAGGCCATGCTTGAGATGAAGACCTGTCCAACCTGCCATGGTGCGAGATTGAGAAAAGAGAGTCTCCATCATTTTCTTGTTTTGGAAAAAGAAAAAATAGCATCGACTGACCCTCTTCGTGGGTTGACGCACTATCATGAACCAATCGTGGACCAGGTCAATCCAGATATTTTTCCTGTCAATATTGCAGAATTACAAACACTGACGATTGATGGGCTAATTGCTTTGCTGCATTTGATTCGTGATCATTATGGTGCAACCAATATGTTGATTCAAAGGATATTGACACCCTTACTTGATAGGGCAGAGACGATTGCAGAGCTTGGGCTTGGGTATTTGTCACTCAACAGACAAGTAAGTACTTTGTCGGGTGGAGAAATCCAAAGATTGCGTCTTGCCAAACAACTGGGTAACAAATTGACAGGGATTATTTACGTGCTTGATGAACCAACAATTGGGTTGGGTGAGAAGGAGATTGCCAAAGCGATTGTAGCAATTCGTCGTCTCCAACAACTTGGGAATACGATCGTCGTTGTCGAACATAATGAAGAATTTATTCGTGCGAGTGATTGGGTTCTGGAAATTGGACCTGGAGCAGGGGATTTTGGGTGACATGTGATATTTAATGGGCCAATTGATCAGTTTTTGGTGTCTGATTCCTTGACGGCACAGTATGTAACAAGAAAAAAAACAATTCATTGTCGTTTTGATCATACTCCAAGGCAAGATATTTTGACCATAAAAAAAGCATCCAAACACAATTTGCAGGATATTGATGTTGATATTCATCTGTGATCGTTTACGATTGTTACGGGACATTCGGGAGCGGGGAAAACAACGTTGATGTATGATACGTTGTTTCGTTTTTTTGATGATAAAGAAAAATTTATTCAAAGTCATATTAGAATTCAGTTGCTCAAAAAATGATATACACGACAAGAAATCATCGCTGCCCCCGTTATGCAACAAGATGAATATTTACACTACAAAAATCAAGCACTCCAAGCATTTTATCGCGATATTTGAGTCGATACTATTATGGGCTGGGAACATGTTGATCATGTCCAATATGTTGATCAAACAAGTATTGGTAAGACACCACGTTCTTGTCCATCAACATTTATTTGAGTCTTTGATACGATTAGGATGTTGTATGCTTGAGCACATGAAGCAAAATATCTTGGGTTTACATCCTGACATTTTTCATTCAACTCAGAGAAAGGAGCATGCCCTGAATGCAAATGATATGGGTATAAAAAGATTGAACTCCAGTTCCTTCCTGATACCTACGTTCCGTGTGAACTGTGTCATGGAAAAAGATATAAGCCCGAAATTCTAGACATCAAACGGAGGGGGAAAGGAATAAATGAGGTATTGGATATGTATGTATCTGATGCATTGATATTTTTTGGTGATATACCTACGATCGCACATGATATTCAATTAATGGTTGATATCTGACTTGGTTATCTCAAAATGGGACAACCTGCTCATACGCTCTCGTGAGGAGAATCCCAAAGACTTAAACTCGTCAAACATCTCCTTAAATCATTTAGATGACATACGATATATTTTCTTGATGAACCAACCGTATGACTTCATCCTCACGATATCGAAAAACTTCTTGCTGTCATCAAAAAATTTCTTGATAATGGTGATACTATTCTTATGATTGAACACGATACTGATTTATTGACACATGCTGATCATGTGATTTATCTTGATCATTGACGTATTGAAAAAGTAGTGAGAAATACTAAAAAAACATGGTAAAAAATGAACTGACCGAGATTGTGGTCAGTTTTTTTATTCCACCGATGTGATTCCTCAGAGGTCCAACGACAATGCCTCACTTCACGAAGCTTTGGTAAAAAGAAATTCAACAAAAAAGTGTCATTCATAGATCTGCTCCATTCTTACGATATCAATTGCATTTGCAAAAGCGTCTTCCTCGATCATTCCATAAAATAACGCTTTGTTTTCAATAGTCCACAAAACTCTATGAGAATGACTATAAGTAAACAGATAGGTTTGGTCATCAAAATCACGATACATCACATTCATGAGATATGATTTGAATGATGGGTAATCTGTGATTGCGTGTGTGGCACAAAATTTATTGAGTTGGTCAATATAATACGTTAATGGTTTAGGATTATCATTGTATTGGATAATTTGTTTGAGTGGAACATAAATTGCTTGTGATTCAAAACTCATTCTTACTTGTTTTTTGGGATCCAAGCCATCAATTGTCGTTAGATTGTGTTCTCTATCAGCAAGTTTGATGAGAAAAATTGCAATATCACGCAATCATCAGGCAAGAATTTTCTCAATTTTGTCCTGACAAAGAATATCTTTATGTTTGAGATAGTAGTGTGTTGCGTCAGTGACAGCATCAACCATGAATCCAACTCTTGATCCGAAAGTGTCATAGATCATATCAAGTGTGATAGGAGGGCTATCTTCTACTGTATCATGGAGAATGGCTCAGAGAACTGCTTCATAATCATCTACTCTGTGGGCAACCATTGTTGCTACAGCAAGCGGATGGGTAAGATATGGTTCACCTGTCAGCTTTCTTTCTTGTCATTGATGAGCTTTTTGTGCAAAATTGACTGCAGTATAGATCAGTGATTTGTGCTGAGCAAATCGTGGATAGTGTTCAATTGCACCATAAAATTGGTCAATTGCTTGTTGCTCGGTGAGAAAAGCTGTCATAAGGAACAAAAAAGACAAAAAATTATTTTGCATACAAATAACAAGAATTGGTCACATAGTCTTGAACTTTATGATCGATATGGTCGACATAACGAAATTCATGTTCTGCGATAAAATATTCAAACTGTTCTCTATTGTAGTTTCTTCTATGAATCATCGTTATTTTTTCTCAGGGTAAGAAAATAATACGTTGACCTTTGAATGTAATGATTATTTTTTGATTGAATTGAAAAAAACATCTGTAAATATATGCTCATGTTCCTTTTTCTTGAAAATAATCAAAACCAAAACTTCAACTTTGTGGGTCCATTCATGCATATAATATTGGCATTTCATGAAATTTAACAAAATCATCATTTTTAAGATAATTATTATATCTTTCAAAAAAAGAAATTAGTGTTTTTTTTGTGTCATCTTTTCTTATCAAAATGTCGAAAAGAAAAAAATCTCACTTTTTCATAAGAGAATACATCGAATCAATAAAATACGACTGGTCGAGTGCGATAAATGTAAATCCCAAAAAAGCATAAATACGAATGTCATAATCATCAGTTAATGATAGTATCGTTGATTGAAATTCTTGGGATCAGACATCTGCACAAATAAAATGTTTTTTACATGAGATATTTTGATAATTTTGTACTGCAAGATCCAGCATTTCTCTTGAGTAATCTATTCCAAAATATGAGATATCATATCATTGCTCTAAAAGATTTACAATAGTTTTTTTTTCTGGATTTCCATTGCCGCATCATAAACTAATGAATGCAGCTTTTTTATCTTTTTTAAGATTTTTTGTTACAAGATGCATGTAGTCCAAAGCATCTGCAACAATTTTATTTTTTTCTTCTTTTACTAGTGTATCGTGTTTACCAATTCATGAATAATACAGATCGGCAGCTTTGTCTACGTAACAAAATTTTTGATCAATAAATCTTTTTTTGAGACCATCAAGTATTCCCATATCTTTCTCATTATCGGAAATAATTGTATAAATGTTACTGCTACTCATAAGAAAGAAAAAAATAAAAACTACCCCAGAATAATATTCATAATTTTTCACTTGACAAAAATAATCTTTTTGACTTGTTGTCCATTAAGATACTTACTAAATTGTTCGTTGGTTTGTATCAATGCAAACAGTGCATCTTGTGAAATATCAGCATTGACACTCAATGTCCCTCTCATTTTGCCATTGATTTGGATAGGAAAATCGAGAAGTTTGGATGCAATTTTGGATTCATCGGCGATAGGTCGATTTTGGCTTTCAACACTGTCAGTCTTACCTATTTTTTCCCATAGGTGTTGTGCAAGGATTGGTGCAAAGGGAGACAGCATTATGACAAAGTGAGAAAAAGATTCTAGACTGACTGCTTTGGCGTCATAAATTGCGTTGGTGGCAATCATCAGTTTACTGACAGCAGTATTCAATTTGAGTTCATTCATATCGTAGGTTATTCCTTGGATAGCTGTATGGATAGCACTATCAACTTGACTATCCTGTTTTCCAAATCGCTCTTGGTCGACAATTCTCGCGACCCTATCAAGGTATTTTTTGGTTCCATGGAGGGTTTCATCACTCCGCATTTTATCTTGTTCAACTGGCCCCATAAACATCAAATAGGTTCTCACTGCATCGCTCCCATACTTTTCTACTACTTCGAGCGGATCGACTCAATTCCCGTATCTTTTTCCCATCTTGCGACCATCGGCACCGAGAACCATTCCTTGATGCACAAGTTTGGCAAAGGGTTCTGGAGAAGACACATAGCCTTGGTCATAAAGAAACTTGTGGATGAAACGAGAGTAGAGGAGATGTCAAACTGTATGTTCTTTCCCGCCACTATACAAATCTATCGGAAACATTTTGTCTCTGAGTTCTTTACGAATGAGTTCATCAGGATTGTGAGCATCTGGATAGCGGAGGAAGTAGAAGGAGGAACACATAAAGGTGTCGAGGGTGTCGCATTCACGAGTATATCACGGTTTTTGATGTTTAAATGTCGGGTGATCTTCAAGAGGGGATTTTCCTTTGGGTTTGATGTCTGCGAGATCGAGAGGCAAGATGACAGGCAATTCTTTTTCATCCACAGGCACAATATTCCCATTTGCATCGTACAGCATAGGAATTGGACTTCATCGATAGCGTTGACGAGACACTGACCAATCACGCAGTCTAAAGGTTGTTTTACGTTTTCCTATTCCCATGGTTTCGAGTTTGGCAATGATTTGATCTTGTGCAGTTTTGATGTCTAATCCATCAAACTCTCACGAATTAATCAATACTCATGCTTTATCGGTATAGGCTTCTATTAAATAACGAAAACGATGGGGTTGGTGTGCGTACATGTCATGAGCTGAAACTCGTTTGATTGTTTGTATATCATTTTCTCCTTTTTCATTCACAACTGTTTCGTGACGATACGAGTTGAGTGTGCATCGATAGATTGAACTGTGATTGCGTCTGTGGACATTTTTTTCTCCTCATGCACAATAGTGTTCCGTGCATTGAAAAACATAATTACTGACCACGGTGATGTCAGTATAGCCAGTTTTTTTTGCGATTGCTTGTGTGAGTACCTCAAGTAATTCTTCTCATTGTTTTATTTCTCATCACGGAATATCACCATGATCAAAAACGGCATAGCGATCAGTTTTGGGATCATGGAGAATTGCGTAAACGCAAGATTTTTCTTGATATGTTATGTCTTTTTCTGTTTCGCCAAAGATGGGTTTGATGACTTGGATTTTGGGAATGCCATGACGGGTAGCAAAGTCTCGATCTCTTTGGTCGTGAGCAGGTACAAGCATCACGGCACCTGAGCCATAATCAGGCAATACATAATCTGCAAACCAAATAGGAATTGTTTGTCCGGTGAGTGGGTGAGTAGCATACAGTCATGAAAAAATACCAGATTTTTCTCTAGATTCTTGTTGTCTTTGAACTGGGGTTTTAAGGAGGGTGGATTGGCGATAGTCAAGAAGTTGTTGGTAGGAATTGTGAGATGAAGAAAACTTACCCTTTTCCTCAGAGGTGATGGGAATAGACATTATTAATTCATCCAATACTGTATTTTCTGGAGCAAGAACAAGTGCTGTCACTCCATAAATAGTATCAGGACGAGTCGTGAACACGGTTAGTTGTATATTTTTTTCTTGTGGATTATGAGTATTTGGTCACGTCAAAAACATACTTTTACAATCAACCTGAAACTCAATTTCTGCTCATACTGATCTTCCAATTCGGTTTTTTTGCATGGTTTTGGTTTCTGCTGGTCGGTCGACAAGATCCAAATCATCAATAAGTCTGTCTGCGTAGTCGGTGATTTTGATAAACCATTGGCTATGAAGTTTTTGAATAACTTTTGCTCCCGATCTTTCTGCTGTTCCATCAGGTAAGACATCACTATTTGCAAGGACTGTTTGATCTATAGGGTCTCGATTGACTCGTTGTTCTTTTTTGTAAACAAGCCCTGCTTCATAGAGTTTAAGAAAAATTCGTTGGGTCCATTTATAATAGTCTGGCATAGAGGTATCAATAACTCTTTCATAATCAAAACTCAAATTGAGGGCTTTGATTTGTTTGAGAAACATTGCTTTATTTTCGTCCGTCACAGTACGTGGATTTTTTCATGTTTTGAGAGCAAAATTTTCCGTTGGTAATCAAAACGCATCAAATCCGATCGGATTAAAGACAGTATATCATTGGAGGCGCTTGAAACGAGCGATTATATCGTTAATTGTAAAAACCGATGCATGACCACAGTGGAGTCATGACCCCGATGGATAGGGAAACATTGTCAGTGTATAAAAAATTTTGTCGGTAGCTGCATTGATGAGATCGGGGGAGTGGTTCATATCAACGATATGAGTTAAAGGGTTAATATGTCTTGTGTATATTGATTTTTTTGATCATTACAAGCGTTTTTATTGTTTTTGTGTCAAGGATTTGAGAGCTCAGAGTGCATTGTAGATGTCGAGGGGACTTGTCACTTCTCATCCATAATCAATATAGCGAATTGTTTGTGTATCATCAATAATCATAATAGCACGTGTCAACAAATTGTATCAGCTCATTATAAAACCATTTTTTGTTCCAAAATCTTTGAGTCTTGCATCTGAGAGTATAAAAAGATTACTAATTGTATTGTCTCCACAAAAACGCTGCAACGCAAATGGTGTATCATGTGAGATAATCGCAAAGGTGATTCATGAAAAGTGGACAGCTGCACGTTCGAGCATTTTGGTTTGTGCTGTACAGACAGGTGTATCAAGAGATGGAACAGTATGGATGAGAACAAAACCTGAAAGATCAGAAAGTTTGAGAGATTGGACAGCATCAAACGTTGCCGATGGTTTGTCAAGAATGCTATTTGTTAGTGTAGATCATACAGTTAAAAATGGACCATTGAGCGCAACAGGATCCCCATTGACGGTGAGTCATGTAATTGGCTGTGGCCGAGTAAATCATGAAAGATTTTTTATTTCTGCATCCAAGTGACGATAGTTGGTTTCATTTTTTTCATGGTTTGAGGATTCTGGCATAAGCATACCCAGCCCAAATCATAGAACAAGAGCGACTCATAAAGTGAGACCTAGTCTATAAGGTGTTCGTTTTGTCATATCAATCATGTGGCAAGAATAAAAAATAAAAGTTTTATGAGAGTATATGTGTCTGTATATTTATTTGTCTGTATATTATTGTTTTATTGTTTGTATATGTATTTATTTGAATTGATCAAGAATTTTTTGAATTGTTTGTAAGAGTGTGTTGTATTCTTCTTGCGTATCAGCTTCAACGCAGTATCTAATTTTGTCTGATGTATTTGATGCTCTGACGGTAATGCGAAACGATTCTGCCATGATATTGATGCCATCAATTGTGGCAATTGGATATGACACAAAATAGTTACGAACAGTGTCGATTACATGATCTTTTTCTTTGATACTGATATCGTACACCGGTGACTTGATACTCATTGGTGAATATGCATGATAGAGTTCATCAAATCATCAGTACTTTTTTGCCATATGCATCATGATGATGAGAGCATACAGGGGCATTTCATATCATCCCAATGATCCAAAGAGATAATGTGCAGAACATTCTGAAGCGAATAATCAGTTGTATTCTCTGAGTTGATGATTGATAAAATATCTTCCTACTCTTGTTATAACCGTTTTTCATCCAAGGCGTCAGACAATTTTTTCTATATTTTTGCTAGACATGACATCATACAAAACTATTGGTTCTTTATCATGATTTGTTTGATGAAGAAGATAGGATGCGATGATGGATCATACCATATCTCATGGCATAATACGTCATTGCTGTGTGACAAAACCAATACGATCTCCGTCTCCATCAAACATAATACCAAAATCGAGATTATGCTCATTAATAGCGTCGATGACTTGGTGATAGTTGTGTGCATGTTGCGTTTCTGAGTCATGAACGGGGAATGTTCCATCAGGATATCCATTAATATGGATAATTTTTTTTGTAGGAATGGATGAAAGGAAATCACGCTCATATCATGTCGTTGCACCATGGCAGTAGTCGACAGCAAAAGAGAAATCTGCTGAAACTAATTGATTGGAGCGATGAAGAAATGCACTCAGGGACGAAAGAGAATCAAAAATTGTTTCGTGATAATTGATTGTGAGTCAGTCAAGGGACTTTGGAATATCAACTGTAAAAAGTTTTGTATAAGACAGTTCAAAAAGTGATTTGAGGAAGGATGTATCGGTCAATATGACATTTTTGTCACACATTTTGATCCCTACGTATTCTTTTGTATTGTGAGATGCGGTGAAACTAATTCATAGATCAAAAGTATTTTGAGTGCAGTAATAGATGAGTGGTGTTGACGCAACTCCTCGTTTGCATTCAATTCACTTTTCTTTCGTGGGTAAATTGAGAATTGTTACTTCATCAATTCCAGCATAACGTAATCAACCCAAAAAACAGTAAATCAGCGAGTTATTTGCTGGTCTAGAGTCTCATCAGATGAGTATTTGTGGGAAGGCGTGCACTTGGAGCTGTCGGCTTCCAACTGCATGTCAAAGAATAAAACAGAACTGTTCATCAATTTGTCTGCCATAAAGTCATCTAATATCATATGCTTTGAAGGCTTCGGTATATGATGGAAGCATAATAACACGTAAAAAATAAATCTTGTCTATTTATAAGATAATTATTGTAAAAATCAAGCCCAATTAGGAAGTTTTTGATTTTTTTATATTTATGATATTTTGTTGACAATTGATTTGCTTTTTGATGAGAAATAATTATACATGTATGATTATGTACTTTTTTAGCTTATGCTGATGAGATGCTGAGAAGATTTTTCCTGTTTATTGCATTTATTCTTTTATCATTTACCGCACTTCGTATTATCAATCCGTGATTGGCAGATTCGATTGTCTCATTTGTCAGAAATTTTTCATTTTTTTCTTTATCGCAATCACCAGTTTTGAGTATCCAATCTAATAGTGGCGAGCAACAAAATAGTACTGATAGTAGTGGATTGATGCAAGAAAACTTTCTTGAATGGCAAATTGGGGTATGACAGTCTTCTGGGTGGCTTGATGATCTTTTTATGCCTCTAACATCGAACCAGACAGGTGCGTCTGTGTCATGAAATGTATCGTTTCTATCGTGATCATGATGATCGACGTTTCCTCCCTTTTTTTCTTGATCCTACGTTTCTTCTGGTGATTCCGTCGACAATACTGTCATTTTACTCCGCCGCATTGATGCATTGGAACAAGAAATAGACCGTCTTGTGAGAGAGAATACTAATTTGGGTACTCGTTTATCGTCGAGAAGCGTGGATGCATCTACATGATCTCGTACAGTTCGTCAGAGTAAGTTGCCTGCATCAGTCCATAATGATGAGGCAGATCTATATTTTTTTTATGAGACAATTCGTTAGAGATATTTTTTGATGAATGGTGTGTTTTCTTTTGATGATACTGTTGATTTTCAAAAAAAAAAATGATAGTATGTGATGTATAAAGTGTGCTTAGTTTTTACAAATCTAGTTCCAACGTGACCAACAATCTAACCGCTTATAAGAGAACGATGTGTTCACGTCTTCCTTATGTTTGTGTTAGTCATCGATATTTTTTTATATTTTTTCTCTTAAGGTATGGTTGCAAAAATGCTTCTTTGATTACATCTTATGATGATTGTCTATAGTGGTGTTGCTGTCATGCAGGGCCAAATAAGCGTCTTGACAGCGATTAGTTCTTGTTTTCTTCCTTTGAGTATTCTTTTTTCATATACTTTTTTTCTCGAAAAAATCCCGTATCAACGTTGGATTTTGCTTGCGGGAGCCTGTGTGCATATGGTATATTTTACGTCTGTTATTGTTGATCAAAGTTCATCATTATGGTTTTTTTCTGATGCGACATCATTATATTCAATGATCACTATTACGACTCTTATCGGTAATCTGTATCTTACTAAAGAACAGCAACAAAAAATTGAAGAAGAGCAGTGTGAGGTTATAGAAGTCTAAAACATTATTAAAGGACTGCTGTAGACCATGCATCAGTTTTTTTGATCATTTAGTTTATGATGCATTTATAGATGATACAATGATGGTTGTGGGGCGTGCTGTCCTGTTTTTGTAGATACGGGACGATATGTATCAGTCTCATTTTTTTCTTTTGGCTGTTTTATACTGTAACATTTGCAACAGATCGTCCTTTTTTTCCTTTATTGCAAATGACAGCTCCTGCGTGTTTGGGAAATGGACAGCAACGGCATCTCCTTCCCGAAGTATGTCGTATCATGCCTATTTGACTTCCATCTGTGGGATCAGGTGCGACTTGGGAGCAACGTCGTTTGTATTCTGTGTTGTATATGGCTCCTTATAGTGATGGATGGAATCAGTGACAATGATCTCATGGATGACTTGATATTGTTAGTGCGCTAGGAACGCCCGTGATAGCAACACTTTCAGGAGATGTTGTCTTTGCTGGATATAGACAAGGATGGTGACGTGTGATTATTATCAAGCATCAATGGCAAGGAGAAACAATTTATAGTTCCTATGCTCATCTTGATACGATTCTTGTTGCTCAGGGGGATAGTGTACAGGCTGCACAGCATATTGGAACAGTATGAGATACTGGTAATGCAACTGGACCTCATCTTCATTTCCAGATTGATAGAGATTTGGGACAGCAGATGCCTTATGGTTTTTCCCTTTGTCCTGAAGCATTTGGAAAATCAGTTTTTGCGATTGTGAATAATAGATTGTGTGCTGATCAAGTTCGTTCTTTTACGATCGATCCGGTTCTGTTTTTGGAAAATTCTGTGTTGGCTCGTTCTCGTTTGACATTGTTTGGTCAAGAATTTGCAACATTTGATGATGCCTTCCAGTTTTTGACAATGAGATGATTTTCATCAACAATGTTACTTGATCAAGTGACGACCTCAATTGTTGTCAGTCTTCCATCTTTTTCTTTGATTAATCGTCCTTTGTGGTGAATTGCAACAGATTTGACGAAGTGATGAACATATCGCATCCAAACCAAGTGATCATTAACATTTGTATCATCACAATTTTTTGGGGTCAAGGAAACGGCTGGTCTTCAGGCAAAGGCAGATCAGGCATGAATTAGTCAGGTACGTTTTTTTCGTGGCGATAGGATGGTGTGGACTCAATATGTGACCACACTGCCTCGTCTGCCTCTCCAGAGTCGTTCTTTTTGAGGATTGCGCTGTGCTCGCCATCATGAGCAGACAATCTGCGTTCTTCGTTCTTCCCTGCCTCCTCATCAGTCTCTTGCCCGGTATCCACAAGAATGAACATATCTGCCTTTGTATACGCAGCAAGATTGGACGCTTGAGGCTGCTATACGTCATCAATGATATCATCATGGTGTCCGTTTTGGATATCCTGATTCACAGTTATGACTATGGGGAGTGGTTTTTTGGTGATCAGGTCGTTTGGTTATCGAGGAACGAGATCTGAACGGAAATGCTACCATTCTGGCAACATATGAATTTTAACTTTTTTCTTGCATTTATTCTAAAAAAATATACACATACTGACATGTATGGGATTTTTGCTGTGCTTTGTCGACTGTTTTGTATTAGTGTAGCGTTTTATATTGCTGTGATGTGATGCAAACAATTATGCTCAAACTTTCGTGAGAGTTGATTCAGTCTGATTCGCATATGTTTGATCATCACAAAATCCTTGCTTTGACTGAAAAAATTATTGATTTGTATCAGCGTTTTCGTTTGGCTATTGTAATGGGTGCGTGAAATATATGGAGATTTAAGACGATGACGCAACTTCATCTTCCTAGAGAAACGTCTGACGCATTGGGGATGCTTGGAACAATTTATAATGCCAATATCCTTGCTCAATATATTCGTGATCAAGGAATTCCTACTACTGTTTATACTCCCCAACATTTTACAACAATCCCTTTATCGAACGATTTTTGTGCTCATACAGCACGTCATCGTATTGCTCAGGGAGAGATAGTTTTTTGTGCATGATGAACCGGTAATCCGTACTGCACGACAGATCTTGCTGCTGTCTTGAGAGCATTGGAATTAGGTTGTGATATGGTTGTCAAGGTAACGACTGTTGATGGTGTATATGATTCTGATCCTCGCATCAATCCCCACGCACGTCGTTATGACTATATATCTCATACTGATGTTCTTCACCAAAAACTTATGGTTATGGATCAAAGTGCTTTTGGGATGGCAAGTGAAAATAATTTGCCTATTGCAGTCTGTAATAGTGAGGCAATGATGCATGTAGGAACAGATCGTCGACAGTGAACTATTGTTCGTTCTTAGGAGGTATATTCACAAAAAACTTGTGATTGTATTATCAGATTTTTTATCGTTTATTAGTATGAGTTGATATATACGTTGGTGTTGATTAGTATTGCAGTCATATATTTATGCGTTGTTTCTTTAGATGACATCTCAGGAGACGAGATTAGTTGATATCTGTTTGTGTGATAATCCATGGGGTCAGTAGTTCTACCCATCAACGTCTTGTAATGGGAGTATTGAGCATTGCTCTTTCGCGAGGGAAACGAGATGAAATAAAATGGTGTGTGTCTGCATGATCAAGATAGGATGAAAATCGCCATTGTCCTTTTTTTTCTTGTCTTCCATGGACCATTCTTGTGAGAATTGTTATTGCCTCTGCATGTGTCAAGAATCATGTGGGATCAAAGAGACCTCATCCTTTTCCTTCAAAAAATCATAATTGACAGCTTTGTGTAATAAAATCACGTAGTTCTGGATCGCTCGATCATAAATCCTTAAATTCACAATTTTTTTGTGGAGCACTCATGTGTACGTCTGTTATACAAAATGTATTGCGATAAAACATAACAATAAATCTTGCTGCTTCTTCTCTTGTGATTTTTCTTTCGCCGCCAAATTCATCGACTTCGTTATATTTGGTTAATCCAAGGTCGAACATCCTTTGGATCCCCACTTCATCGGGTAATGGGTGATTGGTTCTTTTAATTCTTTGATATTCTTGTTCATAGAGCCACTGGAGAGGTCATGTTTTATCTTTTATAGTTTCAAGAAAGGTGAGTGTTTGAGGAATGCCACGAGTATAGAGATTCTTGACTAGTGCTGTGTATATAGTTGATCGATTATTGTTTCATGATCCGTAATTCTTAAAATTATTATAATGTGTACGACACAGATATCATGAAATACTGGATGGTATTTTTATATACATTGTGTTATCATATTGTTGTCATTCAGCTGTTTCATGGAATCATCATAATGGAGTAGCAGTAGGATAATATGTGATGTTAATAGTTCACGTCATGACTATCCCACTTGCAGCTGCAGTCAGTTGATAATTTTGTGTTCCAGTCACAGCGGCAGCATAAATGATAAGTGAGTCTCAATTACGGAGTCTTATCTCTCTTTGTGCTATAAATCCATTGTGAAGAAATGCTACTCATGTTTGTGCACGCAGTATCCATGGTCATCATGTTTCTCTGATCGTCATTTTCGCAACTGTCATAAATCCTCGTCATGTTGCATTGATTTGATAGGAGAGTGGATGAGAAAAAAATCCATGTGTCGTTATACGTCGAACGTGTTCTTGACCATCGAGTGTATATGGTATAGTGGTGTCTGAAAAATGATGTGATGAGGAAATAGCACGGAGAGAAAAACTATCTCCTGGGAAGAGTGTCCCAGTTCAGCGTTGCCATGGTCCATTATTAATTTTCCATTCTGCTTGTGGACTGCTAAAAGAGATGGGGAATGTTCATGAGAAGACGACAATTTCTGATTCAATCATTGATTGGAGAGGGACATTGCGTGATGGCGTTATGCGAGGTAGTGATTGGATGAGACGATCACGACATTGTCAATCAATTTGATTAGTTTGTGCAGGGCATTGTGTAAGACATTCTCCATTATATCAGACAAGAGGATGTGGACAGCGGGTTTTACATTCTCCACTATGCGAGAACGTTCACGAAGGACATTGGGTAACACACAGGTTGGTAAAACGTAAACGTCATCATGGACATTCATTATAGCAGACAAATTCATGTCAATATTTCCCTGATGGACATCATGATACGCACATGTTATCATCACGAAACATTCCTAGAGGACAACTTGTAACACATGTTGATCAATCTCTAAGAGTACATGTATCAGTACAGACACCATTATTTGTATAAGGTCTTTGTGTAGGACAACTTGTGACACATGTTGATTGATCAATAACTGTTCCACTCGGACATGATGACACACATGATGCTTTATTCAGTCATAAAAACTCTCATGATCAACATCAATATTTTAGTACTACTAATCATTTGCTGAGCGATCATGAAAAAGAGTCAAAATCTCATGCTATAAAAATACTCTCTGCATGAGGCATAATAGTAGAAATGATACCAGATAATTGTCAATTTTTTTGTGATCATAAATCTACTCACCCTGGTGTTGTGAGAACTACCCATCAAGAATTATGTGATCAACTTAACAGTCATAGTCATCATAGCGTATACCCATTGATTCCTGTAAATGTTCATCATAGTCGTTTATGTCATTCGTATACTGTATATGTTCTGATGCCTCATCATTGGATAACATAGGAAAGTGGATTAATTGTTCATACAAGAGATATTGTCACACCTCAGTTTGATGGAATACCCCCAAACGTATCAAAGTCTCCAAATACATAAATTGTATTTGTTGTTGTGTCAAATCCTACGTGTTGTACCATACTTATGGTGCTTGTATGTGTAGCTCATTGTGATCCATTAAAGGACCAAGGAATAATACCATTTTCATTGACTAACAAAAAATCATTGTAGACGATAGGAAATCAGTTTCAGAGTGAATCTTCTTTGTATCCTTCATAGCGAAATTTTCATCCTATTAGATACCATTCCTGTCCCATAAAAGTGAAGTAATGAATGCTTTTGACAATTGTGCTAGATTCATTATTTAAACCGTTTCAGCTAAGGAGTGAAAAAGGATTTTGTGTTATTTTATTTCTTATATGAAACGGCGTTGTGCTTGTACATGATTGATCACTGATTCTTGTGATTCATATTGGTTGGGTGAATCATCATGCTTTATTTTGGCAGAGAGAAAAGTTGCCACCGACAAGATATGTTTGTGGTGATCATCATTCATGTTCAATATGAAGAGAATGAACAGATCAATTGAATCATCTTACTTGAAAACTTTCGTCAACGATACCAGAAGGCAATAGTCTTGCGATTCTATCAGATGCTACTCATGCGCCACATTGGGTGAAATCTCATCCAATTATTATTTTCCCGCTGTGGACTCATCATGTATGAATATCGATAGTTCTAATTATTCCATTACATCAACCGTTGTTCCCATGAGTAAATGTTGAATCAAGTGATCAGTTAGTGTTGAGACGGGCAATGTTTCTTGTATGTGCTCAATTATATGAACTGAATGATCAGACAATAATCACTTTCCCATCAGGTTGGATGACACTATCAAGAATAGATCAATTGACTCATGATCAGAAATTCCACGATGTATCAATTGTCCATGATCCATGTACATCTATGAGTCACATGAGAGAACTCATAGTAATAGTAAAGACAAGAAATCGTTTTTGCATGGAAGATATGAATATAAAAGCTTATATGCTAGTTATATTCATTTTATTGACTTTTGTCAAAATTTTATTATTATAAATGATATTTGTTTGGATGTTATGTATTGTACGCTTATTCATGGTATAACCACACAGGAGTACAGTTATTTTTTTTTCCCATAAGACGGAGACGAGACGAGATCCATGACCAATCATCATGATCAATGAGTCATAGCGTGATCATGTGTCAGTCTTGATATTTTTCTACAAAATCTTCTTTGCTACAATATCACATTTCATCTGATCATTTTGCGCTTATAATGTAATCGCATTGTGCATCAGCTTGTTTTGTGAGCGGTTTAGTAAGAGAGAGTACTGTATGAAAGAGAATTGTCCATCATTTAATAAAAAAAAGTGTTTTGGCATCATCTCGATTTTTAGTCGTCATAACAGTGAGTACTCACTGAGGACTAGAAGGGGGAGGAAGCAGGATGTCTCATGATGCGTGATAAGCTGGAGAAAAATACCATGTTCCTAGAAGAGGGATCGATCTATAGTCTTTACTGCTTCTCCAATCAAGAATCCAGTATTGTGTCAGTAATGTGCGATCATATGATATGTGTGGCATAGACGGTGTATATCATCCTTGTTGGTTAGTTTTTATTCTCCACTGTTCTCGTTGTGTGAGGGGTTGCAGTGAGGGGAACGAGATAGATTTCCAATTACTAGCTGAATCATACAGGAGATCACGATACGAAAAAACATCTGATCATCAGATACCAGGAGATCCTATAATTTTGCGAACATTCATCGTAATGAGCGAATTGATATATCATTGTATGATAATGATATCCTGAGGTTGCATTCGATATCATCGACTTGGTTGGTAAAACAGTGGTCAAACGTAGTTGCTAATTATTGATCATTGATACATCAATGTATAGGAACAATAATAGCGTGTATGATGAGTTTGGATTAACTGATAATCTCCTAAATGTATTAATGTATCTGTTTGTACTTGTCTTTTTTCTGATGATATCCATGATTGTGGTCCTCGCCATTTTGTTTGGTATGTATCATGGGGAATTGAGAGTATCATGCTATCTCAAGGTGTATAAGTATATATGAGAATAATACTTGAAAATGAATACTGTGATAAGGCAGATTGTCGAATATCTCGTGATCAGCGAGGATCAAAGAGTATCAGAATGTCATTGATTACACATAGATGACTGCGATATTCCGTTCAGGTATATGTAAAAGTATATCGTGTTATTTTTCATGTTTTTGTGAGATAGGATAGATTGGTTGGGGGGAGTGATGAGGGAGCAATAAAAAGAGAAAAAATATAGTTGCTGAGAGGGTTCGGGATCATAAGACAGAGACTTGTCGTCAAAAATATTCATAAGATAAGAAAATGATACTGAGGAAACAGCCACGAAAGTATTCCCCATCATCATGCGAATACAATAATTAACATATTACGAATAAATTGTGGATCTCTTATTAATGAATGTTCGATAGGTAATCCTGTGCGACAATATGATTCTCGTCATCCTGCTAAGAGTGAGACTTCATAATATCCCATCGATGTAAGATAGAGTCCATAACGATGCGTCTCTTTTTGGTTGCTTCCATAGATGATGAGAGGAGTATAGCGATTGCGTGGAAGATGTTTATTTAGTTCGTGGAAGGGTGTTGATTGAGCTCATGGCACGTGTCAGCGATAAAAATCTCCTCATGAACGGGCATCAAGGATCTGAAGATGACGAAAATCATCATTTCTGTTACCATCGGGAAGGAAAAGATCAAAGGCTGAAACAGTACGCATTAGTATCCATAATGGAATAAAAAGAGACTTCTGTACTGAAGAGAAGTAGTATTCGTCGATAAAGGTGATACGAGGATTTAGAGTTTAAGGACTGTTTGTGCCGTTCTTTGGAGCATGATCATGACAAATCATCTTTTTTCTCTTTGAGCAGGTCGTGGGTCATTGATCATTGTCATGATCCCAGCTTCCTGTAAGGCGCGCAGATGATTGGTATAAAATGGTTGTCTTTGTCATTCGGTGATATTATACTGTTCTCATCGTAGCAATCTTGAGAGTGCAGTCCCAAATTGTCACCTCGTGATTGTTCCACGTGGATTGAAACGACGTGATGGCTTCCCATTTGAATCAAGCCCCATAAGTCAGAGTGAACACGCTTTGATAATATAATACTGCATTTCCTGTGTAACATCTCCTATATCTGTAAAGGAACATCACTGGATGCGTTCTTGAGTAATTTTCAGAATATTGATAGCATATTCAACAAGCATTTTTGCAAGGTGCATTCTCAGTATATTCCCTTGCATATCAGCAGTTATGATGTCTGGCATTGTTGTGATGCCGTATTCATATGCCCATAAATATGCTGCATTGGTTTCTGGGCTGTATGGTGAGCGAGAGATGTCTCCTCTTCTTGGATTGAATTGGACAGTAACAATATCAGGATCAGGTGGTGCAAAATGATAGATAACAGGAGGGGGGAGAACACATCTTCATCAGCTGTAGATTCATAACGTACACATGATGGGGATTTCTCAGGTTACTGTTGATAGTGCCTCATCTTTTACAACAAAACGAGGGATAGGTAAGGTGGATGCTAATCACCAAGGGTCAGTGACTGTCACAGTACAATCACTATAATCACCATTTGTCAGTGTTTTGGATAAAAAGATCCCTGATGAAAGATATGATCCAGACCATACACCGCATTTTCATCAAAAAGTTAGTACTCCTGTTTTGTTTGAACGTAGACCATATGTTGCGACAAAATTTTTTACTACCACAAGATCATCTCCAAGAAGATGTGGAGGTACTGTATCAATAGTAAACGGTATGAAAAAGCGTATTCATTGAGGAAAATCAACTGTGATACGATAATTACCATCTCATGATATAAGTGATCATTGTGGGATGACTACTCATGTAAAGCTTGGTCATGTGACGGTAAAAAGTGTTCAGGAGACGGTGCTTGTAAGTCTGACTCATCCCGTATAGGTTGCTCCTGATGCAATCGAGAGAAACTGTCATGATCACTGGTGGATAATAATTGTTGCTGTTGTTTGATTCCCAAAACTATCACGAGCAAAGGCAACATATAGTCCATCGGGTCATTGGAAAGGTAAAATCTGTGCTCAAGTTTGTACAAATGGCGTACTGATACCTGAGAATCATACAGCTTGTAAGTTGCGATCTGTTCAAAAAATTGTCGGTGGTCTGGTATACGTTTCTTGATTGGTGACACCACTGAGTAACGGTTTGCTTGTATCGATACCAAACAATCTTGTTGTTTTATTTCACGCATAATCTTCGACTATTAATTCAAAATTACCTTCTCAACTAAATATATCGGCATTTTTTACTCTCTGGATCATTCATGTGTCAAGTGAGCGGAGTACCGCACCTGACAAAAAACGGTCAGAAAAGAGGAATTGTTGGGGTTGTGTATGATTTCATTCGTTAGGAGAGACAATGCTGGGTGGAAGCGTATCTATTCGCCAGATGGGCAGAGAAAATCATATGACATCACCACTCCACTGCCATGTAAAGAGACATGTACCATTGGTTGTTCTTGTGCATGATTGATTAGGAATATTTCCTGTGTGAAAGGAAATATGTGTTTGAACAGATTGATTTGTGAGTGTAGCTGGCGTATGAGATATGATCGGAATAGGGAGTGCACATTGGGATCCATTTTGTGTTTCAATTCGTAGTGCGCTTGTTGTTCTTTGTGTCAAGAATCAGGAGAGGAGAGGACTAACTCAACGTAGACAATTTGATTCGACTCTGAGATTTCCTGTTTGGATTGATGATCTTATTAATGATTCGGGAAGTGATGCGAGACGATTTGCTTGGATATAAAGTGTCTGGAGTCATGTTAAAGAAACAAGTGAGAGGGGGATTGTCCCTTGTAAATTGTTGTTCCCCAAAAATAGTGCAGTGATATGACCACTACTACAGACGACTCAATATCGTCCACAAATACTGAGTGATGAGCCCCATCACGTACGAGTAGTTCGTTCATTTCCCATTGTATGATTGTATAAATCGATAAGTCATTGACATTCATGAAAGGGAACATCACGTTGATTGAGACATAATTCTGGATCAAATGATGCGGTTGTTGTTCACCCAATCCACAACAAGATCATCAAAATAAACATAAATGTCATAGATAAGACCAAAAATAAAAACTAGTATTGACCCAGTTGTGAGAGAACGCGGGGTCGTGTCAAGGCCGTTCGTGGCGCAAGTTTTTTTCCTTCATAGATATAATCAGGAGTTTGTGACCGTTGTGTCAATGTATCTATTGAGATCCATGCGGTATCTGCTACTTCATCAGGATTGGGGAGAGGATCTTGTCCAGTTTCTCCGATAAATACATGAAGATATTCTCGTTCGACAAGGTCATCTCAAACGGGTGTTTTGTACTCAAAGGTCAGCTTTTTTTCTAGGGGGATATGTGCAAGACCCATTTCTTCAAATAGTCTTCTTTCTGCACTATGCTGTGGATCTTCATTGATGTACGGATGCGTACAGCATGTATTTTGCCATACGAGTGGACTATGATATTTGTGTGCTGCTCTTTGTTGGATAAGAATAGATTGACGATCAGGAGAAAAAATATAGACAGAGACAGCTCTATGAAGAATACCTTCTCCTTGATGAACTGCAAGCTTTTCTTTTACGAAGAGGGGGGTATCATGAGAGTCTACACACTGTACTAGTATTGTCATTCGTCGATCGTAAAAATAAAATTGTAGTTTATCCTAGTACTTTTTGAATCAAATGCAAGTGTTTTGTACGATCATCCTTTTGTGTTTAGTCTAGCCAACGAGGGCACGGTATGCCTTGTCACAGACATCTGATACGGCGAAAGTTATAGACTCTGGTATCAAAGTAGAACTGGACCATATCACTACGCTTTGTTTCTCATTCGATCAACTGAAAAATCATTGATCAGGTAAAGCGATTAGGTCACAAAAAAAATGCTTTGGTATCACCTGACCCAATAATCAGTTCTTGTCGTGATCAGGTGAGATTGATATGATAACGAAATGAGCCACATTCTGGTCTCATCTCTGATCATGTTAACCATAGCGTATGATAATTAGACCACACTCAGCCGCTCAGATAGTCAAGCTTTATATTTTTTGCAGTTGGATTACTTACGACACGATAGCTTGAAGGTATGATAATTTGCCCATTGACAGTTATTCCTTTGCTTGTCATTGCATCAAAGAGAAAAGAATTGATTGACCCAAATATCATATTTAGACAACTTTCTGCTTTCAGTTTATTTTGTCTGTCTGAGCGAAATTGACTCGCTAGTGCAAGCATCAAAAGTCCTACAATGATTATCACCATCAGCATTTCGATCATTGTAAATCATTTCTTGTATGTATATGCCATGGACTTTGAGGAAGAAATAAAAATCTTTTTTTAGAATAAGTATAGCAATATAACTCCCAAAAAGCAATTTTTCTTTCTCAGATTTTTTGTCAAGAAAAAATACCTCTAGTGCCACAAAAATTTGCAATATCAATCGACTGTCGCTATACTTTTATAGATACTCTTATTGTGATGAGAGAGTCAGTATTTTTATTTTTCTCTTATGAATATATATGGCAGATGTAGCCCACTTCAGAGAACAACTCAATCAAGCAATCGTAGCGGCGGATATCGTCAAATTTTTTGATGTCCTCTTGACGATTAGTGTGGAAATGGGGGCATCTGATATCCATATCGAACCCTTTGAGCATTATGCGAGGGTAAGATTGAGAGTGGATGGTATTCTTGAAGAACTTGTTCAATATCCTAGGAATCTCCATGATAGTGTCATATCCAAATTCAAAATCGAATCAGGACAAATGAGACCTGATGAAAAGCGTCTTCCACAAGATGCTAGGGTTTCTACTATAACTCAAACCTCCAAAGAAATTGATCTGCGTGCAAATACTCTTCCGACAGTGCGGTGAGAAAAGCTCTGTATGCGTATTGTTGATAAATCAAAAAAAATTCCACCGTTGGAGGTATTAGGTATTGAAGGGAACAATAACAAAATTTTATATTCTTGAATTAACTTACCCAATGGGATTATTTTGACGACTTGACCAACAGGATCGTGAAAAACAACAACACTTTATTCTGCCATTTCGCAAATCAACACCGTTGATGTAAATATCACGACGTTTGAAGATCCAGTCGAAAATAAAATGTTTGGACTTAATCAAAGTCAAGTAAGAGCTGATATTTGATTTACCTTTGCGAGTGGCTTGAGATCTGCTTTGAGACAAGATCCCGATATTATCCTTGTGTGAGAGATTCGTGATCATGAAACCCTCGATATGGGAATGGAAGCTGCAATGACGGGGCATCTTGTCTTTTCTACGATCCATACCAATTCTGCTGCGGAGACGTTGACTCGTATCATCAATCTTGGAGCAAAATGATTTATGATTGCTGGATCGTTCAATTTGATTATGGCACAGAGATTGGTAAGACGTTGTTGTGATCTTTGTTCGGTCAAAGTAAATGTTAAAGATCATCCTCATTATGAACGAACCAAAGCGTGTTTTGGATCTATGGATAGAGAGGCTTTGAAACAAGAAATTATCATGCGCGGAATAAGTCCTGCTCAATGGACTGAGTACATAAATGAGGGATGGGTGACACAGGGAAGTGGTAAGGATCTTCACACATGATGAGTGTGTTCCAAATGTGGAGGTTCGTGAATGAAGGGAAGACTTGGTATTTATGAGGTTTTGGATTTTACGGATGATATCAAAGACTTGATCGTGGCAGAAAAGTCAGCAATGGAATTGGAAAGATATGCATTGGCCCATGGTCTCGTTTCGCTTGAAAGAGATGCTGTCCTCAAACTTATTAAGGGCGTGATGCCGATGGATGAAATTTATAGTACTGTGAAGCATAAGAGTGGGTAGGTTTGCACAGAGGAAAGTATTGTTCGTTGAGGCAGGAAATTATAGTGGAGAATATTTGTTCGTTTGTGTAGCAAAGTTTTAGAAACATCTGTAGATAATCCAATCAACACTATCATCAAAACACTAAACAATGATACAAAGAAAATGATAAAAAGGTAATGTGATATAGGTGACCTCATTTCCCTTCTCTTTCAAGCCGAGTGAGTATACAGTTTTCGTAAAGAACTATGAAGTTATTATGTGCTTGTTCCTAAATACTATTTAAATAATATCGCTTACATTGCCTATATGTATTGCAATACCTCTCCCTACCATTCCACTCCCGGTCAGTCTCAAACTTTTTTATCTTTCTCATAAAACATGGCAAAAATCATTACTAGAGAACCAAAAAACTTTGTTGAACAAATGCTATGGAAAATAACTAAACCCAATACCGAAGTCAAAACAAATTTTTATCGTTTGATGGCGGTATCTCAGGAAGCAGGACTTGGTATGAGAGAAACACTTAAAGGGATAGCTTTTGCAGAAACAAATGATGCGATGAAGAGTATTATCAATGAGGTTCTTAAAGATGTCAATGAATGAATGTCGCTTGGGAAGTCATTTGGAACATTTCCTCATTTTTTTGAAACGTATGAGATTGAATTGATCAATGCAGCAGAGAAAATGGGTAATTTGCCACAAGTTTTGAGAGATTTGTCGCTTGAATTAGAAGCAAATGATAAAACGAATACAAGAATTATCAAAGCAATGACTTATCCAATTGGATTATTCCTTTTTGCGATTGTGGCTGTTGCTGTGTTGTTGATTTTTGTGATCCCAACGGTGATGGATTTGTATAAAGGACAGGAAGATAAATTGCCTTGGATTACACTTTTTATGATTGATGCATCCAATTTTATGCAGAAAGCATGGTACTGGATTTTTGGATGAATAGTAGGATGAACTATTGTGTTTTCGATTTTGTACAATACGCAGATTCTTTTCAAAAAAAACGTCGATCTTGCTATGATCAAAATTCCTTGACTTAAACATGTTGTGATCAATTTTTATATGTATAAGTTTTCCAAGCTTCTTGGTGATCTGTCCAATGCCGGTGTTTCTCCTGTTGACTCTCTTGACCAAATGAGGAAAATTTTTTCCAATTATCACTATAAAGTAAAAATGCAGGCGATGAAGACGGATTTGGAAAACGGATTTTCGTTTAGTGATTCTGTTGAATGATCTGAGCTTTTTGATCCAGTATTGATCCAGATCATCATGGTTGGTGAAAAAACATGAAATCTTGCACCGATTTTGCTCACGATGGCAAACTTCTATCAATATCAGCTTGGTCTCAAAATTGATGCCTTGGTTGGGATGATTGAACCAGTTTTGATGGGATTTATCGCTGCAATGGTGGGATGAATTGTAGCTGCAATTTTTCTTCCGATTGGATGATTGATGGATGTTGTGGGATGATAAATCATTATTTGTCATACAATAGTCTTGTCTTTGCGTGTTTATTGTCCTAGGTATTTTTTATTACCTTGGAATTGATCCTGACACACCAATACCTTTGCGTGTTTATTGTCCTAGGTATTTTTTATTAACCTTTGGTAGAGTTCCAAAAATTATTTTCTTCCTCTCCATCCGTTTTTTATACTTCGTGCCTCATATCCGAGCGTGCGGAGTTTTTTTGCAACATTGATACTTTGTGTCCCCACACGACAAATAATGATGATTTTTGCATCCTTGGGCAACCATCATCACTGACGGAGAAGGTCGTCCAGAATTTCTGCGGGGATATTGATTGCTTTGGGGTGATGACCGAGTTTGTATGCCATATTTCATCTCATATCTATGACGTGATATACATTAGTCAAGATTTTTTTCTCTGCATCATCCCATGAGCATTGCACATCATCATCAGCGATATGATCAAAGGTTTCTTCTTTGGTTTCAATCCCAAACCATGACGGACGATATTTGCGATAGTAGGAAATATACCACTCACATCTATCACAGGCAATAAAAACAAATACTGATCCAGCCGGTGGTGTATGTTCACGGAGGTAAGTCAAAAGTGCAGCAAAGTTTCAGCCTGTGGTAGGTCAGACAAGTAAGCCATGCTGACGAATTAATGCAAGATTTGCATCCAATGCCTCATCAATACTCACTGTTTGGATATAATCATAAAAATCCATATGAAACGCTGATGTTTCTCGTGTTTCAATTGCTGTTCTTCATCAGGGGATCACCTGTCATTCATGGGAGACAACACCGATGATTTTTGCAGATGGATTGTGTTTTTTGATTGTCTGCCCTGCACCATAACTGGAGCCACAGGTTCAGAGAAATCAGATAAATCAGTCTACGCGATCGAGGTCATTAACAATTTCTTGACCGGTCGTCTTTGCGTGGTAGCCAGGATTGTCGCTATTCGTATATTGTTGAGGACAAAAATACTGGGTTGGATCTAGATCAACGATTTTTTGGACTTGAGCGATGGGATTGTCTGGGTCGTCGAGATCTGGACATTCACCATATCAGGGTAATTCTTCCACCCTAATGCCCAAAAGTGTCAATATTGCTCTTTGTTCTGGGATATTGATTCTATTGGTGATCGTTTTGGATTGTAGTCCGTGCAATCATGCGTAGGCAGCTATTGCTTTGGCTGTATTTCCTGATGAAGACTCGACAATAGTTTTATTGTGTTTTTTGATATCATCGATATGTGGTTCGATCAAGCCCATGACAAGTCTATCTTTGACAGATCCGAAGGGATTGAGAAATTCGCATTTTGCATAGACGATATACTCACCTAGTCCGTGTTTGGACAGATCGAGAGCAACGAGGGGTGTATTACCTATGACGGAGGTGATAGATTGATGTTTCATGAGGAGATTGTGTAATGATAAAAGAATGACTATAGCGGTGAATATCGTTTGTTATTGATGATTATGGAGTTATCTTTTTCCCCACTATAAACACTGCTTCGTTATAGCCGTACTGTCCATATATTGCTGATGTATTCATCAACTCATCAATCATAATCACCAATCCTGCGTCAGTGCAGGTTTTTTTTAACATTTGGAGATCAGGATTGAGTCAGCCCTCATGCTTACGTCCACGCAAATGCTTGACTACAAAAGCATCAGGATCGCTATATCTCAAGACAGACATAATGAGATTCCCTCATGGTTTGAGCATAGAGATGCAATGCGAGATTGCACGAGCCAAATCCTCTTTACAATCACAACATTCCAACGACTCAAGGCAGACAACTGTATCAAACTGTCCTATATACTGCGCAGGTACAGGATCCAAAAAAGAATACTGGACTGATGGATTGATACGCTCGTTTCGGAGAGGGACGATGGTGTGATAATCGGCGTTGATGCTATGAGTGGTTTGCAATCGTGCAACCGTATCACCATATGAGGTCTCAAAATACTCTTGTGAGCAGGTTTGCAAGATTTCTTCAGCTATAGCTAAAAGACCCTTGTCAATGTCAAAAAATGTCAGTGATTTGACATTGTGTATCGTAGGAAGTGATCGATACAATCAGGTATAGCTTGAGCCCATATCGCAGACAGTTCAAGAAACATACGGAATGAGGAGTTTGCTGATAATCGCTTGCTTGTACAGATCAAGTGGTCAAAAATCTCTGGTAAGTGAGGCGCAATACTGCTTCATCAGAAAAGAAAAAATAAATTTACATTGCAATCTCTTCTCCTAGCGAGTGTCTATGTGGTTGTGCATTGTCAAAGTGAGCAATATAAGCTGCTGTATTTGGCAGGACAAGAAGATCTCAACGTTGTGGTTTGTGCGACAAAGAAACACAACGACGAATCAAGACATCATCAGGCCTACACAAATTCCCCGTCACAAAGCCACGCCAGCCGTCAGTGGAATTATTCCCATGTTCAGACAACAAGATCGGATCGGCGTAATACTCAATCATTTTGGCAGAAATGTTGTGGATATTTGCGTCCACGATGACGGTTTCTTCCCCACTGTCCAAAATTTTGGTCCCAATCACGGGCAATACCGTCATCCCAGCACCCATCAGCAAACTCCCTCAGGGTTCAAAGACAATCTGTGCCCCACTGTCAGCCAATACATTACCTAGCACACATCACGCAATCTCTTCTTGCAAGACAGCATCAAGAAAATCTCGCCCTTGCCTGGTTGGAAATGAGGCACGCACACGTTCAAGGTTTGCTATTGTTCCATCCTTGGTCCGTGACAATCCAAAGGCAAACTCTCATCGGGTCAGTGTGGATTTTTTTGCTTGGAATTGCGTCGTAAGTCGAGAAAGATACTGACTGACACTGGTTTCGTCATACATCGACCATCATCGTCCACCTCCAATATCAAGAATTGGGTCAATCAAATGATCTGCAAGCGAGACAAGTAAGGAAAACACCGACCAAATCATTGTTGCTCTGATCGACACGCTATTTTCGTCAGTGTGAAGGTGAAGTCCGCGATGAATAATGTGAGGATTGGTGCATGTCGTAATAGCACGAACAATCTCGTCAGGATGCATGCCAAATTTGGTAGTTTTGGTCTTGATAGATCTGCCCGTGATTGTTGGATGATTGACACGATAGAGGAGATGAACAGGAGCTGTCGCAAGCATTTGTATCGCTTCAATTTCATATACGCCATCTACAACGATAATTGCACCAACTTCCATTGCTTTGATGAGATAGGCGGTATTTTTGATCCCACCAGCGATGATGTCTTGTCCTGTAAATCCATGATCAAGAACATCAGTCAGCTCAGCAAGACTGGCTACTTCGATGCTGATTCCTGATGTTTTTGCTTGACCAAGGAAGCTACAATGATCATTTGCTTTGTGTGCCATATAGATGGAGGCGTTGAGATCTCGTTTGGTGAGGATAGATTGGAAAGATTGGATATTGGTATGAAGTTGGCTTGGATCATAGATAGAAAAATGATGATTGAATGTGTGATAGTAGGAAAAAATCTCTCCTGCCTGGTTGGTAAGTATGTCGTGGAGTTTGGGGGAGAGGGGTGTGGTGAGTGTTGGATACATGAGGAGAGAGAAGTAAATATTAAACTCAATTGCATACATATACAGTCGCATATATGTATGGTGCGACCCTATGACAATGTGATGATAAGTCACGATACATCGTACCGTATTTATTTTACCATGCCGTCTACATCGTGCCATTTACCATATTTTGTGTTTGATACGAAACAATTATCTATACCAAAACCTCCTCATACTCAAAATCTTGATCGCCCATCGACGGCAAATCTCCACCCAAATAGTCATTATACCATTCACGAGCCATTACGGTATGCACCTCTCTCAGTGTCTGCATGTATTTTTTCCAATCCCTTGGATGAGCAAGCAAAAACGCAAACGCACGATCAAACACCCCACAATGCCTCGAGACAAAATTTTCAATTGCGTCAGTGTCTCATTTTTCTCGTTTGCGGATCGCTAGATCGTGATCATGCACAATGCCAATGATATATTGAGTAGGAATTGTCGTATATACATAGTCCATATCTGTATCATCGACGACTTTATTTACAATCACACAATGGGGAATCGTCCCTTGAGTCGCATGGAGATAATCACGATAGACAGCCAGCGATTTGCTCGTAGGCTCCACCACAAAAATCACGACATCATGTACAAAAAAATTGCTCGTCCCCAGGTTGTCTACGCCTGCCATACAATCTGTCACTACAATATCCTTGTCTGTATCAAGCAGATGATTGTACAGAAAATCAAATGCTTGGAGCTTGCCATGATAGCAAGTTTTTCCGAGATCTTCATTACTAAACGTCCCAACTGTACAATACGGGACTCCATCGTGGATATCAGCAAATTGCGTGATAAACGGATCATCTTTGCTCACACGTACAAAACGAGACTGTTTGCACGGTGGTGTGGTAGCGATGATATACTGTGGTTCTATATCAGTTCTGTTTTCGCATAGGTAATGCATAATGTCTTCTTGCATATTCCCAAGGGATTTGGTCAGTTGTCATCATTGGCTTATGAGCAGGTGAGCGTTGATATCTCCATCGAGGGCAAGGAGGTTTTTGTCTGTGTGATACTTTTTGGCGTAGGTAAGAAATGATGATGCAAAGGTTGTTTTCCCGCTTCATCATTTTCCCATAAAAGCTATTCTCATTATGTTTTTTGTAGAAAAAATAAAAAACATTACTGACGGCTATTCTTTGTACAGACATTGTTTACAGTATACCTCCCACGATGATAATGTTCATCAGGCAATGAAGTAGGGGTGACGAGAAACAAGATATTTTATTTCCTCGACAGTTAGCCAATCAATACACTCAATCTCATTTTCCATTACACGAAGCGTCATAGTATTGTTGTACTCAAAAATAAAGAGTCTTCCAATTTTTTGGTGTCATGTGATTGGTCATATCTCATGAACATCTCCTGTCAGTCATAATTCTTCTTCTAGCTCTCTTTTTGCTGCATCATGATAGCTTTCGTTTGCCATCACATGTCCTCATGCCGATGCATCAAGTTGGAGCGGACAGCTTTTTTTGGTATGATGACGTTGTTGAAAGAGAATGCGTCATTGCTCATCACGCACAAAGACATGAACAAATCTACGAAGATATCATAGACGTTCACTTTCTTCTCTTGTTGTTTGTCACACGACTTCATCATGTTTATTGATAATATCAATAATTTCTGTCATACTCCATGGAAGAAATAAAAACTAGTATCATGCAAGAAGTTGTTGTTTGATATTGCCTGGCGTATTGTTGGGTACTGCGGTATTAAACAACCAAAGAGGGATATGTGTTTGCTTGGCATACATACTATTATAAAGTTTTATTATTCGTTCAAAATCACTTATTGCACCTAATAGTCTTGCGGAAATATCTGTGATAATTGTTTCTTCTTTGGTTCATTCTTTCTGATGTCTTGCACACAAACGATCAATCATTGTCTGTGGATCGCAATAGAGAAAAACAAGATGTGGATAGATATGATTGGTAGTAAATATTTTCAGTAAGTCATCGGTGATCTGTCATGCTATACAGACAATAGGGGTAGTGGGGTCAGCGTTCTGTTTCTCAATAACATTATATACATGTTCTCTTGCTATACCATAACGGTTTCAAGTAGGATGCAATTCATAACAACAATACTTCTCTGGATCTCAAAACCCTTCCTCAGGTACAAAAAAGTAATCGTCTCAGTTTATTTCTCATATTCTTGGTTTTCTCGTGGTTGTCCTGAGAATGCGTGGATAGCCTGTAAAGTGTTGAATCAAGGTATCTTTCCCTGAGGCGCTATGTCACATGATCAACAATGCTTTGGGACCTTGTGCATCTTGTGGTGTTGGTTGTTGTAACTGATAAAGAATTATGATTTCTTTGATGTAGATCTTGATTTGTGCTATGACCTGACTGTTTAATTCCTCGATTGTTTTTTTGATGTTTTCTTGTGGTTTTATTATCATAGATCGAAAGATGAGATAAAAAATCTTTACTGACGGTTATTGTTTGTATATCTGTGATGTCACTATTTGTTTGGTCAATAGATATCACATAACTACGAGATTAATTAGCACAGGTTATGAATGATGTTATTGTATTATTGTCTGAATTGTAGGTAAAAAGGATAGATATGGTTGTAATGATTGTGTTATCGATGCTCAACGGTGTGAATCACATGATGGACGCGCCATACGTTCCTATGAAATAAAACATAGTATCAGAACCATGGTAGAGATATGTTTTCTATTTATCAGATCATTCGAGTGGTGTACGTACTTTTTCTGGATGGAGTGTGGTTATGAGATAATACACACAAAAATTGCAGAGGAGATAGATGCGATCTGTATGTCATGCACTCATTATCGTATTGATACTTATTTCAATTTACACTTATGCCACTGACAGGATGACCGTATGTCCTATAGTTTTCATAATCATATGTAAAAATATTAAAAAAAAATTGTGTATATATATGGTTTGATCTTTGTTATCGTTAATTGCAATAATTTTATGGACACGAGCTGTCAAAACATGCATTAGAGAGAAAGAAGATAGAACGAAATGTCACGTTTTTGTCAAAAACAAGATTTTATTGAGGACATCAAAGGGTATTTCACTATATTTGAGCATACGGAGATGTGTTGAAATATATGATTGCTAAAGAAGATTTCCTATACCACTGACTGTTTTTGCGAGGATGGTTGGATGATGGATATCTCATAAATGTTTTTTTGATCACTGATCTTTTTTTTGGGTAATAGTCGAGAAATGATACAAAAGACATACAATCGTCTTTTTGTATCGATCGAAACAAAATCATCGTGTATGCAATACAATACTACAATATGATCATCCAAAATTCATTGTTTGATTGAAGATGTTGATGGGTGATAAGCTTGTTCATAAGTTTTTGTAATTATCACATGATAGCCAAAAAAATAAATGGAGGTAAATTGCTGTCAGTGACAATGGTTATCATCAGACAAAACAACGGATTGTACTGATTTTTTTTGATACCCAAAAGATATATGTCGTTGTTACCATCGTATGATAAAGTCGGTACTTATCTTCAAGGTCTTGGCGAGACAGATGTGTGTCAAAACAATTTTGTGCTGTTTGTTGTTCATCTAGAAATTCAAATTTTTGATAATTTCTTGCATCAAAGGAACAATATCGTGAGGATAGTCAATATATGATCTGTTGATGTTTTTTCCACATAAAGAAAAAAAGGTTTTTTTCTTCATTGCCTGCTTTCCAAGCATCCATAAATTCACAGGTAATACATATTGTCACTATTGTTTTTCTCAAGAATAGAAAAAGTCCACACTGATTTTTTCTTTGTGTAGCTTTTCGTATAAGATTTTGGTTTGAAAAGTCAAGGAAAAATTATCATTCCAACTCTTTTGCTTTTTGGGTACTTGCATCAAGCATTGTTTGGACGCTCTTTGATTTCAATGACGTTGGTTCCATTCTGCAAGTCTACCTCTGTTGCTCAGCCTTTGCGTGCAATACGAGTGATGATTGTTTGTGAATCTGATCATGCATCGGTAATCAAGTCAGTAGTTCCACGAAGCAATTTTGCACGTATTTTTCATGATTCTCTATCTCAAAACTATTTGCAGTTGTAACTTTAATGACAATGGATATTCATAACATATCTGCTAATACATATATCTTTTGATTCAAGTAGTTGTCTTGCAAAAACACAATCATGTTGAGCACAATCTGTATTTTTACAGCCTGAGAGGCAAAAATACATAAACTAGGTTCTGTTTTTTCCTACTTTCCCCCTTAATTCTGCATGAAGTTCACGTATCACTATCTCTCGTATGCATTTTTTTTGCTCGAGTTATACAATGATAATACACTTTTTCCAAGGAAGAAAACGTTGACAGCATGTCATAAGAACACAAATTGAAAATCTTATGATATCTTTGCTTTCTTGGTTTGGTTGTCTTAACCTTTGGAAGATACCCCTGTATCGTCTCATATTGTGCAACGATTATGTTGCTAGTATAATTTCCCATACATCCTTTTAATGTTTTTTTTTCTCAATTGCAAGATTATTCAGACAGGTTATATAACTATAATCACATACAAAAAACCATATACAAAACTATCATTTCCCTTTTTCTTTACACAAGGGACAAACATCTCCACTCTCTTTTACCAACTTGATCAATGTATTGGATGAAATAGGATGTTTTGCGCGTGTTTCTTTGACTTTGTGTCAGTTGCGACGATAAAAGTGTACTACCTCAGCGATAAATGCCGGTCAGTAAGAATTTCTTTTGCCCCATGTAGAAAATGTTTTGGGGCATCATGTACATTTCCGCCTTGTGCTTGTTCATTTCCCTGTACCATGACGGATGACACGATAAAAGTTACAAAACAAACACATTAGGAGCAGAGCCTGTTTAAAAAAAGGAAAGAAATAAAAAAAATAAAAATATATTGCATACTTTTTTGGACATGATAAATTGGCGTTTTTCTTTCTATTTAGACGATAAGCGAAACAGAGGAGATAATGTCAGTCAGTATCTTTTCTTTTTGGTCTTGAGAGAGGCGATAATCATGCCATATCACTCTATGTCTAAGAATATCTAATGCACAGCATACCACATCTTCTTGTAATACTTCATGTCATCAACGAAGATAACAAATAGTCTGTGCTGTTTGGAGGAGCGCACGTGATGCTCTGGGCGACGCGCCACAGTCCAACGCTTCATGATTTCTCGTTGCATGTACAATACTGACAATGTAGGTTTTGATCTCATCAGGAATATGGATACGAGCAATTGCTTCTCTATCATGATCTATATCGTCTAGACTAATAAGCGGTTGAATGGTTTCAAGTGAATCGGTGACGTCGAGGACTGCGATTTCGTCTGCGAAGGTAGGATATGTAATGAGCAACTGTGCCAAAAATCTATCACGTTGTGCTTCAGGAAGAGGATATGTTCCTGCTTGGTCAAGAGGGTTTTGGGTAGCAAATACAAGAAAAGGGGAGGGGAGGCGTTTGGTCGTCCCTGCAATAGTAATCTGACGTTCTTGCATTGCTTCCAAAAGTGCTGATTGGACTTTGGGTGTGGTCCTATTGATTTCATCAATAAGAACAAGATTTGCTTGTGTGAGGGGTCATCGCTTGATAACAAATTCATTTGTTTTTCTATCAAAAATCTCAGCGCCGATTATATCACTTGGCATCATATCAGGTGTGCACTGGATTCTTTGGGTTTTGAGTCATTGTTTTTTTCATCCAATCAATTTGCCACAGACAGTGATACTCCTTGTTTTTGCCAATCATGGGACTCCTTCGATCAAAAGATGCTGATTGGTAAGAAATCATATGAGTAAGTAGATGGCAAGTTTTTCTTGTCCAATGACTGCAGATCAAAATGTGGTGATGAAATTGCGATAGCGAGGAATAGCAATATTTTCTGCTGTTAATGAGGGTAGCTTTTTTCGTCCTATATGAGGATTGTCAGGCAATGCATCCAGTGTCTTTTCTATATTATTTGTTCGGTTGATGATTTGTTGTTGAGATCATTGGAGTTGTTGGTAGATTGCTACTCACAGTGCCAATACTGATGCAATGATAAGAAGCGTAAATATAAGAGTCATACATAAGAACAAAAAATAAAAACGTGATACAAAAAGCTATGTAAGCATCATACAAGGCACGATGATTGGCTTTATTCTTGGGTCTGTTGTAAAGAAGAAGATGATGATGGTCATCAAATTGTTTCCTGAATCTTTTGGTGAAGATAGTTTGAGAACATTGTTCTAATCGTTGTATCAAGTTCTGCTTTTTTTGAAAGAATAAGTGCATCTAGTGCAGCTTTTTGTTGGTCGATTGTTCCTTGCAAAAGCGTGTCTACTGATCATTGGTCTTGAGCTGTTGTGATGGCTTGGATAAGTGATTGTATCATAGGTCAATAACTTGATAACAATGCATACTGCATCACTCGATAGGTAGCCAATCATCAGATAAGGAAACCAAAAAAACATCATCCAAAGAATTTTGCCATAGGATAAAAAGAAAAAAAATAAAAGTAATAGCTTGTTATTCTAATGAGGTTGTAGTGATTTTTTGTGCAAATTGCAAGAAAATTTACGTTTTTACTCTTGCTTTTCATACAAAAAAACGTAGTATTTTAGATATTCGTGCTAAAGTCATTTTATTTTTCGTATTATGTACTATGTCATCACATGCGCTTATTGATGAACTTTTTGATCAATGACTTCTTAGTCATGATCAAGTTCTTCGTATCAAGCATTATCTAAATCAACGTCAGTCCTCATCACGGTCAGTATCTCTTATTGTGAGTATTTTTTGATGATTATTGATTGGAGCAGGTATCTTGTTGTGGGTCTCTCTTCACTGGAATACGCTTCCTGATCGATTCAAAACAGTTATGATCATCGTGATTATGGTAATCTGTTTTGTAGGTGCTTGGCGACGCCATGTGCGTGTGCAAGATTGATTGACGGCAGGATTGTGGATTGTTGCTTGTTGCGCATTTGGATGAAGTATTTTTCTCCAAGGGCAAATGTATAATTTGTGATCAGATTTTTATCATGCCTTTGGTCTGCGATTTTTGGGTATTGTGCCACTTGCTATTGTAGTAAGAATGAAAAGTCTATTGTTTGCATGTTTTGTTTTGCTTTTTGTACGATATGTTTCTTGGCTTGGACATTATGATGTAATAAGATCAGTGTGGCATCTGGTAGCGATGGTTGCATGATATGGTATGCTGTTAGTAAGTATGAAGCCTTTTTTGTTGCGCTGGTTTCCTGATAGTAAATGACTTGTTCATCATGTCTTAGTTGCGATTTATTCTTTTTGTTTACCTTTTTTTATGGCACAAGTATTATATGGTGATATGACTCTTTGGTTTCGCGTTGATACGTATCGATGGTATGCATTCCTTTTTCCCTTGCTTGCATGTGTCTGTGTAGCACTTCCGTTTCTTTTTGGATTATCTGATAGATTTCGTGATTTGCGTGATTGGTGATTATTTGGGATGTTTGGTTTGCTGTTTGCTCTATGATTAGCGTTTGGTGTACGAAATGGTGGTATTTACAGTGTTGGCCTGGTGTTTGTTCTTTGTTGTTTGGGATTGATGTTGTGGTATGTTCATCGTTATCACGATAGTGTAGTGCGTGGATGGAGTTTTGTGTTGTTGTGGCTTTTGTGTATGATTGTTTATATCGATCATTTTTCCAACGCGTGAGTAATTTCTTTGATCGGTGGTGGATGTGTTGCTTTGGGCTTGTGATGGTTTCTTCAACGTCTCAATACAAAAATGACGATTTCGTCACCTAAATAGTGAAGATAGCGTATTTTTTATCTTCTTGTTGTTTTTCGATGGATCAAAAAAAATATCTTTTCTGACTCATTATCTTCTTATGGCTAGGTATTCTAGGATTGATAATGGCTCGTTATGGACTTGTTTTCTTGATGGGAGATGAGATGATTGTACCAACGCAATGATTTGATCCTAGGGATATGTTCCGTGGTGAATATGTTCGCCTTGGCTATCAATTTTCTGAGTGGGAAATACATGGAGAGACAAATTTTTTTCAATCACAGCGTGTGTATGTCGTCCCATTGTTGTCAGGGAATCGTATGATATGAATCCAACATCTCACAACCGATCGTCCTTCGAATGGTATGTATGTACAAGCACGTATTGCATCCATACGAGATCCATGATCGGGTGCTTATTCCTATACTGTTGAATGGGACAATAGTGGCACTGTGCGTCGTGATCTTTATGATAGTTGGTATGGATCGTCACTGATGAGTGGACACCGTGTATCTCTCCGCGTTTGTGATCGATGATCATGACCCTTTATTGAGACACTTGAACGAAATGGGGACAGAAATACTGATAATGCGTGTCGTATTGTATGGTGAACAATTGTGTGACGTTCAAGGCAGCCCATACGTATTACTCTTGCTTATAGTCCTGATAGATATTTTGTTCAAGTATGAAGTGGTCGTGTGCGAGAAGATCGTTTAAGAGATGGATCAGTAGATGCTGTATGGCGTGTATGGCGTGGTCAAGCTGTTTTGGATCGTTTAGAAATAAGAGAGTAAGAGGATTGCTTGTGTTTATTTTTTTGTATTGGTCCTTAATGACGTGATTGCTTGTGCTTGATTACATAATTTTGGGGATATGGTGACTGATTCTTTGATCTTTCGGTTCTGTTGTGCTGACAAGATGTGATCACGGTTTTTCATGGCAAATAATTCGTTCGATTTTGGTTGGGAGAAGTATATGTCCTCATTGTGGGTCTATTCTTGGACCATTAAATTTGATTCCCCTTGTTTCTTGGTTTGTTCAGAGAGGGAAATGTACATTTTGTTCTGCTCTTATTCCATCTTTTTATCCTCTGTGTGAGATTGTTGCTCTGGGAGGATCATTACTTTATGGATATCGATGATATATGCTTGGATTATGATGGGGGACACTTCTTCTTGCTGCTATATGAGCCTTTCTTTTTCTTCTTGCATACTGGGATTTAAAAACAGGATATCTTCATGATAGTATGTGGTTTATGACGATTTGTCTGTGGCTCCTTTTTTTCTTTTTGTTTCCTGTTGTTTGATGAACGATGCAGGGTTTCTTGTTTGTACTTTTTTTGATATGTTTTATGATTATTCTGTATGGACTTGCAGGATTCTATGCCGGATGGAAAAAAACTGGGAGACGATGAGTGTGGAAAGAAGGATTGGGGGAATGAGATTTGTGGTTTATCCTTGCATTTGCTCCTTTAGTTGGTATCTTGCCATTGACGTATCATCCTTTTTTGCTTTTAAGCATATGGCTTTTCGTATCATGATGTGTCTGATTGGTTCAGTTAGCGATTCTTTCTTGGTATACGGACCATCAGGATGAAATAATTCATTTTTTCCCTGCTATGCTTACTGCTTTTTTGTGTCTTTTTTTTCTTTAGATCAGCACTTATTGTTGAATAAGTCTTTGTTGACTTCGCAATAATGGTGTGTAAAGCCAAAAATTTTATCAAGTCGTGATTGGGCAATTTTTTTGGGATATGATAAAAATATACTTTGTTTGGTTATCTTTTTTATTATTCTTTTTAGTTATTTTGCATATATGGAATTTGTTTTTCTGTTTATTTCATGATTTATAGGAGCAGTTGTGGGTTCATGGATCGTTTCATTTATGACAAAAAACCGTTGATCATCTGACGATCTTGCTCTATGGATGACCCAATTGAGTTCACAACAAGCGCAACGTGATCAGGAAACAAGACAATTGTATCGTGAATACATACAGGATCTCAAAGGAGATTTGACTACAGCTCTTGCTCAGACATCATCTACGCTGATTAGTACACATGAAGCATTGCTCACTGTTGTAAAAGATACCCTTAATTCGCTTTCTCTGCGTGTTGATCAAAGATTGGAAGCAGAGTTTACCAAAACACAGGCTACATTTTCCTCTCTGATGGAAAGATTAATCAAAATTGATGAAGCTCAAAAAAATCTTGATGCATTATCCAAAGATTTAGTTTCACTGCACACAGTGTTGACTGACTCTAAAACAAGAGGTGTTTTTGGAGAGGTCCAACTCGGCATGCTTTTGGATAAAGTGTTTTGATCATGATCCTCACTTTTTTCACTTCAATACACATATCCTTCAAAAGTGATTGTTGATTGTGTTATTCATACTAAACAGGGTCTCATCCCTATTGATTCCAAATTTTCGTTGGTCTTGTATCAAGCGATTCATGACGCATCTGATTCTGCTGCTCAAAAAACAGCACGTACATCATTTGCTAAAGCAATCAAAAAACAAATTGATGATATTGCTAGCAAATATATTGATCCTCCCTTGACTGTAGATCATGCATTTCTTTTTGTACCTGCAGAGGCTGTTTTTGCAGAAATTTTTGCTCATCATCACGATGTTGTAGAATATGCGTTTTGACGTAAAGTTAGTATTGTATGACCATCAACTATGATGGCGACATTGTCGCTCGTGATGATGACAATAGCATCGTATAAAACCCAAGAATTTGCTCGTGTGATTCATGATCACTTAACATGACTGGCAACAGAATTTGATAGATTTTGACATAGGTGGAAAAAATTTTGTTCTGATTATCAAAGAGTCAATGATGATATCAAACATCTTGATATTACAACAGACAAAATTGTCACCAAATTTACATCATTGCGTCGTTTGGATTTTCCGTCTTTGGCAGATGATCCTCATCATCAGAGGTAAGATGACGTATAGTGTGTTTGTGTACTATGTGTTTATTTATTAGTGGTTTTCTATCGCAATCAGTGTATTGAGTTCTCAATACACTATTTTGGATTGCAATTTGTGCAAAAATTCCTATATTGATCTAATATTGATCGAAGAAAATTTTTTTTTATCGTATAATGTAATACAAACATTATAATGCAAACATTACGTGATTTTGTGTATTCACTTGCAACATGACCGCATTTGACTGCGGAGGCATTTTTTGCACAAAAAAGACATTATGCCAAACAATCGTGATTGTCATCCATGCCATCCAATGCTATGCTTTTTAAGGAATATGCTGATTTGATTCATAGTGCTACGATTCAGCCCAATTACAATCTTCAGTCACTCCTCAAAAAAAGATCAATCAGATCTCAATCATGAATTGTGTCAGTCCAAATTCTTACCAAACCTTTCTGGTGTCCAGGGAAATGCATTTTTTGTCCCAATGACCCGACAATGCCAAAAAGCTATATCAAGACTGAGCCATGAGCGATGAGAGCGTATCTAAATGCTTTTTGTCCGGTGAGACAGATCTTTGCAAGGCTCAAATCTCTCAAACTTACCTGACATGCTATTGATAAGGTTGAAATGATTATTTTGGGTGGAACATGGGATGTGTATCCAGAGAAGTATAAACATGAAGTCATTTATCGTTGTTATCAAGCATGTAACCTTTTCCCTACATTTTGGGATCGATGGATGGTTCAGAATGATTGGCACGTCCCGACGGCATGAGATTTTGCTCGTAAACATCAATCTGTTCTTGACAAAAAACCTGAACAGGAAAAAATTTTTGATGATTTTTTTGTCTCACTTGGATGATTGCCTGCATGGTCTGTCGCTGATCTTGAGACAAATCAAACAGCAGCCGTAAGAATTATTTGACTAACTATCGAAACAAGACCAGAATATGTTACTGATGCGAATTGTCGTCAACGAAGAGAATGGTGAGTGACGAGAATAGAAACATGAATACAGTCGACTGATAATACTGTCCTTGCTGCCAATAAAAGAGATAATACATGTGATGACTATCGTCGTGCTATGCATCGTCTGAGACAGTATTGATTCAAAATTTCTGCTCATATAATGCCCTGACTTTATCAATCAAGCTATGAGTCTGATCGTCAATCATTTGTGGATTTGTATACTGATCCCTGGCTCAAACCTGATGAGATAAAGCTCTATCCTACCTCAGTTATTCCTGATACAGAATTGTATACACTCTATCGTGAAGGCAAATATACGCCGATTGATACTGACTATATTGCTCGTTTGACACAGGATGTGTTTTGGTCAGTCATCCCTTGTTATACACGTGTCAAAAGGTTTATTAGAGATATTCCTGCGACAGAAATTGCAGCATGATCATCAGTGACCAATCTTGCGCAGTTGTTGTATCATCAATGGTCTCTTCGTCTTGCTCAGGATATTGATGCACGTCGTGCTTTGTACAATCGCCTTGATCATGATGTGTGATGTTTATCCACGGTCATCTCTCGATGAGCCCCTCTTGATTTTACGGCACAGCAATCATCATTTGTTCGTGATACAGAGTCAGTGAGACATTTTTCTGCGTTGGATACAAGAAGTAGGGAGATTAGACATAGACCTGATCCATCGTCATCATTGTTTTTGGTTACAAGAATTTATGACGTAAGTAATGGTACAGAGTATTTTCTTTCAGTAGAGGATGAACTCGGATATTTGTATGCTTTGTGTAGATTGAGTTTGCCGCGTCCTGAATATTGCTGTGACATTCCATGACTTGGGCAAAAAACAGCACTCATTAGAGAATTGCATGTGTATGGAACAATGAAATGACTCAAAAAAAATCAGCAATTATCATCTGACAAGCATGATGTTCAGCATCAGTGATTGTGATCCTGATTGTTGTCATATGCCAAACAGTATGCATCTCATCATGGTTATCAATCACTATCAGTTATTTCGTGAGTATGAGTAAGAGAATATTATCGTCGTCAATGATTTTCACTTGTGTGAACTTATATGGTATGCTCTCTGTCTGTAGCGTCAGACAATATGTCATAATTATTTTTTTTATTTTCTTTTTTTGCTATGTGATTTAGATTTTCTCCTCTCTTGCTATGATTATCAATTCTTTTGTCGCTTTTGTTTCTCACAAAAGTGTTTTCTTGGTGACAATGAATAGTAGAAAAATTTGATAGCAAGACAAAAGTTTCGCTTGATGAGTTTTTGGCTCATGTACAATCATGATCATTTGTGAGAATTACCGAAAAAAATCAAACAACGCTTTATGGTGATATTTTTATAAAAACTGGGCAAACAATCCAACTATTTACCTTGTGAGAATATAGAGATCAAGTTCATTATCGTCGTTTTGAAACGATGAAGCCAGCAAATATGACACTTACTGATCTTGGGATCGATGTAACATCACAAAAAACTGTTATTACCTATTCATGATGATGATTTTGGGCGATTTTTTGGGATATTGCACCATTGTTATTGATTACCCTTGTTACCATTTTTTTTCTTGTTCGTGTGATGGGTATGAAGGGATGAGGATTGCCTTTTGCGATAAAAATTGGTAAACTCGTTACCCAAAATAATATCCAAACTAAGTTTTCTGATGTTGCTGGGATGGATGAGGTAAAAGAGGATTTATACGAGATTGTGGATTATCTCAAAAATCCCAAAAAATATTCTGATGTTTGAGCAAGACCACCCAAAGGAATTTTGTTGTATGGGCAACCATGATCAGGGAAAACATTGCTTGCAAAAGCGATAGCAGGGGAGGCAGATGCATCGTTTTTTTCTGCATCATGATCAGAATTTATGGAGATGTTGGTATGAATGGGTGCTGCAAAAGTAAGAGAGCTTTTTTCCAAAGCAAAGGCGAGTGCACCAGCAATTATCTTTATTGACGAAATAGATACAATTGGTAAAAAAAGAGGAGGTGGGCATTCGTGATGACACCAAGAACAAGAACAAACGCTTAATCAAATTTTGACAGAAATGGATGGGATTGAAACAAGCACCAATGTAATTGTGATTGCTGCAACTAATCGCCCTGATACACTTGATCCTGCCTTGATGAGGTCTGGAAGATTTGATCGTAAAATTATGGTAGGAGCACCAACATTTGAGGAGCGTAAAAAAATTATTGACTATTACTTGAAAAATAAAAAGATTGACAGTTCTGTCAGTGTCGATGTTCTTGCGAAAAGAACATCATGATTTGTCGGTGCAGATATCGAAAATATGATTAATGAAGCAGCACTTAAGATTGCAAGAGATAATCGCAAAAAAATTACTGCAGCTGATCTAGAATTTGCTTTTGAAAAAGTTATTATGGGATCAGAGAAAAAAATTAAGTCAATGGTCGAAAAAGAAAGAAGAATTGTTGCTTATCATGAATTGGGCCATGCTGTTTGTGGCTATCATTTGTCTGAAACAGATACTGTCGAAAAAATTTCGATTGTGTCGCGTGGGGGTGCGTTGGGTATGACAATTACCCTTCCTGAAGAAGATAAATATCTCCATTCAAAAAAGAAATTTTTACATGATGTTATTATGCTACTTGGCGGAAGAGCTGCAGAGGAATTGTTTATCTGAGCAGATGAAATTACAACATGAGCATCCAATGATTTCATGAGAGCAACAAAAATTGTTCGTGATATGTATGCAAAATATGGAATGGACGACGAACTTGGACAAATTTTGTGGACTGATGGTGAAGACAGTCCATTGATTTCCCGTCGATATTCTGAACAAACAGCACAGATGCTTGATACAAAAATAAAAGCAACTATTGCTAGCTGTTATACACAAGCAAAAGATATTTTGGCTAGGGAAGCTGATCGTATTCATCGTATGGCTGAAGTGTTATTAGAGAAAGAATATTTGATCAAAGAAGATTTTGAGGCAATGATGATGTCCTAGTGTTTTTTCTTTATTCTTTTGGTTTAATATTGTTTTCTTATGATCCAGCGAATCAATAAAAAAGCGCTCTTTGATTATTCGATTGAGAAAACACGAGAATGTGGTATCGTGCTTTTTGGTCATGAAGTAAAATCAATGAAACAGAATAACTTTTCTGCATGAGAAGCGATTATTCGTTTTCAATGATCAGTGCTCTTTTTGATCAATTGCCATATTGATCAGTATGTTCACGCATCAATACAGCAACTTGGCTCCTATAATCCCACAAGACCTCGTATATTGCTTGCTCATCGCAAAGAACTTGGATCAATGTTTGCAGGTATTCGTCAATGATGAGGAGCGACTCTCATTCTTACTAAAATTTATAGTCGTCGTCATTTTATTAAATGCGAAGTCGCATTAGCGAAGAAAAAGAAAAATATCACAAAAAAATCTCTTATAAAAGAAAGAGATACAGATCGTCAAGTAAAACAAGATCTTGCTCGTTTATGATTTTAGGGCATGAGTGCATCGTCGACTGAGAGTCAATAATGCGCTGCGAGTTTTTTTCGTCCACCTACACAGCGTGGATGTGTTGTGAGTCCTAAAATAGTGATCCACTGCATAATAATATCATCACTATCAGCTTCTATTTCTAATAAGGGAGGAATACTTGCATATTCATCAATCATAAAATGGACCGATCACAGCACTGTTTGTGTTCTGATTTTTTGTTTGATAAATACTTTGGTCAGTCATTGACTCGTAAGGAAACGCTCTGCTGATGCTTCGTTGGAAAGCATAACTGATTCTTCACGACACACTTTGCTGGTTTGTGTCGTATGATCTTTTGTTTTGACAATCAATTCGCATCATGGTTTGGTGCTGATGACTCTCAGTTTGACTTTCTTTTTTTGCGCATGATAGTGTTTATCTATACTATCTCGATACGAATCAGTAACGAGAAAAGGTTCTGATCGACTGCATCCTCGGTCAGCAATTGTTTTTTTGATTATTTCTTTATCTATGTCAAGTATTTTTGTCTCTTTTTCGAGCATTAACCATAAAAATGAGAACTAAATGAGCAAAAATTTGCAATTTGATTTATCATTGATTATACTATTCTTAGCTTTTTATAGTGAATTATTCAACAAAAAGCAAGAAAATTATCTTTTATTTTTTTTCTTATGTTTTCATGACTATCAAACTAAAAAAAATCACAACTGGTCCACTTCCTTGACTCGTCAAAGCAAAAGCGAAAAAAGACACAAAAAAAATGATAAAAAAAATTGTGGAATTGCAACATAAATTGTATGCAGATGGAAGATTTTCATATCTGATTATTCTTCAGTGACTTGATGCGTCAGGAAAAGATGGTTTGATTACAAAGGTTTTGGGTGCTATCAATCCAATGGGATGTTCTGTCAAATCATTTGGTGTTCCCACCAAAGAGGAGCTTGCTCATGATTTTTTGTGGAGAATTCACAAGGAAACACCTGCAAAAGGCACAATCAAAGTATTTAATCGTTCTCATTATGAAGATCTCGTCATGCCACAAATCAACGGTACGATGACCAAAAAAGAGTATCAAAGAAGACTTGAGGCTATCAAAAATTTTGAACAACTTCTTGTTGATAATGGAACGATTATTATCAAATGTTTTCTGCATGTTAGCGCCGAAAAACAAAGAGAAAAATTGGAAGAAAGAATGATAGATCCCAAAAAACATCGAAAACATAAAGATGATGATTTTCGTAAAGCATCTGAATATGATAAGTATATTGATATCTACTCAGATGTGTTGACTGATACATCATGGGATCATGCTCCTTGGCATATTATTGGAACAGATGAGAATTTTTCTAAAGAATATGAATTTGCAACGATTCTTCTTGCCTCTCTCAAAAAACTTCCACTCAAATGGCCAAAACTTGAAACATCAATGCATGTACTTAAAGCAGTAAAACAAAATATGACAGAAAGGAAAAAAGAGAAGAAAAAAAAGAAGAAAAAAGAGAATACTGATACGCTCTATGAAGACACAAAAGGGAAGAAAAAAGATATACTGCTCAATGATAAGTCAACGAAACAGATACATATGACTTCTTGATCATCGTCTCATCAATGAGAACCACAAGAAAAGGAGAAGAAAGATGCTGGTACAGAAGATATAACTGTATCTTCCAAAGCAACTGTTGTCAAAGAAAAAAATACCCCTCACATCCTCACAAAACGTACGCAGTCAGTATCATCAGTAAAGGCATCTCGCTCGTCGCTTATCAAGGCTGATGTCATCAATGATGAGCTTCGTGTCTAGTCAATATAATTCTTGTACTTGTCACTTCGGTGATAAGTTTTTTTTTATGCGTATTGGTGCTTGTTGTATGCCTTATTATCTTGATTGCTCTCCTGTATAAAAAAGCAGTGATACAGCTATAAAAAAACTAGTATTTTTCGGTTGATATTCTTGGACTATGTGTGATATGGCTTATATATTGAAGGTGACTTTTTTGTTTTTCAGCTTGCAATTTTTTTGAAAAAAAACTATATACTAATTTTGCTTTATTATGTTCGTTCTTATGTTGCCTGCATTTATTAATCCAGCATCTTCTCCTGCATTGATTCTTAGTATCCAAATACTTATTGGTATTGTGTGATTTTTTTGGATTATTGCATTATTGTGGACTGCTCGTGATGCAAATGCAAGATACACGCGTCAAGGATGATTTTGGTTTGCACTGTTTTTGGTGACTATGTTGACACCTTTTATTTGACTTCCCTTGTATTGTGTGATAAGACCAATCAAATATAAATGGGATCGTGACGGTGAGGATCGTCTTATATGTCCATCATGTCAGACAAGTCATGCTGTGCAAGTATCTTATTGTGGATCATGTGGCTATCATGTAAAAAAAACATGTCATCATTGTCAAGCAGCCAATTTTTTAGACGTCCGTTATTGCCATGCGTGCTGATCCCGTTTCCCATCATCCTCTTAGATATTATGAGACATCCAATCGATACTATGTCTGGAAGCCTTCTTGAATAGCAAGCGTGCCTTGAAAACGTGTCAGTCTCTTTGATCTTTTTTGGTATACACCACAAGAAAAAAAGCACCCACAGACCCTTCTTGATCGGACACTTCCTGAGTGATGACTGGTCGTCAGATTAGATGTCTGTACCTCATGACTTGTGTTATTTGCAAAAAATCGTCTTGCATATCATACCTACAAAGAAAAACAAGATGCCTGATTGATAACCAAAATATATTATGCTACGGTTTATTGACGTCCTTCTTGTTCGTATGGAGTTATTGCATGTTTTTTGGCACAGCATCGTGATGACCCAGTCCGTGTTATTGTTCAAACAGCAAAAAATCGTCAGCAAGGGAAAAAACGATATTGGACAGAAACGCTTTATGAAGTCTGTGATTATGATCAATCAACCAATATTTCACTGATTCGCTGTGAAATTCAGCGCGGATTTAGGCATCAAATTCGTTGCCATCTTCAACTACTAGGATTTCCTATTGTTGGAGACAATCTCTATATCCCATCTAATCATCCAGCCTATCTCCATCGTCAGGAACCAGATCACATATCTTTGAGTTGTATGTGATACACAAATCTCCCTGATGCAATACCCGTGGCATTTTCTCTTGCATCAGACTAAATTTTTCTTATAGATTTTCATTAGAGATGTAGTGCTACTTTTATCTTTTCGGTGTGATGATGCAGTTTCGTCTTCCTTTGTCTGTTCTTAGTCCTTTGTGTGATACAGTTATGAGATTTGCCTCAAAAAACTCGACACTTCCTATTCTCCAAAATATGTATCGAGATATTACGGATGGTGTTATGACACTCAAAGCAACTGATATGGAAAAATATTGTTTGATAACAACGCCAGTCGTTGCTCAGGGCACTTGATCATGGACTGTGAATGCAAAACTTTTGGTTGATATTCTGCATGCATGTGCCGATGGAGATATTGGTATTGCATATAATGCTGATACCGAAACACTGATAATCTCATCCGGAAAAGATACTTTTAGTATCAAAACACTCCCAGCGTCTGACTATGTTGCTTTGCCTACCCTTACTGAGGCACAACATATAAACATTTCTTGCTCTTCTCTTGCTCGTGGGATCAATAAGGTTTGATTTGCTTGTATAGAAAAATCATATACGCCCATTTACGGGGGAATTTATTTGTGGACCAAAACTGATGATCAGGGAACCAATCGTTTGTATTTTGTAGGAACAGATACGCAACTTTTGGCTGAGTATTCATTGACATTGGATTCGACAACATCTATCAAAGTCTCTATTCCAAAATCATCTGCTCTTGATATTGCTCATGTTGCCGCATGATTGGTAAGTGATGATATTGATCCGCTTTCTACATTACATGTTGGCTCTAATCTATTGGGTCGAGAAACGAGTATTGGTCAGACAACAATTTATATTTCAACGATTACAATTCAAGGTAATTTTCCTGACTATCACAATCCCAAAATTATGCCGCCCACCTATCGTAGCTCATTGCTACTTGAGACAGCACTCTTTGAAAAACAACTCCGTAAGATCGATATTCTCGCTAAAGATAACAAAAAACATGTCTTTTTGAGTATTGATGAAGGTTTATTGAAGTTGAGTACGGGAAAGGTTGATAAAGGAGATTCTGTTGCATATGTAACATGTACACAGGAGTGAGATATTCCTCATATATGCCTCTTTACCAAGCATCTTGCTGACGTATGCAAAATCATCAATGGGCGCATGATCCTTGGATTTAATGATGAAACAACTCCTGTCAAGATGCTTGATCCTGCTGATCCTGCCTTTGTTGCGATTGCAAGACCGATCAAAGTATAGTCGTTAAATTGCATGTGAAAAAAGAGACAATGTGTGTTGTCTAATAGATCATTTTTTTATTTTATTTGTTCTTTTTTATGGACTTTTCACAACGAGTAAATACATGAGCACAAATGTTCGAAAAAAGTGTACAACGAATACTTGCCAAAACATGACTTGATACATATGTTTCTAAAGCAATGACGATGATCGAAAAATATATTCCCCAACATCCTGCCTCCATACGTACTCCCTCATCTTCAGGTGAGAAAAATGAAATATCTGCATCAAGTACGTTATCTGATGCTCACATGGTTACTCATCAACCATCATCTGTTGCTCCTTACGTGCAGGAACAGTCATCTATCGTGATGGATAATCCCCAACCAATCAACACTCGTATGGATGAAACACATACATCAGTGCCTCATGTTGAGTATCAATACAGTGATCGTTCTGATGTCTCTACATCTCCTATTACTTCATCCTCTGCCCATATGACTCGTCCTGTGGCTGATACTCAACCATCACCTGTGTCATCTATCCCTGAGCCTATTGTTGAACCACCTACGCCGCCAATACCACCACAGTCCTCATAAATTTTTAGCTCTTATCATGCCATCGTATGCCTAATCGTCTCCTTTTTCTTATGGGAGTATCGTGATCGTGAAAAACAACTATCATGAGTCATATTTTAACCAATACACAGTTTGCATATATCAATTCATGTGTGACGAGACCCATGAGAACAGGAGAAAAACAAGGAGAAAAATATGACTTTTTGACTGAAGACGAATTTCGTGCATGAATTGCTGCAGATGAGTTTTTGGAATATGCGTTGGTACATGATCGTTGGTATTATTGAACCAAACGTGATCGTGTAATTAAAACATGGGAACAAAACAAAATTGCTATTAAAGAATTGGAAATTTTGGGACGAGAAAAAGTCAGACATGACAGTTTTTTTGGCCCAAAATGTCGTACGATTTTTTTGGATATTGACGATACGACTATGACTATAAGAATGCTTCAACGTCAACCTGATATGGCAATGGAAGAGCTTGAATCGCGTCTTAAAAGTGCAGAATATGAAAGAAATCAAGCAAGAAATTTGTGTCATTATTTGATTGATGCACGTCAGTCTTTAGAAGATGTCAAAAAACAGGTAGACCATGCTATTCATACGTTCATGGCCGATCCTACTCGAGGATAAATATGATTATAGTTTTTTACTTTTTTGATTACTATGCTTGATATAAATCTTATTCGTGATAATATCGAAGTATTGCGTCGTTTAATTCGTGAGAAACGTGTTGTATGTGATATTGATCGTCTTGTTCATTTGGATGACAAAAGAAAAATAATCCAAAAAACAATTGATGAACAAAGATTTCAACAAAAACAATTATCATGATCAAAAGATACAATTGAAGAAGCAAAAATGATCAAGACGATCATCCACAATCTTGAGGCTGAATATCAACGTGTCATGGATGAATATACAGAACTTTTGTGGTCTGTTCCCAATTTGGTTGCGGATCATGTCGTTTCATGACAATCAGAAAATGATAATGTGGTAGAAGCTGTTGTGTGACATCCTCGTTCGTTTTCGTTTAAACCATTGGATCACCAAGAATTGGGTGAAAAACTTGGAATTTTGGATAAAGAACAAGCATCCAAGGTCAGTGGTTCCCGTTTTTTTTATCTTCTTGGTGCATGAGCACAACTTCAATATGCTTTGATCAATCGAGTCTTTTCATGTTTGACAGATAAACAATGGATAGCTGACTGTATTGCAAGAACAGGACTTTCAATGCCCGTTATTCCTTTTACGATTGTTATTCCTCCTACCATTATTTCACAAGATACCATGCATAAAATGGGAAGATTGTATCCAAAAGATGACAGATATTGTCTTGATGATGATAATCAAGTGCTTATTTGAAGTGCTGAACATTCCTTGGGTCCGTTGCATATGGATCAGCTCCTTGACCTAGATCAAGCTCCAAAAAGATATATAGCCGTCACGTCAAGCTATAGAAGAGAAGCAGGCACGTATGGCAAAGATACCAAATGAATCTTGAGAACTCACGAATTTCATAAGTTAGAAATGGAAACATTTTCGACCCCTGATCAAGGAATGAATGAACATCGTCTTTTGATCGAAATTCAAAAAACACTGGTATGATCACTGGGGTTGCCTTATCGTGTGATCAATAAATGTACTGCTGATGTAGGAATTATGAATTTTTCTGGGTATGATATCGAGACGCGATTCCCTGCACAAGAGACATATAGGGAAACACACACAGCAGATTATATGACCGATTATCAAGCACGTAGACTAGGAATCAAAACGAAGATGGCTGACGGATCTAAGGTATTTGTTCATATGAATGATGCAACGGCTTTGGCGTTGGGGAGAATAATCGCAGCTATTCTCGAAAACTATCAACAAGAAAATGGTACTGTTGTGATACCTCATGTTTTGTGTCCTTTTTTGGGGTGAAAATCATTGATAACATCGCTTTGACTCGAATAGTATTATATAGAGAAAGAATATCCTTGATGCGTTTTTTGTAGAAAAAATCCCCTCATTGAAAGGGGATTGTTTTTGTATATGATAGATGAGAAGTATGCTTACCCCAGGATCAAAGGTATTAGTCGAATGAGAAATCACACAAGAATCATAAATCAAAACGAATACGCAACACCATGTCAAAATGGTTGAGACCCCATTCTCCAAGCAAGCACTCCTTTGACGATAGTATTGCTTGTTGCTGCAAAGAGTGTTGCTCCAATGGCAACGGTTGCGGAAATCGTGGGTAATGTTGCAATCGTAAGTGTAATCGCATCCACATCAGAGAGTCATGAGATAATAGCAATCAGGTAGAGGCTTTGTTCAGGAAGATACGCTAACCCTATATTGGATATGAGACCAACAAGACTAAAAATAATCGCAAAAAATAGCGCAGGTTTAAGCTCAAATGGTGATCATCATACATCAACGGTAATATCACGATCTGATTGATCACGACTCATTCTCCGTGCCCAATAACCACTGGCAGCAAATCCTGCAATGCCCATTCATGCAAGTGAGGGAAGGAGGAGAGAGAAAAGGTTTTGATTGAAAACATAAAGTGCTGCAAGCATTCTAAAAAACATAATACTTGATGCAATCACAACACCAAACGTATAGGGTAGATATGATCAGGAATTTTTTGCTGATAAATTACTGAGTGAACTTGTTACTGCTGTCGATGATGCCAATCATCCTACAATAGCTGTCAATCCTATGCCATATTTATTTCAAAGTAGTTTGGAGAGGATATAGCCTATCCGACTTATTCATGAGATGAAAACAACAATCTTCCGTATCTTTTGAGGATTGAATGCATCAAAAGGACCCATGGCTTCATTTGGCAAAAGGGGAAGCACAATAAAGGAAATAATAGCAAGTTTTACTGTTCCCAAAAGCTCATCATTATTGAGAGATGTTGCAAATGATTTGAGCTCTTGGAAATTATATAAAAGAAGAAAAAGACAGATTACAGCAACAGTTGCAAGCATTGTATAATCATATCCTACCAACACACCAGCAACCCACGTCATCATTAACGAAAGCTCTGACGTCAATTTTGTGCGTCCCAATTTCCAAAAATCACCTACATAACTTGCTCAAACTCGTAAAATAAGACATCATCAAATCAAATATAAAAGAGTTTCTTCTAAACTTGCGAGATATCACAGGATGCCTGTTATGGTATAGGTTCTTATTCATCAGGTGCTTGATTGTGTACGTTCTCTTTCTATTCAAATAAGGATTCATAGTGATCAAGCAAGAGCTAATCAATACAATAAGTTAATATCAAACATTATGACACAGAAAATAAAAGATGTACCATAAGTATATAAAAAAAGGAATTATTTGTCAAAAAATGTCTGACTAGGATGAGCGTGCCCAAATATAATCAAGCGCTTCTGAATTTGATCAGACGCAGATAAATTGAGAAAGAAGACGTTGATCATCACTAAACAATCAGCTAAGAATAATAGTGGATTGTGATTTTTTTCTCCATTGACATAATAAATCACAAAAGTTATACATATTAATATCTGTGATAGTGCTAGATCAAAAAGAAATAATCAAATATTTTATATACGGCATAGTACGGAGTTGTTCTTCAAAGCGTGATACATGAAGGTATGACAATGTTCATACTCCTTTCAAAATAACGATATCTGATGGTTGTGCATGATAGTCTTTTCGTTGATCAAGACGAAGTTTTCTAAAAAATTTTTTTTTGCGAAAAATAGTGACATATCGAGGACGATGAAATTGTTGATGGAGTATATGGATCATTTCCATAATAAGTCAGGCAAAAAAAACAAGCAAAGGATTGAAAAAGACCATCATTGTAATCAGAATAATGATTTTGATGAAAATGATTTTGTCTAAGCGATAGAGCCTCATCAAAGGGACCTTTCTAACAAGATCATAAGATCACACAATAATCATGCTTGCAATCAAAACAATAGGAAAACTATGAAGTAGTCATATTCATTGAGAAAATAGGATGAAAAGAAAAAATACACTAATGAAACCAATCAAACGAGAGGATGATCAACTGTTTTTGAGTGTGTGGAATTGATTTGATCTTGCAAAAATAGGGGAGACAACAAGACCTCCTAAGAATCCAGACACAAGCGTGCCTAGTCATGAAAGAAAAAGAACATATGACAATTCATCAGTATTCTTTTTTTCTATAAGATATTGATGAAGTACTGAGCTTTCAAATAATGAAGTAAGAGTAATGATACAAGCAACGAGGAAAGCGTTGATTCGCATAGTGCCTGTCATCAATCATATTGCTGATTTCCAACTTACCAATCGATGTTGTGTTAAGGTTTCGATTGTAATAGAGGGCAAAAATGATCAAATTGTTGAGAGGGAGTCGAGAGACCACGGAATTAAATGCATAAAGAGAAAGAGGCAAAAAATGAATACAAATCACAGTATACGCGGGAAATATTTTTTTGCTAAAAAAAGGATAAAAAGTGATACAATGAAAACACTACAATGAATAATAATTCATTGTACAGATCAAGGAATAGTAAAAACCATACGTATAGGACCCCATACATATCTTTCAATGAATTTTCGTCCCATGAAGATCCCCAATCATCATAAAAACCCATAAACTAATGACGGAGGGAGAACAAGAATATAATGAATTGCACGCACAATACTGATGATGAGCAATAATACTCCTACCCACACTGTAATAGCAGGAATAATTCCTGGTCAATACAAAAGAACAGCTCAGCCATATGCAAACATACTAGTTGGAGCTAATCATAGAAAATACTGATCATTTTTATGTCTAACAATCAGAATAAGAGTAAGAATCAACCCTACTGTTGTCGAAATGAGTCCATGAAGAATAGTTCATCATGAAGGAATAGTCAAAGGAACAACAATAATATACAAAAGAACAGCAAAGAAAAAACTTATACAAATCTCATAGATGAGAGAAAAAATAGTTCTGAACCATCATAGACGTACGCGTCTACCGAACATCTCTATAAAAAGAAAATAAAAAAAACGATTAACAGATTAGTGTAGATTATGGTATATTCAATTGAAATTCGGAAAATCATCAATCTCTGCACGATATATGCTATAATTGTTTTATGTTCTCTTGTATGCCAAAAAAGTACGAGATAGATACTTCTATCTGGTTCATGAACATACAAAAAAGGAGGAATACACTAGATTTTACACCACAAACGACAGCGGTCAGATCCATTATATCGATGATGTGCGATTCGTCACGGATAGCGTGATTGTGAAGGACGACGATGGATTGATGAACGATGGTCTTGCTGAGATGTATTGTTGTGTCATTGAGATGTTGAAGCGTATCCATCATCATCACCACCATACACAAGTGCACCACGCAATTGTGCTCTATCAAACCATGAAATCAATGAAGCAAAAGACCGAGAACGATCAATTCTCTTGCCATATGGAGGATTGGTAACGCATCGGCGGATTGTAGGATCTAGAGATGTAAAAGCATTTGCATGTCTTATTTCAACCATATCACTAAAGATCGGGTGAGAAAAAATGTCATTCATCAATCTCACCATAGATACATCATGATCGGCAGCAATCAAACGAAAGGGTCAGGGATATGAATTTTTATATGCATGGTCAATCAGATCGTGCCGTTGGTGTGTTGGTGTAAACCAAGGAAATGAAAGTGAGGGTTGTTTTCGTACTATTCTTGGGGGAAGATTACGAGCAAGGAGATATGCTTCGATGATAATCGTTCCTGATCATGCAAAAGGATCGATGAGCGATTCGCGAAAACGCCATCATGACTGAAGTAATGCAGCACATGCAAGATTTTCTCTCAAAGGAGCTATCCCGTGACGAGGACGAATGCATCTATCAGTCATTGATCAAATGACATCAATACTGATGGTCCATTTATTATGTATTCACGTGACAACAATCGTGGATGTTTCTTCATACAGACACTGCTGATTCCCAAAAAGTTTGGTCATGACAGCTTTTTGCGAGATTGACTGTATTGTTGGGATAGAAGAAAGCAGACATCCATTAGCTTTTGCGCGAATAACAGGTTTAGTACGAGGGAGAATCCACAATGATCGTTCAATCGCTTTAAGATTATCATAGAGTTCATCCCATGATAATGCAACACATGACGCGACAACCACACAAATTCTGGTAGCAATTCTCAACCATAGGAGTGCACGTAGGAGATCATCGCTTGTTCCTTCACATACAACAAAAAAGTGGTTATAACTGACAACTGTCAAGGATAATCTTTTGCATTCACGTGCAAGCATTCATACCGTTCCGAAAGCACAGTGACAGACGAAACGAATCATGATATAGGAAGAAGAATAAAAAAGGAACCACGTATATGATGGAAACAAGAGAAGTATCATAATCAACAAAAAAGCGACGGCCGTGCACATGAGAGGTGCACATTATTGTATGTACGGGTTTTTGTTTGAGAATCAAGAAAAAATAGAGGATGTATGTATTCTGCATGTGAATAAATTACATGCTCATAAAAAACTGACAACATAGCACCATTTTTTTATACGTGCTAATTTTGATGATATTTGTCTTGCAAATTAAAAAAAAACCACTATACTAAAGACGATTTTTATCCTTTGTGTACTTCATGAATTATACTCCTCATGCACGTGATGTTCTCAATCTTGCAACGGTCATGACTGAGTGACATCCTATTTCTGCTGATCACATTTTCTTGTCATCAGCATGGAAAATCACAGCTCATCCGTACGCTGATATGTTATGGAAAATGGTTGGTATTCAGGACCTTCATGCATTCAAAGATTCTCTGGCTGCCAAATGCCATATCGGTGATTTTTCTCTTCCTGAGATTCATGACTATACAAGTCTTCCTATTGATAGTGTTGTTCTCAATCTTCTTCTTGAATACCAAAACTTTGTTGATGTTGCAGCATTGCTGTATGTTTCTGCTCATCATCTTTCACCGTCGTTACAACACGATCTTTTCGTCAATAATGATTTTGATAAAGTACTCTATGGTCTCACAAACCTTATCAAACGTCTAGCAAAAATGGAAATTCCTCTTTATACTTTTATGGACAAAATGGGAACTATTCTTACATCACTCAATTTACCCATTGATGCTGTTGATATGGTTCAACTTGTTGACATGGTTGGCACCGATGGTATTTCGTGAGTTGTGATCTGATCAAGTAGTGATGATGTTGATGTTATTGAAGTAGGAAACGATAGTGGGTGATCATCGACGTCTAAGAAAAAAGGTAAAAAAGATGACACGAAGCTTGCCTGTGAATATTTTGGGACAGATATTACTGATGATGCTCGTCATGGACGTTTGGATCCCTGTATATGACGTGATAAAGAACTTGATCAAGTGATTTATACGCTTTTGCGTAAATCTAAAAACAATCCTTTATTGATAGGGGAGGCGTGAGTAGGGAAAACAGCGATTGTTGAATGACTAGCGATGAAGATTGTTGCTGGCGATGTCCCTGAAAAACTTAAAAACAAAAGAATTTTTACGTTGGATATGGGGACGCTTGTTGCAGGAACCAAATATAGAGGTGATTTTGAAACAAGGTTTAAGACTATCCTCGATGAGGCCGCCGATCCAGTTAATAATATTATTTTGTTTATTGATGAGTTACACACAATTATTGGTGCTGGTGGAGCAAATGGAACTGATGATGCAGCACAGTTGATCAAACCAATGCTTGCAAGGGGGAAAATCAAACTTATTGGGGCCACGACGTTTGATGAATTCCAAAAACATATCGAAAAGGATGCTGCTCTCAAAAGAAGATTTCAAGAAATCCATGTGAATGAACCTACTCATGCTGATACAAAAAAAATACTTCTCTGACTACGTTCAAGATATGAGGATTTTCACGGCGTGAGTATTACAGACGAAGCTATTGATCAGGCAATTGCATTGACATCAAGATATGTACTCAACAAATTTCTGCCTGATAAAGCAATTGATGTTATTGATGAGGCAGGAGCAAGAAAATCAACACTTCTTGCAAAAACAGAGATAGACGATCAATATCAAGAAATTGTCAAAAAAATAGAAGAAATTGATCTTCGTGTTGCACAGTGCGTCGAAGATCAAGATTATTATACAGCTGCAACACTCAAAAAAGAACAAGAAAGCCTTAAACAATCTCTCTTGGACCTCAAACAGGCTCATACCGTACCTCATCACTTGAGGCCAGTTGTGACATGACTTGATATTGGTCAAGTCCTTGCTGACAAAATGTGATTACCTACATCTATTGTCAATGAAGATGAAATTGCAAAACTCAAAAGACTCCATACACAAATGAGTATTGCCATCAAAGGACAAGATGAAGCTGTCAAAGCAATTGTTTCAACAATGCAGAGAAATAGACTTTCTGTAATTCCAAAAAATAAACCCATTGCATCGTTTCTTTTTTTGGGACCATCAGGAGTCGGGAAAACGTTTTGTGCAAAAATGCTGGCAAAAGAGTATTTTGGTGATGAAAAAGCCTTGATAAGAGTAGATATGTCAGAATTTATGGAAAAATACTCAGTGTCTAAACTTCTTTGATCTGCACCATGATATGTAGGATTTGAATCATGATGAGTACTGACGGAAGCTGTCAGAAGACAACCATATTCTGTCGTTCTCTTTGATGAGATTGAAAAAGCAGATCCCGATGTTCTCAATATTCTTCTTCAAATTCTCGATGAATGACATCTCAAAGATTCAAAAGGAAGACTTATTTCATTCAAATCAACAGTTATTATTATGACATCAAATATAGGACATACAGAATTTGCAAAAAAACAACACAGCATCGGGTTTGGTACAACCAAAAAATCAGTGGCAGATGCTGAGACAAAAGAATTTGCAGCGATACAAACAAGGATACTTGATATTGTCAAAGACAAACTTAGTCCAGAGTTGCTCAATAGAATTGATTACAAAATTGTGTTTCGTCCGTTGAGTAAATTGATAATGAAAGAAATTTTTCAGGCACAACGAAAAAATTTTTTGCATCTATGGAAACAGGCACATCCAACATTAACGTTGCCCAAACTGTCATCAAAGGAAATCGATACAATTATTGATGAGATCTATAATCCACAATTTGGAGCAAGACCAATTTCTGCCTATATCCATAACACACTTGAACCAAAAATTATTGCAGAGCTGATGAAATAATATTTCTTTGATATGAAAGATATCTTGCTATCATTGTTGATTGTGTTTTTATTATCAGTGTATATCGATGTCTAAAAAAGAGTATCTAATTGCTTTTCTTGATACACTCAATGATGTCCGACCAGAAGGACAAAATATCAAACATCTTATTGTACAAAATGAGTTAACTGATGATATAATTGATGAACTAGTTAGCATATCCCAACAAGCACTCAATGGAGTCAAAGATGAAACCAAAACAGCCAAGATATATCAGTGACTCAATTTTCTCGAAAAGCTCAAACATCAAGAGGAAGAGGAAAAAAAACAAGAAGCACATGACCTGGATGCTATGCTTACAAGTATTCATGACTTGTAGCAGATCTATAATTAGATAAGGAACGCGATATGAGTCAGTTTTTTTTGTCACGATATGGTTGTCATATCATTTTTTTTTGTCAAGAGAATACATAAAAAAGAATTGATGCTTTTTGTCTCATACCCAAACATCTGTATACTATTAATAGTTTTATTTTATCGATTTCTCATGACAAACGAAACATCTCCTATCAAAGCTCCGGAATCGTTGCGTGGTCCAGAAAATCCATGAGATTTAAGTCCTGATGAGTCACGTGTAGTCGAGATGATAGCCAATAGCTTTAATCCTGGTGATTGGGGTGGGGGAGGATGAGGGGATGATAAAACCAAGCAAAAGAAAAAACGTATCAATCAAAAGTTTTGATCTGTTATGAATTCCATTGCTTCATCCTTAGAATAATCGATCTTTTATTTACTTTCTTGCTTCATGGAATTCATCTTTCGTCTTATCAAAACACGACGATTTGGACTATGATTTATTGGCTGATTTGTGATGCTGTATGGATTTAGCGACGTACTAAGTCCATGGACTGAACGTTTTTTTTCTTTCCCACTTCCAACAATCACACAAACCGTCAATGCAGAACAACCAAGAGATCATAAAACTATTCTTGCAAGAAGAGCCATCTGACAGCAAAGTGTATGAATCGTCTATGCAGGTATCGAATTTGGAACCAAAGGATTTGAAACGTATGATGGAATAATATCTGCAGGGGATATCGACAGTATCCTTATTCTTATCGAACAAATGAGAAGGTTATCACTGACACGTATTCACGGACAGACTATCAATGAACGTGAAGTGGAAGTTGATCGTTTGATGAGAAGAATGCAACGTCTTTTGGCAAAAGCAAGACAGGTTGGTATTTGACTAGATCTTGCGATCATCAATCAAAAAGGAGATTTTTATCAAGTAGATCATCAAAGGAAACAAGCTGATCGTGATTTTTTATGAGCATTGTCATGAGACAATGAGTGAATGATTGTTTCATCACGTATTTTTTGAGAACGTTTTGGTGAACAGGCAGAAGCCTTAAGATTGTCACTTCGTACATTATGACAGACCAGAGAATCTCTGCTCGCTCAATCAGATCGTTTACAAAACCAGTATACAATGATGCTCAAAAATACGCGTTCGTTTATCCAAGATCCGACATTATATAATGAAGCGATTCAATAAAATTTGCATTTTGTTTGCATAACCGGTATACCTTTTCTACGTATTCCTTTTTATTGATATTGTGTTCTCATATGCTTATTGGATTTACAATTCTTATGGTTTTATTAGGAACATCGCTGGTCCTAACAATTTATTCCCTTTATGCCCCATTTATTATTCAAATGCGCGATATTAAAGGCTATAATATTGCCTACTATGGTGCATATGGATCGATGGAAAGAGCAATGCTCATCCTCAGACATCGTGATCCGTGATTTGAGTGATCATGATGATGGCTTGGCGATACTAATGTATGACCTCGTAGTGATCATCAAGCAGGGACAATGAGTTTTCTTTCGCTTCCAGGGAATGGGACCACACGATCGATTTCCTCAAGAACAACACAAATCCCTCGTTCATGAGATACCGATATCAATCGTCTATTCGCTGACCAAAGCAAATGATGGAATTGACTTCGTACGAATCAACGCATTAGAATTCCTCTCATGATAGACAGGACAACATCCCCCAACGATTTTTATTCCTCAGCTCCTTCTCTCCAAAAAGTTTCTCCTTCAACACTTGATATTTGGCTAAGGCTCAATCCAACACTTGCCGCAAGATTTGCTTGACCAGCACTCAATACTAATGACTGACTCTATGGTGCTTTTCCTGATGATGAGTTGATAGGTTGGTCAGTTGATGGCTTTATGCTTGATGGCTCCAATCGTTCGTATTTTAGGATTTTTAAATATGATGGAATGACATATTTTGGTTCAGCTCCATCGATGAATCCTCAAGACATGGCAATTAGAGAAAGTCTGTTAAATGCAAGAAATCCTATCACACCAACGAATGCCTGACCAAGTCTGCGCTTTCGTGATACTTTTCAACCTCTCCAGACAACGATTGCATCAGAAAGAACGTGACACAATGTCGCATCACAACAGGCAGATAGTATCAGATCACTGATGTGGAATCAGCTCTTTGCTGATAGTCGTTTTACCGATATTTCTCTTTCTCTTGCATGAATTGCGATGCCTGTATCTCAGTCAAATGATATTTATCCATTTACAGAATATAGAGTGGAAGCATGAGGTGCTCAACTTGCTGATTTGTACTATACAATTACAACACAAGGAAAAGTCGGAGCGTATAATGTTGTTTTTCGTTATAAAAAACCTGCGTTTGATATGGCAATCGCAGGAGATTTTACTGTCTTTTTTTAATCGTCATCAAGATGATGTTGAGTAATTCTCGTCTTCAATATTCTATCGTGTAGTGCTTGATTGCTAGGAGAAAGCCAGACAGAAATCATATTGGCAAGTAGGTATAATACAATAAGCAGTATCCCTACACTACGATTTCGTGATGCGACAAGTAATCAGAGTAGAAAAGGGAAAATAATAAGCACCTGACTCATAAGTGCATATAGTCATGGATGATATTGTCAATCTCGTCATTTATGTGATTCATGTATATGTCATTTTGATTGCATAGCAGATTCTTTCGTACTTGACGATGAGGATTGTGATCATAGCACTCTGTATCCAAGAAGTGATTGGAGATAAAATGTATGTGTACGTGTAAACCATCGTGTATTAAGAACAAAAAAAATGATAATTCACCCAACAATGCCAATTATCCATGGCTGTCACACAAGAAATAATATTAGACTAAAAGGGATAGAGCAAATGCTGATAAAAGAGAGAAAAACAACACATTTGATAATACTTCTCTTTAGCATAAGCTTCAATTTTTCTGCATCAATGAGCAGAATAGGTATAGCAATAAGTGTCATAAATGATCCCATGAAGAGACCAAACATAATTGTATATGCAAGTCAAGCAAAAAATTCATCTTGCCTTGCTACCGATACAAGCCCCAGAACAGTTGTAATAGTCGTAAGAATAATAGGTTGAAGTCTTGACTTTCCTGCTTCAAGAACTGCTTGGATCGTATCCATACCACGTTCACGATTTGTATTATACTTTTCGACAAAAACGATAGCATCATTTACAACAATCCCTGTTAGTGCAATAAATCAGATAATAACTGGCAATCCAAAGGCATTATTTGTAACAACCAATCCTATATTGACCCCAATCAATGACATAAGGACACTATACATAATAACAGATGGTTGAAAATATGAATTGAATTGTAGAACTAATACACCATAAATACAAATAACTGCTACAAGAAATGCTATTCCCATAGCAATCAGTAAATCTTTATTTTCTTCATTTTCTCATCAAGCAGAAAAACTTATTCATTCAGGAAAATCATAAGTTGATGCAAAAGTAATAAGAGGTGTTTGAACCTTATCAGGCGTCAATCATACAATAGGATCTGCACTCACTGTGATTGTCAGTGCTTGATTTTCTCTTGATACAGATTGAACAGCATTTGATAAGGTATAACTAGCAACATCACCTAATCTGATCTGACCGGCCCTTGTATTGATACGAGCATTGACCAGATTATCAAGATTGATACGATCATCAAACTCTTCTAAGCGAAGATATATGATATAATCATTTTGGGTATCTTTGATGCTTCAAGCTTGGATTCACCTCGTCATTGCAAACAATTCTCAAAAGAAATCTTGTTGTGTAAGTCCAATATTTGCCAATTGATTTTTATCAAAACGAAAGATGACTTCACCCGGAGTTTGTTTAGAGCTATTATCAACATTGGTTGCGGTATCGAGTGTTTTGAGATACGACTCAAAATCATTGGATACGCGAATCAGCTCATCAAGTTGTTGTGAGCTTTGGGCAATAAGCTTGATTCATGCAGCTCATCACGATGGTGGAGGTCATCACCTTGGTACTCTAATATCAAGAGATAGTCCTTCACTCAATACCCAAGCAAGATCATCTGCCAGACGATCTTGAATACTAAATACTGTGCCTAACTCTTTAGTTTGTCTAATCTTTTTTTCAAAAAGATTGATACTGACGCTGATTGATTGATCAAGAATCGTCATTGATCGTGTCTCTATCGATGGATATTGTGAGAGAATCTCCTGAATACGTTCTGCATAAGGAATCATTGCATCAGTTGTTGTTCCTTGCCTACCTTCGATAGAAATAGTAAAAAAATCAGCATCTGATGCAGGAAATAGCTCAAATCCCTTTCCAAATCTCGCAATAAGAACAAAAGACATCACAAGCATCAAAAAAGGAATTGAAAAAAAGATCACTCTTTTTTTTGATGTTTCTGTAATCCATCTCAAGACATTTTGGTAACCTTGTGATACAAACTCAAGAGCACGTTCTCTTATACCAAGCGACTGTGTTTTTGATACAAGTCATTGTCTATCTATAGAAAGTTGTGCTTTTGTTTCGTTATCAAAAAATGCTTCTCTTTCTGGATTGGGTACGTAATATTTTTGCTTCCCTGTGAGTTTGTAATAGAGAGCAGAGTTAAGTGTCAGAGAGACTGCAAGTCAGGCAAGGAGGGTTACGAAAATGGTAATAGGAATATATGCAAGAAATTTTCCTAAAATGCCTGGCAAAGTCAACATGGGAAGAAACGCAAAACATGTTGTTGCAGTTCACGCAATAAGTGAATACTTATACTCATGAACAGCCAGAAGAACTGCATGTTTAGGTTTGAACCCAAGCTTTAGATTTTCATGAGCTCATTCGATAATAACAAGTGTTGTATCAATAGCAATACCAAAACAAATAATCAAGCTAAAATTGGTCAAAAAATTCATCGACAATCCAAGTTGCCATAATACAAAGAAGGTGATACAAAAGGCAAGTGGAATAGAAATTGCTGCAATCGCAGATTCTTTGAATCAGACAAAAATTAACATACAAAGAAAAACCAGTGCTATCGTTGAGAGACCATTATTCGCTAGATCGACATAGTCTTTCTTAATTGTTTCTGCTTGATCTTGAATATAATCATAACTAAACATAGCAAACTCTTGTCTTTTCATAATGTTTTCAATCGCTAGTTTTGCATCGTCTGCAACACGAAAAATACTTGGGCCATCCTGTTTGATAAATGTAAGTTCAATTTGGGCAAGTCAGCTCAGTTGATATGATCATGCAAAGCGAAGAGATCTGTCAGCATCTTCATATGCAATTGTTCCTAAAGATCACAGAGTGACTGTACCTCATGCAGGCAATGCAATAGGTAGCTGGCGCAATTCATCCAATGTTTTTATTTCACCATCAATTCTTATATCATAACGAACATCATCGATACGATAGTTTCCCAGTGCCTGATTTGCATTCATCGAACGGATCTGAGAGGCAATATTAGCGAGAGTTAGTCACATCAATTCCATCTGTCATTGATTGAGCATAACAACAAGATCAATATCTGTTCATCAGGCGATTTGAATTTCTTTTATTCCTAGTTTTCCTTCAAGCTCTTCTTGGATTTTTCTTGCTTGCTCTTTGAAAAAATGTGGTCCATAAAGGTCTGCTGGTGCTTTGAGAACAAGAGTGAAAAGTCTTTTATCGGGTTTTGCTTCAACAATGATGGGATCATCGGCATCAACTGGAAGATTAGCTCTATTGACAGCTTCTCTAACATCACTCAGAGCATCGCGCACATCTGTTTCATTTTCTAACTCAATGGAAAAACGTACAGATCATTGGGTTGATGTGGATGTAATTTTTTTTATTCATTCGATATCAGCGAGTTCAGTTTGCACCTCTTGAGTAATGAGCGTATCAATAGTAATGGGATCCACTCATCTGTAAGGAATCGTGACAACAATAATACCTATTGACACATCTGGAGAAGATTCTTTAGGTATGACAATAAGGGAATATATCCCGATCATAAGCACAAGAAGAAGAACCAAAAATGAGACTCTTCGTTGTTTGACCCAAAATCATAAAAACGTATTTTCTAAACGAACAATAAATGACATACACAAAAGACAAGAGAGATAAAAAAATTAATCAATACTAAATAATTAGGATTTGTGCTGCTGATCGGAACAAAAATACTGCCTGACAAATGTTTCTAGTGAATGCAGGATGGGAAGAAAAGCATTTCACATAGGTGTCAATTCATACATAACAGACTGTTTGTCCTCTGTTTTTTCTCTACGGAAAAGAAATCCTGCTTGGACAAGATTTTTGAGGCGATGTGATAAGGTAGCTGGTGATATAGATGCATCAGTCTGACTCAAAATACTGCTAAATCTTTTTGGTCAGTCTTTGAGATCCATCAAAATGAGGAGCGACCAAAAATCACCAATCAATTTAAGTTTTTCTTGAAACAGTCCATGAATGAAGCGAATATGTCCACTATTGTCACAACGAACAATGTTTGTATGCATTTTCTCTTGCTTTTTTGTCATTTTTCACTACAAAAATAAAAGTGCTACAAAAATTATACTAAATATTTTTTGAAAAAATGCAAGAGAAAACAGTTATATTTTATTTGTCACTTCCTATACTATACATGTTTTATATATGAATGTTTTTTGTTCTTGTCTTAAGCAGTATTTTTCTTTCTTGATGCAGCTCATCACCATCATGAGAATCATCAACATTGACATCTTTTACAGGAGAACAAGGTTCGCTCACTGTCTCCTTTGATGAATCGTTCGCTGATGGTACAGGGACAGTTTCTCTATCATGATGATTGGTAACATGATCAATGTTGCCACAAATTGATGGGAAGGATCCGTACTTTATCAGCGTTCGCTCTGTATGAACATTCCCTCGCTCAGCATCATTAGCAAAAAATGGACAAATCAAAAGTGCCAGAGTATTTGATATTGTAGCACAAGTAAGATGAAGAGTAAGAACAATCTTCTTTCGTGAGTGACAAAATGTCAATACAAATACAATCATTATGTCTCTTGATGATGATGGTGCAAACTTTTGATTACAACTTGAAAGAGCTGATTTGTGACGTAAAAATGCTCTTTTACAATATGAACAACTAGCAAAAAATCTCGAAAAACAAGAAGCTGATCTTAAAAGAACATTGACTCAAGCACAAGAAAATTTTCAAATTGTGACCGAACAAACACAACAACAAGTCAAACTTGCACTCGAAAACCTTACCAATGTTCGTGCTCAATGAACATGATCTCAAGCATCACTTACACTTGCTAGAACGGAGGCATTAATTGGTAATCAGCTCTTGACTGTCCAAGACATACTTACAACTCAGTCAGAACAATTTTTTTCTTTTTTGGAAACAGTACTTTTTGATGTGGATTTCTTATTTGATGTACAATGACGTAATCAATCAAGAATTCAGTCATACGATTCTTTTTTGTGAGCAAAAGATCCTATCGGAAAAACCCAAGTCAAACGTGATTGGTATATCATGGATCGCTTGAGAACAACGTTATCGTGATCATTGCAATGACGTAATGAAGAGCAAATCCTCCAACGTCTTGATGATCTCAAAAATGCTTATAATCTGCTTGATAGATATATTACCCAAGTGACAAATGTTATTAGAGCGTCGGTCGAAGCACAATCATTTCCTCGTACCCAAATCACAACACTAATAAATCAATATATCGGGTATAATACACAAAGAAGACAACTCAATCAATCATTACTTGCAGCAGAAAGTCAAATTAGAAATCTTTTGACACCAGTCTGAAGTTGATCACTAGCACAGCAAGATTTAGAAATTCAAAAAACACAATTCGCATTCCAAGAAAGACAAGCAGAAATTGCATATGAAAATTCACTGATTGCACAAAAAGATGCATTATTTAAAGCACAAACTGCTGTCAAAGCAGCACAAGATGCGCTCGACACATTTTTGGCGACAAAAGAAATTCAACTTAGTTTGGCAAGAAATGCGATTGACCAGGCAAATATTGCCTATAGAGAATTGCAAGATCAAGTAGCAAGATTGCAGGTTAGATCTACCATAAATGGCCGTATTGACGCTATTCTTGTTTCAGAATGACAAAATATCAGTCCTGGTACGCCTCTGGCAAGAGTTGTTGATACTAACCATATTGATGTCGTTGTATGAGTGGCATCGCGTGAACTCCAATACCTTCGTCCAGGACAAATAGTCACAATCAATCAAACATCGTCATGAACAATTCAAACCATTGCTCCTCAAGCAAATAGAAACCTACAACACGAAGTCACTATTCGTGCCAATCCAGGACTTTCTTTGTCTTTATGACAATTTGCTCGTGTTGAATTTCCTATCCAAACCTCAGGAATTCTGCTGCCTCTCCAATTTGTAACAATAACTAAACCAAATCTCTGATTTGTTTCGTTACGGTCTGGTAATCGTATTACTCAGCAATTTGTGACATTGGGGAATGTCCGAAACAATGCTGTTGAAGTGACAAGCTGACTTGCACTGACCGATAGCATTGTTACATCACAATTATCTCAATTTTCTCCTCTTCTTTTTTATCCTGTTGTGAGATAGTGAAGAAGCAGAAAATAGACTACCCATTATGGTAATCTTTTTGTTGATTATATTTGTATGACGTTGGACTGACATTTATGATGATGCACTAAGCTTCATGAAAGGAATAGATCATGGCATATCAGTATAAATTGGATAAGCACCCATTTTTCTATAAAAATCAATGAGGCTTTGGGTACGTGGATAGAGATACCATGTAGGATGATAACGACGTAAACTTTCTGTGATAAGAAATGTACCTAAACCGTTTCAGCGATGGGTTTTATCCACAACAACAAAAGATAGATAGGTAAGGTTATGAATTTGCGCATACCGAACAAAACGCAGATGTTGCAAAAAATTTTTTGGTTTGTTTCGCTTAGAGGCGAAAAGTCATCAAATAACAGCACCATGGCATAGTAAAACAATCGTCGTATGAGGAAAAAAAGAGCAAAAAAAATCAAGGCAATGACTCATCGTCTATATTCACGCCACACGACAGCAACATAGTCCCAAAAATAAGTCGAAAAAATAGTTACTTTTTCAATTTTCATCAAACAACAACGAATAAAATAACTGCTATGCGACCTTGAAAATAGGTAGTAAAATAACGACGTACTTCTATGGTGCTTCTTGCTTTCATACAAAAGACATGATCGAGTACACAACGTTTTCATCAGTATCAACTAGTGGAGAAAAATAATTATCACGATTTCGATCTGAATATCAAGAGATAATTGATAAATATGAATGAATCATCTCAGAGATTGGATGATATTCGATATGTAGCAAAGATTATGTGTAAATTTTTGATAGTTATGAATAAAAATAATAAGGCTCTAGACTAGCAAACATATACAAAAATACAAATTGTCACATGTGAAATGAATAGGTTTTTCACCCAGAGAAAGAAGAAAAATAATATATGTTCTCCTTCCTTTTTCTTTTTAAGGGGAGAATATCATTGTATACAATGTTTTGATAGATGCACGATCAGTTTTTTTCTCTCTTCGTTCACATTCTTTCACGTGTAGGGAGAAAGTGACGTTTACTCGATGAGACGCTGCTCATTTCCTTTGTGAAAAACGTCGCTATGTTTCAATTCGCTTGATATGAACTCATGATGTATTGCTACAGTCATTTTTATTATGATTGACTCTACAATGTTTATCATATCCACTATCAACACGTCCATCATATCATCTTGATTGTGTTTTGTTGTGTAACGCCACACGTTTTGTACACTGTGTAGTCGTCACATCTAGCACACCATGTTCAATAATGTTGGTTTTTTGGCAACGATGAACTAATGAACAATCAAACTGATTGATAAGACGATGTATCCCTCTATGAACTCCCATAGCAGATATATCACCTATTCACATACAAATAATAGAGCATGTGCTCAATCATCAATCTAGGAAGAAACGAGAATATCGTACACCTTATCAAGTATATCATTCTTCCATCTTATCTTCTATTACGTAACGGTGCATGTCGCTTGCACTTGTACAAAGTGAACTGATCAAACGATACTAATCATCGAACATATTCATCTTAGGAGAATTATCTTGTGCGAGAATAAAACGAATTTCTTCCATCAGCATAACTGCCTTTTCATAATTACTATTGCTTGGATAAGAAGAATGTAACGTACGTCGTTCTTTGTACAATAATTTCGTACTATTGAAAGTATGTATGATCATACAATTGTAGATAAAGAGGAGAAGGTAGAGGAGGAATGAGCAAAAAACACATAACAAATATCAAAAAACATAAAAAGTGAGAAACAATAATGCAAAAAAACCACAAGTGTGTTTGTAATATATAAAAGTAGGGGAGTAAGTGGTTAGCAAGCTTTGAAATATTTTGTTATTAAATAATCTGATGTATAAATTTTTGATAAGTTGTGTCAGTGGGATAATAACTCCAGATTAACAAACACCTAAAAACGGTAGACAAAACAACATAATAATGCACGATGATGACCACCACTAGTTAAGTTCGAGTAATGGCAATCAAAACAACAATAATAAAAAACGAATAATTATGAAGAATTTGCTGTCCGTCTGGATATCAAGACTTTTCGTGATTTTTTGTCTCTGCTCACTATACACATATGCACACAACCTGACTATTTTCTACAAATCACTTGATTATTCGTGATGATTTCCTTATATTTATAATGGTTGTATTTTTATTCTTGTGATATGGATGATAATCATTTCTCTTCTTCTCTTCATACTCCCATTGGTTACCTTTGGGCATCCAATCGATATCTCTCAGCTCAATCTCTTTATCCAAGGTCAACATATCAATGGCACACTCACACTTCATAGCTATCAAGCCCAACGACTTCTGTCCGAAAATGATGTTGCTTTTTGATGAGTGGAGAGGCTTTTTGATCATGAACAAATTTTTCAATCCTATATCTCTGATCGTCTCAGCTTTCGTGATCAAGAATCCAATCCCTGTCCGATTGTTAGCGTGTCGCTCATTCCCAAAGACATCCCTACACTAATTACCCAGGGTGTAGATTTTGGTCTTTTTGCAAAATGTGATACGACGATTCGCGCTCTTATGATGGATAATACGTTATTTAATAATTTCCCCCTTCAAACAAATAGACTGACTATCTTTGCTGGTGTTGGCTTGCAAACTGAGCCATTTGGCTATAGAATTTTAACTGCAAAAAGAACACAGGCAAGTTTTGATTTTTCTCAAAAAAAAGAAAGCTGTACAGACACTGATAGTGATGGTCTTTGTGATGGTGATGAAGAAATTTTTGGGACAAAAATTAAACTTCGAGATACAGATGGAGACTGTTATTCTGATTATGAAGAAATTTATAACTCACGGGATCCTCTGTCTACTGACCCAAGTCCCTGACAAGCCAGCAGAACAGAATGTGCTGCGCCAATACCACTCCAAACAGCCTCTTCATCATGAACCAAATGAACCTTTGATCCTTCGCAGTTCATCACATCAACTGAAGTAGGAACAGCTTATCTCACACAAACCCTCCAAAAAATCTATGCTTTCACCCAATCGTCTTCGCTTCCTCGACGACAGGTTGTTTTAGCAATGATTATCCTTGGCATGATTCATGCAATTGGTCCCTGACATGCAAAAAATATTATGGCAAGTTATCTTTTAGATGGAAAAAAAACGCACCGACATGGTTTTTTGTTTTCTCTTGCATTCGCGATCACCCATATTTCTGATCTCTTCGTTTTGGTTATCTTTGTATATTTTCTTCAATGGTTAATGGATCCAGCACCCTACCTTCCTTATATCCAATTTTGATCTACGATTATCTTGTTTTTTTATGCTATCTGGATGTTGATTCGTGCTGTTAGACACTTTGGGCAGGAGAGTGATGACGATAATGATCTCAAAAAAGGCGAATCAATTCGACATACACTCTGAGTCGCTTTTGTGTCGTGACTTGCTCCCTGCACATTTTGATGGTCAGTCTTTTTTCTTCTCTTTTCATTATGACGCTTGGATTTACTTTTCCCTTTTTTGGGAGCACTCTGTTTAGGAATTTATATCACACTGCAAGTCATCGCTATCATCATCATCCAAACAAAAACAATTCTTCACTCTCGTCTGACGACACTCGCTCAACGGTCAGGCGTACTATCATTTGGGTTATTGGTCTTGATTAGTTTATGGCTAATGTGGGGAATGCGAACACAACTCTAACCAATCTACTTTTACTTATACGAAAGTTTTTTTGATGAAAACACTCGCTCAGACAGTTGTTTCCTCTATTATCAAAAAACGCTGACAGCGTCATATCGCTGCACTTTTTCTCCAAAAAATCATTATCACGCATCTTGCATCACTGTATCCACACATTCCCTATCCTCATCTCTTTGTCCAATGCAAAACAATGACAATTCGCATCCTTACCCATCACTTTCACCTTCAAAGACTTATTCGTCTGCATCGACATGATATCCTTACTCAATGGAAGCATCAATGCGCCTCCTTTGGATTAGATCAACCCTTATCAGATCGTCTAAGTTTTGGCGATCCTGATATTTATATGCAATGACAAGCTCCTCACCATAGACATTCTGATTAATATGAATTATCTCCTTTATTCACCCGTGCCTATGTCTTCGCTCTTTCGTCCCCTCCTCAATGATGAACAATACAACGCTGTAATATATACAGCATGATCATCACTCATTCTTGCTGCTGCATGATCGGGAAAAACAAGAGCACTGACCTACAAGATTGCCCACCTTGTAATTGATGGTCACGCATCTCCATCCCAAATTATGGCAGTGACATTTACGAACAAAGCTGCAAAGGAAATGAGCGAAAGATTACGTACAATTATCGACAGTCTCCCTGCGGAAATTTCCCAAGATTTGATGCACAAATATCACGATATTCGTTTCCCATGGATTGGAACCTTCCACTCGCTCTTTCTCAAAATTCTCAAACACGACATCGAACAGCTAGGATTGGGCTATACAAAAAGCTTTGGGATTTATGATACAACTGATACAGCCAAAATTATCAAAACAGTTCTCAAAAATCAACATGCAGAAACAGTGTTTGAACCCAGGGAAATCAAAAATATCATTAGTAGACTAAAAAATGAGGGAAAAGATCCAGCAAGTTACAAAAAAGATGTCAAAAACGACTATGACCAAACCATTTTTCTCATTTACCAAGAATATCAACATACACTCATCCAAGCAAATTCTCTTGATTTTGATGATTTGCTGCTTTTGCCGTTTTTGTTGTTTCGTTTACATCCTGATGTGTTGCGTAAATGGCAAGAACGTTTCAAATTTATTCTCGTCGATGAAGCACAAGACACCAACGAGATCCAATTTCTTTTGATGAAAATGTTGACAGGTGACACAGGGAATATCACGTTTATTGGTGATGATTTTCAATCGATTTATGGCTGGAGATGAGCTGTCATGGACCATTTTCTTAATCTGCAAAAATACTGGCCTGATATGAAATCTTTTTTGCTCGTCACCAATTATCGTTCTCGTCCGCATATTATCGAAGCAGCGAATACGATCATCAAAAACAATCGTCATCAATACGACAAAACAGTCCACGCTCATAGAGAGGGGCGTGATCATCTAGTTTTACTCAATCATCCTGACGAAACAGCTGAAGCGATCAATATTTTAGCGATGATTCGTAAACTTCGCACGCAGAAGATCGACAAAGGTTGTGACCGGGGCGATTTTGCGATATTGTATAGGACCAATGCTCAATCATCTATATTTGAAAAAATATGCATCCAAGAAGGAATTCCCTACAAAGTATTTGGAGCGTACAAATTTTTTGAGAGGTCAGAAGTAAAAGATATTCTTGCGTATGCTCGTTTTGTGCGTAATCCGAAGGACAATATGGCACTAGAAAGAATTATCAATCTTCCTACACGCGGGATCAGCGATACAACACGAACCCTACTAAGTGAGGAAGCAAAACGTATCAACCAATCTGTTCGAGACCTGATCAGTCAGTGATCGTATTTTTCTCTCGGTATAACCACTCGTGCCACGTCTGCGCTAGAACAATGGACACAAATGGCTAATCGTTGGCTTGCTATGGTCGCACATAATACAGCACCCTGAGATATTATTGACAGGATAGTAACAGATATTGCTTACAAACAGTATTTGATCAAACACGAATGAGAAGAATGAGGACAAGAAAAATTTGAGAATATTGGGCAGTTGATCAACATGGCCGAAAAATTTCGTGATGAAGCAGAAACAGCATGATGACTGACTGCATTGGAGTCTTATCTTGATGAAATCACGCTTTTGACTGATATTGCCGGACAAGAGTGAGATCACGTCAATGCGATCAAATTGATGACGATCCATGCCTCCAAATGATTGGAATTTCCGACCGTCTTCATCGTGTGATTGGAGGATAATTTGTTCCCGATGCAAGACGCCAGATTGGATGATAAAAAAATGGAAGAAGAGAGAAGATTGATGTATGTTGCCATCACCAGGGCCCAAGACTATCTTTTTCTTTCGTATGCTAATACAAGAATGACACGATGACGCACTATATCCAATCCTCCCTCCAGATTTATCAAAGAGATTCCTGCTGATCTCATCAAATCCTACGATCTTCAGGGTGCATCGACCTCATGATCAAGCAAGTATACCAAAAAAACCTTTGAGGAAGGAGACAGAGTCAAACATGCATTATTTGGGAAGGGGACAGTGATTGAGGCGTGGAAAGGCGTATGTATCGTCAAATTTGATAACCCGAAATTTAGCGTCAGAAGACTAGAAATGCATCTACTACAGGAAGTAGGGGAGGAGAAAATATAAAAATTCTCTTGACTTTTGTTTGTAAAAAAATATATTCGTTACGTTTGAGGATAAATTACTTTCTTAAACTTAAACCCCTCAGATAAAAATGCATATGAAAAAAAAGTAGAGTAGTTCGTTACAAGGATCAATGCTACATTGTAACACCTCTGTTAAGAAAAGTTGTCCAAGTTAGAGAAGACAATCCGACAAAGTTTGTTACTATGCGTCCAAACCTAACACCGGAAGAAAAACGGGAAATCAGAAGGCGCTGGGACGAGCTCAATAGTTGACAAATTTGAACGTTTTGGTTACCAAACGTTTTGATTATCATGCCTTAGATAATTATTCTAAGGCTTTTTTCGTACGAAATATGTAAAAAGCAAACATTTTTATTCACCTGCTTTTTTCACTGCTTTGAGCAGAAAATAGTGAGCTCACAAAAAAACTCACCCACAAATCACGATTGCTTGGGCAGCGAGCATAAGCCAGACGTTCCATGATGCAAACCATGTCTCAGGAATGATAGGAAGAGAGAAATTATCTACATTGAACATCAAAGGGGGGATTTGTTGGATATGAAAAAAATAGTCAAGTCCACCCATTGCTATAGCCATCACACCAAACCCCGCTATGAGGATAATCATTGATGCCAACAAAAAGGGGAGCGCGATCTGTGTATAGCTAGAGCCCAAAAGTTTTTTGATTTCAATAATATCACGAAATTTTGCGAATAGAATTCTCAACAAATAAATCAAGATAATGATGATAATACACACAAAAAGTGTGATGAGAAAAATCGCTCCATTCCTGATCAAAGAAATAAAGTTGAGGGATTGAGAAACTCTACGCTCTTGTGCTCTCAATGTTTGTTCTCCATTGGCAACCTCATCAAGGTTACGAATCAACTCGCGATATTGGAGAACAATTTGATACATTTTTTGGTAATCTTCATGACGACGAAGTTTAATATGAAGCGTAGCAGGAAGAGGATCGGAGATATTGTATTGCCTAAATCTTTCGATGACATCAGGAATAATTTGCGCCAGTGTTGCTTGTGCCTCTGATTGAGAAATATAGCGTGATACTAGTCAGGCAGCATCGAGATCTTTTTGTAATGCTAAAAGACGCGTGTATCTCTCTGATTGATCCATATCATCAACCAAATAAATATACATACCAAGCCTTGCTTCAATAGCACGAGTAAAATTGTTGGCATTGTTCGCTACCCCAATCAAAATATTGAGAAAAAAGAGCAACAGACCAATAATCACGCTTGTGACCAAAAATGACTGCCAGGAATACTTGACAAGAGAGAGAAGATCATCCTTTATCAAGGATTGAGAAATAATCGAATGACGAGAAATTTTTTTCATATCACAAGACAAACAAGTAAAAAATAATTATTCTGCTTCTGGATAACTAATCGTAATTCAAAATGCGATATCATATCGAGCAGGATCATTGATTTGGATCAAATGCATATGTTTTTGATCTGGGAAGGGGAGAACACGATAGTCTTGTGCTAGCTGATCAAGAAGCGTTTCACGATACGTACATAGATAGTGAGTGATACTTGGTGTCTCTGTCCACTCATCAGTACGATCAAATGCTGCAATTGCTGTTTTGGATCGACAACGAAGTCCTTCAATTCCACGATCATCATCGATTGCTTCTCACGCAAACTGTGCTCTCATCGTGGGTATCACCATGGTAAATCATGCACGTGCTGTAAATGTCAGTCAGGTAGTCATCACAGGAATTTGACGAACTGTCTCATCCTTAATAAGCGATGATTGTACAGGGAATGATCATGTTATAGGTGATGAAGGAGTCTGCGTTGAAACTGTGCCAGTATTTGTTGGTAGCGTTGTTCAGGTAAAAAGAGAAGATTGAGATGGAAGAGGTGTCTGGGTTATAATAAAAGGTTCACGCATGAGAGCCGTTCCATCATCCATCAATCTCGTTGTGCATGAAACAATTGTCTTATCACCAGTTCATTGGATTCTGACAACCATCGTATCAGAAAAGGTGAGTCAGATTGTCGCACGTGATAGTTGAATAGGACATTCAGTACGACGAGGATCTTGTCATAAAATAAGACGAACAGCTTCTTCGCCAAAAGGAGCAAGATGAGGAAGGAGAGTCGCCATAGCAACATTTTCTGCGGGAGTAAGATATCGTCACCACGTTTCATTGGTCATAAAAAAACGGTTAGAGTCAGGAACAGGAATTACCTGAGTACCATCACTTGCCGTCAAACGTGATGTACTAATTGATGAAAAACTTCTTTGAAGTCATGCACACGAGTTGGATGCGGATTGTTGAGCACAGAGAAAATACGAAATAAACAGAATATCCTTTCATGTTTCATCAGTGATGGTGAGTGATTGTGCTACTTGATCAAGACGAAATGTTCGTCCTTGGCTATGTGAAAAAAACAATCCTGCATCATACACCATTCTCATAGACAACAGTGCTCCTGTGGACTGTGTTGGTTCTTCTGCAAGAGGGGCTGTTGGTTCTTCACGAATAGCTATAATCGTCAGTAAATAAAAATCACCAACAATATCTGACACTGTTGCATCGATAATAACACGACGACCAAGAAAGGTATTGAGAGAAAACAGACGGCTTCTCACTCAAAAATACTCCCCTGCCTCATTTTCAAACCCAAAAGTAAATTGAGGATAGACTGATCTTACAATTGTTCATGTAAAAGTGACACGTTGATCAATACGATAGGTTTTTTTTTGAGACTCTTGAGGAGTATCATCAGAGGGGAATGATTGTATCATATAAATAAATCCTCATGTCATTGCCAAAATAATCACCACCAAAACAGCAATGATCACATGAAGTGTAGAGGAAGACGAAGATTGAGTCATAGGAAGAAAAAAAACTAAAAAATTGTACAGATTATCATAATGGATAGACTAGACACCAAAAACTATTGTTTATGATACTTTTTTTTGTTTCACATGCAAGTACAAATACTATATAGCAAGCATGTGAGAAACAGACGACATAAATTGATTGATTTGCACAAGATATATTGTGCAAAGTAAAATATGTGGGTATAAGCACTATCATACGATCTCGCATTTCCCCTGTTCAATATCGTCTTTTACTTTTTTGTATTTGATATCATACTCATAGGTTCCATTATGATAGCGAACAGTCACTTTGTCATTAGGTCTCAACTTCGATCTGGTCGACACTGACTGTCAGATCTTATTTTTTTTCTCACCATCTTCAAATACCTCAAATTCCGCATTTGACTCAAACACTGAAGATGAGGACGGAGACTGTACGTGAGTGGTCGGTATGACAGCAGACTTGAGCGACCCCGCAACATGACGAAGATGCTCGATCATAACGGACTGTGTAGACTGATCATCTGAAATCGTTTGTTGCTGACATAACGCACGAATCACAAAGCAAGCAATATTGCCAATTAATGCTTGATATTTTCCAAACGATTCTTTTTTGTAAGCAACAAGAGGATCCTGCTGTGCATATCCCATCAATCACACTTTTTCTCTCAATGATTGCATCGCATCAATATGTTCAATCCACAATCTATCCATTGTTCTCATCACCACAAAACGCAAAAATTGTCTCATTTGAGACACATCTGCTTGGACGCACTGATTGATAACAAGTCCATGAAGTCGATCATGTACAGCTTCTTGTGTATGACTCAGTGTATCAGGCATAACCAATCCAAGATTGGCTGTAATAACAGATCACAAATCATCTGTATTTTCTTCTTGCGCATATGATAACGCAAAACAATGAGAAACAGCAGGATGGCAATACGCTGCAATTGTTTCCTCAAAAAACGCTGGCATAGCATCATCAGTACAAGAATGAAGTGCATTGATAAGAGCATCTCTTTTTTTGTAGATAGCTTTTCTTTGGATATCGACAACGGAGTCATAATCAAAAAGATGTTTCCTTATCGAAAAATGCCATGCTTCCATTTGCCTTTGTGCACGAGCAATTGCATCAGAAAACTGCGGTTGAGTCAATTCAAAGATTCCCAATTCTTTTTGTGGAAGCAAAAATTTTGCCATTGCTTGGATTTTATCTCCTCACATTTTTCTCATAATCGCATCATCAAGAGCCACATAAAACACTGTCACTCATGGATCTCACTGTCTTCATGAACGACCACGAAGCTGATTATCAATTCTTCTACTATCATGTTTTTCTGTTGCAAGGACAAAAAGCCCAAAGTGAAGAGGTTGATGAAAAAGACGGAGCGAATCAGTTGCGATTTTTTTTAGTTTTGGACCAATACTCTGAGGTGTCTGATCACACGCTTCATATGATACAAAAACAAAACTTGCAAATGGATCATGAGATGATGATCTTGATCAATGAGTCAAGAAAACACAGTGAACCGACTCACGATGCATTCCTTGTTTGGGATTGGTAAGTTGAGTACGCTGCTCCGCTGTCAGATCGAGTACAGATGTCAAGGCATCAAGCATCAAATCATACTCTACCTGGGAGTAGACATGACACGCAATACCATATTTGCGATGTGTTTTATCTGTTGCATAATCGATATTATCGGTCTTTGATTTTGTATCACGATAAGCAGTAAAGGCAGAAAGCTGTTTTTTTATCCATCATGCATACTTGGCGGCAATTTTGGCATTTAAGCCTTCTTCAAGTTGAATATCTGTTCATCTTCACGCCATATTGGTAGCAACCATGACTGATCAAAACTTACCAGCATTTTGGACGATAGATGCTTCTTGTTCATGATATTTAGCATTGAGGACCGAGTGATTGATGCTTTTTTTGGTCAAAAGCTGTGATACATATTCTGAGGTATCAATACTTGATGTTCCGATCAAAATTGGCTGACCATGACGATGAGCAAATTCAATATCTGCAACGATTTTTGACCATTTGGCTTGCTGATCAAAATATACCTTATCAGGAAGATCGACTCTAATCACTGGTTTATTTGTGGGAATAGAGAGTGTTTGGATTTTATAAATTGTATCAAATTCTTCTGCTTCAGTCAACGCAGTTCCTGTCATTCATGCCAATTTTTTGAAATTTTTGAAAAAGTTTTGGTAAGTGATCGACGCAAGTGTTTTGGATTCATTTTGGATTTTAACTCATTCTTTTGCTTCAATTGCCTGATGAAGTCATTCGCTAAATCTTCTTCCTGGCATTGTTCTTCCTGTTCCTTGATCCACAATAAGCACTTCACCATTGCGAACAATATAATCTTTGTCACGTATATAACACGCACGAGCTTTGAGCGCATTTTCAATGTGATGAATCTCATCAAACCCAAAATCCATATACAGATTATTAACCCCAAGCATTTTTTCAAGCTTTTCTATCCCTTTCCCGGTCAAAAGTGCTGACTTGGTCTTTTCGTCAATATGGTAGTCGCCATCATCATCGATGTTTTCGTCATCATGGTCAGATGCTTCTTTTTTTGCTTTTTCCATGATGTCACCAAGGAATCATTTGGAAATTTTTTTCTTTCCTTTGGCTGGAATCAAAGTTTGAATAATTTTTGCGTAGGCAACATACTTATCTGTTGGTTCTCTATCTGGCTCAGAAATAATAAGGGGCGTTCTTGCTTCATCAATCAAAATACTATCTGCTTCATCCACCAAAGCAAATGCTAGTGGTTTGAAAAGCAAACATCTCTCATCCATACTTGTTACCAAATTGTCCCTTAGATAATCAAAACCAAGCTCTGCGTTTTCAACATAAATAATATCGCTTTCATACTGCTGACGCCTTGCTCCGACAGGAACAGATTTAATGACACATCCTACCTGTAAGCCCAAGAAACGATACAAATTACCCATCCATTCTGCATCACGTGAAGCGAGATAGTCATTGACAGTAACAACAAATACACGCTCTCCGCTCAAAGCGTTGAGATAGGCAGGAAGTGAGGCGACAAGCGTCTTTCCTTCTCCTGTCTTCATCTCAGCGATTATCCCATCATGAAGAACCATTCATCCAATCAATTGGACATCATAAGGAACCATATTCCATAGTTTTTTCTGTCACTTGACAAGAAATTCTTGACCACAGAGGCGACGACAGGCTTCTATAACCAGCCCAAATGCTTCAGGCAAAAGATCATCAAGTGACTCCCCTGCCAAAACACGCTCGCGAAAGGCATGTGTTTGAGCAGGAAAATCTGCATCAGAAAGAGAAGAAAATAACTGACGAGCATGATGAATAGCAGGAATTTTTGCACGATAGCGAGCTATTTGACGTGCATTATAATCACCACCAAAAAAAGAACGAAGTCGTGATAGCATAAAAGAAAGACAGAAATAAAAGGACGAAAGCTTATAAGGCTATAAAAATTTTCGACCCAAAAACAAGGGAAATATTGGTTTTTCTCTCAGAAGAAATAATTATTTACCAAAATTGATTCCCGTCGTGTGTTCATCATATCGCTTCATTACTTCATCACAATCATCGACGGAAAAATCTGGACATAAGCGATCAGAAAAATAGAGCTGTGCGTATCCTCATGACCAACTTGCAAATCATGACAATCTGGGACATGTATCTCCTTTTGTTCTGATAATAAGGTCAAAAGGAGGATAAGCAGCAAAATCAGTATACTGATGAAACAGCTGAGCTGTCACCTCGTCAGGACGCAATCATGCAGCAAGAATCTTTTTGGATGCACGGACAATCTCATCTTGTCATCCATAATTAACAGCAAAAATGACTGTTCTTCCAGAATTATACTGAAGCGCTTGTTTTTTTTCATTGAGCCATGAAACAAAATCATCAGGCAATCATACAGAAGATCCCACCCAATCAAACGAGACCTGTGTCTCACGGAGTAAACGGTCGTACGTTCCAAACTCATGTCTTACCAAACGCATTAACGTCTCAAGCACACTCCCCTGCCTTTGTTTGACATTTTCAGTACTCAAAAATCGTCATGTAATAGTAGAGATAGGCGTTGTCTTCAAAAGATGACGAACAATCAAAAAAGCTTTTTTCATTCAATGACGATATCATTCATGCTCAGGCAAACCTTTTTGACGAGCCCATGTTCTGTTACCATCAGGAATAAATCACACATGCGAAGGATACTGCATACGAGAGAACACAAGAATAAAAAAAAAGACTCCTGACAGGATTACACGTCAGTGTAGTTTTTTTTTGTCGCGATGCAAGAGAAAGATAGAGAGATTATCAAATAACCGCCTGATACACAGCTTGAGGCTTCCATGTCGAAAGAAATGACTGAACCTCATCCATCGTCACAGCCTCATACTGGTCAATAACCTCATCCAAAGAACAAGTATCATCATACAAAAGCATTTTTTTCCCATAATAATTGGCAAAAGAGTCAGTCCCCTCTAAGCCCATCTGCAACTGCCCACGGGTATACCTTTTTGCACGCATGAACTCTTCATCAGTCAATCATCAGAGAAAAAGACACTCAATTTCGTCACGGATTGCTTGACTTCACTCTTCAAATCTCACCTTATCAAGTCCTGCACTAACACGAAAATATCCATAATCACGATACGTACTATGACCTCAACCAATATAATAACACAATCCACGTTGTTCCCTAATATGTTGGAACAACCTAGAGGACATACATCCTCCAAAAGCAGTCATCACTATATTTGCTGTCATTCTCATTGGGTGGTGATACGGCATTCCATCAAAGGACATGATCATATGATTTTGTTGGGCTGGATGGTCAACATGATACGACGATGTGAGTGGACGTTGATGAACATATGATGGTAATGATGCAGAGCAGTATTGTTTCATAGGTCAAAAAAAATCACTGACCATAGCCTCACATTCTGCGTGCGATGGTAATCTCCCTGCAATCACGAGGAGAGAATTGTCTTTGGTATAAAGAGCATCACGATGAGAAAAAAGGTCTTCACGCCTAATTGCCATCACCGTCTCATTGGTCCCAATAATATTACGCCCAAAAACATTATTCCCTAGATATCGCAATTGTCGTGCATCAGCAAGGACTTCCTGGGGTTCATCATTATACATGGCAATTTCTTGCAAAACCACACCTTTTTCTCTTTCGATTTCTTCGTTCATAAAAGTTGCTTCAAGAAGCATATCTGCCAAGATTTCCATCGACTGACGAAGATAAGGTGGAGCCGCTTTGATATAATATCCTGCATATTCATTACTCGTAAAGGCATTTGTTTCTCCACCAAAGTCTTCAATAGCTTGAGCAACAGCTTTGGGCGTTGGCCATTTTTTCCCCCCTTTAAAAAACATATGTTCGAGAAAATGGCTAATACCATGATGCGTTGTTCATTCATAGAGCGATCCTGCTTTGACAAGCATAAGCGTCGTCACAGAATTTGCATCAGGAAGATCAATAAACAAACAACGAACTCATGCAATAGTTGTATAATTGAGCATAGAAAGAAAAGAAATAAAAATACCTTAAAGTGGACTATAATCAGTTTTTTTGATACTCTGAGATTGTTGGAGTGTCGGATTGTATTGAGTGAAAAGTAGAGATACAAGATCTGATCATACAACCCTTTTTGCATTGGTGCCTAGTCATTGGATGCTAGAGATGATAAGTGAACATCTTGAGTCAAGATCTTTTTTTTGCTTGAGAAATGTTCTATATTTTGCTACAATTTTTTCTGCTCCTTCTTTTGCATCAAACACTCTCAACATTTTTACTCGCCATGGTGTTTTGACACCATCTTCATCACCAATCATCGCAGAATACAAAGGCACAATAATAAAAAATTCTTTGACAAAAATCATTGAGCTTTTGAGTTGGATTTGATCAAGAAACGAACGATAATGTTCTGCTTGTTTACGAAGTGTTGGATGGTCAATCGCGTCAATATTTTGATTCATGTAGCTAATATAAGGAGTCAAATCAATGCTTGTATTGCGAATGAGGATTTGGATAGGGAACTGCAGTCAGTTGAGCATTTTTTTGAATTGTTCGATAGCCATACCAATTTCATCATCGTTTTTGAGATCAAGATTGAGACCATCAACTCTTATAATTCCCCTCAATCATCCATCCTTCATCACAATCGTATCATGATGAATATCCGTTATTGGGAGCATCGTTTCGGTGTTATAATTTTGATCTTTTTTCCCTTTATTGATTTTGGATTTTTCTTTATCAAAAAGCATAGAAAAGAAAAAAATAAAAATTAACACCCATGAAAGACCTGGTATGATTCTTATGATGGACGATGATCAAAAAAACGCTGAAGAATAACCATCGCACTGACCGCGTCATCATAAATTGACTTTTGGTAAGAGGCAAGAATATCTCTTGCCATGACAGACGAGTACGTCTCATCAACACGATGAATCGTCAATTCAGACCCAAGATACTGCAAATCATGAACAAATTTTTCAAAACGCCTCGAAAGTCTATTATGTTCTTTGGGTTGCCCAATGACAATGTCAGTATAGTGTCATGATACAAGGATTGATCCTATCGTTGGAAATGCTGTTTCATCATTATCAATACATCCACCCAGCAACACTAATCAATCCTCCCATGCATGCGCTCGTCCAATGCACGAGGTTCATCGATCAAGTCATAAAAAACGACGTTTTCATCACTCCATCAACCACTGTGCAAGATAAAACACAAAGGACTATACGAAAAAAATCTAGTAATGCAAGCAAAAAGATTGCATTTTGTATAGAAATCATTACATTCATAGTTATCTTTGGATACTTTTACTTTTTGGTCATACACATGCTGTCTGATCCAAGACTTGTTCCCTTGTGTCACGACCTTGCTAGTAAATACACACGTTGGACGATAGGATGCTCATGATGACCTGATTCGTTTGCCTTGTTGCATCGAGTTACACATCTTATTAGGACAGAACATCTTCCGGTTACGTTACTCGTAGTAAGCTGCCATCATGGAAGAGCCTCTGCGGACAAAGAGCTTGCCGATGTTGCTCAGCGATGTCGTGATCATCATATCAATCGATATTCCCATTATCGTGATCCAACACTGTCACAAGATGAAAGATCGTTGAGAATACGAAGACACCAGTGTTTTATGACAACAATGCAGGAGCACAACTCATCACTCCTCATGATAGGGCACCATCAAGATGACCAATGTGAAACAATGCTTCTTCATCTCATGCGTGGCTGTAAACTTGCATGACTCGTTGCTCTCCCCCTCATCGATCGTCACTTTTTGGATCCTCGTATCATTATTGTCAGACCATTTATTTTTTTCCCCAAACACAAGCTTGTCTCCTACTGTGACTATCATAAACTGCCCTATCATTATGATCCAACAAACACAGATAGTAGCGTCAGCGAAAGAAATCGACTCAGAAACACCATAAAACCAAACCTCAAAGATGCTCTGATAAGATTACGCCACGATATAGATGGACTATACGATCACATTATACTCCCCCACTCATCCATCACTGCTCGAACACATCCTTTTGGACATGATATTCTCCTTCGAACAGTTCCGCTCTCTGGACCATGGGATACTATTGATGAATTAGTTCGCATCATGCGTCGATGTGGTTCATATCACAATCTTTCTCGTGCTATGCTCCAGACACTGCGTAATACTCTCTCTCGTCTACGTATAGGAAAACGATTCCATCAAGGAAAACTTTACTGGCTCCGTATGCATGATAATCGATGGATACTCCGCTCATCAACTCCCTGCTGGATCACGCCACCAGTTCTTGATCAAACACTTCGAACACAAATTTCTGCGTTTTTCCCCTGACTTCCTTCTGTATGGTGATGACGACAACGATATCATGCTTCATCAATTACCATCAAAGGAAAAAAATATACACTGACTGAATATGCACGTTCGCAGCGTATTCCACGACCTCTGAGAAAGCGATGTCTGTGTATCAATGAGCTTATCGCATTCCCTTCTCTTCATCCACTTGATGAAACACATACATAAACATATGCTGTCCCCCTTTTACGTGATAATGCAGTGTTTTACTACAATTAATATAATCGTGTTTAATTGATCACAAGACAACCCATAGCTACTTTTTGGACTCATCAACATCATCATCGTTCCCCACCTAAATCATGTATCAATACCTTACTTCTCCTTCCCTTCCTCTTCTGATACGCACAATTCTCTTATAGCTCAGCTTGATCTTGCAATTTGAGAAAAAAAAACTATATTTATCCAATGGTAATCTTTTTATTCCATCATCATTGATGAGATATTTTTTATGCTTTGTTATTGTTTTTCTTATGCATTGATGTGTGTCTCACCATACTGACCCTCTTGTTACTAGTCACATAACTCACACTCTTCCTCGCGAACTATGTAGTGGTAATAGGTGCTTTCTTCTTCGTTATGCAACGACACCACAAGAAAGAGAACAAGGTCTTATGAATGTATCATATCTCCCCCCCAATGAAGGAATGCTTTTTGATTTTTGAGAGCCACAGATAACCTTTTTTTGGATGAAAAATACCTTGATACCTTTAGACATTATACGACTAGATGATGAATGGACTATCGTAGGCACATGGCTCAATGCACAGCCCTGCCCTTCTGACACAATTCAATGTCCTAGTCAATGACCAGGGATTGCAAGTAGATATGTGCTTGAAATCAATGCATGACTCATTGATGAGCTTGGATTAACATGATGATCACGCTTTGTACCTCGTTACTAACAAAAGGAATATTTTATTTTTTTCTTATGTATATGCAACTTCATGTGTATCAATGAGAAATCTATCATAAAAGTGCATTATGGTATGCATTATTTGGGACAATCACACTAGGAATCGTCATTGTCTGACTCTTATATGGCCAATATCGGTCAGTCATTATTTTTATCTTTATTATCTGAGCCTATTTTTTTTTCTCATCCCAGCAATATGTACGTATGTTTATCGTTATAGAACCAGAATGAATCAGTTTTGGACCAGAAAAAAAACCTTATTCCCTCATCCAATGATTTAGTGTGGATGGTACATGAGATTTGCGCACAATTATTTTCGTGATCAATAATCAACCTGTGTACTATACCATTGTAGAAGATATTGATCCAGTAACAACCAAAGAATTTTTTGAAAATCTCTACCAAGTAATTCCCTATATCCAAAATATCAAACATCAACCTATTGTATACCGAAGAAGATTTCTGAAGTTATAATCATATGCACTATTCACGATGATCTAACATCTCTCTATCATGAATGCCGATTTTTCCTTTAAAAAGAGAAGAAAGATCATGTCCCTGTGCAAGAAATGCAAGAATGCTGTGATATCCTGCTCGATAGACACTATCCTGTCCAAATGTATAACGTGGGTCAGCACCGTTTTTGACACCCATTTTTACTCTTAATGTTTTTGCAAAAAGTGTAGCCCATTTTTTTGTTCTCGAATATATACATTTATGGGATTCATCAATATACTTTGCTGTCTGAGCAAATGAATGTGTTTGAGCATAGTCAACAAACAGATAATTTCGAGCGCTATCTGTATTTTTCCACTGACCATCTGTAACTGACGACAGATATTGTTCCGAACAATAAATAGCAAGTCACTCTTCGGTAGTTTTATAGTCTGCAGTCCCAATCGTCAAAATTTTCCAACCACTCTCAAATCATTTCATATATCTCACCAAATGAACATCAAGTTCATGAATAAGTTTTGATATCCAGATATGTTCCCTTTGGTTATGAAGGCGACGTGGTTGAATATAGATACATGCACCTTTGCTTGTATATCCCAATGAAATTTTTGCTCATCAAGAATAACGAGTCAGCACAGGAATATCATTATATCACAGACGTGCAAGATGATCAACAAGATACTTTTGAGCCTGTCATGAGGTGAGACGACGATGTAGCTGTGTATCACAACGTTTGATATGCTGTACACGCTCATGCGCAGACGCACGATACATATCACCAACGTGCAAAATCCATCCTGTTTGCAATGCCATCGCTTCATCATAATTGCATGTATCAAGAGCGAGTAGCAAAGCACGTTTATGTATTCAACGCAAAAGCTTTTCTCTTAAGAGTCTGGCAAATGGTGATTGCAATCATGCCTTATCGAATTTTGCCAAAAGTTTAAGTCCATAATCATAACGACGTACAATTTTGTCATATTGCCATGTATATGAAAATGTAGGTTCATAATCTCCCTCATAACGAACAAAAAGATCAAGTTCATGATCCATATTGGTTGGTAAGAGTGTATTTTTAAAGGATATTGCTTGATAGTATTTACTAATTTTGAGATCCCACACCGTTAACGCAGTCATTTCATGACTATATGTTGACCAAAAGACTGTTCTTTTTTGAAGATCTTCTTGTCTTTTGGGAATAATTAAAAATCACGAACAAAATTTTCTTCCCACAACGATCGTCATATCTTTCAAGGATGCTTCACGTTTAAGAACAAGAGGAAATTTTTTTTTGAGATGAGGAAAAAAAAGAAATGTCTCTCCTTGAAGAAGCGATAAAAAAGAAAGAGAACAAAATGAACTGACACGATTGAGGTCAATCTGAACAATAACATCGTATTCTCCTGTTGAAGCAATTAGTTTCCCCTGCTGACTAAGATATAAAAAAGGCTTATCATACGCATTCGTTCCTCCAGCATCATCACGTTCTCACCAAAGCATTTGTGCAAGAGCAACAGCTTTTTTGGGAGATGCAATTTTTACTGTTTCTATTTGATTGAGACGGGTGAGAAGAGGCGTCATCGTAATGTTTTGGATTTCGAGTCATGGTCTACCATTAATTTCAAGAATCATTGGTCCTTGGTCATTAACCACCCAATCAAATCACACATAGTCAATTCCAAGAAAAATTTGAATACGACTAGATAACTCCAAAATCATCTCTCGATAAGGTACCTGCTGTCAAAAAAAGATACGATACTCATCTGGTGCTGTTTGTTCTGTATAGTATCACTGTGATGACACAACTGATGTAACTACTCATGAGCTAAGATCAATTCCCAATCATAATCCTCCTTGAGCAAGATTCGCTTTTCATCACGATGCTTGTGTTGGAACTCTCACCATACCCAATACAGGAACATTACGATACGAAATGACTCTGATATCAGCTAATCACCATTCACAGAAAACATCAAATCATGATCCAGGAATGATACATGACTCAATCAATACCGAATCGGGACGTCATGACAAAGAATAATCTCAAGAAAGAATCTGAAGACAATGACGACGAATTTTTCCGCAGTCGTCGTCTGTTACAAGATCTGCTTTATTGATCAAAATACCATTCCCTTTTGAGCCCTTATTCGGCTTGATAACAAACAATGATGGAAGAGAAAAAAAATTAAACGTTTCACATTCATGTTTGGTAGAAAAAAATGCCAATGTTTTCGGGACAGGGATCCCTCTCGCATACAAAAATTGTTTTGTTTTTTCTTTATTTTTGATAAAGGCAATTTTTTTCTCATTTGCAGGATTAGCAGCAATAATACTATTCCTTGTATTTAATCACAAAACACCAAACATTGTCTTTTATCAAAACATAAAGAATGATTAGAAAATTTGCGGATGTCTCAGAACTGATAAAACAAATTTATCAGCAAGCCTATATCTCTGTTCCCACTCTTTAGAGCTCATAATAGCAACTCCAACTTGCTCAATAAAGTACGAACGAAAAATGTCAGACACTACTGATTTGATGGTCTCAAGAGTTTCTTTTTCAACACTATGAATCAAAACCAGATCAACATCCATCTCTGTTCCAAAGATTTTCCCAAAAAAAACTCTTTCAATCCCTTCTCAATACTCCCCCATTGCCATTCTGATTTCATGAGCAAGAGCTGCAAGAAAAACTTGTTTAATCCAGGGGGCAGCATAAGGAGATAACTCAATTGATCGCTTCTGTTGTGATTTATCGGTAATAAGAATATCAGCTTCATTGAGAGCATCAACTTGTTTTTTGATTGCAGGGAATGTCCATGTCAAATCTGTCTCAAGAGCCCTCATTGATACTCCTTGCCTTTTGAAAATGAGATATTTGAGAATATCAACTTTCGTTTTTGAGGCAAAAAGCTTATTGAGATTCATATCTTCATAAAAAAATAAAGACAGAAAAAGATCTGATATCTTTTAGTTTTCGTATTATATAGGAAATTTTGTAAAAAATGCAAGTGCAGATAACTGGTTTTTTAGCTTATGCTATACTTTTGCTTGCAAAATATGCATATTTCTCTATACCATTATCATCAAACAATAAAAGTTTTTTTACTTTCTTTTTTCGTGTATGCAATTAGCATCTTGTATTGACCTCTTTTTGCATCATCTACAGGATGCAAAAAACGCCAGTCCCAAAACATCAGAAAATTATACCCTCTGGCTTGGAAGAGCAATCGAGTTTTTTTGATCATGTACAGTCCAAGATTTGACACAGCTGTGATTACTACAGCGACGTCGTGCACTGAAGAATCAATGACTGTCACCAAAAACTATTAATTATCACATTGTTGCAATGAGATCAATGCTCAAGTTTTGCAAAAAAAATGGTATTTCTTGTCTTGATTATGATGCGCTCGATTTGGCAAACATCGATCCAAGAGAAGTAGATTTTTTGGATCAAGAAGATATCGATCGTCTCTTACAGGCACCCAATATATACCAACGCAATGAAGCAAAAAGAACGAGAGATACAGCAATTTTGTACTGTCTGTATGGAACATGACTCAGAGTCAGTGAATTATGCTCTCTTCGCCTGGATCAAATAGGAAGTGAGGCATGACAGATCCGTATAATAGGGAAAGGAAGAAAAATGAGGAGCGTTTTTTTAACACGTGCAGCCTTTGATGCAATCCAAACAGCACTCCCCCACCACCCATGATGATCTCCCTACGTGTTTGTCTCACTTGCAAACAACACCAAAGGAAAACAACTATCAAGGAATAGCATTGAAGCTCTCGTTCGCGACTATGCCCGTCTTGCTGGGATAAATAAGCGCGTCACACCACATACACTCAGACATAGCTTTGCAACAAGTCTTCTCAAAAAATGAGCAGACCTCAGATCTGTCCAAATTCTTCTTGGACATTCAAGTATCACTACCACACAGATTTACACTCATATCGATGACCAACATCTTAAACAAACTCATGATATTCTCAATCATAACCATCATTTTTCTCCTTGAGATCAATCTCACCAGAAACATGATCAGTCTCAACGTGACCAGCCTGATTCTGCGTAGTAAATCATGGTGCAAAAATAGTAATGGGAAGTTGTGTATAACGTTGAACAAAAGGCAGCATACTTGATGATGGAATAATAATCATACGTGCCCAGTTATTGATTCCTTGTCGCATCAGCCACATTACCAATCGTTTATAGCATGTCAAAAAGGTAAACATGATTCTTTTTCACCATCATCGTCTTGACGCTGTTTTTTTTCGCATTGTTTCTATCCATGAGGTTCGTTGTGGTGTAGCTGGAATATCTTCCTCACTCCATACACAATGAGCAAAAGGAGCAACAAATGAATAATCATGAATGCTAACCAAACGATAGTGAACACGAGGCAAAAGCCATACAAGCCATGGTCACCAAAATCTTGAACATCCATGTACCCACAATGTATCATATAATGAACTACGTTTTCGTGGAAATCAAAGCAATTGCAAAGGAAGAAAAAAATTTGTTATCACTCACCGATACTTTTTTATCCTTCACCATATGTTGGGCGAGAGACTTGCTCCTACAATAATAGGGGTTGGTTTTGTATGAGATACAATTTCATACACATGATTTTCTATTCATCATATTTTTACAGCATAATCAGTGATAATCATAAGTGATCAGTGTATCAATTTATTTTTCTCTTTTATCCAGTGATGATAAGAAAATTTTTTTGCTTGCTCATATGACCATTGACGAAGAGCATGATACTGTGTATTTTGACATGATAATGACCGGAGAAAATATGTCTTCCATGATTCACGTCTTGTCTCCTCTCCACCTACCTTCTTCCAATACCAATCAGGATGAACAAACGCAGTTAATCATCACTCACAAGGACCCAGAACAGGAATACCATCAGCACATGCTTCTAGTGCACTACGACCAAATGTTTCAAGAAAGAGTGATGGCATCAAACACCAATGACATTGCTTTCTGACATCACTCATTTCTTTATTATCCAATCGACCGTAAATACTCACCCGTGGCAATCATACAAATGGTTGAAGATCAGGGTGAGTCTGTCACGGACCACATAAATGAATATGACACGTATGTCACTCATGTTTGATTAGAGAGAGAATATCAAGAATATGTTGCCAGCCTTTTTCTTGCGTTGGTCTTCCTGCAAAATAATACTGATACATGGTATGACGGAAGTAAAATTTAGACATCAGTTGTCAAAAAATCTTTTTCTCCTGGTGAAGCCAGAATTTTAACTGCTACATGTTGGTTACCAGCAAACATAAGTCACTCCCCTACTCAGGCTGAAACCAATCTATGTTTTTCTGCTTCTGATAACCCCAACATATCGCTCAACACTTTCATCGATGTAGTTGATTGTTTCAGAAGAATCTGGAAAGGAGAATTGGACAAAATTGGTTTTCCATATTGGCTTCTCATAAAATCTTCAATATCTTGGCTAATTGTCGTGATTCCTAGTCAATATTTTCTTGCTCTTTTGACCAATCCGAACAAAAAATTGGCACTGACATCATGTTGAAGCATAATCCGTGCCTCATCACATACGAGAAGTCTCTTTCTTTTTTGCGCTCTCACTTTGGTCCAGACAAAATTGAGAATATTGTACATCACTGGTGTTTTGAGAACATCTTCCAAATCCCTGATACAAAAGACTGTCAACTGATTCGTGACATCAATAGTCGTAAAATTATTAAAAATATTCGCAAATGATCAGGTAACAAATTTGGAAAGTTTCATTGCCATCTGTTCTCCCCCATCCATCCCGTCCAACACGTTATACAAATCAACCATACGTGGCATTTCTTTCCCCGTTGGATCTTCATCCTGCAAAGAGATTCCTTTGAGTTGATAGGTTAGTTGGAGTGCTTTATCCATCAATGCCTCTTCCATCGCATCCAATCCTCATACCAAAATTTTGATCAATCAAATCAAATCTAAGATCTTTCCTCTCAAAAGATCACCAGGTCCATATTCTCTGTCGTCTATTTTTGGAGGTAAATCAAAGGGATTGATATAGTCAGTTGAGCTAGTTGAAAGTGAAATATACGTTCCACCGAGCTTTTCGCACAAAGCTTTGTATTCATTTTCTGGATCAATAACCATTACATATACCCCATTCATCATATATCTCATGATTTCTAGTTTGACAGTAAATGATTTACCAGCTCACGATGTTGCAAGGACAATGCTATTCATATTGGGAAGATCTGAATTAAATCTATCAAAAATCACCAATGATCACGTATGTAAATTGATTCCATACAAAATACCTGTTTTGGTCATCAAATCTGATGATACAAAAGGAAAACTACCTGCAATCGATGATGTAATAGCAGATCTCGTCACGCCCATGTCATCTTTACATAATGCTAATGTTGCATTAAAGCCCTCATCCATTCTTTGGATTGCAGGTTTGATAAGAATACCAATTCACGAAAATACTTGTTCAAGCCTTTTCCCCAATTCAGTCAGTTTATCTTGTTCCTCATGATAGATTGTTAGATACATACCAAGTTCAAAATATGATTCTTCATGCGTTGCAAGCTTTTGTCTGATCATTTCAATATCTCTATACCTCAGTTCAAGTTCAGAATCCAAGGTAATCCCCTTTCTCATTGCTTCATTAATTTCTGCTTTGATCATCGTTGCTTTTGCTCTCATTGTAGTTTGGATACTTGAGTTATCATTTTTGTACAAAAAATAGCTTCGATCAAATTTTCACCCAAAACCAATCACCTCTCTCGTCCACAACGCTTCGACATAACTAGGAAAATCATGCACATAATACGACTTGGCAAACATTCAGGATATCTGCATTTTGGATCATTCGACTTGCCAGTAAGATGGTGCAATATGTGATTTGTACGATGATAACGTCGCAGCATACTGACGCTCAGTATCAAGAATATATTTTCTCATCTCGCTTGTTAGCAACGAATCACTATATTCATCATCAGGAAGAGCAAGCAATGTCTGGATCTGAACCGCAAGAGGTTGCTTGCCAACAGCTTTTGTATTGACCTTGGATGGTGTATTGCTTGTTTTTTTTGGAGTAGAAAAAATCATTGCTGACCAAGCTTTGACGATACGATCCCATCGATTGTCGCTTGGTTTTCATGTTGGTAGAATAGGATAGCCACCATCAGGAACATACCCTGTATAATCAGTGTCAAAAACACCATTGAGGAGAGAATCTTGCATGGCAGCAATACGATAAACAATAAAGTGATAACGCTCTTTTTTCTTATACATAATTTTTTTGTACCACAACAGAGGAGCGTATGAAGAGACAGCAATCAGATTATTATCTCTATATATACTTTCTCAAACAAAAAACAAGTGCAAATTTTCTCTTGATTTTCATCTCGAAATTAGTATATAGCACCTACAAACATAAAGTGCTTTTATTTTATCATATCACCATGGCAAAAAAAACTTCTCATGATGACAAACATGTATCACATTCTAATCAGTTTGATTTTTCCGCTGATGTAGGACAATTGATCCAATTAGTGACGCATTCGATATATTCGACCAAAGAAATTTTCCTCAGAGAGCTCATTGCCAATGCAAACGATGCTATCCAAAAAGCCAAAATTTTGTCCCTCCATACTGACGAAGTCGGCGAACTAGGTGAGCCAGAAATTCGTATTAGCGTAGATGAAGAAGCGAAAACGATAACGATAATGGATAATGGAATCTGAATGAATGCAGACGATATGCAAAAAAATCTATGAACAATTGCAAATTCATGAACCAAAGCCTTTCTTTCCAAACTCGCTGAGATCAACAAAGACAAAAAAGACGAAAAAAATCCTGCCTGACATGATTTGATTGGACAGTTTGGAATTGGGTTTTATTCTGTCTTTATGGTTGCATCCAAGGTCGAAGTAGACTCAAAAAAACACGGATCAGATGCAAAATTGTGGACAAGTGATGGAAAAGGTGTATATACAATTAGCGATGGAACAAGAAAAGACAGAGGAACAACCATTACCATCTATCTCAATGAAGCATCAGCAGAATTTGCTAATCATTGGAAAATTTCATCTATTATAAAAAAACACAGCAATTACATACCCACGCCGATTTTTATGAACGCAAAAGACAAAGACGGGAAAGTACAAAAAGACCAACGAGAACAAGTAAACGCAATGCAAGCAATTTGGACCAAGCGTAAAGCGGATGTTAAAGAAGAGGAATACAAGGAATTTGGAAAATCATTATTTTGGAGTGATGATGAACCTCTTGATATCATTCATGTCCATACCGAAGGATGACTGAGCTACAAGTGCTTACTCTATATTCCGAAAAAAAAACCTGCTTTTATGTTTGATAATGACCCAGATTCTCGATGACCAGACCTCTATGTCCAAAATGTTTTGATTATGCAAAAATGTAAGCATTTGCTTCCTAATTGGCTGAGATTTGTCAAATGAGTAGTCGAAACCAATGATGTCGATCTCAATGTCTCTCGTGAGATTTTGCAAGATTCTCCCGTCATCCAAAAACTCCAACAATCACTCGTCAAAGAAGTGATGAAATCGCTGGCATGGAAAAAGAAAAAAGCATTTGCTGACTATAAAACATTTTTTGACAATTTCTGACGTCATCTCAAAGAGGGAATGGCAAACGATTGGTCAAATAGAGAAAAAATTTCAGAAGTTGCATTATTTTACAACGCAGACAAGCAAGAATTTACCGATTTGGATGCGTTTGTCCCTGCAGAAAGCGAGGGAGAGAGTGCGAGTAAAAATGAGACAAACAATGAAAAAAAAGATACTGACAACATCAAAAAACCGATTTTGTATCTTGTCGGAACATCGATTTCCGAACTCCACCAGAGTCCGTATGCAAGAAAAAACACTGGTCAGCCAATGATTTTTGTCACTGATCCCATCGATGAGTATGTCCTCCAACAACTCAGAGAACACAAAGGACATCCATTCAAACTTGCAAGTGATGCGACCTTGTTTGAAGATGAGTCTTTGGATCTCACGAAAGAGCAAAAAAATATTATTGCGTATCTTCAAGGCAAACTCACGAGCTACAATGTCGAAAAAATCCAATATAGCTCCAAACTCGGTACTGTCCCTGCAATGTTTGTCAGTAAGGAGTCTTCTCAATCTGCCCAGATGCAAAAAGTTCTCAAAGCGATGGGGCACGCAGTCCAAGAAGGAAAAAAAACTTTGATGCTCAACCCCAATCATCATGTGGTCAAAAAGTTCGAGGCGATGCATCAAGAACAACCACATGATCCCAAAACAGAGATGATGGCCAAATTGCTCGCTGATCAAGCAACAATGCTGGAAGGAGGTGATGTCAATGTGACAGAGTTTCTTGACAGAGTCAATCAATTGGTGGTGTAAAGAAAGTGGGTCGTACGAATAGATATGGCATTTTTTCTCTTGCAAAAGGACCAAATATCAGTATAAGACAATCATTTTGAACTGTTTTATTTTTTCACCATCCTGACTATGTGAGATGTATGGAAACAAATGTTTCGCGTTAGTGATAATCTTCCATCACCTAGCAATGCATCACAATTCGATAAGAGAACTCTTGAGATAGATACTTTAACTAATTACGGAACTGGGCTCCAAAGATTAGGAAGACAGATAAAATGACGATTTGCAAGAGCATTTGGTATAGAGTCTACTCGTCGAGAGTATCGTGTTGCAAAAGTCGTCATCGCAATCACCGATCCCAAAGCTGATCAATCACAACAAACATGTATTGATAATGCATATACAGCATTCCGTCAATACTGTGAATCATCTAATATGGAGTGACATACAAAGTTTTTTAAGTGGCTAAAAAAACAATCCATACAAGAACCAACGTGGTGAGATGTAAAAAACTATTTCCAGGCCATGTATCCAGACATATACAAGCAATATAACCAGCAAAACTAAAATACAAAAAAACTTATTCCTTTTTGTCTTTTTCTTTTCTCTCATGTGCACACTCCCCTCGCTCATTTCCGCTCTCGACAAAAGAAGTCGGTATCCTCAAACATCTCGCTTCCAAAACAACAACGACGGATATTTTGGAATATAGACTCACTCCTGCCCAAAGATCAACCAAAGAACTGCTTACTTATCTTGCGCATTCTTCATGGAGACAAGCAGAGTTGGTTATCACTGGTGATATGAGTCTCTTTGCTGATCTTGATGCAGTGATGCAAGCCTTTGATCCAGCAACATTTGATGCAACGATTGATGCAAATTGGAATCATGTCAAATGACTCATCCAATGACTATCTGATACCCAACTCAATGAAACTGTCACGCTGTTTGGAAGATTTAGCAATACCAGAATCAATTTTCTCGTAGAATGGTGTTTTGGCCAACTAATGGCATACAAAATGCAACTTTTTCTTCAACTCAAACAAGCAGGGAGATCAGAACTTGCAACGCCAAATCTTTGGATGGGCGTGGATAAAGCAGATCAATCATAAAACATATCCCTCTATCTATCTCAATGTATCAATCTATGCACTCTCTATCGTCATGACAGAGAGTGTTTTTGTGGGTCATAAATCACCCACACTTCCTCATCCTACACCGACGATACAATCACCCCTATGCAATCACCATAGATCATGTGCACAGCGAAGAACAAAATCATAGTACTCATCCAACGATGCAAGATGACCGCTGTAGATACTTATCACCCCCTCTTATCAGTTGTACGTGCCTCCACGTTTCCTTATGCTGTATGATACCTAATAAGGAAATAGAAATACTACATTTACGCACAGCACGTGCTGTGGTTCAACTCTCTGATGCGATAACAATCGCTTTGGCTCCCAATTGTTGTGCAGTTTTCACTGCATCTTTGGTAATTGCTTCAATTAGAGGGAATGTTATTGCATACGAATCTGGACGATAGGTAGGAATATCACTAGTATGGATACTAACACACACCGCTTTCATCGTCTGGACAACTTTTGGAACGCAAAACTTCATCAGGCTGTTTCACCACTCAGCATCACCGTATCTGTCCCATCAAGGATTGCATTGGCGATATCGGTGACTTCTGCTCTGGTCGGACGACGAGGCTTGGTGATCATTGACTCACGCATCTGAGTCGCCGTAATGACAGGTTTCCCGACACTATTACACCCATGAATTATGGTTTTTTGTGCACCAGGGACCTTTTCAAGAGGGATATCGACTCCCAAGTCTCCTCGGCTACCATGACCACATCCGTTACCTCGAAAATCTGGTCAAAATTGTCAATCTCTTTCTTGATTCTCTATCTTGGAAATAATTTTGATATATTTGCCACCGTTTTCATCCAGAAAATGCCTAACTTGAAGCACATCACTTGCTTTACGGATAAATGATGCGGCAACACAATCAACCCTCTGCTAAACACCCAAAACAAATATCATCACGATCTTTGTCGCTCATTACAGGGAAGGTTGACAATCACACCACATCTCCACGAGAAAGTCAGTCTTCTCATGATTAGTCATGACTGACTTTCTCTATCACCCTTAGCCTTGCCGATCTACTGGCACGGTTTTTTTGTATTTCCTGATAACGTGGAGACAGTGTTTTGCCACATAACTGTCGTCATCAGTGTGTGGTTCGCATTTTGATGCGATGTTTGATGATACGATCTTCGCCACTATGAAACGAGATCAATGCAAGACGCCCTCCTGGTGCAATCACCTCTCCTATCTGATCAAAAAAGCGATGCAGTCATCATAGCTCATCATTAACCGCAATCCTCAATGCTTGGAAACATTGTGGATAGACACGCTGCCCCAGACCACAGTCAGACAAAATTTTTTTTCGTTCAGTTGTCGTTTGTGGACAAAGTTTTTTGGTGAGTCATGCAATTTCATAAGCTTTTTTTTCACCAATATCGCCATAGGCATGAAGTCGATAGGCAATATCATGACGAGATGACGAGACAATCAGATCAGCTGCACTGATACGGTGAGGACAAAATCTCATATCTAACGGACCATGATGATGAATACTAAATCCACGATTTGCATCCAGAATATGATCCCAGTTTATTCCAATATCTATCAAAAAAAAGTCACTGACGAGATTATCGTGTTTCATTGTTGTGATAATATCTTGATAGGATTGGTTGTACCATTGACCTGGAATATGAGACAGATTACTAACTGCTTTGGCAAACATAGCAGGATCAATATCACATCCTATCATCTGAGGATGTACACCCATCTGAACATACGCATCTCGCATGGCTCTCGTATGTCATCCATGACCCAATGTCCCATCTACCACGACACGATCCGTAGGACGGAGGAATGATACGACCTCTTCAACCAACACAGGAATATGCATAACAAACCCAAAAAAATGAAACATACAAACTACCTATCACGAACGACGAGACGAACTTGATACCACTCATACCATCGACTATGGAAGCAAAAAAGTATAACACAAAGAGCACTAAGCCACAAAAAATAGGGAGTCAATGAGTGTGACGTAATCGTGACTGACTTGGTTGACGTCATATCGATGGCACGTGCTATTTTTCTAATCGGCTGATCAAAATCACGGGCACTCTGCACATGTACAAAAAATCACGGAATAGAAGATGTCATCTGATTGAGCAAAGAAATATTGAATGGGGCATCAACATTTTGTCATCAAGGAACAGTTCCAATAACAAGATTTTCGTCTTTTCAAACAGCAATGGTAAAGAGAGGAATGTTTTTTTCTTTGATTAATGGCAATACCTCCCTGGGGTCTACTCACGCATTTGAATCACCATCAGTCAAGAGTAAAATCGCACCTGGCACATCACCATCATGACCATATGCAAGCAATTCACGCAGCCCAAGCAATAACGCATCTCCAATACCCGTCCCCTTAAATTCATCGGTTGGAATCAATGTTGCAAGTGTAAAATCATCCAAAATGTCAATGATTCCCTCTGTATCACGAGAAAACGGCGTAAGGACAACAGGCAAACGAGAATATGCAATAAATGATATCGGAAATCAATCCAAAAACGCGACCAAATCACTAATTGCTCACTTCGCAACAGCAAATCTATTGGGCTTAATATCTTGTGCCGCCATTGATAACGAAACATCAAAGAGAACAACAAGAGGAAATTCTTTTTGAATTGTTATAGTTCTTTGGGTAGGGATGGACAATTGCAAAGCGGCGAAGACAAAAAAGATACACGCACTGACTGCAAGGCCTACACGTACTGCGAATTGTGTGGTCCAAACTATTCATGGCATTAGAACCAAACGTCCATATACCCACTTCGCGACCAGAACACATCAACAAAGAATGATCAGACCACTCATTCGCATCACACCACCAAGAAAGACTAAAAAAACTGACCACACAGTACACTAAAGGTCAGTATAGTTTTTTTCACAAGGTTTTCAAGCAAAAATCATTGTATTACTCTTGCTCTTGGGCACTACGTCTTTGTTCCAAAAGTCATATGATAGAAGGGAAATCTCTCTGAAAATAACGGAGAGGTTCTCTTGCAATCAGACGAAAACGTCATGCATTGTCATCAGTAAAAGCAAGATTGATATTTTCCATCATAAATCTCGTTCCCAATTCAGGAAAGTAGCCATGTACAAGGCGATTGGTAACGACATCATACTCAAAGATAATCGTTTCATCTCACTCTTGTCACAATTGCACTCCAATAAGAGTTTTTCATCATTTGGTCAAGACAGCAAGGGGTTCTCTCCCAAGATATTTGGTTACAAATCAAACAATCAGGACTCTGACATCAGATGGTGTCTCATCATCATCAAAAATGGTTGGCTCACGAGGCATCTCTGGAGGAATAGAAAGAATTTGGGCAATAACGGGAGGAAGAGACACTTCATTGGTATTGGGCAATCACATCTCACGGAAAATACGAGCCTGTAACTCTTGATTATCCACCTCATACGTCAATAAGACTCACTTATCATGACCAAATGTATACGTATATGTTTTACCAAAAAAGTCTTGACTGACTATAATCGTTGTATCGTCACATGATGACGGCGTAATCTCAAGTTCTATAAGACGCTCACAGAGTGTAATGTCACTAGATTCTTGAAACATAAAGTCGAGATTCTTGAAAAGAACAGGATAGAGCTGGTTGAGATTGATAGTATTTTTTGCAAGAACCAGCGTCATAACTTCATTGAGTTCTTGGAACCCACGAATAAGCTCTAAACGTTCGATCACGTTCATATAGTCATCAAAACGCTGTTGGTCAAATCAGCTCGCCTGTGGATCAAGCACAATCTCTTCTTGTGTCACAGCTTCATCAATCATTAGACCATAACGAGCTGCCTGTGGTCTGACTGTTTCCAAAGCCTGCAGTGGAGTAAGGCCATCTGGCATAAGAAATCTAAACGAACGAACAACATAGGTGCTTCATTGTTCAAAAAATTCAATTTGGACATCAAAAGAGATCTGCTCTGCTTCCAATTCATCAAATCTCAAGACGCCATTGGTCACAATAGTATCATTATCACCTACACGTACATCCAAGATAGAATAAAAAGGGAACGAAAATCTTTTCAAAAAACGTTGATCCAAAGGAAGTTTTTGATCATTTTCTTGCATAATCTCATCGCTAAAGAGCGTTTGTAATTTTGAAGATAAAAGCTTGGCACGCACTCAAGGATATCACAACGCAGGATTCCCAAGATTAATCATTTCTATCCTATTGATTAGATTTTTGATCGTCGCAATATCTGTCACAACAGATGCAATATCAGCGGACAAGAGCCTTTTTGCTAAAATATCATTATTAAATAAGAAAATAACATCTCGATAAATCGGTGGCAAACTTCCATGTTTTAGCAATTCTTCAATAAAAGTAAGATAGGAGTCGATACGCATCGAATTGAATCTTTTTTGACGGAGATCAACAAAGATTCTTTGCTGTGCAGACAATACTTTGTAGATATTGAGACTTTGATTCCTAAAGACCCTTGGGCCTATCCCCAATCCATCAATTTCATTATTCACTGTCTGGAGAGAAACAAGCATTTCATATGCTGAAAAATACTTCTCACCACAACGATTGGCAAGGTTAGAAAAAACAACATCACCCTTGAGACTAATCCTGATATGGTTGATCAATCCCTCACAAAAAAGTGATGTGAATTGCTTATTATGTTCTATTTTTCTAAAAATATCAAGAATCATTTGAGCATGAGGCTGCAACTCATAAAGCCAAAAACTGTCTAAAAAATCACGAACAAATCCATCACACACACCAGGAACAACTCACGCAGTAAACAAACACGTCAATGACCAAAAACGAATTGGATCTCACGGAATAGTCTCAAGAGCAGGCTTATCATCTATTTTATTTACTCTATTGGAAAGCGTATAAATAACATTATCAAGATATACTTGCAGATCTTTAAGATTATACCCTGGGACAGAAAAAGTCTCTGCGTGTCTCAATGGGATATTTTGTTTGATAGAAACAACCCTGGGCAAAATCATCCCATTATAGGTCATTATATTGTTGAATGATTCGATAACTCAATCTTTGATCGTCATCGGTCCTCATTTAGCAATTAATGAGAGCCCCGACAATGACATCCCCTGCTCAAAATAGGAATCAAACGCAACACGTTTGGTTCTTTCTTGGAGTCTGATTGCATCAGTTCTCTGGGCAACCACAACATCAATATCCATCCCCAACACATAGTGTATAGTCAGAAGTGAAACAACCAGATACACCACAGGCAACCCGTACATATAGACCAAAGAAAAAAATGTTTTGTAGGTTTGTATCGTTGATTGAATATCATCATTGGTAGGAAGCAGATGCATCAACGCAAAAAAGAATAAAAAACCTTTGGATAAGTATAAAAAAAAGACGATTATTTTGCAAATTTTCTCACGAAAAAAGAACAACCAGAAAGATATGCTACTCACCCAAAAAAGTACGATACACATACAAACATCCAATACATCATCAACCACTCACTACATTTATATATAATATTTGACATTGTATATTTTTTTATTATAATAAGAATACATTTTTATCACTTGTCAAACTCCATGTTTGTGCTATGAGCGATCATAACCATTCTTTTGACCAGTATGTATGGAAGCGTTTCTGCCCAAGACCGTCCCTTGGTAGATTTTCTCCTGACACTCAGAGCACAACACACTGACCAAACGGAATCATGAACAGAAGCACAATCAAATCAAACAGGATCACAATCACGTCAGACTACTTCTTCCTGAACACAAATGCAAGCATCCACTTCTTCATTGACTCAATGAGACTGCGATACAAACTTTGGCGATATTGCAACAAATCCCTTTCGTCAATCAATTCTCTATGTTGCTAGTCATTGTTTGATGTTTCATACAATCAGAGAATGATCTTTTTTCCCAACCAACTATATTCGTCGTCACGACATCCGACAAACAATCCAACGTCTCCTCGCAAGACAAATCATTACAATACACAATACAACAGCAATCGAAAAACTCTTGACAAGACGCACAATAAAAGACGACGATCGACGCAGACTTTTGAGGGTAGAAAGAATACTTGGATCAGGACGACTTGAAAACAAAGATGACTTAGTCACACGTCGTGAGGCAAGACGTTTGGTTGGCTTACTCACAATCATCATTCCTGGATTTGATAGCTCGTGACTTCTTATTCTCGATAGCAGCGCCAATCCTTATATCAGTAGAGGAGAACGAGCATTTATTTTGAGTCGTTTGTATAGATCATGACCTCATACTCTCATCATCAATCTGGAACAACCCAAAACAAATCTTGATCATCTTTTCCGTATCCATGCAAGTGCAACGCCATCACAATCATCTCCCTCCAAACCGACTAAACAAACACCTGAACAAGTCATGATTACATCTGCTCAATCACTTTGACTCACGACAGTTTCCTCATCAACACTGGATAAACCTATCACGCCACGTGATTTTCTTGCACTCCTTGTCCTTGCCAATCATCAAGCCAATCCTCATATTCCAGCCTATTCTGACGATCCACGCTATCGCAATAATCAAACAATGGCACTACTCGATCAGGCAAAAAATCTTTGACTGACGCGTGTTTGGTCATGATCCACAATTGATGCAATCTATCATTCATCATGATTCGTTTCACCCAGCATGGTATCTGAACTTGTAGCAGGTGAACAAAACAATGATGCATGAGTCATTACCTATCGTCAAGCATTGATGACCATCCTCCCAACATATAATATCGTCCCCTCCCATCAATTGATTACTAGAAGAACACCTGCACAACGGCTCAAAGAGATTCTTCGTTAAGAGTTATGTTTCCTAACACATCATCCCCGCGTAATGAGGATAATCCACACTACACAGAATAATAAAAAAGATCCTTATTATATATCGTGCCTTCATGATCACATCAACAACCATCATCACACCCAACATCGGAAACAAAAACCAAAGACTACGATGTCATAAGAGCAACAATACGTTGATCTTTCCCTTGAATACAACGATCAGATCAGCCACCACGTACTCACCATGTTTGAGCAAGCGTTTTTGCTGACACTATATCTGTCCCCACCAGGACAAACGATCCTGTCTCATCCCATACACACAGAGGATACGCCAAAGAAAGATTTTTGAGGATAGATGCAAGATCCTTTAAGGGAATCAATGTCCATCATCCTTGTAAACGATATCCATAGCAACCGTCATATATTACATCAGGATTGGTCTGCGCAAGGAGAGCGACTAATGCATGGAAAAGGGTTTCACGTTGCGTAGTCATCTGACGCATATCTATGATCATTTTTGTCATTTTTTCGTCTATTTGTGACCAGGACGCAAGATCAAGTTTACGTGCGTATGAAACAAGACGATGTTCAAGTGATTGTGCATATTCTGCAACTGCTGGACCACAAACGGCATGAATTCTCTTTACTCCAGCGCTCACGCTCTCTTGTCCAGTTACCAAAAAAGCTCAAATCTCTCCTGTGTGGTTTACATGGGTCCCACCACACAACTCAATACTTGTTGTCTGATCAATACGCACCACACGAACACGATCCCCGTATTTATCAGCAAAAAAGGCTTTTGCTCAAAGTTTTTTTGCATCATCAAACGACATCTCTTCGACCACAACAGCATAATCAGCGATAATACACGCATTGATTGTCGCAACAATCTCATCAACTTCCTCTGTCGTCAAAAAACGATCAGCACGATAATCAAACCTCAAAGCATCAGTCCCAACCCATGATCATTCCTGTTTGGTGTCAGGGAAAAAACGCTGAAGTTGGTCATGAAGAAGATGCGTAGCAGTATGAGCCCTCATCAATGAGCGACGACGATTGAGATCAACAGTAATTTTCATACATAAAAAAAGAATAAAAAAGCTCGTGCGCATGTATTAGTGACGAGATAAGCGTGAAATAATAAAAGCACACACAGCATCCCTGGTATCAGCAAGTACAGAGGAAGAATCAATTGTCCATGAAGACAGTCACCAGGCTGCGCACGCTGGCAAAAAATAATGTCTCATTTTTTTCGTGAACTCCTCATAGTGAGCAAAAAACGCATCACGTGCCTTGTTTTTTTCGAATTCATCACTATCATGCAATTTCATATTTCTCTGCGACCATCTCTGTCTTGCTATTTCATCATCACAGTCACAAAAAATAATTTGACCCTCATCACGGAGAGCACCAAGACTGGGTCAGTACAATTCTTCACGTATCGCATCAGGAATATCATCCTGAAAAACTAACCCACTTGTCACCGAATGCCTATCACACAACCACACTGTTTTCCCATCATCAATACATGTATGAAACCGATTGGCAAATCACGCATATAGTGAGCCAACAATACGCCACTCCCCTACCACACGAGGATCAGTAATCAATGATCTAATGCTTTTACCTAAATCGGTTGATCTATCAGGAAAAGTAAATGTTTTAACAGGATATCAGGTTGCGATGAGAGCATCGGCACATGCGGACACAAGTGTAGACTTACCAGCACCATGCACTCACTCAAACACAAAAAAACGTGGGATTCCCATCATAATGAGAGTAATAAACCAGAATATGTATATGTACTGATTTTGAAAACGAATACAAGAGAAAATATAAACCTCGCAATACTTATACAGGGCAAGAGAATAAAGTAATCTGATTTAATGCTTGTGCGGTAGATGAGAAAATATGATCAACACTAATAAGACCTTGGATAACATACTGCTGAACATAATGCTCAACTCATCAGATGGCACCAGTAATTCGCACTTCTCTTCCTTTGTTTTTCATCATCATCAAATATGACGTTATCAGATCATTCCCATCAATATCAAGTGAATACACTTGAGAAAACGACAAAATCACGTACGTGTTGGGAAGAGATCGAAGTTCGTCACGTAACGTTGATACATTTAGAAATGACAAAGAATCAGGAATTTTAATAATCAGACAGTCATTAGCGTCAGGATTTTTTTTGTATGTTGCCAATAACAGTTTGTTATAAAATATTCCTTGACGAAACACAATAACACGTGCCTGTCCATTTTTTGCTTTACTCAAAAATGACAACAATGAAATGCTAGTTCATGCAAGAATACCATACATAGGATCATATAAAACAGTCACTAGAGCTACCGTACACATAATACCCCGTGCGAAACGATCACGATTTCGCAAATCAAAAAAATGTGGTGTACGAATCATTCACCATGCCAAATGGATCAAAATGGCAGCAACAATCGCTACAGGAATATAGGTAAAATACTGAAATCAAAAAAAAGCAATGATCATAATACAGACTGCATTGATCCCTTGCGACCACGACGATTGTGCTCAGGCTTCAATATTAAGTGCTGTCCTCAAAAAAACTCCTGTTACAGGCATCCCTCCAAAAATACCATTAACAACATTTGCTCGAACTAATCCACGAATCTCATTTCATTGATGATGCTGTGTCTGTGTTTTCTGGTCAGCAATTTTTGCTGAAATAATCGTTTCCAGCAAGGCAACTGCTGCAATCACAAACGAAGAAGTGAGGACTACATACCACATATGCAGATCAGTCCACGAAGTTAGAGAAGTGAACCATCATGTCCAAAGTGAAAAATGTAGCTCTGGAAATTGAGATGCTAAAAGGACAAGTCCTGGGGATCAATTGGCAACATATCATCAAATGATACCAAAAAGAGAAAGGGGTAAGACACCAGGAATATTCCATCCCATTTTTTTCCGTACCACCAAAAATCATAATCAGAAAAGAAAAATCCCCAGACTGACAGCATTGATGGATGATCGATGCATGATCGTTTCAATAAGATTTGGGATGAGATGCATGTGTTGAGGCAGATCAACCAATCCCAATGCATTATTGAGTTGTGTCAACAAAATTGTTATTCACACACCAATCATAAATCAATGCAAAACAGGAGAAGGGATCGAGGTAATCGCTGTCGAAATCTTTAACCATGAAAAAAGAAAAATCCATAATCAAACACATATTGTCAATAAAGGAAGTAGATGGGAACCATGCGAAAGAACGAATGTAAACAACAATCATGTCAACGCTCATGCTGGTCAAATGATATTATAACGAGATCATCACCAGATTGCGGCACACAATCATCATCGCATCGCAGCAATAATACCCTGCAAAGGAGCTGCGCCACTTGCAAGAGCCAGTGGAATAGATAAACATAAGGACACGACAGAAACTGCTAATCATGATTTTCGGTTAGTGCGCAAGGAGTGTATAATGCTCTCTTTTATCATAGGGAACAGAAACAAATAAAAAACTAAGCACTCACACTATACTTTTCTTTTCCGTTTGCAAGAGAAAAAATAATCATCTTAATTATATTATTATATTTCAACATGCACCACCAATAATTATAATCATAATAAAAATCTTTATATCCTAGAATAAATCATGGTTATGCAAAAAAATAATACAACATACAAATTTCAAGCACACGGCATATAAGGAAAAAATCCAGATTTATAGCTTGCAAGAAAAGTGACGTCTGTCATGCAATATAACAAGTACCTACCCATCACTATACGATCATTCATTGAGAGAAAGATGCAACGTAATTCACGTAATTATTGATAGAATATGCATAGTAATGGATTTTTCTTGCAATTTTTATAATAGCGATAAATCACACCACACCAAAAAAGGATCTGCACGAATCTCATCATAAAAACTACCAATGACACAAATCTATCCTTATACTTGGACAACATCCATGATATTCATAATCACTCCATAAACTCCAAGAGCAATCATAACAATCAGTCCTCAAATAATAACCATTAAAAGTGGTTCAATCAATTTGGAAATTGATTTAATAGACGTACGCAATTCTTCCTCATACATTTCCAATGCAGCGTCAAAGCTATTGGCAACATTTGCTGTTTGCTCTCATACTGCAATCAGAGCCGTCACTGTTGTAGGAAAAATGTCAGGATGGAGCTGAAGTCAACTAACCAATTGTTGTCCTGTACTAACTACCCTTTGAACATCACGAAAAAAGTCATCAAAAAATGCATGATTGATAATCTGTTTGATCATAGCAAATGTTTGGACATAATTGAGTCAAGCATTGAGGAGTATTTTTGCGTATCTAGAAATTTTGATCAAATAAAAGGCTTGGATAATCTTATCAAGAACAGGCGTATGATACAAAACACGATAAGAAATTTTTTGACCTTGGGGTGTCGATAGAAAAATAGAAAAAACAACAAGACCTAATCATCCCCATATCAGGAGTCCTTTTCGATGATTGATCAGTGATGACGATATCGCCTGAAGTATCTGTGTCGTCCATGGCAAATCAACATTCGGAAACTGCTCATAAATAGAAAAAATCCCCGGCAACACAAAAACAAAAAGCGCAATCACGGCCGAAAAAGCAATCACAATCAAAACAACAGGATATGTCAGTGCTGATTTTGCTTCATTGGTTACTGTTGCCAAAAAAGCATACTCTTTTGCAAGTAGTGTAAGAATTTTTGCAAGTTCTCAGGTTTTTTCAGCAGCTTTGAGAATAGCACTATCTGTTTCATCAAAAAATTTAGGCTGACGAGATATCGCATAGGAAAATGATTTTCACGCATTGATATGAATAAGCATATCTTCTGCTATTGTCTTGACCGCAAAATTATCACTATTGTGATAAAGTGACGCAAGAGCATCAGCAACACCTACACCTCACTGTAAGAGAAAGCCAAGCTCTTTAAAAAAAAGAATTTTTTTTTGGAGATCAAAACTATCTTCATCAATTCTCCTTAGCGTACGATAAATCAATTCATCCATTAAACGTAAAAAGAGAGTAAAGAACAAGATTGATACATAAGAAACCACATAAAAACAGTCCTATCACAACCATACGCTTATCTCATCATAGTCACAGTCAATCACCACATCTATTACCAAATCAATCTTTTCGAATTGTAATAAAACATCTCAAGAACAACTCTTACATCTTGGGGAGACTGAAAATTGAGAACATCGTACGTAAAGTCTTTGATATGATAGATAAGATTGGTTTGAAATCATTCTTCTTGTGTATAATGAAGACGTTTTTCGATATTGTGAAGAAATGCAAACACATCATCTTTTGATTGGAATGTAATATCTATTGTTACAGGAAGCTTGTACAGCAATCATTCAATACGTTCTGGTTCTCCAAGAGAGAGAGATCTCATTTTCCCATTGTACATAACCTGTCTTTCAAGAGGATCACGCTGAAGAAGAAACTCATTGATGTTTTTGAGAATTTTTCATTCATCAATAAGCATTTTAGGGCTATCCAAAGACTGAAGTTGTGCAAACGCACGAACAAGGGAAAGATTATTTTGGATCTGAGCAGGAAGTGCATCACATGACTGCTCACGATTGAGACACAAAACAATAGGAGGGATTCCATCTGTTTGTTGCAATACTCATGCCAACAATTTTATAAAATCAATATCGGCATTATACCTTGCACGTGTATCAGCAATATCAGCAATTTGTTTCATAATCAACTGTTTTTGTGTAGAAATATTTTCTACCCTCATCCATGCTTTTTCTCACCATCCACCAATCCCTGCATAACCAAATGTCACCATCCAAAAAACCAAAAACATCAAAAAACTATAAACTTTGTATCTCACATCTTGGAATCTTGGAACATTACGAGCATCTCCCTTTTTCCCAATTTGGGATAAAATTTTTTGTGCCATTGTTTGTGATGAGTGAGCGCTGTTTTTATCTACATTAAGCTGACCATCGGTATCCAAAGGCGTATGTGCAATCTGCATACTATCATTTGATCCAAATCAAAACATTCCGTCAAGAAAAAATAAAATTGCATCTAAAAACTAATCTCTGCTGTCAAAGTAAATCATACACTATCCGTTCCAGCTCTTTCATATTCACGGACAGATAAACGACGTACAAAATCCAAATTCTTAAATGTATCAAAAAGTGACGTATGAGAACCAGGAATTGTATGGTACAATAATGCGATATTTACAGTCTCTCCTTGAATAACCAATTCGTTGGCATTGATCGAAAAATCATACAAGCGAATCACATCACCCCCAAAATTCACTGACTGCAACTGTTGAATAATAGTAATAATACTTTGAATACGATCTGATCGTTTTGTTCAGACAGTCTGTTGTCTGACTACGCTTCTTGCAAATTCGAGTTTATTAAAAGCATCTGCTTGACCAATCTGGTCTAATTGAGCTTGCATCCTCTGAAGCGTACGTTCAGATTCAGCAATATCTTGTTGCACTTTTCGTTCATATCATCGTGCAAGAATTGATCAGACAATAACAAGACCAGTAGCAACAATAAAAAAATCAAAAACAGTTTTATAAGGCGAGCGATACATCATATACAAAAAGCATAAAAACACATCCAAAGTATATATACTTTTCTCAAAAAAGCAAAAAAAACATCATAATCACAACGACTATGATGCCAACAAAAGAAAAGAACAATGACTGACTACTTATTGAATGTAAGCAGCGTGCTTGCCCTTTGAAGCACAATCCATGTCAATCATCTTTTTTCTGATGCATTTGCTCGTTCTGGAGTAATAAATTTCATAATACCATGTGTTTGCAACGCTTCAAGGTGGCGCGTATATCGACGAACGCCACTATCATTTAATCTCTGAAGTTCATCAAGATCAATATTGTATTTATCGCCAAAATAGATTCTTGATAATGTAGTTCCAAATTCCGCTCTGGTCACAATATTATTTGGATTGAATAATGTGTCTGGTGTTCCATCTGCTTTGAGACCCATCAATCCCATTTCGCACGCACGAATGATAAAGTCTTTCATTTCTTGTGTTTGTCATGCAATATCTCAAAAACGACATGATTCATTAATAGTTTCATCATTATTGAGGACATTGCGATTAAATTCTACCAGCATTTTTGCAAGATCCCTTCTGAGGAGTTCACCATTTGGTCTAGAGACATCCATATCATCTATTGTTGTGATACCATTTGCTCTTGCTCGTATAAATGCTTCTACTTGTTCTGATCCAAAGCGTTGCTGTGCTTGTGATGATATCGTCACATTGGGAGCAGATCCACGAGATCATCAACCTGATGATGATGTAGAACGAGGCTGTGGCGTAGGATTTGGTGTTGTAGATGGTAATGTTTGTGTGTTTTTTGGTGGTGTTTGTGTAATGATAGCATTAGGATCTCGAGATGCTCATC
>JANWWO010000003.1:27324-117691 GCA_025057375.1 Candidatus Absconditabacterales bacterium | reverse complement strand
CAAACAATGTTTGTCATATACCAAGGAAATGATTCCTGGCCCACAGCCTGTCATAATTGCTGAGATAGCTCATGTTCATGAGAAAGAAATCGAGCATCAAGAGACTGAATCAACTGATCGGGATGTGTATGAGACACAAACGCTACAAAAAGCTGCCATCAAGGCAAAGTCAATGATGTCTGAGACGAGGGAATAATACCACGTAAAACCATATCCATGTAAATACACTGAACCTCACCACTCATCCATACTTTATCATCATCAGAAAAATCATTACGTGTTGTTTCACGAAGCGAGATAAGATTGAATAGTAATGTAAACCGCGAGAATGTCTTTTTGTGTGCAAAAAAATTCTTTGCACCAATTGTACAATGCATTCATGCTGCATAAGAATCGGCATCCATCAGGACCAAAGGAAAGGAAAGAGTCATACCCTAAGTATACAAAAAATGAACTACAATGCAAAAAAAAACTTGCACGCATACGACAGATACTTGACGAAAAATCAATCTAGTGCACAATCAACAAAATTACAAACATAGTAAACAACATGTTGTATTGTATTCCATTCCTATACGTGCTCAACACGCTACTCTCCGTCCTCACGACCATGAGACACAAGAGAAAAAGCCATCCCCAAGATGTGCGTATGACGAGGATCAATTCTCTGAATATAACCACGCAACGAAAGACAATGACTAGCATCACATACAAGCCAACGATATGTTACAAATGGAGGCTCATGCTGAACAGTAAAAGCAGGATGTATTCATGAAAGAGAAAAAAACGACCATTCTACAAAGGCTGTTTCATCAAGAAAACATCTATGCAACAATCATGACTGTATAATCTTCTGGCACCATGATGTATGATAACTGGCTGCCAGCGAAGTCTGCTCCTGACGAAGCAAAAGCCACCTTCATGATCAATAAGTTGTAATTGTGGAAAAAGAATTAGTCTCCTCTCATGCGCCATGCATCACATGATCTTGTGATAATCATAATAACAAAGGTGTATCAGTGTGAAGCACATAAAAAAAACTAACAAGCACTGTCGCAAGTGAAAAAACAAGAAGCGAGAAAAAGCCTCGATAAGACACGACCATACACATACACACGACTAAAGCACTTACACAATAACCACTATATGATATACAAAGACTATATCAAACCATATTATAATAGCAAGAGAAATTTGTATGTTTGCCTTGCATTTAACATTTTTTTTGATATACATAGACATAGTTCGACATCAACTTTTATCATCCTTAGCATCATGATCTCCTTTTTGATACGCTTATTTCTTTTCCCTCTTCTGTCAGTCATTGTGATGCTTGTCTGTTCGCGATACTTTGTGGACATTTTTTGACTCCAATTGACACCAGCAGATTTTTCTTCTCTTGTAGGACTCTCTCTCATTGGTAGTCTTTTTTGGTTTGTAGATACTATTGTTGCCTGAGTAATCAAAATATTTACTCTGCCTCTTTGTTTTTTGACCCTATGATTATCAAATCTTATTATCAATACTGGTGTTCTCTATCTCCTCCAACGACTTCTCAATACCCAGGTCGATCTTGGCTATACGTTGACACTATGATCCTTTGTGCAGACGATGCTGGTATCAATTGTCATAGCTTTAGGAACAACAGCCTTGAGATGGGCAATTAGTCTTATTATCAAATAGTCTAGTATTTTTATCATTTTCTTTGCTATGTGATATACATACACCCGTGAAGAAGCAGCAGAACAACTTGGCGTTTCCACAAGAACGATCGATAGATATATCAAAAGTGGGAAAGTGAGCTACAAAAAAGTCGCCAACAAAGTCTATCTCAACGATGATGACATTGCATCACTTGCAAAAGATTTTCAGATGGTACGTCAAGAACCGCAACGTGGAGAACTCTATCAAGATAAAATAACTACTGACACAATCACGCAGTTAAGCTTATCTCCTGATGTTAATGCAATGATTGACGCAAAAATTGAGAGATTTTTCCATGTCTTTGCAGAAAAAGAAAAAATCATCAATGAAAAAGACAAAATGATTTTTGTTCTACAACAAAGAATCGGTGAACTAGAAGCAAAAATAAAAACCATGGTCGCCTTACCAGACTATAATGCCGAAAAACAGGCACTCGTGCTCGAAAGACAAAAACTTGGTGATGTTATCAAAACACTCGAATCAGAGCTCAAAGAAGAAAAAACCAAAAATACAATTTACATAGGGATGCTTCTTATTGTGGTCACTATTATCCTTTTTATCGTTCTCTCATTGAGATAAGATGCTTTTCATTCCCGATCTCCATCTTGAACCAAAGTATTCTGATCGTATTATCTCAACGCTCCAAACCATCATTATGAACCATCCGGATGATAGCATTGTTTTTTTGGGTGATTATGTCTATCATTTTTCTTATCACAAACCATCATTATTGGCATTTCTCTCTTTATGTCTCTCATGTGCCAAACAAGGCAAGCACCTCTATATTCTTGCTGGAAATCACGACTGGCTTGGATCAGATTTCGTTTTCCAAGAAGCAAAAATTTTTTTGGATCATTTTTCCCACAAAAATCTTGCCTGATCACTCACGTTTATCACCAAACCCTCTATAACCACGATTCAAGGTCAGCAGATTGCTTTCTTACCATCCTGTATCAATCCCGACGATTATGCTCTTCCTCACGACGATACGCGCATCTATGAAGAAAACGCTGTGTTGTTTCCTGAGATTGCATCGTGGCTTGAAACTCGTGACAATGCTGCCCCCAAAAATCTTCGCTATTCCTATGCCATCAATAATCGATTGATGCACCACAATACACCAGATCTGATGATTATCCATCATCGATACATAGGTCCATGTCGTCTACCTGGACTCAAAACAAGTTTTCGTTTAGATGAAGGAACCCTTCATGCAGCACGACTCAGACATCCAGCACGACGCTTTGTGAGCGGACATATCCATACACCTTTTGCCCTTGATAATCGAGTATGTCTAGGAAGTTTTTGGAATACGTCACAAACAGAATACAATCATCCCAAAATCTGGGGGCATCGAGACACAGAAAAAAAAATACTAACACTGACACCCGTCACAATCAATCCTCTCATTCGCCTCCACATAGCATCAATCATGTCAGGAGCAGATATTTCTCAGCATCGAGCAACATGTCGAGACGAGTGGAAACGTACAATTTTATCAAACAACAAACGAACAATACACTGTCCAGACCACGTTCATCTCGATAATACTGCCATCAATGTTCATCTCACGCTTGATCCGTGAACAGATCCAGAAGCCATTCCCCTTTTGAGTGAACTCACTACCACAACAGCAGGACTACGCCGATCTTTCGAAAAAGAACAACAACATGATAACGCAGTTGACGCGCTGGCACTTGATACCCATACACTCAACACCTCACTTCTCAATCGACGCGATCTTCTAATCGAACGCATCAAAAGCAAATATCCAGATAGTTATGAAACATATTATGTCTTGCTTCAAAATCTTGATATTCTCAAATAGTCACATAAAAAAACAACAAATTTGATATATCTTGCTTATGACTCTCGATCCCCCAAAACGAGCGTCGTACATTTTTACTCCTCTTTTCTTCATGACAACAATTTTTCATCGCATCATTGCAAGAGAAATTCCTGCTCATATCATCTATGAAGACGACACCTATATCGTTATCAAAGACATCAACCCTAAAATGCGTATTCATCGGCTTATTATCCCAAAAGCAACAATCCCAAATTTTCATTCGATCACCAGCGATAGCGACAAAGCTATTATCAGATGATTATGGGATATCGCACGAAAACTCTGCGATCACTATGGCATCACTGATGTTAAGTTTGAACTCAATTCATGAATTCCCCATCAAGAAGTGATGCAAATTCACTTGCATTTTCTGTCACAATCTGCTATATAGTAGTGCATTATATGGTATTCGATATACACAGTATTTTTTAGTTTTTTTCTTGCCCATGAAAACATTTTCTCGTCTTTTTCTCGGTACACTTCTTTTCTTGACTGTTGTCATCGTCAGTGCATGTATTCCTAAAGCATGACAATTGGAATCAGAGCAACAATGAACAGGCGACGTAACATCAACAACATGATCAACAATCGAAGCAGAAACGGCACAACCTTCACAAACTACAGGAACAAAAGTAGTAATCGATCCTACAACATCAACTATTTCCCGAAGATGAACAAAAGTTATCTGATGATGACACAATGGGACAGTTGGTATTCGTGAAGGATTTGCTCTCATTAACAATGGCCGTCTTGTGTGAGGAGAGATTACTCTCAATATGAACGCCATCACCGTCCTCGATATCCCTGCGGAGGATGCTAGCAATGTAGGACTTGTCAATCATCTCATCGGACCAGATTTTTTCGATGTTAAAAAATTCCCTACTGCACAATTTATTATCACATCAGTCAATGATAACAATTATCCTCGTATTGAAGTTAATGGCATAATGACAATCAAAGATCAATCTCATCCAGAGACGATTATCCTCCAAGCCAATGAAGATATGACACAATTATCGTGATCAATTGAGCTTGATAGAACCAAATATGGTGTCATGTACAATTCAGAAAAGCTTTTGGAGACCATCAAAGATAGAGCAATTAATGATATGATTTCTTTGAATTTCTCCCTTATCCTTCTCAAATAATACCACCATTCCCAATGGTTCATTAGTGATGTCTCATCTCGCCACGTGAACCATTTTATTCTCTTTAGCTAATCATGAGACATCTCAATACGATCTTCCCCAAAGTAATCCCCTATGAGACCTGTCACAAGCATTATGCTAAATATCAAAAATGAAAAGTCAAACAACACAAAGGACATCATCAAACCAATGACTGTGTCCTATGATTTTATGGAGACAATAACGATACAAGCTACAATTGGATCGATATGTACCGTTGAGAACTACTCAAAACATATTATACCATGAGGTGATCAACTGTTTCATCACTATTATACTATACAACTCCTTTTAGTACATGACTCCAGCACGATACGCTTCATGCTATCATAAACTCATATGCAAAAATTCAAAAAACACAAACAACACTCTGGGAGAAAGGAATCTCTTTTTCTCAGAGTTTTTTTTCCCAAATTTCCTCGCTATCTTTTTGGCAAAAACAAAAAATCATCACGCATCTTGCCCAATCATGATACCTCACCCGCCAGTATCGTGTTGTCCGACGAAGCTGCCACAATCAATGTGTTGTGTCGCCACATGATGTCATCATCAAAGAAGAGCCCACAAAAGCCTACCATATCAAATGCTTTATGGAAGGAAAGAGACATACAATTACTGTCACATGCAAAAATCTTCGTCATTACTTTGGTGCTGTTGGTGTATTGGTCCATCCAGGAGACAAAAGATATAAAGCATTTTGGTGAAAAAAAATTATGCTTCCCATCGCGAATAAAGCCATTCCTGTTATTTGTGATGAAAAAGCAAATATAATGGACTGACCTGGTGTAAGGTTTATCATCCCCTGTCACAACCAAGATGATCTTCTCCTTGCATATAAGCATAATCTCCCAACAGATCTTCCTTCCTATGATTCCTTTCATCATTTCACAACCCAAGCAAAAGACTATGTAGGGAAAGATGCGGATATGTTTTTGGAAAATGTCGAAACATTCTTACGTGACATATCCAATCTTGATTCAATCGAAGATATCTCCCATCAACAAGGATACAATATTCATACAGGAGAAAAACTGATCCTTCGTGCAACACATCAACGATATATCAGTACCCCAGAAAATGCACCCTATTCTCAATGTACTATCACCTGATATGGTGCACAAACACTGCAAGAAGACAATCATGCACGATGCATCTCCCATACCCTCAGCAACAGCCCCAAAATCTTCTTACACGATAATCCTCATATCCATCCAACACTCGATTCCTATATAGAGTTCTGCATAGAATCAATGAATCGTTACGGCCCAGTTTATACTCTCTTTTTTCTTTGCTATCTCCAAGGATGGATTAATGAGACATTTTCACTCATCGATTGGCTTAGTCTCTTCCCCCATACATTGATGAAATATAATATCCAGCACATGTTAGATACCATCAAAACTTACTGTACATCAACAGAGGCAAAAGAATGATGGAACCACCTATATGAAATTACCACAACATTGATCCAATGATCTGATTGCTCAGAAGATATTCTTGCACTCCTTGATGAATGTCCTGCCATTCACCATGAAATAGACGATATTTTTAGAATCTCACTACGAACAAAAAATGCTACACCATATCGTATACCTGATACAATGTTTTTTTCGCTTGATGCATGATTTGATGTCGTTCTGAGCGTTATAAATGATATCAACTCCTTCCATCATATTCGCCATGGAGGCAACCTCAGACTTCATATTGTGTTTCGTCCAGAAATCCTCATTTTTTTGCGTATGATTCTTGTGTGTTTATCATCATTTAAGCATGAGCTGACATGTATTCTCTATGAACCCACACCAATACTACATCATCGTTCCTGTAGTAATATTCCCGAAAGAATATGACTCCTAATTCATGCTCCTGCTGATCGTGTCGATCATAAACTGCATCAAATTCGAAATGCCTGTAGGCTTTGTCGACAAAAAAATATCCCTATTATTCTCAAATCAGATGAGTCTAGCCTCCAGGACGAGGATATCCGAATTCTCAATCTTTTGGACGAAAATTTCGCAGCATTACACTATAGTATCAATACATTATCCCTTGACCAAACTATCAGTATTCTTTTTGAATCGATGGTATCTGCTTGGGCATGAGTCTATCTCCCAATCAAATATCATGGGAAAACAGAGCTTACACACACTGACCGCACTGGTATATGACTCAGTCTGTGACGCATTTTTTCTATTCTCAAGCTCTTTGCCCCTAGTCTTGTATATATGATGTGTGGTTTTTTTGGGATATCGACAGAATCTATTAACCAACAACCACCTATCACCCATAAAATTTCCTCTATTTTTGCAAAACTTGGACGATGATTATGTGCAGCAGTTGTTGGGTACCAAAGAGAGAATAACAAACAAAAAAAACCACAAACAGTCATCTTTCAAGGACCACAAGAACTCTTTGATACACGATCTATGGGTATGAAAAGAATAGGATTACATCATTTGACAATAGTCCAGGGACATAAACCCTCAACGTATGTCCGGGAACACAATGTGATTGATACCTATATTTGGATTGCAAATCAAGAAGCAGATACCATCACGCCTCGCATTGTTGATACAGCAAAAGATAACCTTAACAAAATACAAACCAAAATAGCAAAAATTAGAGCAATTCTCCCAAAAATTAGTCCCCACGAAAAACTCATGAAACAAAAATATGAAGAAGAACTCCTCACGCTCAAATCAGAAGAAGAGCGTCTCCAAACTCTTCTCAGGAAAGAAAAATACTTGCAAGACTCTCTTTAATTGATCATTTATAAGTGGATGTTATGGCAATCAGAACAACGAGCAAATATTCTCAACAAAAAATGAACACTCCTCACCTATCATGGATACATTGGAGAAAAAAAATCTCTCTGATGGTGATTGACGGGGTGATTTTTTGTGGGAGTTAGTCCTGATTGCAATGTATCTAAGAACGATCTCACAGCACGAGCGGCATCTCATGGACTTGATTATATCCAATGGGAGACATACTCTCTGACCAATCATCACCGTCCTATACTCTCTCTAGTTCCCTGAGTATACAAATCTATTCTCCCGTGTCATACAGCCTTTATTGATCTCACACAATGACTAGACCATATATGGGATTCCTGTAAACAAAAAGGGAGATACGGAGTCAATTATGCACGTACCCATGATGTCAAAATTCGCTTTTCACAAGATCATGCAGATATACAAGCGTTTTATACCCTTCTCAAAGAAACTGCTCAGAGAGATTGATTTTTTATCAATCCATACGAACATTATCACCTCATAGTGACATGCACTGATGCAATCCTTGTCCTTGCTTATCATGACGACACCCTTCTTGCATGATCCATACTCATTACTGACCAAGGAATAACACGATACTACTATGGAGCATCTACATCAGGACCCAAAAAAAATCTTATGGCGTCCTATCTTGTCCAACGAGAAGGAATCACGTACGCTCATCATCGTTGATCACATACCTATGATTTTTTGGGTGTTGCACCACCTGATGACCCTACTCATCCTCTTGTAGGTGTTACAATATTCAAACAAAAATTTGCTCCGCAGATAGTTCGCTGCTCATATGCCTATCATCATCATCAATCATGGAAATCACTAGTCCTGATGAAACTCAAAACGATCAAAGCACATCTCACAAAAACTTTTTCATCGAAAAAAAAATAAATACTGATTGAATTGTATAGATATGAAGTTCTACATTATTCTTATATAACCCTTTTTTTATAGTTTTGCTCACATCATGACTATTTTTTTCCTTCTTCTGCTTATGATCCTTTCTCTGAGTCACACATCTGCATCCTTCTGCCTTTCAAACACACAAGAACAAACACTAATCCGTTTCCAGACTCGTCTTCGTGACAATGCGACCAGTCTTGATAGACTCGCAGGAACCAATACCAATGCTCACGCCCAAGCACTTCTTCTCAGATATGCCTTTGAGGCAAAAATCAATGCATGGCTATCATGTGAAGAACCGTTCTCAACTCGTGATCTCTCTCGTCACCTTCGCACCTATATCACTGGGCTAAAACGCCTAAGCAAACAAGCATTTTCTGATGCACAAGTCATGATGTATATCGATGATCTCACAACAGCAGTCCAATGATATAGTATCAAACCGTCACTTTCTCTCACCCTCAACCATGAAACCATGGGATCAATAACAGCAAACTTGACAGCAATATTCTCCTGCGATACAAACACCAACTGCGAACTGTGACGAGATGCATATGCACAAAATACCATTCGATGAGAATGACGCCTCCAAAGCATCATCCGCAGTATTGATGGCACAATGTGGTGAACACTCCGTGAAGCATTCTACACATCATGACTCATTGACCAACAAATAGTTTCTTCGACCATCAACTCCCTGACACCATTAATTGACAAACGAATCCTCATTGGCAATGAAACAGACGACACTACAACATACATAGCCGCTCTACATCAACGATCAATCGATATGCAAAAACCGTTACCAATAATGGAAATAAAAGAAATAAATGGAACAACCTATGCAAATCCTCACCCCGCCATCTGTGAACGTCTTCCGTTGATGATGCAAACTGATTGTAAACACACAATAATCGCCATGAACCGTGACCTTGGACAACAAGGGATGTTTGTCGTTTCACAAACAGCTACACATAGACGCTATAGTCTCAATCCCACCCTTATCAGCGGTAATGACCAAAAACTTTCTTTGGAAATTGATAACAACAATAACCTCACTCGTTTTGATCTCTCACATGAGGAAATCACCATCTCATATCAAGCACAAAAATCACTACGTATAATAACACCAACAATGATCATGAATGGACGTTTTGTCTCATTATCACCAACTACAACACAGCGACGTGGCACACTAATAGCTGATGGAACGTCATCACCACGAACACGGGTAATAAAAAAAGAAGAAGAAAAAACAACACTGACCTTCTCTCTCGCTCTCCCTGCGATTGAAGGAAAAATAAAAAATGGACGTCTCGATGTTTCTGTTATCAGAGAGCCTTTTAGTAACACTATCACCAAACCAACAAACGTCCTTACCATCCAGGAAGCAGAAGCGTTGATGAAAGAATAACATTTTACCTACTGTTTTTTTATGACACTCACCCCTCGCACTACCGACTACTCAGCTCGATACAATGAGCTCATCGAACACGCACAAATCGCCCAACATTCTGCCGTCCATGGTTGTATGGTCATCAGACCCTATGGTTATGCTATCCGAGAAAACATGCAAAAAATCTTGGATGATGCATTCAAAAAAACAGGTCATCATAATGCCTATTTTCCTCTCTTTATCCCCAAGAGTTTTTTTACCAAAGAAGCAAAACACGTCGAACATTTTGCAACGGAAGCGGCAATTGTCACGCATTATAGGATGAAAAGAGATGAAACCACCGGCGAGATCATTGTCGACTCAAACGCCAAGCTTGACGAAGAGCTAATCGTGCGTCCCACGTCAGAGACAATTATTTGGCATACATTCAAAGATTGGATTACCAGTTATCGTGATTTGCCTTTATTCATCAATCAATGGGCCAATGTCGTGCGTCAAGAGATGAGGACAAGGTATTTCCTTCGTACCGCAGAATTTCTCCGACAAGAGGGGCATACTGCACATGCCAGTGCGGACGATACAATTCAGAAAGCCGAGCGTATGCGACATGTGTACAATGAGTTTTTGACCAAAGTCCTTGCCTTGGATGGTGTCATGGGTGTCAAAACCGAAAACGAAAAATTTGCGGGTGGCGAAACTACCTACACCATCGAATGTATGATGCAAAATGGGAAAGCGATCCAATCCTGTATCTCGCATTTTCTCTGACAAAACTTCAGAAAAGCCTTTGATGTCCAATTTACTAATAAGGACAATCAGCAAGAATATGCACAAGCGACCTCTCGAGGGATGTCGACTCGTAGCTATGATGCGATGATTATGGCACACGACGACAACAAAGAGCTCGTCCTCCCGCCTGCGATTGCACCCATCCATATCATGATCGTCCCTATTGCCAAAAATGAATCATGACTTGCCCAAGTACAAAAATATCTGTCTGACGCAGTTACGTCCCTGGAGAAGATGACGTTTAAGATTGGAAATGAAAGTATAGATAGTCATATACAACTTCTATCAATAGCTGATGCTGAGATTGTTGCTCGTATCCAATATCAAGCACTGTATATAGAAAAAAACAATACAGCTTATCCTTTTGATTCGTTTGTTGAAGATATCAGAAGTAGTTTTGAAGAAGAAACATGGATATCATTATGAATAATAGTAAATAGTACTATCCAATGAATCGTGAATGGAATGAGCATGTCTGCGATACAAAGACGCTATGGTCAAGATTATATCCATCAATGGATAAAAACTCTCTATCCCACGATGCAAGATATTTTTATGATTGATAGTCTTTCGGTGCAAAAACAGTATAGAAAACATTGATTTGGCAAACAACTTGTCAATACAATAGAGCAACACATCCAACAAAAAGGCTATAAAAAAATCGTCATCACAGTCGACAACACCATCTGATGACTCGTACAACGATATGAAAGACAATGATATTTATCAATCAGCGTTTATCAACAACACGGGATGAATGAAACTATTATGGAAAAACAACTATCCGTTGAGAAATGAACAAATGATGCTGTTATAGCTCACATCTCTCCGACCCATCCACCTAAACCAGAATTGGAAACCAAATCCAGAAATAGAGTCTGTGCAATCATCAAACACCCTACTGACAAGCTCTTTATGGTCTTATATACCAAAGGCACGACCAAACTCCATGTCCTCTTTGGCGGATGACTAGATGAAGGAGAAGATCGAGAGACGTGCTTGCGTAGAAAACTACTAGAAAAAACAGGCTATCATAATATTGCTTCTATGACGCAATTAGGATGAGAACATCACTGGATCAATGTCGGTGATGATGAATTGTACAACTATTGTAGTAAACAACGTTGTTTTGTAGTCCAGCTCGCCTCATTGGATCAGCAACCTATCAGCCACCATGAACAATCCTTGCATGACATCCTCTAGATACCTGAAGAAAAAATGACAAACACTTTACAAGACAATCATACGGTCCACCATGGATCAGTGTATTGGGGTGAGTATGTGAGACAGCAGGAAAAACGCCCATATCCGTCAGAAAATATGTTTTCTCTCACCTTTTCTCGTCCTCTCATCGTCAAAACCGATACCGATCTGACCAAAACCATGGGACGAAAAGCGAATCAATACGAATTACAAGGAATTCCTCTCCGCATCAGCGTCGGTCCTCGTGATATGAGGAATGGTGTCGTCGAAGTCTACCGTAGAGATACAGACACCAAACAAACTATCAAGATCGAAGAGCTTGCGGAACACTGTCACCGTACCCTTCATGAAATGCAAATATCGCTATTGACCAAGCAAAAAACATTTCGTGAGGAAAATACCGTTTTTGTTGAAACCTATGAGGAATTCAAGCAAGCACTTGATGCTGGCAAATTCGTCATGGCACATCGAGATGGGACAACAGCAACAGAATTGTTGATCAAAGAAGAAACGAAAGCGACAATTAGGTGTATTCCGACATATTCTTCACATCAACCTTGATTGTGCGTTCGCACAGGAAAACCTAGTCAGCGCCGTGTTCTTTTTACAAGAGCATAGTAGCCCTCAATACGACATAAACCATAATCATCGCATGTCGTATGATGTTCTTTATTTTCTTTATATTTATGGTCGTTTGTATCAAAACATCTGCCACCGTCTGACTCCAAGGCTATGATGTCGTCATCGAAGCGGATAGCAACAGGGCGTTGCCCACGATTGATATCATCTGACTCCCCGATATTTCCATCAAAGAATCCAAAGAAAGAATAAAAGGGGCCTTTCGTCACTGCAATCTCCAAATCCCCAGAAACAAAATCATCCTCAACCTTTCTCCCTCCGACATCAAAAAATCAGGAACAAGGTATGACCTGCCCATGGCATGTGCAATTTTGCATCTTGGCTATGAAGATAGCATCACCAACGATCTCCTGACCAAAGCCATCATCTTGTGAGAATTAGGGCTCGATGGATCAGTCAAAAGGATTGACTGACTGCTTCCGAGCGTGCTGTCTGCAATATCACGTGGACACAAAATCTTTGTCATTCCTTCAGGCAACCAATACGAAGTCTCCTATATTCAAGGCATTAGTATTTATCCCATTGATCACTTCCAAACCCTCGTCAATCACGTCTTTGGAACACAAATGATGAAACCAAGCATACAACGCGACCTATCTGAGCTCAAATCCGTTTCGGTCAGAGAATATGATTTTGCTGCTATCAAAGGCCATCAACTGATAAAAAGAGCCTTGAGTATTGCTGTTGCTGGCAGACACAATGTCTTGCTCATTGGTGCTCCCTGATGTGGGAAAACAATGCTTTCCAGGGCTATTCAGTCCATTTTACCACCACTTCCTCACGAAAGTATCCTCGAAGTGAGTAAAATTTATTCACTCGTGGGGAAACTTGATGCTCAAACACCCTTGATCGTTCATAGGCCCTTTCGCCAAGTACATCATACTGCATCCAAAATTTCTATCGTTGGATGAGGAAAAAATTTAACACCCTGAGAAGTGACACTTGCCCACCAAGGAGTCTTATTTTTTGATGAATTACCCGAGTTCCCTCGTGAAGTGCTAGAAGTATTGCGTCAGCCCATTGAGGATAAAGAAATTTGTATCTCTCGTGTGTCCTGATCAGTTAGCTATCCAGCAAATATTATGTTTGTTGCAACGATGAATCCGTGTAAATGTGGCTATTACAAAGACCCAGTCAAAGCCTGCATCTGCTCGCCTCGCGATATCGCAAAATACCAAAACACAATTTCGTGACCTCTCCTTGATCGTATTGATATGATTCTTGAAGTCCCGAGAGAAAATCTTGATGTTTTGCTAAGTAATGGCATGGCAGACACGCAATCAAGCGATGACCTCTACACCGATGTTCTAACTGCTCGGAACACGCAAAAAACAAGATATTGACAAACCACACTCACAAGCAATGCTGATCTTCAAGGCTGAATGATCAATACATATATCCACCTTGATGACGCATCTCATGCATTTCTCAAACAAGCAAGTACCAAACTTACGTTATCTCCAAGAGTTATTCATAGAATAATGAAACTTGCCAGAACGATAGCAGATATGGATGGTGATACTCAGGTGAGTATAAAACACCTCGCGGAAAGTTTGCAATATAGAAGTAAGAGTTTATTTGTGGAAATGGAAATGATGTAAGAGCTTATCAATCTATATCAGCTCATCACTGTACAGGTGTCTTCATGATATTGTTTATTGCGAGAGGATTGAAACGCGGAGGAACAAATCATGTCAAGGATGCAAGTTCTCTATCGATTTTTTCTTCACGGACCACTCATTTATTATCTTTAAGCATATCAACAATATCTTTGTTGATCAATCATACACTACTATACTTATTGTATAAGAGATAGTTGTTTGATGCATCTTGTCCAGTCGTCGTGTTTCTGATCATACGACCATTGTATTCTCGTTGTTCTTGTCATTTTTGATAGCTGTAAGAAACATATTTTTTTTTAGTTACTCAACTCATGGCACTAGTAAATGCTGATGTAATATAATCTCCTCTTTCAAAATACCCATCAAGATCTTTTGCAAGTTTTGATCACGTCTTTTCATTGGTAAATAAAGTATAATTGGTACACATAAACCCTATCATATTTTTCATTACTTCTCGCAATTTTTCTGATCATGGATCTTTTTGGTTCATTCTCGTCCACAAAAAAATAGCAATCATACGCTTAATTTCTTCTGGTGCAATATTTTGCTTATGCATACATACAATATTTTCGACAATATCACCCATCAATCTCGCTTCTATTCAAAATGATCACAATATCCCAAGCATTCTTTGGAACAAATACGAAAATTTTTCAACATCATCTTCCTGTTGTGTTCTCAAAAATTCTGTTTTATGTGCGATTCAAGAACATAAAGCATCATAACGTTTTTTTTGTTTTGGGTCACTAGGAGCCAATCACAAAAAATTGAAAACGGATGATCCCAACAAAAAAGGATCATACCACATGCCTTCTGTCGACATATCCCCAAGAGCAAGCGATTCTGTTTTGGAACCACTTTCTCCTACAACTTTGTCATAATACTCAGAACACAAAGCACGATCAACAGGGTGAACTCCGGTTTCTTCAGGTTTTTTCTTGACCACAGTCAGAAGCGATTTTTCTCATTTTGATGACAAAAAATCTTCCAAATCTCCCACACAATGAGCAAACCATGAAAAATATGATTGTGTGGTTCATGATCCATCAAATGCAAATGATGTAGTCAATATCTCGTTGATTTTTGCTGGTCTTTTTCTTGTGTCTGAGTTTTCTGCACCAAGTTTTGTTAGGTTTTCTAATATTTTCCATCATGCTGATGCAAGCAATGCTGTATTACCTTTTCAGTATGTTTGTGATACTTTAAGAAGCGTGAGAGCAATTTTTTCTTGCTGTGGGCTTTGAGACATGATAGCAATGGGAAATCCTATCGAACGAGCAATTTTTTGCATTTCAGACTGCAAAGAATCATCCAGTCACCACAAGGTTGCACCAGAAACAATCATCAAAAATAAACACGCTTGGATTTCTTTTTTTTGAGTCAGTGTTGATGCTTTTTTGTACATCATAAAAACAGAGGCAAAAGCTTGAGGATAATGTCCATTACGCATATTGTTTTTGAATTCTTTGAGACATGATGAATAGGGAGCAAGATTAAGCGAATCGATTTGGTCATCATACTTTTTTTTCATATTGACCTCTTTAGTCGCTTGATCAAATTCAGAAATAATACTACGAGGGAAATGCTTGATAAATCAGTCATTAGGTTTATTAAAATTTTTGAAATATGTAACTCATCCACGCATATTTTCGACGATAAAATCACGTTCCAAAGATGCAAATGCCTCCAGTGCCTGATCGTCACCACGACGAACTCTTTCTTCCATCACAGAATATTCTCTACGAAATTCTTGATAATACACTTCTCCCAAAATTCCTCTGACATAGGTTCATGGACCAAATACGTTGAGTCCCCTTGCGTAGGGATTTCCTTCCTTTTTGTACATATACATCATAGCTCCCATCAATTTACAACGAGTTGTATGATCAAGGTTGCAGACTGGGCCCTTAACTTCACCCAAAAGCTCAACCAAAATCTCTGGCACAACCCTACTTGGATGACCATCAACCTTGTACCCATTCAATTCATCAAAATAGTCTTTAACTATTTTTGCTTTTTCTTCTTGAAGTTCTTTGTGAGCAGATGAAGCCATCTCACCCAAATAATCACCAATCAATGGCAAACCACTGAGAGCACTAAGTTTGGAAAAAAGATAAGTGGCACAAAGTTTTGCATTTGTTTCATCTTTTTTTTTGAGTCCATCAATGATACCATTTCGTCCATCTTTGAGAAATTTGAAAAATCATGCAATCGTAAAAGGGATTGGCATATCTTTCCCTGCTGTTTGGTTATAGAGTTTGGAATTCTCAAGCATTGTTTTTTCTTCTGCTTGTTTTTTTTTGTACTCTCATTCGTCCACTCTCCTCATGCCTATTGATTCTCTTTCTTTGAGAAATCCAAGCAATTCGGCTCTCGTCAAAGTAAGTGGCGGATATCACACTTGTTCAATAATTGTTGTTTTATCTCAATCTCTTTCTATTTCATACCAGGGATCAGTATGAACAATATACGTATCTCATGATTTCTCAATACGAAAAAAGAACTTTTGATGTGATTGGTCAGAGACAAGTCAGGGCAAAGGATACGCATCACCATCCACAACAAAATATCAGCCACTTGCTAAAGTAGGATCAACAATATCATTTTTGTATTGAGCATCAAAGAGCGGCAGTGCTGTTGTGTCTTTGAGCACAAACGCATTGTCTCAGGAAAAAAACGACAAAAACTTTTCGTTGAGAGAAAAAGTTTTGATCACAGGTTTAAATCACACAACACCTCCTCTATGTTTGACAGTAATCCTTGGGGGGTTGTCTGATGAGACATGCATGACTTCCATACTCATCCAGGCATCAGCACTGAAAGGATGACTTGATCATCATCATGACTCAGGGACTTTCCCCACAAAATTTACTCAGGGCGTAAGTCAAGGGAAATTGACATTTTTATCAGACACATCAAATCAATTCTTCTCAGCAAGATCCTTCCATTGTGTAGCAAGTTTTTTGACTTTTTGATCAACTTCAGATAAGCGTTCTGGTCCCAACGACCCATCCTCAGCATCCTGTCATCATGATTTTCACCCCATTACTGCATCATCATTCATACCCAACGTATCAGTCGTCGCCTCATGTGCTTGTTCAGCACGAGATTTAGTCATTTGCTCACGCATCACACGCACCAAGGAATCAAGCTCTTTTTTCCCACACACAACAAGGTTTGACCATTGCACCGAATCAGGATGTTTACCTAATGCTCATGCAAGCTGAATTTTTGTTTGATCATCAAGCGAGGAAGCATCAAGCTCGACACGATAGGGAAAAAAATCATCACTGACAACATCGGCGGGCGTGATTGGAGAAGTTCATGTCCATGGCTCAAAATCACGGGAGAGAATTGGAAGTCTTATGCTGTTTGTAATGATTTGCTGTTTTTCATCATCCCAGTCGTGTCAGAGATTGAGTATGATAGAATCCTGATTATCTTGTCCATAGAGTGCTTTGAGCATGGTTTCAAACTCTGGTTTGAGAAAATCATTCTCGATAGGTCATCCTCAAGGAATCGATGGATTACGAAGCTGATCAAGGCAGCGTTTTTGTTCGTTCCACAATGATGTGCAGAGTTGGTCTTTGAGAACCTTATCAGTCACAATAAATGGCTGTGTATCATCCTGACGAGTAGCTAGCTGACGAACAAGCGTACGGTAAGGCTCATCAAGATCGTTGATCCATTTGGACTCAGGATTATTATCACTGTGATCAAAAAGATTTCCTTGCGATCATGAAAAAGCCTTGTCTAATAGATATTTTTTTCTTCGTTGAGAAAAAAGCGGTAATTGAGACGCATTACGAGATACATCATTATTCTCTTGATCACACTGTACAAGAAAAGATTGTATGTTTCCATCACTCAAAATGTTATTTGGATTATCATCGTCAAACAGAACTCATTGAAGAGAAGTCGTACGAAAAAAATCTTGCAAAATCACAACTTGCTTTTCAAATTCTTTTCTGCTTGCAGGACCTAAACGAGGATCAGCAAGTGCAAGCGGGTTGTTTTGATTGCGTTGATTATACTGATCTACTAATCATTGGATCGTAGCAAAAGTTTTTTGGATAGCTGGATTTTTTTTCTTTGGTTGGTTGGCGTGTGGAATGTCATTTTTGAGTTGAGAGACAACATCATCTCATCCGTGTTTTTTTACATAATCCCAAAAGTATACATCATCAACATCAAATGCCTTGTCTAACCTAATATATCTCTCTCGCATCGGTTCTGGTCAGTCAGGATTGTTTTCTGCCAAGGAACGAACCTTGACCAAACGCTGTGCTTTGATTGCCTCTCCTATGGATGAAAGAGGTGGCGTCATCATCGTTTGTGAATACTGATCAATCATATTTTTCACCGTTTGTTGGACAAGGAGATCATCAATACCTTGGTAATACAAAATTGATTCCAAAAATGCAGAGATAGCCTTGAGAGACTCACCTGTTGTATCAGATGCAAAGCATTGTGATAACGATGTCGATCCATCAGGATCTATGTTACCCTGTCATCCCAGTCAGATCCATTGACGATAGAGTGTAGATAATGAATAGGTTTTTTGAGACAACGTATCAAACACCTGTTGATCAAAAAATCATGAGTCATTGGTATCTCATCATAATGAGGACTGTTGTAATCATGGTTTTTTTATGGCTTTTTCTACTGTTACAAGAATTGCTGATGGTGCATACGTAGGTCAGGAACACAAAGTAAGAGAAGAAAGAACACTGGAAGCCTCAGCATTTGTGATCTTGTTATCAATGAGATCAAAGAGTTTGACTGCCTGATCAAAAAGCTCACGTAAAAGTTTTTTTCCCTGTTCATCAGCAAGTTTATATACGTCTGTGAGCATCGCAAATGATACCATACGATAAGGATCAAAAACCGTATGAGATAAACGAATACCATGGCAAGGAGAAAACTGTTTGTGTACCAGCGCAGAAACAGACAAAGTAGTATCACGTTCAAACGCAGAAAGTGGCTGATCTTGGAATCAAGGAAATTGTTTTATCAAAAATGATCCATCTTTTTTTTCAAAATGCTGACGAAAAATGTCTCCGTAAGTTCAAAACTTGGTTGGATCACGAGTCAACTCATTTAGTAACTTTGTTTTTACTGTATCCAAAAAAGATGGACCTGACTGCTGTTTGGGTCATTTTCATCATTCTGGTGGAAATGTAATTGAAGACATAGAAAAACAAAAAATATAGAAACAAAAACACTATACACAAAGTATAGCGCTTTTTGGACAAAATGCAAATTTGACAGAACAAAAAACCATCTTATTCTTGACGACGGATAATACGCAAAGCAAGGTTGAGAGCATCTCACCATACATATCTTTGCAATGTACGATCAGGAACAACGCCTTTTTTATTGATTGACTCCTTCGTCACTGAATCATACCAAGTCCCGACCGTATATTTGAAACCTGTATTGTCGATAAATTGGATAAGGTCTTGAATAGACCCCTTCCCATAACTTGTTTCTCAGACAATCGTTGTATTGGGATGTCTATTACGGAGCATAAAGGCAACGATCTCACTTGCCGATGCGCTGACTTTGTTTTGGATAACCACTACAGGGATGGTGGAAAGAAAGGAGAGATGGGACGGCTGCATCGATGTCAAAAAAGCAGATGTATACATCCCTGTTGAGGTAATCAAAGGAGTCTGGGAGGGCAAAAGAAGTGAAAGAAATGCAATAGCCTCATTGAGATCTCATCACGGATTATCAGCAAAAGAAATCACCAGTCAATTGATAGGTCACTGAGCTAATGCCTGATCAATAATCGTCTGTACTGTCTTGGTCATCCCTTCAACAAATTGATGAACCACCAGGATCAAAATACCATCATGTGACATCGTATAATCAATCAGTGTGTGTTCTTGTTTTTGTCTACGAATCTTTACCGTAACAACTACATCTCCACGCTGCAAGGTCAACTCTACAAAGGTTCATTGCTCACCACCCAAAACATTCATAACATTATCATAAGAAAAAACAGACAATCAATTGATATGCGTGATAATATCTCCTATCTGCACTCACTGCTCAGACGCACCGTATCATGCAACAACATCAGTCACTCTCAATCATCACGGATGCTTTTCTATCATAATACCAAGAATTCATCTCTCACTACCTCCATGAACAATAACATCCATATCATCAGCGAAAAGATAAGACGCATATTCATCATCAAGTTTTTGTACTAATGCAGCAAAAGTACGAACTTTAGGAAGCGCAGGGAGCGAACGAGACAACTTCGATAATCTGGAGACAACATATCACACCTTGGTATACTCAGGAACAAAAAGATCATAACGTCCTGATATATCAGCCAATATAGTATCCAAAACAGCACGTGTCACAGATTGTCTTTGTCGAGTAATACTATGATGAAGAGCCAAAAGTCTTTGGACAAATGTTGATGAAATAGGTCTATCCCAATGTAATCTCAAGGCTACGTCAGGCAACAATCATGCATTGACAGCATACAGCAAGGCACGATCCAAGACAGGATCACGATCATGCTGAAAACGATGTTTCTGCGTCATACGCGTCATAGGATCCAATTCTTGTAATAAACCAAAGTACTCAGTCATAAAGACCCTTCGTGTAATAAGATCCTGTGGATTAGATGATCATGATCATTGTGATGCAAATCATATATTCCCAACAAAAAATAACAAAACGATCAACAAAAACAACCAAATACGAGCAACCATAAAGAAAAGAGGAATAAAATGAAAAGAACGGTACGCATTTTTATTTTTATGTATAGACCCTGTCGTAAATCGTTTTTTATGCTAATCTTCTCATTAACATTCTTGAGAAACAAAAGTAAATAAAAGCTTCACTAGTAGCAATATGTCTTTCTGTATTTTTAGTAACCTTTTACATTTTTCCATTCGTGCATTACTTCTTTCTCCTATTCGTCTTTTATGAAGGGGGTTAAATCCTTTTCATCAATGAGATGTAGGGAGTATTGTAATTGTGCTCAAGTAAGTTTTTTAATACTAATTTGTAATCATTTTGATGCGTATCCCGTATCTTGCAAGTATCGTTTCTCTACCTCTCATGTACTTTTTATTCTTTTTTGCACGTATTTTTCATTATTCTCTATCTCAAAAATATTTGCAGTTGTAACTTTAATGACAATAGATATTCATAACACATCTGCTAATACATATCTTTTGATGCAAGTAGTTGTCTTGCAAAAACACAATCATATTGAGCACAATCTATATTTTTACAGCCTGAGAGGCAAGAATACATAAACTAGGTTCTGTTTTCTTTTCCTACTTTCCCCCTTAATTCTACATGAAGCTCACGCATCACTATCTCTCGTATGCATTTTTTTGTTCGAGTCATACAATGATGATACACTGTTTTCCAAGGAAGAAAACGCTGACAGCATGTCATAAGAACACAAAAATACCATTGAAAATCTCATGATATCTTCGCTTTCTTGGTTTGGTTGTCTTAACCTTTGGAAGATACTCTTGTATCGTCTCATATTGTGCAACAATTATGTTGCTAGTATAATTCCCCATACATCCTTTTTAATGTTTTTCTTCTCAATTGCAAGATTATTCAGACAGGTTGTATGTACTATGGTATAGCAATAATATATCAAAAATGCAAGTTTTTCATACACAAATATAGATACTATCATTTTTGGTATGGTATTCCTTGATTTTCTGTCAAGAATTGCTATGATGAGAGCGTGTTTTTATCTTTTCGCACTATATGTCACTGTATCTCACCTACCGTTCTCATACGTTTGATGACATTGTCGAACAAACACATATCACAACTATTCTCAAAACACATGTCATGCATCCACCAAGCAGAACAAACTACCTCTTTTACGGTCCTAGATGAACAGGAAAAACAAGTTGTGCAAGAATTTTTGCTAGAGGTCTCAATTGTCTATCTCCTCGCAATGGTAGCCCATGCAATACCTGTAACAATTGTATGCAAACAGATCCTACCAAAGAAAGAGAATCATTTGACATCATCGAAATTGACGCCGCATCCCAAACAGGGGTCGATAATGTCAGAGAAGAAATTATTGCCAAAGCTATTTTCCCACCGACTGGAGGAATGAAAAAAAAAGTGTATATCATCGATGAAGTCCATATGCTCTCAAAAAGCGCTTTCAATGCTCTTCTCAAAATCATGGAAGAACCGCCAAATCATGTTGTTTTTATCCTTGCAACAACAGAAATTCATAAAGTTATACCTACAATCCTCTCTCGCTGCCAGATCTATACATTTCACCATATCAGTCAGCAAGGTATTTGTAACAGACTTCGTCATATTGCAACACAAGAACATATCACGATTGATGATCCCTCTCTGGCTCTCCTCGCCAAAATGTCATGATGATGTATGCGTGATGCTATCAAATATCTTGATCAAGTCGCATTACCGTGAATTTCTATCACCCCTTCTCATATCACATCAATGTTGGGAATTGCGTCTGATGCAGACATAAATCATCTCATTTCCCTAATTCTCTCTCACGATCAAACAGCAATCACCACCATTCAGTCCTTGCTTGACCAAGGAATACTTCTTGATACGCTGCTGGATGATCTAGCACTACGTGCATCCACAAACCTCGCTACAGCAAAACAAATTCTCTCCTTTGTCCTCACTGTTCGCCAAACCAAAAAATATCTTCCAACATCCATCCTTGCTTGTATCTATGCACTGACACAAAATGGATAAATCATCGTTTTTTATTTTGTCTAAACTCGTATGTACGGCATTGTATTACCCACACGAAAACACCAACCCTTGACAGTAATTCTTATCGTCATTCTCATTGTCATCTTTCTCATCATCAACATTCTGATCCAAACAGGACATCAGGCGTTTGTGTCGACACGATTTGTCAATATCGCTGGCGTCGCCACACCAGGATTTTTGATAGCCAACATAAGCCATCTCAACCCCTGGCATCTTCTCGCAAACCTTAGTGCTTTCTTTATGCTTGGGACCATGGCAGAAACGCTCCTCTCACGCAAAAGTTACTGCCTCCTTTTGCTTACCTCTGCCCTCGCAACGAGCAGTGTCGTATGGGTATTTTCTTCAGGCATTACCCTTGGTTTTTCTGGTGTCAATATGGGACTCTTAGCATGGTACTTTTTTGCTCATGCACGTCACAATTCTTGGGAAAACCAACAATTCTTATCAATGTTGATTATCAATATCGCTATTGGATTGATTCCTGGCATTTCGTTTGCAGGACATCTAGGATGAGCGCTCTGATGAACAGCACGACGATGGTTTCACAAACAAAGTCGCCGCCTATTCTAAACAAGTATCAATCATACTTTACTTTTATCCAACACGATGACCTCAATTCCCTACGATATTGATGAAACTATCATCGAATATCGTATCACTATTCCCTTGGGGTGAGTAGATCCACAAACCATAGCCATAACGTATCATGATGAAAATCATGAGCTCATCATCACAGGCATAAGACCCAAACCATTGATCAATGGAGAAACCAAAGCAATCCATCAATGATGTTATCGATGACCATGGACACTGACAATCGCTTGTCCTCCACATGCAACAGGCGAACACACACACGCTCTTACAACCAGCAATATTCTCACCATTTTGCTCCCCAAACAACCTACTCCACGATCCCACCTTATTCTTGACTAACACGTATCGTCTCCTCATAGGTCAGTACCTCCTTCATAATTTAGTCCCTTTTATTTTTTATCACCACCAATGCGTTTTATTTTTCTGGGTGCAGGATGAAGCGGTATGTCTTGACTTTGCCGTTTCTTACATGATCTGAGGAAACGAGACGTCATCGGTATTGATACCTGATACGGACCTCCACTTGATATGCTTATTCAAGCAGGAGTCACAATTCATACAACATTTGGATCAGTACCTATCCTTCCCACAGATATTGTGATCTATACTGATATTCCCGCTATCAAACAAACACCTGAGTATCAAGCAAGCATCGCTCGCCCAAGCTCAAGAACCAATGTGCCCCTCACACTTTCTTTTCATCACTGTGTTGCTGAGATCAGCAAACGATTCTCCACCCTAGCTATCGCATGATCCAACGGCAAAACAAGCTCAACAACGATGGCTATCCACGCCATGAAACAGCTTCTTCCTAATCAGCGAGCCTGGGGTATGGTAGGAAGTATGGTCACAGAACGATGAAATACAGGATTTGTTGCCAACCCTACTGCACATGATGATATAACAACCATCATCGACTATCTATTTCGCAACAAAGGAATCGCACCCTATGAACTTGTAGGCAAATGGCGATGTGTCATCGAAGCAGATGAATTTAATCGTCACTGTCTCCTCTACAATCCATCAATCACGATCATCACTACTATCGATCACGATCATAGCGACTGCTTTCCTACACTCGAATCCTATCATGATGTTTTTCGCCGCCTGACAGCAACAACTAAACGCGCTGTTATCACCGATCCTCATCTCCTCTCCATCCTTACACCAACGGACACCCCCATCATCACGTCATCTTCTATACAAGATTGTCGTCAAGCTCAGTTTTTTTCACCACTCCATCATCTGCGATGACCACACAATATCGCCAATGCAAGCATGGTCATGACTGCAATCAAAACAATCAACCCCTGACTAAGCGATACGATTATCTGGGAAACAATTGCCCATACACCACCACTGGCAAGAAGAACAGAAATCATCGGACAGCTCGACAATCTTACTATTATCTCTGACTACGCACATCATCCTCCTGCCATCAAACCAACTCTGCAATGAATTCGTGATCATTACCCTCATTTGCCACTCACTATCATCTGGGAACCTCACCAAGCGAGAAGGATGCTCGATGGACGAGATACATGGCGTGAGGTCTTTGCTAGCGAAGATCTCATAATCGTACCTCCTTATACAGCAAGAGAGTCAATTGACGAGTATATCAATCATCCACTCTTTACACAGTATCAACGACAGTCTTTTGATGAATGTGCCCAAGCATTAGCACATCACTGTCACGCACAACGATGTGCTTCCTTTGAAACACTTTGGAATCGATTACAAGAAAAAAAAAGTGACTGACCTCGTGTGATTGTTCTTATGACTGCCGGTGTCTTGGACCCATGGATGAGGAGGAAGCTCAAAACACATCATAATACGCTAGCATAAAACAATCGATCATATTCCTACAAACCATACATACGACCACGCATTGTTCTTTACTTTATCACAATACACAATCATGCAAGCATCATACTACATACCCAATCCATGATAAGAAACATCACCAACAAACTCTAGATGGAAGTTTTTGACATATCTTGTTCGATAAACAAAAGCAGTAGCAATATCAATACCACCATACATATTGTTACATATCAAACATTTAACACATCCTGAAAACAAACATCAACTATCAATCACATTAGCCACATATTCGTATTCGCTTATGATCACAAACATCTCAAAAAACCATTCAAACAAAAAATAAAAAAAATAATAAATATATGCTTCATGTAGAAGCAAACTATCTATACAACCAACATATCCCCTTTTATTTTTTTTCTCTTCACAATGTACCGCTCCCATACCTGCTGAGAACTCCGTGCCTCTCATATCTGATCCACCGTCACCCTCGCCTGATGGGTCAAAAAGATTAGAAACCTTGGATCAATATGTTTTGTTGATCTCAGAGACCGCTATGGCTATACCCAACTTTTTGCTGACGAATCAAAACAAGACGTTTTGGATCAACTCAAAGATGTCGCAAACGAGCGATGTCTCCAGATTACTGGTATTGTCGTTGCAAGACCTACGGACATGATAAATCAACATATGCTCACGGGCGAGATTGAGGTCCATATCCAGTCAGTGACAATTCTTTCTCGTTCAAAAGTCCTACCATTTGCTATTGATGACGATCCCAAAACCAGTGAAGAAGTAAGAATGAAATATAGGTATCTTGACCTAAGAAGAAAACAGATTCTAACCAATATAGAACGTAGAGCAAAAATGAATCATCTCACGAGAAATTGGTTTACGGAGCAATGATTTCTCGAGGTTCAAACGCCAATTTTTACCGTTTCAAGTCCTGAGGGAGCAAGGGATTATCTTATTCCTTCCCGTGTCAATCCTGGACACTTTTATGCTCTACCCCAAGCTCCACAACAATACAAACAGCTCTTGATGGTCGGTGGTGTGGATAAGTATTTTCAAATTGCACCGTGTTTTCGTGATGAAGATCCGAGAGCTGATCGTCATAGTTGTGAATTTTATCAGATCGACTGTGAGATGAGTTTTGTGCATCAAGATGATGTTTTTGCAGTCGTAGAGAAATATATCAAATACTTGATCCAACACTTTGTTCCGCATAAAAAAATTACGGTCGACTTCCCCCGTCTGCCGTATGAAGAAGCAATGGCACGCTATGGCTCTGACAAACCAGATATGCGTTTTGGATGTGAGTTGCATTCTTTACAAACGATTTTTACCTCAAGCGATTTTCCTTTGTTTATGGAGGGACGTAATGCATGAAACGATATTGTGGGTCTCAAACTCAGTGGGCAAAGCGTGTCGAGAAAAGAGATTGATAGCTTTACGGATCTAGTCAAACGCAATGGCTGATCGGGACTGGGATATATCAAGCGAGACGAGACTGGCGTCAGTGGGTCTCTTGCGTCTAAACTTTCCGAAAAAGAAAAAAAAGATCTCACTGACGAATTTGACTGTGTGGCGTGAGATATTGTGTTTATAATGGCGGGTGACGTAAAGACAGTCCGTGCATGCATGAACAAACTTCGCCTTGCTTTGAGAGATACGTACAAATTGAGTGATCCCAATCATCTGGGTTTTGTATGGATTTTGGATTTCCCCTTTTTTGAAGAAAATCCTGACAAACCAAACGGGCTTGATTTTGCACACAATCCGTTTTCGTATATCCAAGGATGACTCGAAGTGATGACTAGGACGCCAGCAAAAGACCGAAAAACCACACAATACGACCTTGCCTGCAATGGCTACGAAATCCTGTCATGATCAATTCGTAACCATGATCCAGAGGTTTTGATCAAAGCATTTGAGGAAGCGTGATATGGTGTGGACGAAATCAAAAAACGTTTTGGAACAATGTACGAAGCGTTTCAATACGGACCACCACCGCATGGAGGGTTTGCAATCGGCTTTGATAGATTGCTCATGATTTTGGTCGATGAGGATAATATCCGTGAGGTCTACGCCTTCCCCAAGTCCTGACGTGCACAAGATGTGATGATGGGAGCACCGAGTGTGATTGATACGAAAGAGTTGGATGTGTTGGGAATACAAGTGAAGAAGGAGTAGGGACATCGGGATTGCCTTGTCTCCTTTTCTTAGAAAAAAAATCCCCAGATGGGAGGGGAGATCGTATATTACTATGAGTCCAAAGCTTTTCATATGTTTTGTGAAAATTTTTGAACAAGGTCACAATATCTAAAAATGGCTTCTAATTTTTCTCTATTTTGTTTATCAAAATTCATACCTATGTGAATATAATTGTCTCTTGATCTTATATTGGACTCTTTCATACGAGTCATTTTTTCGAATAATTTATCTGATTCACATTTAATTTCTAATTTTCAGCTTTTTATATCATCTGCAATTGATTGATCGATTTCTTCCATTTGTTTTGAAAACAGGTTGTCTCGGCTTTTTCCATAATCAAGGAGACTCGCACAATGAACTTTAAATGAAGTGATGTCATCAAATCATGACTCTTTAAGTTTATCTAAAAAATCAGAAAGACTCTTTCACTCAAAAAGGTATTTTTTCGTATAATTAAAAATTCAATCTATAGATTTTGTTCGTTCATTCATGCATTCATGATCCTCACCTGGACCTTTGCTTTGGAACAATACCATAGTAGTAGTATAAAAAAAATAAAAATCTCATCACCGTTGATGATACGGCAATTATACAAATCTTTTTTTTAAAGTCAAGTTTTTTGCATCTCACCATCATCACGTTGTTTCACTCATCGATTATGATTTTTTTTGGAGGTAGTCCCTGATGACATTCCCAAGCGTGGAAACAAAAACCTGAAAGTCTTCACTCGTTGTAGTTGCCGGCTGCTCTGAAGGTTTAGATTGAAACTTTCTAGCATCATAAGCAGTTTTTTCGTTGGTGATTTTTTGGACAACACTTTGGGGGTCATAAACATGAGGATAGACAATCTCTCTACCATCTTCCATCATGATAACTAACGTTCCTGTAAAAAAAAGCGAATCGATAACTCATTTCTTTTGATGAGATACAGAGACGATGGACTCTCGCTCATAAATCGTACTATCATAACGAAAGAGATTGTTCCATACCAATCTCTGCAACCCATTAGGCAACAACACAATTGCATCAAGACGGATTTGGTACAAACGTAGCAAATACCACAAAAAAAGAAGCATCCCCATCGAGGCAAATACCCAATCTATCCAACGAGGGACATTTTCATACCATCGAACAATACTCGCATACACAGACAAAAAAAACGCTAGCCACGCAAGAACACGAAAAAAAAGAGGAAGATAAGCAACAATACTGTGCGTAATCACACCCAGTAACGAATCTTTGCTAAACGTATCCAAAAGATCAGCAGACGACATGACAATCAACATCACAAAAATAAAATCATCTATCATAGCATCATTATCTCCTTCCCGCGAGATGATCAATCATTGCCTCGATCAAGAGGAGTTTGATAGCATGACGTTCTCCATCTCTCAATGTTCTCAACACACGTATCAACGCCATACGTTGAGCACCACTCAGTGTCGTCCCGAAACGAGTATCCAAAACACGTCCAACGAGCAAACGATACTCATGTTCAAGGCCAAACCAAAAATCTTGGAACAACATCCTCTCCTGCCTCGCTCCTCACCACAAAACCAATCTCGTCGTCGTACCTTGCGTCATTTCCCACAGATACACACCTGATCGCACCATCCCCGTTATCACACGCTGAGGCACCAATCCTCACGAAACCTGTCTTCGTGTTGTACTACCTGCATCGCGGATAGAAAAAATGGGGAACGTAGGAGAAGGTAAGGATGGATACAAACGAATATCATTGTGTTTATAAATCATTGATGTTCCCCATCGCAATTCTCGTTCATCTCTTGTATTACGCGCAAGAAACGTCGGACGTCATTGATACCACTGTATGTCACGAAGCGCGGTCCACGCTCACACGGTTTGATTTCGCGTACGCAACGATCGACGGTCATCCTGATTCTTCACAAAAACAAAACTTGCTCACGAACCACGACGAAGACCCTGATCACGAGCTGGCGTTAAGACATCACGAAACCATTCACCAAGATCCTGTCAAGACAAAAACACTCTCCAACGCCCATCATATCATACAGCATAATCAAAACGATATGAATCAACATGAGATTGTTGTGTCACTTCATACCAATCATCAATCCCAATAATTTCAACACGTGACTGTGATCCTTGTCAATTAACAATCAATCTTTCTCTTCCATCTACCCAAATCGTATGAAATCAATCAGGCCTTCTCACACCCCATCCAAAACGCCCTCAAAACCCAAAAGGTAGTGACGAAAAAAAATAGGCATGATCAGATCACGAATAGACACGATTATTGACAGTGATCAAACGACTATCTCCCGACACTGTGATCACTGCTCGATACGGTGGCTGGTAATACCACGAGATCACTCATGAAAAAGGACCTACAATACCACTTCACACTACATATCGATCAGTTCACCCACGTTGTAAACGAAGCGATCACCCCATTGCCTGATCAACAGCATCAAACCCGCCCAGTCATTCTTGCCCAACGATAAACCACCCCGTTCCACTACGATATATCCACAAGTCATCACGATAGGAAAGCCTCGTTACATCACCCTGGACTATATGAGGATGTTGTCAAGGTAAAAAAAGAATCGACTGACCTGACATTCTCACCCAATATCCAAACGGAGCATCACTTGTTCTTCCTACAGATCATGATAGATGCATTCCTCCTCGCCAAATTTCCTCACGATCACGATACACAAATCTTACCACCCAATCCTGTCCATTCCATCCATCCAAAACAACATCACGAATATCGGATATCGAATGTGTCTCTCGTGTACGAACCTCTCAGGTTTGCGTATGGAGAATTACACGTTTATCACTTGTCTGAACCAAATATGCAAAACCATTTGGCTGGAGACGGATACGACCAGCCAATCATCAATTAAAGGGGCGTCAAAAAACAGCTCCATCACGCACTACTGCCTCCATCGCATACGAACGAAGCCTCTGATGATCACGCCAAAACATCATTCATTCCTGCAATCATGTCGAACCCGTTCATCGTCTCCTACACCATACACCCTGCTCTACCAATGAACAACGATCAGACAAAAATAATGCAGGATACACCTGATGTCATAGTCAAGTTCCTGGTCATGATCAGGTTCCTGGTCATGAATCAAGACCTGTATTTGCCCACACAGGAAATACCATCATGACTCATCATATCATCAACAACCACAACATCATTGGCAACAAGAATAAAAAATAGCGTTATACCTTTTTCTTATCATCATAAGAAAGAAGATGTTCACCTTTATCGGAACACAACACAAACACACACATACACAGACGAAATATAGTATTTTTTTGAGTATTTGCAAGAAATAAATTCATATTCTTCCTTGCTTTTTTCGTAAAAATACCTATAGCCTACGTTGACACTGGTCAACCAGCATTGTTTTTATTTTTGTCAAAATACTTATGGCAATAAGAACAATAGCAATCATCGCCCATGTCGATCATGGGAAAACAACCCTCGTTGATGAATTGCTCAAACAATCAGGCACAATACAAAGCAATGCAGACACTCCTCTCATTATGGATAATAATGACCAAGAACGCGAAAGATGAATCACCATTTATGCAAAAAATACGGCTATTGTGTACAAAAATGAAACGATCAATATTATCGACACCCCTGGTCATGCTGATTTTTGAAGTGAAGTTGAGAGAGTCATGAGAATGGTTGATACTGTTCTCCTGGTTGTCGATGCCTACGAATGACCTATGCCCCAAACCAAATTTGTCCTCAAAAAAGCAATAGAACGTGGTCTCAAACCTATCGTCGTCATCAATAAAATCGACAAACCAACTGCAAGACCAGATCGAGTGATCGACCAAATCTTTGATCTATTTTTTCAACTAGGCGCAAGCAACGAACAAGCAGATTTTCCTATTATTTATACAAGTGCAAAAAATGGCTACGCACTGACTGATATTGATAGTTTTGATCCACACAATCCTCCGTCAAGTATTATCCCCCTGCTTGACGAAATCATTCGCATTGTACCTCCAGCACCCAATTATGATGATAAACCTACCAAAATCCAAATTGTCAACCTTGAGTATGATGAGTATGTCGGAAGACTAGGAATTGGCAGAATTTATGAAGGGACAATCTCGCCATGACAACAGGTCTGGGTCATCAATAATGAGGGAATCAAACGTAAAGCAAAAATCTCAAAAGTCTATACTACACGTGGACTCCAAAGAATTGAAACACCACAAGCATCAAGTGGAGATATCGTGACGATCGCAGGAATTAATGACATCTTTGTAGGAGAAACGATTACTGGTGATGAAAACGCAGAACCAATGCCAGCTATCACCATTGATGAACCAACCTTGACCATGGAGTTTGTGGTAAATGATTCTCCATTTGCCTGAAGAGTGGGGAAAAAAGTCACCTCAAGAAATATCGAAGAAAGACTTCGCAAAGAATGTGAAACCAATGTATGACTTCGTGTGGATTTTACCAAAGGACAAAGATATCCTGTCTCAGGCAGAGGAGAACTCCATTTGTCAGTCTTGATCGAATCTATGAGAAGAGAAGGATTTGAGCTCCAAGTATCTGCACCACAAGTGATTATAAAAATCGAGGATGGAAGAACAATGGAACCAATCGAACATGTCGTCTTACTCGTTGCTGACGAACTCAGTGGCTGAGTAATTGATACATTATCGCAAAGAAAATGACTTCTCAAAACAATGAAATCACTCAATGGTATCACAACAATTGAAATGGACGTCCCGACCAGAGGACTGTTGTGATTTAGAGGAATTTTTATTTTGATGACCAAAGGAGAAGGCATCATGTATTCATCATTTTCTCATTTTGAACCCCATAAAGGAGAAATCCCCGCAAGACAAAATGGCTCATTGATCTCAATGGAAACAGGAACAGCAATGAGATATAGCATCCGAAAACTACAAGAAAGGTGAACAATATTTGTCGAGCCTGGGGAAGAAATTTATGAATGACAAATTGTGTGAGAAAGTTCGAAACCAGGAGATATGACAATCAACCTGACCAAAAACAAACAATTGACCAACATAAGAACTCAAGGCCATGATGAGGCAATGAGACTTGAACCTATCCGCAAACTCACCCTTGAAGACGCACTTGGATATATTTGATCCGATGAGTATGTCGAAATAACACCGGTAGCAATCAGAATCCGCAAAATCCATCTCACCGAATCAGATAGAGCAAAATTCAAAAAGTGACTTACCTAGGACAAAAAACGAAAGACCAAAAAAATAATACAAAATATAAAATTCTATTAACTTTTTATAAAAATATATTGACTTTTTTTTGTAGAATTGTATCAAACAACATACAGTATTTTTTATTTTTGTTTATTGATGCTTCGTTCTATTATTTCTCTTCTCACAATAATTGGTAAATGGTTGTGGAATACCGTCTTTGTGTATATTATTCGTTTTCTTGCGTTTGTTCTCAGCAGGATTATTATTGTCGTAGGAATTGTTGCAGGCATTGTCGCTGTTCTATCGTCTACCGAACCAGGAACAACAAATGAGGTCACTGTCCTTTATCATGCAGATATTGACCCAATGCGCACTGCTCCATGGCACACAACCTGAGACACCAACATAGCAACAACATGAGTCGATATCCAAACTGGCACATCTTTGACCTCTCCCCTATCATGATCTCTCTTTTCATGAAAAACCATGACCTGATCACGCTCATACGACGCTACTCTCTCCTGATCAATTCTGATTATCGATATTAACGGTATTATTTTGGGACATAAACCTCCTACCATAACATTCTGGGATTTTATCATGTATCAATGAGTCACTTTTGCCTCTGATATTGTCGAACAGCTCTCCTATGCACAAACAAATGATGCTATCACTGCAGTTCTTATCCGTATCAACTCCCCATGATGAACAGTAGTCGGCGCCAATATGATTGCCCAAGCGATCAAAACTCTCCAAGAAACCAAACCCGTCTTATCATTTATTACAGAAACAGCAGCATCATGATGATTTTGGGTCGTTGCAGGTACCGATGCCATTGTTGCAGAGCGTTGAGCGCAAATTGGAAGTATTGGCGTCATTATGGGACCATTCGTAAGATATGAAGAAATCACAGCTATGGACAATATCCAAGCTGTTGCTTCAGTCAATGCCAAAGAAAGAATTGGATGAATCACTGTCTCGTATCTGACAGCTGGTGAAGGCAAAGATTTTGGAAATCCCTTTAGAAGAATGACAGACAAAGAACGTAATATTGCACAAGCAGGGATCAACAATATATATGCACTCTTTGTTGCTCATGTTGCATCGGGAAGAAATGTATCATGAACAATCGTGCGCAATGAGCGATGAGCATATCTGTATGAGAGCATGACAGCGGTTCGTAAGTGATTGATAGATCTTGAGGGCAATCTCCGGACAGCAGTCGAACTCATAGGGAAAAAGACAGGAATTCATCCACGCCATTTCACACTACTCACACGAAATCACCATACCCAAGGCATGATTTTCCAGACACTCTCTCATGTATTGACTCGTATATCCAACGAACCATCACGACGTACCCAATTGTGTCATTCGCATCAGTCACTTGTTCTGCCCTATACCACGATGACAACACTCTGCCATTAAGAAATATCAATCTCAACTACACAGTTCATACAACAGACCACCAATAGTTATACACTATCGCAGCATACAATACTCTTTGACCATCGCCAATAAACGTACTAGCTGTCAGAGGCTTTTGTTGAACAATACTTACTGACTCAGGAAAGGGAAAAGCGAAAAAAGCTTCTTTTTTGTAAGATCTTGTTGAGCACGATTTGCAGTCAATACCAAAGCACGCACATAAGCAATTTTTGCATTCTGAAAATCTGATTGAGCAACATATCGATCACCAACCGCACGATACACATACGCATATGGATAAGCAGCAACAAGATCTTTGAGAATAGTTCCTGCCTGGAGTATATTGGCGCGAGCAAGAGCAAGTCACGCTTGACCATAAAGACAGACATGTTGATCAGCAGGATCAAGAACGCGAAAACAACGTTCGACAATTGCAAGCGTCGGAACTACATGACGATTGAATTGATCAAACGGCTCTCCTGCCGCAAAATCATCATAAAAAATATAATCAAAAAACAAACGAAAATGAATCACCGTGAGATTGGGCAACATCATCAACGATTCAAATGTTCTCATAGTATTTGTTTGATCACCAATTGTTTGATAAGCAAGGAGTAAATACTGAAGTCTATCGTTTTCGTACTCAGGGATATTTGCTTGTTTTAGATAAATGAGTGCGTCCGTCATGTTTCCTTGCCAATATGACGCAATACCAAGGAAAAACGAGTAAATTGATCTCGCATTTGCATCACGACTAAATAGCTGAAGAAAGTATTCACGAGCCAAACGCCACTCATTCATCACAAAATGCGAATAGGCAAGAATTTGGAGTGGAAGAATATAGGCAGGGTCTTGCGCAACAATTCTTACTGCCATACGCTGCGCAAGTTTGTACCATCATGATTCGAGAGCCGCCAAAGCTTGTAATCATCGCATATAGGTCAAGGGTGCATCAGGATAACTTGCCCACGTCGTTATTGCTTGATTGATTTGCTTAGCTAATGTCCTTGCAAGGGGCTCTTGACGAGAACGCACTTGATCATAAGCATCCTGAAACTTTCCATCAAGCATCAATGTCATCGCATTATAGACAGCTGCATATCATTGATCTATATATCACTCACGAACCAACTGAGAAATCATCATTGTCAGACGTTCTTGTTCTGCACGTGATCATCACAGCAACGGAGCATTCAAGAGCAAATGCCCTACCACCGATGATGGAACATCAGGAACTCCAGCACGGCCATAACGCTCTCGATATGCAAATGCTTCAGCATACATAAATTGATTCATCGCAGACAAAAACATCAACTGACCGATAGCAGGTGTTTTCATTTGTTCATATAATCTTGCGAGTGTTTGATAGTCAAAATCAAGTCATCATGATGCTTGCATCGAACGAAGAATCGATTGGTCAACATCTGCTTGAGCAGCCAAAATATCATTGTACAAACCTAGCATATCAGGGAACTGGATAGCATCAAGCTCACCTGATGAAGGAATATGTTCCACAAATGTGGGCTGAATAGCTCATGATCCTTCGAGAGGATGCTCATTGAATACTGATGACGTCAAAATTGCATCACGTATCACCATAAAAAGAGATTTTTGTTCTGAAACGACAAAAACCCTATTCACAAAAAGGAATAGTATCCAAGGAATAAGCCAGTAAAGAAGAGATAAGGAAGGATTGATCATACTATGATCCAGTGTAGGAATTTGAGCAAAAAATGCAAGCAAAAAAAACCACGGAACCCGTGGAAATAAAAACACCTAAACATCTACCTACATCAATACTCTCCTGCCAAATCGATAAGCGATGTAATATCTTTTGCTTCTTTTCCTGCTGTATTTCTCCAGACAGGAAGATGCGTAACTTTCATCCCCTCACATTTTTCAGGAGTCAAATCACAATCAACACACGAAAAATTTTTCATATCTTTCCCATATCTTTGGACATCATCGCAAGAATAGCCACAACTTGCTCCACCATAAAATGTTGCTCACTGATTTTTGAGACAGGTTATCATTTCTTGTCTTGCTACTGCTTCTTCTGTTCATGCCAATAAACTATCCAGGTCCAACTCTCATCACGCACCATGCTGATTGGGCGACGACGATATCATCGTCATTATCATTGCCATGACACCTCATCCAAGAACTAGACTTCATCCAACCCATCACCAAAATCTTTTGGGATTTGTATGATAACAATCGACACAACGATCGTACCAAGACAAAACATAAGCTTTTGCAACCTGAATATACTGATGGATCGTCAGTGATTTTTTTTCTTCCATGCGAATAATATATAAGATAAAAACAACTATTGTACGTAGATGAAAGAAGAAACATACGGGATCAATCTCATGTATATTTACTTCAATCACAATCAACTCACTAAGTATATCAAAATTGCTCTATTTTGCAAATTTTGAACAAGATTTTTTACATCAATATGACAAAGAAAGAAAAATAAGGACATACCTATGTTTAAGGACATAAAGAAAGATCTATCTTGTCATTCCTCTCACAAACCTATCATATTCATCAATCATAATATCATCAAAAAAGTTTTCTAATGTTGATGTAGTAAATTGCTGTCTATACTGCTCACCACGTAATGCAGCTTGCAAAATACCTGTAATCGTTTCACCATCAAGTCCAAGCATAAAGAAACGAGAAGGCAGCATCAATCTCAATCTTATGATAATACGATGAATAATCTCTCTCCTCTGATTAAGTCCATATCATACAAGCGCATCGTATAATTTCTCAAGAAAGATATCATTAAATCCCATCGAGATATGAGGATGTCCTCTAAGAAGATGAGCAACGGTATATGCCGCCTCTTCCCTCGTGACACAAACCGTAGACCATCTCTTATCATTCCCGACAAACAATGGTCTCAAATATGCAGGATCTATTTGCATTCTGAGAAACAATCTGTTGAACACCTCTTTTGCCTCTCTATGAGATACCCCCTTATCAGGAGCAAGAAGATCAGGATTACTTCTTCCTGCCTTGAACACATCAGTCAATCCTATGCTATGTCATCGATTGATATTTCTCATCGTCTCAACATTCCCACGAACGTCACGAAATGGAGTCTGTCTTGTTTCTTGACGAAATACATCATTGGTTGGATCAAGGAGTGCAATTCTTGCAGCAACAGTCAATATTTCCAAACGAGAAATACACTTTTTGGGCTCAAATTGTGTTGAAAATCTATACTGATATCATCTCATAATACCGTTTCTTTGAACAGTCATGATATGCATATACCACGGGTGTCCTATTCTTACATCCCTAAACTCTGTCGGTGCCCCAATCCACTCCAATCTTGCTTTAACAGCGTCAAGGAAAGATCTCAATGGAGGTAATGGATTGATAAAATTCATCCCAGGATCCAACAAACGATCAGTAATACGAATAGTCCAACTTGAGGTATTATTGAGAGGATTTGAATCTCTTAGCCTTGATTGAATTTGAGCAGTCGAAATAAGATCATTCGTGAGAAGTGAACGAAGCATTATTCCAGTGATAGTAATTGTTCATCATGATCATTGAGGAAGATTACCCAAAAACATATAAATAGTACGATGATCGACCGCCGTTCCTGTGATAGATGTTCTCATCATCGTATGAGGGATACTCGAATATAAGTCTCCCAAAAGGGGAGATTTTCTAAATGCAACATAGGTCCCCACTGCTACGTCAGGTCCAATATTACGATACTGAATAGTATATACAACATGAGGATCATGCCTATTCATACCTGTCACTGACGATATCAATGTCAATTCTAGATCAGCATTTCCAGGCAACATCATACTCATATCATACAAGGACCCAAACCCAAAGCTATCAAGTCATGGTCAAAAAGGATGACGAAAAATAGCAGGAATAAAATTAGGATTATTCGGATCATTCTCATCAGCCATAATCATACACTGAGACTGGAAAGAAACAGCACGTGTTCCACACAAACAGCCATCAATATCATCGCATACGTGAGTATTTGTCAGAACAGATCTTATTCCATCAGGAACCAAACAACGTCAACCATTGAAAATACGATATCCGTTACAGTCACATCCATCAGGATCAGCACACTGCTGATTTGATTGAATTGGTGTTGGTCTTGCATCACGTATAAGACAGAGTGTTGAAATAAAAACCCTTCTTCCATCACAGATACATCAAGCAATACTTGCACAACGATCACCATTATTGATCTGCGGAATCGTACCATCTCACTGTTTACACACCATTCCACGATAAATTTCATAGTCATTACACAAACATCCGAGAGGATCTGTACATGTTTGATCAACTGCCAAACGTGTACATTGTGTCATATCAGCACACGCGCCACAACGTTCTTGATACGGTACCCACATTTCTTGGAAAACACACCCATCAACATCATCACACTGACTATTTCTCGCACATGTCCCATATCTTCCATCACTCGCTTCACAACGCTGTCAAAATACTATCTGAAATCATGTTGCTACCATAAGAGAAGATGGCTGCGATCATGTTCCTCATGTTCATGGACTGCTCATCGCCTGGGTATCAAGTTGACAAATACAACAATCTCTATCTTGACAGACCATTCAGGCAGTCAATGCTGTACACTGTCTATCTGCCTTCGAACAAATCTCTCCAGGCCTAATAAGCAATCCATCACACAAACAATCTCATGGTCCAGGACATGCAGCACCATCATCCACAGGTCTTTGTGTATCCACACAAACTGCTCCATTAAAAATTGTACGTCCTCCACACAGACATCCATCACAGTCTTGACACATTTGTGTATTCGTTACTGTGGGTTGGAGCCCATCACATGCAGCTTCATTACACTCACCATTAACACAGGCAGCAGTACATGACAATGTTGCTCCCCCATTGAAACCTTCACACGTCCATGTTCGTGATCCACTCAAAGACCTTAATCAAATCGGCCTCCCTATCGTACAGAGCGTTTGTGGTCTCGTAGAAATTGGACGAGGATAAGGAGAACACACCGCATCTGCTCTTTGCAAAACGGAACAATTCGCATTATTTCATCCATGAAACCCTTGACAGCTATAACTCCACACACCGTTGGCACTACTCTCAGGAAAGGATGTCGTCGATGGGCGCCCTTCAGTACAGAGTGTTCAGATATTTTGGAGTAATTGCTCATAAGACAATGTTCTTGCATTGACGGCAGTACTACATTGTCAAGCAACTTGCCTATTGGCACTACATTCTGCTGATTGTGTCAATCCTACACATCTCCATGTCCATATCCCTGATCATGAGTTATACACAAAATGTGATGCCTGGATATCCCCATTACACAAATCATTGGTAGTTTGGTTTAACGTAGGACGTGTTGTTTGATGGGCAAGCCCACATGCACCAGGGGTATCATTCTTTGCAACGGTACATTCACGATCATCCTGCGGTCTGGAACCAGTACATTTATATGTCCACGTATTTTGATTCATAACAACACCAGTCACATTCCCTGCCAAACACAACTGCACCGAAGCAAATCTCGCCAAAAACTGTGCTGGCGTAGTAACATCAACAGGAACTTTTAAGGTAGCAGCAGCACCACCACACTGTCACTGCTGGATAGTCCTTGACGCACGACATTCTCTCGTCTGGGTCGATGGTTGCCCTACACACGTCCATGTTCGTCCATCAGCTGTTGGTGACTCTTGAAAATTGGTAACAGTTCACTTAGAGCATAAATCAGGGACTTGTGTAAGTGTATTGACCTGTCTATTATTAAAATTGGGACTACATTCTGGCAAAACGGCAGTTTTGGATGCTGTACAAGTTGCGTTAAGTTCTGGTGATGATCATTGACAAACCCATGACCAACGAAATGTTTCTTCATTAAACGAAAAAGATGCGACTGACCCATTTTGGCAAAGGTCATCGGCTTCAGAGAGATCATTAAATGTCCTATTATTTTTCGCAGAATTACATACTCCTTGTGATGCTGCCTCACAGGTTCTATTGGTATAATATCTTCCAGAACAATCTCGTTTCCATGTTTCACCCTGTCATCATCTGATATTTGCAACAGTAGGCAATCCAGGGTCCACGAGTCATTTTGCAGGAGCTGGTGTACATAATGGTCTCAAAAAGTTTGACTGGGGTTGAGAAGAATAACTCGTCGATCACCCACAGCCAGGATTTTCTGGTGGCAAAATAGGAGCACGACATTGGACAGCTCATGGTCATGACACAGCCTCAAATCTATCTCTACACGTCCATACATATTGGTTACCTACTTGTCTGACATCGTTTTGATAATAATACGGTCCATTGATTGAGCATCGCTTGGATCTATCACTTGCAGATGCGTTTTCTTCTATCCATCACGCATAAAATCACTGTACATACGCAGGATCTCCTCTTCTGGAGTCAAAAACTCCACAATTCAATCAACCATTTGAGGGATCGCTCTGAGCAATCGTATAGGACCCTAGCACAAACAGCGCAATCATGAAATAGACCATCGATTGTTTTGTTACCATACGCTCATCAAGACAATAATAAAAGGGGCAGACCACAATGACATCGTCACTCCATTGATACGTCATCCTAAGTATACCGATATCCTTGCATACAATGCAAATTTTTTGGGACGATACAATGCTATAATCTTGACAAAAAGAAAAACCCATCCAAATTGCAGTAATGCATGGATGGGTTTGTGAGGTTTCTTTCTCACTTTGGTGTGTACAAGATAAGCATGTCTGCTCGTCTTGCATCGCCGGTTAAGGCGATCAGTTGACGTTTTAACTCATCCGATATTTCGTCATAAGACAGCAATATCGAATTATATGCTGGCAGATTAAACAAATAGGCATATGTTATCACGCCAGTCGTATACTGTCCAGCCATAGATCTCCATGTTTTTTTTCGGATGGTGAATGGTCCGTTATATTGGCCCAAACCACGGAGATCTGGAAATATGAAAGGTTCATTTAGAACCTCATTACATGGGATCTCATAGACGAGATCCATGCTTTCTGAGGTTATTGTTATGCCCCCTTGGGTCCTAGCCGTTACGGCGAGTTCCCCTGAGAGACGATGGACTCCTGTTTGATTAAAAAACAAGATCATCTCTGTCATGTCTGGGTAATGAACAGAGACAATGACAGGGGGAAGTGGAATAGCTGAAACGGTCCATTTTGTCACACCACGTTTTGCAACGACGTACCCATCGTACAAAAACGTGTGAAATCGATTCGCGAGTATATGGAGATATCCATAATATTCACCCACACTCAATTGGGGATCCTTACGCAACACAACCGAATACCGGCCAGAGCCGTTAGGCCCTAATCCGATAATTGTTATTGAATCCATACGCTGAACAAAATCCCTCACCACATGAATGTGTGAGGATCGTTGTTGTAGCTCAGATACTTCATCTACTTTTAGATACCCATTTTGGGTTAGCTGATACACACTGAATCCTTCGATAACCAAGGCCGTAACGCCCGAACAAGTCGAGCCATATTCGAAAACGCTCACTATGGGCACAACCTGATACTGAGGTTGTACACATTCTGGTCTCTCGATTATTATCGTACAAGACGATAACAATGCGATCATGATACATGCCAAAAGAGTTCTCATAATCAAAATGTTTTGTTGATTTTTATTTTACAGGTAAAAATACACTGCGTTTATTTATTATTTTTTTTTTAAGAAAGTCAAGACTAATATAAACAATAATTGATCTGTCATGCAAATTCCATCATAAACCGAGAAAAAACTTGCACACTTATCTACAATCGCTATATTTAGCATGACATACTGTCAGTTTTTTACCTTTTTTCTCCTTCACAATGTATGATCTCTGGCTTAGAATCTCACAGCATCAACATTATGCAACAATTATCTTTGGGACAAAATGTCTCGTTGCATCGATTGTATTGGTCTCTGGTTTGCTGATAGGTGTAGGAAAATCAGGCTATCCTCTCTCGCCAGAGTCACTGTATGATGCAATGATCAAAGAAGAATTTGTCCTCGACGATCTCCATACGTCATCAATCCAAACAAAATCACTCAATGACCTTCTTGCTATGTCCCCTACCGATGAATGGTTTGCAAGAGATTGGGCACATTATTTTTTTGAGCTTGATACAGCATGACACCATAGTGCTGGTGACAATGTCACATCTGACCAATGGACGACACTCTACAATCAAACATGCCAGCAATATCAACCTATTTGTAGCAAACTCGTCTTTCATGGTGATCGACTCCCAAAAGACAAATTTATTTACACCATCCTGTCAGCCTATTTTGCTACCAGAATTGACCAATCACTCGCACCAAGTCACCAACTTTTCCCCAACCTTCATTCTCTTACCCTCCGTTCTCAAGTATCGACAAATAAATCAGATCCCCTCTGTTTCCGTGAAAGAAGATGATGCGCTGACCACCATACTGTCATGCTCAATATCTCTCTCCTCCCCTCTTATGCAGAATTTGTCCATGTCCTCGTCCATGAAATAGCAGGACATACAGTCGATTTGTGAGTCATCAAAGGCATATCAAGAGAATTGAGTGATGAGTATAGAGAATTTGGTAATCGTGTCTTTTCTGTCGATGACGCTTCGCTCGGATTTTATCAACTCTCATGGCAAGGAGAGACAGTAAGAAAAAAATGAGCAAGAATGAATGAATTTTGTAGTCTGTATGGTATGACAAATATGTTTGAAGACTTTGCAGAATGTGCGTTGATGTTCAAAAATCATAATGAGTACTTTCGTATCCTTGCTCGCTCCAATCGTACAATGGCCAAAAAATATCAATACTTTGCTAATCTTTTTGGCAACTCACCAATCATCACACACTCTCCTTGGGCACAGCATGTCTGAGATGATCGTGATGCCAGAGTCCGAGACCTTACCAAAATTTATTAAAAAATATCCCTGCCGTCGTGATCGCAGGGGTTTTAGGTAATACATAATGTTTTTTTGGATATATACTCTCCAAAAGAACAAAAACGCATCTTTTGATTGCAAAAGCAAAAAAAAACACTATATTATGAGAATACGTCTTCAGTTTTTATTCATTCTGGTATCACAATGACTTCTCCTACACGTATCAAAGTCTCTGACCTCCTGACGAAAACAGGAAGAAAAGATTATATTTCCCTGTCACTTAGATCTTTTCCTCAGCTAGACGATCTGCGTGATCCTTGATGTCCCATAACCTGTGAAATCAATCTTCATTCACTGCCTGATGGTATTATCGTCACGCTGTGTAATGTGCGTACCGAATTTATACTCACCTCCGATCTTAGTGGGAAACAGTATCGCTTTCCTGTTCACGTGTCATCCTACGAAATCAAATTTCTTGGCAACATCAATGATGCTCTCAATGAGATCAACGATACAGTCTTTCCACTAGACACTATACATGGCACTATCGACATTGCAGACCCGCTCGAACACTGTCTTCGCCTTTGTCTTCCTGTCCAATGTCTTGCCCCTGGTGAAGTTATCGAAGAAGATGATAACTAAAAAACAACAATCAAAAAATAACCAACATAGCATCAACACATTCTGTCAATATATGATTGACAGATTTTTTCATAAAAAAATCATGGGTCACCTGGGAATCGAACCCAGGACCTTGGGCTTAAGAGGCCCCTGCTCTAACCAGCTGAGCTAGTGACCCGTTATTGTTCGATCCTCACCGTCTGTATAAAAAAATTTAGATCATTTGCAAGAGCAAATACAAAAAGATTGATAAAAAGTCAAGAAAAAAAGATGATGAAACTATCATACAATTTGCACATTCACCCCCCTGTCGTTATACTCAAAAAAAACACATCTTTATTTTTCTTTTTTCTCATGGCTTCACTTTCACGTGCAAAAAAAATCATCAATCAGGAGCAAAAAGTACCTGATATATCATCACCAAAACCAAAACATACAATATTCAAAAAAGTTCGCCACTGACTTGCATTGACAATGTTTGCCTGATTTGTCTCGATAGTCAGTATTATCTTGTGGGAAAAAGCAACACTTAAAGAAACAGTCCAACATGGAAGTTCCACTATTCCCGTATCGCTTGATACTATTACCAATACCTACTCACAATTTGCAGCACCTGGAGCAACATGGAGATTTGATACCACACGCTGGCAACAAGTTGATGTCGATGCCTTATGGCGATACGATAAAGCAAATGATATCGGAATCGAATTGGAAACGTATCCATCAGAAGTTCATGACGCTATGACTCTTCCTAACATCGTGATGAACGAAATCCGTATGCACAAACCTGAAGCTCTTTTCGTCGGTCATGAATTTATTTACAAAAATTGATTAGTAGGGTTCCAACTGATCTATGACGCTCAACACAATGGTGAACGACAAAGATATGTCGGTGAATATTTTTCGACACCTACGCATCGTGTCAGTCTCGTAGCGTTTACTCCCGTCAGTAAATATCCCACCAACCTCGGACACATCAGACAAGCACTCCTCTGACTCCAACCACTCCGATCTCCCCAAGAAGTCAATGAATCACTCAGATGGATAGAATCAGCAGAAGACAATGAACAACCACTAAATCACAACGATGATCAAATAGAAAAGTTACAAACACATGAACAAGAAGAACAACAATCAGACTGACTACAGTGAGCAACAGCGTGAGAATCATGAGATCTTCCCTCATTGATAGATCCAAATATCTGGAGCAGTACAACATCTGATGATCTTCTTCTCCCCCATGCTATCTCTCACAAAAACACAAATGGGATCCTCAAACGATGAGTCAGACAATCAGCACAATCTATTGCATCATTTGCACAATCATACCGCTTGGTTCTCCAAGAGGACTGAGCAACGATTACCTATACCGATGAAGACATCACTGACGCATGATATCTCCTCATTACATTTGAAAATGAGAATGATCGAGTACCTTTGAAAAGAATGATACTTCTGTATCCACATACCCAAGGAATCTTTCTCTGTCACTTTGAAACACTAACCACACTCTTCGATGATGCAAAAGATGAAGCAAAAACAGCATGTAATATCCTCATACAACATGAGAAAAATACACAAACAGAAGAAACTATTCCTCTTTCATGAACCATCAATCCACCGCTCAATGACGGAACCATGACAACAAGAACTAATCTCATACTCTCATGATCACTCACATCTGGTGATCAACACATTCCATCATATGAAACAGACCTTCTATACAATCAAACACAATAACAAACAAATAATAAAACAAGATAATCACTACTTACCATGCAAGAAAAAATATTTTTCTTATATGTCAAGAAAAATCACACCATCTATCGATCTCTTTTTGCAATCGTAGCAAAAAAATCGTATACTCATCATACATTAATTTCTTTTTAGTTTTTTCCCGTTTGTCATGACAGTATCTACTAGTCCATCCCTCTCTAACAACCTCTCAGCAATGCGTAATGCATTGACAACAGTCAAATCAATCATCTCTTCTTGTATCACCGCTCTCTCACAAGCAATCACCATCTCTGTCCAATCAGTATCTGCGTTTGCATCTCGTTGTCGATCAGGAATGGCAAAAGCAGGTATCAATATTGATCAAATTGTGATCTATATCAAAGAATTAGAAACCTATTCCCTTGAATTATTAAATCGCTGTCATGAGATGGTCACAACCTTAGGAAAACAGGCATTTTTTGAACATATCTATGATCTTGAAGCAAAATTATATAGCATTATGAGAGAGTTTTCGTATATTCGCCAAACAATGGAACGAGTCATCCTTGGCATCATCCAAACCCTCAAAAGAGTCATCAGGTCGCTGACTCTTGCATCAGGCTAATAAAAGAGAAGAAAAAATCGCAGGTATCTCCACTATCATTCAGCAAGTAGCGCGGCATGAATGATTTTTTTTTGGTTAAAAAAGGAAGAAAACTCATCCCAAAAAACAATAGTCATCGCTATTAAGCAATGACAAATGTCACCCACACAAGCACATAAACGTTTTCACCGTCAACCCCTATCCCAGTAAAAATCATAGGCAGAGTAGGTCAGGCCTTAACCTGGTCACTAATGATGTCTCTAGAAATTTTATCAACAGGATACAGCAACTGTTGTTTTTTTTTGTAATAATCCACTATTCACAATTCTATAGGCAAAAAGAAATACAGTATTTTCTTAATCTTCAAAGAAGAAATTATTTCAAGAACTTCATTATTAGGAGAAGATCACTGTTCACTCAAAGATAAAGGCACAGAAAAGGGTGACAAGAGCGATCAGCTCTGGATATGTGTCTGTACTTGAGGATAGAGTGCGTCAAAAATCTTTCTATATAGCACCAAGGCAGACGGAGCGTTGACATCAAATTTGTTTATAATTTCTTGAGCAAAAAGATCACAATTATAATCACGGAGCTCTTTTTGATTCAAGATAGCCAAAGGAATCGTATCAGCACTCGAAGATAAAGTATGAGACAGATGATGAATAACTCTACGTGCATCTCATCACTCAAGAACAAAAGGACGAGCAGCCTCAACATTAGGAGATCATCACAGCACATAAGAAAGACTTAGAGCTCATAACACTACTCTACCTATCTGTTTCCATCAAGCAAAAACAGGTAGGTGAGAAGAAGATAAAATAGTCATCACAATGAAGAAAAAATAAAAACGCACGAAAAAAGGTGTTATGCGGAGACGCTGATCTCATAAGATAATGACCACACCACTACAACCAAAAAAAACAAAAAAAGGACAAATACATAAATAACTACCGACAGAGTAGTATAATCACAAAAAACACAGAATAGATGAGAAAAATCAGGATATATGCAAAGACTTTGCAATGAGTAAAAGAAGCACAATAAGTATGTTTTTAGACGTTATTGCTCATAGCCCATTCTCTCCACAAAAAACAGAAAAACACACAGTCTATGAGACATAAAGAATATAAAAAAAACATGAGACAAAAGCAAGAACAAATACAAAGCATACATTTTTGATTATAAAAAAATTAACAATGTCACTCTCTTTTTTCAAGATATCGTCTCGCACTCTGGAGACATTGATCAAAAAAACCAAATTGATCACACAATTGACCGAAACATTGTGGATGCAGTCTGCAATTCGCAAACCAATGTATCACAATGGTGCAATTGTTTATAACAATAAAAAAGAAAACAAGAAAATATTCACACACCACCTTCATATGTCACCAATCAAGTTCATTATTCCTCAAAGACATGACACAACCAAAAAGCATGATCGTTCAACTCCTCTCACAATAATCATCAATGTCATACAATACCCATACGGCACATACTACGAAAAAACCTCACAAAAATAACAAAAAATTATTTTTTGTGAGGACGTATTGATCAATCAGTCGCCACTAATTAACCTCGAACCAGACTGTAACACATTTCTTGAACAATAAAGACATATAAATCACACAAACAAGAAACTTATTTATGTGAAGGTCTTTTAGGTTAGTTAGAAATAATCAGTGTCCCAACAAAGTTGATACATTGATAAATAACGATTGACATACTAAGTGTCAGAACTGTATTTTTTTCAAAAAAAATCAAGTGAAAGTAACTATAAAAAGTCAAGTGAAAACACTATAATAAACCTCTATACTTTTTCTGAGAAATAAATACCCTTATTGCCTCAGGATTATTGACAAAACGCATATGAATCATTGTATCTTCTTCCCCTTCTCATCATGCTCGGATACAAACAGTTCTATAATCAAAAACACTCCTCCATATACCGTCCTTTTCGATGTTGATAGATTTGATCATGGTTGTGTTGATAACAGTATATTCTCTATGAAACCATCCTTTCTGGTCAACTCTCATAATATGATCAGGAGCAATAATCATAAAATCCATCACATACCCTATTCGAAAATTGACTAATGGAAAGGAAAAAAGAACAAAAGGAAAAAAGAATAAAAAGAAAAATCATCAAGAACAATCACGGCCAAAAAAAAGGAGACTGTGATCATAATCACATCACAAGCAAGCAGACTCATCAGCACAATAATACGAGCTGAATCAGGAAAGGAAAGACAATTTTATGAATCACATACCATTTCCCTTTGCGGACACAAGCATCAATGATTTATGACGATAATGAGAACAATGGTGAGACCATGTCCCATCCCTAATCTTGGTAGTAAAATTGGTAAACAATTTCATATGCCAAGAACAATAAAAGACTGACCTTGGTGACGAACAATCCAAACACGATATAGTAGTATACTTATTTTTGAGACGATTGCAAACGATCTCGACCACCAAACTTACTAGTATTTGGTCTTGCGATTTGGAAAAAAAACCGTAAAAAAAAGTCGGTGTTTTATTTTTTTTCTCCCTATGACACTGTATATGCCTTGTTTTGATCAAGAATCAGACTACTGAGCCTCCCAAATTGTGGTTCTCGAAGGACTTGAGCCAGTCAGAATGAGACCATGAATGTATATCTGATCGACTGATGCAAAATGACTCCATCATATGGTTCAAGAAATTATCGACAATGCTGTAGATGAAGCAATGGCTGGGTATTGTGATCATATCACACTAATTTTGCATACAGACAACTCTGTCACTGTTCATGATAATGGTCGTGGAATCCCTGTCGACAAACATCCCAAAACAGGCAAATCTGCTCTTGAAACTGTTTTTACAATCCTGCATGCAGGAGGAAAATTCGAAAAATCTGCCTACAAAATTTCGGGCTGACTCCATGGAGTAGGAGCATCGGTCGTCAATGCGCTCTCAACTAAACTTGAGGTCTGGGTCCACAAAAACAATACCACCTACTATCAATCCTACCTCCGCGGCATCCCCCAAGGTGATCTCCAGATTCTTGGCCACACAGACAAACAAGGAACAACTGTCCGTTTTTGGCCTGATCCAGAAATTTTTGAAACAATTGACCTCGACGCATCAAAAGAATTTGCAAGGATGAAACATGGTGCCTACTTGACTCCTGGCGTCACATTTACCTGTGTCGATGAAAGAACACATACCAAGATGAGATACCTGTATACCGGAGGAATCAAAACACGATTGACCAATCTCGTTGCTGACCAAGAACGCATTTCGACTCTTCATTATCTTAAAGAAGAAGGGAAAGACTGTCTGACCGAAATCTCATTTCAGCTCATTAATTCAACGAACGAAAACATTCTCTCCTTCGTCAATAACATCCCGACCCATGATGGAGGAACGCATGTGTTGGGATTCAAAGATGCATTTGTGACCATTGTCAATGAACTTGCGACCGAACAAGGCAAAATCAACAAAAAAATTGGAGAATATCAACTCTCAGATGTCACAGACGGACTCTATGCCATCATCACTGTCAAGATTCCCGAACCTCAATTCCAATGACAAACCAAAGGAAGACTCGGGAATAGTTATGTCAGGACCCAAGTCAACAAAATTGTCTACGCCTACCTCAAAAATTACTTTGCAGCAAATCCTGCCGAGTTTGACAAAATTTTTGAAAAAATCGATCTTGCAGCCCGTGCAAGACTCGCTGCCAAACTCGCAAAAGAAACAGTCATCAGAAAAAATGTCCTGTCATCAGCTGTCATGCCATGAAAACTCGCTGATTGTAGAAAAAGAGGAAGACAAGGAACAGAATTGTATATTGTAGAAGGAGATTCTGCAGGATGATCGGCAAAACAATGACGCGATCCTGAATATCAAGCGATTTTATCTTTGAGAGGGAAAATTCTCAATACCGAACAAGCACAAATCCAAAAAATTATTGCAAACAAAGAAGTCAAAAATCTCATCACAGCAATATGATGCGGACTCAGAGATAATTTTGATGAGAATGCTCTGAGATATGATAAAATTATTATCATGACAGATGCTGATGTCGATGGTGCTCATATTAGGACCTTATTGATGACATTTTTTTACCGTTATATGAAATGATTGATTGATAATGGTAATTTGTACGTTGCATGTCCTCCCATCTATAGAGTTGAACAAGGAAAAAAATCCTGCTATATCTATCCACCTGCCGATCCAAGTAATATCACCCCAATCCTGATTGACAACAATATCGATCCTGAAGCAAAATACGATATCCAGAGATATAAATGATTAGGAGAAATGAATCCTGACCAACTCTGGGAAACAACCATGAATCCTATGACCAGAAAACTCCTCAAAATCTCAATCGAAGAAGCAGAAGAAGCAGATAGATTGTTTAGAACATTGATGGGAGAAGATGTATCTCTCCGCAAACATTTTATTCTCACCAATGCAAAAAACGTCAAAGAACTTGATGTGTAAACAGTATACACCACGATATCCAAGCAATATTCACAAAGACATAATCTTTATTTTCTTTCCTCCGTGTATGGCTCGTCTAATTGTTCAATGAGGTCGCCCACTGTCGGGTACCGTCACTCCTGTCCCAAACAAAAATAGTATCATCAAACTCCTCCCAGCGTCGCTTCTGACTGACGATGAGGTTGTAATTAGTAATGTTCCGCAAAGTACCGATGTTATGATCCTCATCCAAATCATGGAAAAACTGGGATCAAAAGTTTCATGGCTTGATGATAACACCGTCTCAATTAATAATGTCTGAGTATCCTCGTTCAGTATTGACCCACTCCTTAGCGATAAAATGAAGGCAAGCGTCATGCTCCTTGCTCCGCTGCTTATCAGATTTGGCCGTGCAGAAATGCCTACACCGCAAGGATGCAAACTCGGAACTCGTCCGCTTGATGTCTTAATCGAGTGAATGATTCAGATGGGTGCACAATACGAACACACGCAAGGAACTTATCGCCTCAGTCATACAGGACTCAAAGCAACCGAGATCTGGCAGTGGTTTCCATCCGTGACCGGGACCGAAAATCTTATTTTGCTCGCTGTTCGTGTTCCAGGTCAGACAATTATTTACAATGCTGCCTGCGAACCTCATACCCAAGATTTGTGTCATATGCTCGTGGCAATGGGTGCAAAGATTGAAGGAATAGGATCAAATAGATTAGTGATCACGGGAGTCGATCGCCTCCATGGTTGTAAGCGAAAAACAATCGCTGACCATCTTGATGTTGGGTGATATATTGCTGCTGCTGCAGTAACAGGAGGGTCAGTGACAATTCGTGACGCTGGGACACAGCACATGGGAATAATTATTCAAATGATGAACAAACTCGGTGTTCATGTCGATGTCGATCATCATGCAAATACAATCCATGTGCCTCGCAATCAATCTATGGTCATTACAAAAACTGTCAAAGGAGATATTTGGCGTACACATGCTCTGCATCGACCTCTCCTTCCTCCTGACTTTGTACATACTTGCGTAGTGACAGCACTATATGCCGATGGGCAAGCAATTTTTGACAATCTTTTTTATGAATACGGCTTCTTTTTTGTCCAAGAGCTTGCAAAAATGAAGGCAAACATCATCCTTGCCAACCCCGTCACTGTCATCACAACCTGACCAAATCAGTTCAAAGGTGCTCATGTGATGTGTCCTGACATTTTGCAAGCAGCATACTGATTACTGATTGCAGCCTTAGGCGCAAGAGGTGAATCAGTTCTCCACTCTATTACTCCCCTTTTCCGTCGTTTTCCTGATTTTGTCTCCAAGTTTACATCACTAGGCGCAGCCATTGAACTACAAGAATAAAGCTCTGGATGAGCAGGACAATCAATCATCCCCATTTTATTCTTTGAACTCCGATGACAATCGTGATGGCATGATGATGATCATGAGGACATTGTTATCCAATTCGTGCGTTATTGCATTATGCTCATAGCATCGGCTATGCATGACCTATTACCTGGATTGGAACACGTAAATCAATGGAAGAGACACTTGCATGGAAACTTATTGATGAACTTCCAACACTCTCCTTCCCCTTTTCGTTTTATACAATTAGTGCTGGCAAATGGAGAAGAGAAAAATCACTGACTGCTATAATCAAAAACCTCCGTGATCTCGTTCTCTGTAGTGTGGGAATTATCCAAAGCCTTGTGTATCTATGGCGTTGTCATGCAACAGTGGTGTTTTGTAAGGGAGGGTTTGTAGCACTACCAGTTGTGATCGCAGCACGAATTCTGAGGCGTCCTATTATTGTTCATGAATCAGACGTTTCTCCCTGACTAGTCAATCGTATTGCTGCACGTCTTGCAAATATAATATTTTGTTGATTTCCAGACGTTATCCCAAATAGTATCGTGACATGACAAATACTGAGTACAGAAATCATAAACGGCGATAGCAAAATAAAAAAAACGATCACTGACTGGATTGGTAAAAGACAATGTATCTTAGTGATGGGATGATCATTGGGAGCAATGAGTTTATATGACGCAATCTATGACTATATTATGACATCAAAGCACAGCAATCGTTGTCGATGCATCGTAGGATGAACATTAACAACCAATACGGAACGTCGACAAACTATCAGTAATGTACGTTTTTTCTCTTCCTGTTCGCAAGCAATAATGGGATCATTGTACGCATGTGCAGATCTCGCAATTATGCGTGCATGAACCACATCACTAGCAGAAGCACAACTACATCATGTACCAAAAATCATTCTTCCCCTCCTCATTACTCATGATCAAGAGCGCAATGCACAGCGATATCATAAAACCTATGGTGACATTGTTATCCTCCAGAATAATGACTCCTGGATCCAAGACCTTACCCATATTCTTGACTCGTGGACCCAAAAAAAACAACACACTGATCATAATACCTATGATGATCCGCGTTCACGTATTCGAGACACATTGGTAACCTACACATAACATAACACTATGACAAGCGTACACATCGTCTAATGTATCAGGCATTTCCCATACCACAATCAATAACGACACAATACATACTCTTACATCAATTGCTTCTCCAAAAAAAGACACGATTTTATGTTCTATCGTACTATGTTTCCTCAACATCAAAGATGCACCACCCGCATTATCAATTTTCTCCTAAAAAAGAGACAAATTTTTTATGGGCGTATCTGGACTATCCAGCGATGGATATCGCCTGCCTGACGTGGTCGTACATTTGGTATCAGTGTTAATATCGCAAAATCCTGTATCAAAAAAGCAATCATCAGAAATCGTCTCAAAAGACAAATTCTCCATCATCTTCGTCATATTTGTAAAACACAATGCATAACACAGTGACTCTATTTTTTTTCACTCAATAAAAAATTTTGGGATCCACATATCATGGAGGATCCCAATCGAACAACATCACTAATTACCTCATCTGCACAAGATTTTGCTCGCTGTCTCTCTCACCAAAGCAAAACACCATCCACTCGTTTATCTCCTGACTAATCAATGATTCCTTTTCATATCGTTCTTAGACCGCATGATCCACATCTGCCTATCATCGACCGTATTGCCCAGGGAAGAAACATTGATCCTGACAATTTTCGCGAATCTCTCTCTCTTCGCAAAACACGAGGAGATCCTCTCCTCCTCAACGATATACAAAAAGGCGTTGATCGTATCATACAAGCATATACCACCAATGAGCGTATTACTATTTTTGCAGACTATGACGTCGATGGAGTCAGTAGTGCAACACTTCTTTCTCTTCTTTTTAGCGAAATTATTCCCTATCCACATGTACACGTTATGTTCCCCGATCGTTTGGAAGATGGGTATGGGATAAAAACCAAACATCTTGATCAGATCAAAACATGAGGAAGTACAGTAGTTATTACGGTAGATAATGGTATTACTTCACTTATCGAAGCAGATCATGCACGTTCGTTAGGGATCGATCTCATCATTACCGATCATCATGAACCACTCTCGCGTCTTCCTAATGCCTATGCCGTCATCAATCCCAGATGTTCAACCACCTACCCTCATCGTGATATCTGCGGCTGTGCTGTTGTCTATAAACTTGCCTGTGTCTTAATTGACCAGCTCGTGCCAGCAAATGAACGTAGTCGTCGAAAAACCTATCTGCTTCCTCTCGTCACACTCGCAACCGTTGCTGACATTGTTCCCCTCCATGGAGAAAATAGAGCCCTAGTCGCTCAAGGATTATCACTGATGCGTCAATCAGAACATCTCCCGCCTTGACTTAAGGCATTTCTCGATTTTTTGGGTATTCGTAAGACGGTTGATACCTACCATTTGTGATTTATGATCGGACCAAGAATTAATGCAGGAGGAAGAATAGCATCACCCTATGACTCACTCAATGCACTCATAAATCGTGATAACAAAGCGCATCATTTCCTCCACACACTTGATGTCCTCAATACCGAAAGAAAAGCTATGCAACAGAAAGCATATGATCTAGCACGCACAATGGTTGACCCCACGAGAGATATGGTGATGGTCTTCCATGAGTCATTCCATGAAGGAATCGTTGGCATTGTCGCAGGCAAACTCTGTGAGCAATGGTACAAACTCACGATGGTCGGAAAAATTGACACCCACAAATGACTAATGACAGCATCACTTCGCTCACCAGACTATGCAAACTGTATAGAATTTTTGGATTTTGTGAGTGACTTAACTGTCAAAAGTGGAGGGCATCATCACGCAGGTGGGCTTTCCGTATCACTTGATAACCTTGATGCATTTCTTGAGCGTTGTAAAACGTATGAGCACAAATACCTACACAATAGGCCACGTTCCAAACCACTCATTGTAGATACTCATCTTCATCCAGACGAACGAGATCAAACCCTTCTCGCCACCCTAGATCAATTTGCTCCCTACGGCGAAGCAAATCCTCAACCTATATTGTTGCTAACAGGAAAAATTGTCTCATATCGTGAATATCAACGCGACGAAAAAATAATGAGATTTTTTAGTATTCTCACCGATACTGTCCGTATTCCTGTTGTTGTCCGACGCTGTGAAAGATGGGATTGGCAGGAGGGCGAGACAATATCAATTGTTTGAACAATAGGGAAAAATCGTGAATGACTGATCCAGTATATAGCCTCTGCTATTTTTAGTTCTGATGGAAAACAATGTATGTGTGAATAGATCCAGGTATGAGAAAATGTTGATTTGCTGTCCTAGGAGCTAAGCAAGAAATCCTAGAGGCTGGGGTTATCCTTCAAGAAGACAACACAGATGATATCGCAAGACTTGATAATATAGACCGCTTTATTCATGATCTTTTTTGACGTTTTCCTCCTCGCATCTGTGCTGTCGAACAGCTATTTTTTACCGAAAAAAATAAACAAAAAGCTTGACTCATCTATGGTGTCAGATACCTTATTCTTCTCCGTGCTCGACAAGCAGGAGCGCAACTCATCGAAGTCAGCCCTATAAGTCTCAAAAAAACAATCACAGGCAATGGTAACGCTACCAAATCTCTCATGACACAAGTTATTATGCGTCTTTTTTGATTAGCACACAAACCTCAATATGCTGATGCTGTCGATGCACTGTGACTTGCACTGATGGCATGGACCAAAAGAGGAAACACGATAGAGAGATAAAAAAACCAAAACCAACTATCATACCAATCGGATATCATACAGTCAACGTAATGAACTATCTCATAAACGAACGTAACCGACACAAACTACCATCTAGAGATGTACATCTTTATCAGCAATAGATTGTATAGATTATACATTCATATATACACACAACAGAGACATCTATCGTATCTGGCACAACAATGCAATATCTATATTCCTAAGAACGAATAGACAAGAAAGCAGATTTCCCATATATAGCAAAAACATGACCAAGACTCAGACCATACAGTACTGCATAAGGGTACACAATCATTCTATCAACAAAACTATGCAAAAATAAACCACAAATAGCCAATCAGCATCCTCATAAACTCAACGCTACCCATACCTGGAACAAAGGGTCAGTCAGATTTTTTTTTGGAAACGATGACAGACACAACATCCATCCACAAGACATAAAGAAAAAAAGAATCGTCCACAACACTCATCCAACAATCCCAAATTCGATAAAAAGTTGAAGAAATTGATTTTCAGGATTGAAGTTAGTCGATAAATCACCACGATGAAAACTCCCAGGACCCGCAGTTGATGGTCATCGACCTCGTAGAGGTTTTTCTGCAACCATCGCCAATCACTGAAGGGTAAATTGAATATGTCCTGTGGTCGAAAAACTTCTTTGTCGCAAAGAACGAGGAATAAAAAGCTTGATAGCAATAATCGATCATATGAGAACAAAAGGGAGTATTGTCCACAAACGTCTGGAAAGAAAAAATCTCAATCCATACAACTGCCATATGATCATCACACCAAGCAAGACGGCATACGCAAGCCACGCAGCTCTCGAAAACGTCAAAAAGACATTGAGTGAATAAATCCCTAGCCATAACCATGCGTCAAAATGTCACCATCGTGGACGAATCATAAGCACAAAAAAAAGGGGGAAAAATGCGATAAGATAAAATCATCGATGAATTGGCCTTTCAAAAAGAAATGTTGAACGTACATATCCATGTGTCAGATTGGTAAAGTAGTTGACAGGTGGTGCCGTACCAATATCGCCTTCTACACTCGTCCTATCATATCCAAACAAATGGGTAAATGTCCCAGGTTTGATAACAGCAATGACTCGCCACGCCAATGCCGCTAGTAAGAGAATACAAAAAAAAGAGCGCCACCGACCCAAAAATCACGCAAAAGCATCGGTATCTCATAGTTTCTTTTGATAAATTGCTCGTACACCTAGGGCCATTGCAAGAATTGTTATATAGCCAAGCATCGAGTATCTCATCGAAATAATCAAATCACGAACCGTCCCCTCTCCGACAAGGACAACAATACCTTGCCACAGACATGTCAAAAGAAATAAACTAATAAGGGTAAAAATCCGCGGATGATGCAACCAATGGACCATCTGCGAACGATATGTCCATCATTCCCATGCCGCAAAGAAAAAAAGGGCAACAAGAGCCATTTCTTTCCAAGCCCAAACGAAATTGATATCCCAACCCAACCCAAAAGTAAATCGTGTATGAACAAGAAAGTGCAGCACCATTCATACAAGAAAAAAACGACAAGCACCAAGCAACAAGGCAAGCATACAAGAACAAAAAAAGTAAAGAAAAAAATAGATAATCAAAAATTGACATCGTATATTTTTTTCATATAATTAACATATACTAATCGATGATCCATGTGGCTCGCGATTCATGTTTATTTCAGTATTTTATTTAATATTTGTGATGCGAGAACCCCTCATTACACTCATCTGATGAACTATTCTTGCAGCATTGTTTCCATGGTTTGCTCCCTTGGTTGCATTTGGTATATATCGCGTTATTGCAGCATGAATACACCCTTTTTCTGTTATTATACTCTGTGCCTGTGTAGCATCAGCAACAACATGAACATTATGGATTATAGATAATAAACTCCATACTATCTTCGAAAAACAAAAGAGAAATGATCCTGAAGGAAAATCACGGACATGGAAAGTACGTCGTCGATTTGATCAGACATTTTCTGTCGTCAAAAATCCTTCCATTCTCTTCATCTGAATAACTATTGGGAGTGCAAGTTTTATTCCTGATATTTTTTTGATCGAATTTTGAAGGATTAAGATGAAATGGAAACCATTTATGCTTGGTATATTTTGCGGGAAGGTAATTACCTTTTGACTAATGGTCTATGGTGTCACACTTCTTACCTACCTCAATGATCTTTTCTAATCACAGTATGCTATACATTATTCACTTGTGGACGACGCCTTTCAAATAGAACGAGGCATGATATCAAAGATCAATTCTTTACCTGCAAACTGATGATTAGTATCAACAGTGACTGTATCTCCAGAAACAGAACGAATACGGAATTCACCAAACATAGTATACAAGACATCACCCGATGCATAGTCAGTCCCATCTTCTTTTTCAGGGAGCTGATCAAGAGGGACATCTTGAGTATTATTGGGATCATAATCACCATAGGCGTCTGCTGGTGCAAGCGTCACTGTTTTGATCCCTCAAACCTGCATCCCTACAATAGCCGCGTCAAATCAGGGAATCATCTTTCAATCACCAACAGTAAAATTGATTCACGAACTATAGTCTCTTCCTGGATTATAAAGATTGCACGCTTGTGCAACTTGCTCAATCGATGTATCAAAAACAGATCCATCAGCCATACGACCAATATAATGAGTAAACACCTCATCTCCTACTTTAATTGCTGGTCATGATGGCTTATTAATACGTGCATACTCAGCAATATACGCCTGAACTACTTGATCACATGAGCCTGAAGTTTCAATAGCAAGCATTGTTGTAGGAATTATCGAAGAAGATGATTGAGTCATAGAAATATAGAAAAAAATAAAGAGTCCTAGCACCACAAGAAATCATCATGCATAGATAAGATTTTGTTGTGTTAGATACTGAGAAAGGGGAGACTGAGGAAGTACATTCATGGAACAAAAAGAAAAAATAAAACAAAACTTGTAAGCACTAACACTGCGTGTGATGAAACAACTCCTCCATCAGACCACAGTGTCGTTTATACCATAAAAAACACCATCATTATCTATATTCAATCATAAACAATTCAAGAACATCATTAGGTTCTATTTTTTTTGAACATCTCACTTTCATTCAACATTCATATCATAAACCGACTTCTGATACAGGTGTTTGATCTCTTTGGAGAGATGTAACTTCTCACGCATCAATTTCGACACCATCTCTCATCAAACGGAAATGACAACCATTTTTTGCGATACCGGCAATGATCTTTCATCAAATAACCATCATCTTTTCTTTTCTGAAAAAAACTGCAAGAACAGCCAATTTCCCAATATCAACATCAAAGCGTTCTTTCACAATCATTCCTTGTAACAGATTGTTGAGATAGTCGATCAATTCATAAATAACGTCAAAATTCATGACACTTACTTGATGATACTGAGCAGATTTTTTGATAGAAGTAGAAATGGTTGTATGAAATCAAATCATCAATGCTCATGATGCTTGTGCCAAAGCAATATCAGAATCAGAAAATGCACCAATACCACTATGAACAATTTTCACTTTAATGTTTGAAGGAACAACAAGCTGATCTATACTATGTTTCATCGCTTCAAGACTGGATGGAGAGTCAGATTTCAAAAGCAACTTAAGCTGTAGATGATCCTGTGTCTTTTTCATATCCAAAAACAATTGCTGTGTTGTTTTGGTATTTTGTTCTGCTATACGAGCACGCACATGGGCAACTTTTTGCTGAGCAAGTTTTTCGTTTTGGACAACTTCGATTATCCTCCCAGGCTCAGGAACCTCACTAAATCACAATAATTGAAATGGTTCTCAGCCATGAATATGGCGAACAGATTTTTTCATATGATCAAGCAAAAGTTTTACTTTACCTGAAACATTATAGGCTACAACAATATGACCAACAGACAGTGTTCATGTGAGAACAATACCAGAAACCACAATTCATTGACGAGCATCCTTTGTGACATCAATAATCACTCCCACTCATGGACGATGAGGATTATATTTAAGATCCAAGACTGCCGCCTGAAGTAAGATTGTTTCTAACAATTCATCAATCCCCTGTCATGTCTTTGATGAAACTTGTACAATAGGAACATCTCATCACCAGTCCTCAGGTATCAATCCATGAACAGCAATATCTGCCTTAATTTTATCAAGATCAGGCTTGTGTTTGTCCACTTTGGTGATAGCGATAATAATCGATACTCATGAATCTTTTGCATGATTAATAGATTCGATTGTTTGAGGCATCAATCCATCATCAGCAGCAATAACAATGACGACAATATTGGTCAACTTTGCTCCCCTTGCTCTTAGGGATGAAAATAATTCATGCCCTGGTGTATCGATAAACGTAATCCCCTGCCCTTTATAAATCACATGGGAAGCTCAGATAGACTGCGTAATACCACCCGCTTCGCCTTCCGCCATACGTGTCCTACGAATATAATCAAGCAAAGAAGTTTTCCCATGATCGACGTGCCCCATAATCGTTACAATCGGTGCCCTCACGACACGATTTGCTGCATCCTTATCAGAATCCATGACATCCTGAAGAGAGAGATCAGCAAGATTATCAAAAGACAACGTTTCCTGTTCTTTTATGACATCGACATTAAATTCGGACGCAAGCAAAACTGCGGTATCAAAATCAACAATTGTATTAATACCACCCATAATTTTGTTTTGAAGCATAACTTTGACGATAGCCATGAGCGGAACACCCATTTTTTCTGACAATTCTTTGATACTAATAGATGGACCCATCATAATCTGATCTTTCTTTTTGAGAGTGACAGAGACTTGTGCTTCAGACAAGACCTTTTCTTTCATCGTTTTAGGAATATTTCTGACCTCATTTTCTTCATCTTTTTTCCTCTTTTCACCACGAACCTGCTGATCAGAGCGTTGTTTATACTCTGTCTTAACAATAGATACAGATCACGATTTACGTCAGACATTTTTTTTTACTAAAGTACGATCAGGTTCGATACGAGAAACAATCTTTGCATTAATCCCCTTCGCCTCAGCAACTTTGGTCAAATCTTCAAGCTCTACATGATTATCAACAGACAATGTTGGTGCTACTTCTTGCTCAAACGATTCAGACCCATCCATAGCAATGGTTACATCAGATTTTGGTTCAGAGCGCTGTGTTACAATTCAAATCTTGGAAAAAAAGTCCCCTGACATGGTTTCAGGTTGTGCTTTACTTTCAGACATTGATCATGATGAAGATGCATGATAATCAAGGAGTTTTTGGGCAATACTATCTGCAACAAAAGGTGTAGGTCAAAGCTTTTTCCCCAAAACAATAAAGCATAAATCTTCAAATGCCTGATTATCAAGACCAAGAATTTTTTGCAAATCTGAAATTTTTTTCATTCACGACTCAAGATAAAATGATTCCTAACAGAAAGTCAACAAGCAACATACCAAAATGACTGTACGAATATCCAAAAAAAATGCAAGGCTAAATAGTACATATATCCCTCTACAAATCTTTGAATTTGTACAATTCCATCCCATTGATAAAATACGTTTGATCTTTATTATCTTCCTCATGAGTCTGCATAATAACAATTTTATCATCCAGAGAAATATTGCCTTTATACAAAACCCTTAAAACCTCTTTTCAAATACTCTTGAAAAAAGCATATGATGATGATGTTTGTGATAATTTATAAGGCTTGACTCACCACATCACATTAACATATCTATAGACAGCTTCACTTTTTGTAAATGCCAAAATCGGCACATTGGGCATCAGTGCAACCAAAGACGCAATGGAAGAACCTGTATTCGTAAAAACAATCACAGCCCTCAACGAGAAATTATTCATTGCACGATACACATCACACAAAAGATATTTTTGAATATCCCCATGAGAAAGAGCACGATTTTCAAAAAACTGATAACGTTCCTTATGAAAATAGGTATATGTAGACTGCTGAAGTTTTTCAAACAAAGTAATAAACGAGTCTTGAAAAGGAGCAGATGCACAAAAATCATGTGTACACACCAAGCAATCAACACCCAATCCAATACTATACTGAACAAAAGACTGAAAAAAAGCATCATATCCCTGATACAAGAATGAATCTATGGAAAAAAAGACAGTCTTTGAGTGTTGTTTGGCATAATTAACAACATCTGCATACTCAGATAAAAGCGCAGGCTGAGAACGAACAAGATGATCAAAAACGATCATACATCATTGACAATAATCAAGCAATGAAGTAGCCAATGGCAACATATCACGTGATGCAATCTTGAGAAAAATACGCACACCCTGACCTCCATTCGCATCCAAAAAATTCCTCAATTCGAAGATTTGTTCCTTCGACTTGATAGAATTGGCAACAACAATCGATACATGCGATGACAATCACCACAAAATATCTTGCCTATCTTTTTCGGACAAAAATGACAACATAGGCTGATAGGAAACAAACTCGATACGCATTCCTCCATGAATCTCACCATCATCATCAATTTTTACCGTCACAACTCATCCTTGATTTTTTTCGACAACACAACCAATTGATCCTTTCGCTGACGAAAAAACGAGCCTGGTTCCGACAGGAATACTATGTAAATGTGAATAACTCACAAAAATACTCTCATGTGAGTCTTCTTTGAGATTAGAAAATTCAACTTTTCGTTTTTGGGACTTTTTGACAATAAGAGGTACGATATTTTGGACCAAAGCCTCCTCTCAACGAGTCTCCAAAAAAATAGTCTTAGCATTGTCAATTTTGAGCACCGTCTCAATATATCTTCTTTGATAATCATCATATTGCACTTCAACACCAGCAACTCTCAAAACGGTAAAATAACTAATAATTTTCGCCAAGACTGTCTCTTTTGTAAGAGAGTGAGCAACCGTTGCAGCCAATTTGATAGGAACAAGAGAAAACATAAACAAACAAAAAAGTAAAGATTCTATCTATACGGTATTTATACTTTTATTGATTATTTTTATTTTTTCAATATAATATCGTATATTTTGCATCATATATCGTGCTAGCAAATCATGACTCTTGTCTTTTACCACCTATTTGATCGATGTCATTCTTTCTCTGCTCATGTCTCAAAACAATTGAAGATACATCCCTCTCCCTTTCTCTCATTATTGAAGGAGAATCACAAGATACTATCAAAACTATAATAAGCTCACGAGGAATTATTGTCCTTAGTATAACAGCAACATCTCAAATACCACAAGAAAGCTATACAATACAAGGAAATTTTCCATTTACTCTCTATCTTCGTACAGAAGAGGAAGTCCTCCTCGCAGCATGAGCATTTTGCATTCCCTATACTACCATCCTTGATCAAAAAAAACTGATTGCAACTGATCTCATCATTCGTATCCACAAAGAACAAAAAGAAAAAAGGGATGAAGCACTGATGAAGGATGAAGAAAAAAAACTTCGTGAAGAAGAAACCAAAAAAAAATTTACTGACAGCAGATTGGCATCGATCAAAGAAATCATGAATTATCTCAGCAATGAAAGCTCCGCACTCATTGAATGGTCTCAAAACTATAATGATATCAAAAAAACAAAAAGCTTTGCTGACGCTCTTGATGAAGTAAAGAAAATCAGAATGGGAACAAATATCGATAAAATGATCAATGCCTGCGATACTGTCTATGCTCATATCGAATATTTTCTTCAAGCAAAACATACAAATCCTCATCAAAAAAAACCTATACAGTGATCAGAACTAACATACCAAGATATTATAGACACACTCATTGCCTATCACAAATCTCAATATGCAAAGCTCTCATTTACTCCCCATTCATGAGATGATAGATTATTTCTCGCTCTTGAAAAATTAGGAATTTTTCGAAAACTCTTTTGACAAGAAAAAAAAAAAACTTCATGATCAAACAATTTTATAGGATACAGTATCCTTACTTCACTCGATATGCTATGGATCATAATGTGAATATGAATTGGGCTCATAAGTCTCCGATTACATAGTACAAACACAGTGAATCCTATTATGTATCTGATTTTTTTATATTATGGACTAGGAAGTATAAGTCGATGGCTATCACGCCGCCTCGTTCGTATAACAGACATGCAAACAATAATCATCTGGGCTTGATTTTTTGGTGCAATATCTCTATGATGATGGTATCTCATAACCAAAACCTTTGGTCTCTAAGTGATGCCTTTATTGTGCACGCATGTTATGATCACACTCTTACCCATTCTTCTCAATAGTGGCTTCTCTGTCTACTTTTTTTATCTTGGAGTACGAATGCCTATCATCATCGTTTGGGTCTTACGATGATTTTTATATATTTGTGAAAAAACCTTCCACGAAAATAGAACACTCACTGACCGAAAAACAATTATTTGGTCAAATACTCTCCTTATTATTCGAGGAATCATTCTTTTGGGAATTATCACACTTCTCAACTATTTCTCGTTTCCCTGGCTCATGATTCTTTTGATCTGACGATGACTAAGTATAGCCCTTTGGCTATGATCTACGGCATTTTCGTATTATGATGGTGTTCGTATGTTTTCACTCAGCTACATCTTTTTCCCACTCCTCATCATTATTATTCATATCAATATCCTTTCATTTATCGATATTATTACTATCATCTGATTGGTTTTAGCACTAAGTCTAGGAATTTACAGTTTTATAGCTTTTATCATTTGATCGTATGTCGTCTTAGAAGAATCACTCCAAACAACGGGATCAATTCTTCTTATCTATGGATCCATTCCTTTGATCATGATCATGAGCTATCATTTCTGAACACTCCCTCTCTTCATTTTCCAGTGTATTTTTTGACTTATCCTTGTTGCCATTACTCGCCCCTCATGAACTCCCCTCCCTCCAACACCACAACGCCCAACAGCATTGGATATTCTTGCTGGGAAAAAAGTTCTTCACAACCCCATCAAACCTACCTGGTACCAAAAAGCGCGATCTACGCTTGTCAACTTTAAAGACAAAATCACACCATCCTGACGCAAACGAATCCTCTATGCCAACATTATTGCAACAACATGATCAATGACAATGTATTTTCTTTTTGCCACACAAGCATATCGGTATCAACTTATTTATCGATCTGCTATCGCACTTTTCTGTATCAACTTTGTCCAAGCAAATGTAATCCAATCCAACATTGGTCATCTCTATAGATTTTCATGATTTTCACTCATCACTGCTGCTGTGTACGTTTTTTTATTTGTCATGTATGATGAAGTTAATGTATTAATAACCTGTCTTTTGGGGATGGGATGGAATATTGGCAATGCTATCATAATCTTTTTTGCTCCTGCATCATCCTGGTGAACAAAACTCAAAATCTATGATTATGCCTACTGGATAATCGCAAACTGTCTATGATTTGTGGGGACAATATTCTTACTGTGGCGCATCGCTACTGACACACAACTCCTCATTGCTCTCACGTGTCTCTATAGTGGAGTGTTCTTTTTTCTCACCTATTACAACCGAGAACATATCTCTACACTCAAAACATCATCAACTGATCGCCCTTTCTTTTAGGTTAGTTTTTTTTATTTCTCTTTCTTACCTCGATCAATGCGTGTTGTGCTTTTTCTCCTCATGATCTTTTTTGTATGATGCAGTACCAAGAATAATCCAAGACCAATACCAAATACAAGTCACACCACAGTCTCTATTGACTCCCTTGCCAACTGGACCATCACCCATACGCTTCATTCATGAATCCACCATCTTAGCACATCAGGAACGATTATCACACCATCTCAATCAGGATCATGGACACTAAGCGGTATACGAAATGGAAAAACACTCATTGATCATGATACATCCTGGACCATCCCATCATGGATACATTCTTCAGGACTCAATCGAATGATTGAAAAAAATCATCGTCTGATTGCAAGAGTCAATGACCCATCAGAACGAACGCCAATCTCAACACAACAACAACTCAATCGACGCAATCAGCCGACCACCATACAAACATTATATCATATGATCTCCTGATCAGGCTATAAAATACGCAGCTCCACAGGGATATGGTGATGACGAGAAGAGAACTGATGTATACGAACATTTACGAATCACCATCGAACAATGAGCTGTGTCGACGACATACACAATATCTCACTTACCCGAAATCAACAAACACAAACAATCATTTCATGATCATGAGTGCGGAACGAATGGTTTGTACATGATATTATTGGATCGCGGAAGGAATCAGAAACGCAAACTGTCCTCTCCATGGCATGACGTCTCCGTCTTCCATGACTAGCACTATCTGTTCCTATCACACTACGCCAAATAACAAAAAAAACTGAAACTAACTATGCTGGATATCCACATTCCTCATCACATCAACCCAAAGCACGACGTCTTCGTGAACAAATCAGGCGACATACGCCATAAATAAAAACATCCAAAAAATATTGTACAAGAATACGCATTGGGAATACACCAATATGATCTATGAAACATAATATCTTTACACATTATACTTCATAAAGTATATCAGATTATGAATATGTGTACTTGTGGAACATGTGTATTCATGGTGGTCGGTACTGGACTCGAACCAGTGACCACTACAATGTCAATGTAGTATTCTAGCCAACTGAACTAACCGACCATCACACACCTGAATCAGGAATAGTAATTTTTGAAACAAATGCAAGAGAAAAATACAAAAATCGACTGACGAATGAGCGTAGTCAGTCTATCTCTTTTTACAACCATCAACGAAAAGCACATCGTCTATTATATGTACCCACTCCACACATAAGGTATCTCTATTCCTCAATTCTCCCATGTTGCAAATCTACCAATCACGCATAGACTCATCATTTGGTCACCAAATCAGTATGCTTCCCCATCTCAATAATCTGTCCCTTGTCCATCACAACGATCTGGTCAGCATACATAACAGTTTGAAGACGATGGGCGATCACAATCACTGTCTTGCCAGCAAAGAGTTTCCTAAAACTTTGGGTAATAAGATACTCTGATTCACTATCCAGTGCCGCACTTGGTTCATCCAAGATAATCACAGACGAATCACGGAGAAACAAACGAGCAATCGCCAAACGTTGCTTTTCACCACCTGACAATCTGATTCCCTTCTCACCCAATGCTTCATCAAGTCAGGAAGCAAATGATCTGACACGGTCAGCGATACATGCCAATTCCAGTGCCTCCCAGAGACGGGCATCTTCCGTTTCCGTTCCTCACCTTGTAGGAGAGGGGTTGCGGGTGAGGTCAAGCATCGAAGAAACCCCATACATCAAATTCTCCCTCACCGTCCCATCAAAAATTCCGGGATCTTGGGAAAGATAGCCAATGTGCTCATATCGCTCCGAACGAACCAACGAACGAATATCTTGAGAACCAATCATAATCTGTCAGCTATGCACATCATAGAGCCTCAACAGCAACTTGACCAAGGTCGTTTTCCCACTGCCCGAACGCCCTACCAAGGCAGTCATTTTACCTTGTGGGATGGTGAGAGAAAAATCGGTGAAAAGAGGTGTAGTAAATGCGTTATTGTGCAGAGAGGATTGTGATGGAGCAGTATCGTCATCATCAGGTCAAACTCAAAAGCTTTGCCATACGGATCCATACCCAAACCCAACTTTGTCAAACACAAGATCACCGATCGGAAGGAGTAGACGAGAATTGCCGTCAGTAATCATATTTTTTTGATCCAGCATCGCATGCATCCTGTCTCGACGGACGATATTGTTGCGTCGGTTGGACATTTGTTGCATCAAGGTCGAAATCGGTCGTCGCATCCGATCCATATACATAATAATCATCGTCATCGTCCCAAGGCTTATATCAGCACTCAAAACGCTTGCACCCATAATAAAATACCCTAAGGCATTAAGTCCACGAAATCCCAACTCCATTACCACAAACGCCGTTTCATTGACGAGATCCGTCTTCCATGCAAGCGAAGGATGCGGACTCCAAATTTTGTCAAGAAGACCAAGCTCATAATCCTGCTTGTTATGCAAACGGATGGTGTGATATTCCATGGCAATTTTCGTGGTTTGGGCGGTGGACGCTTCGGTAATCGCAGAAAGACGATCTTGCATCACTTTGATACGAGGAAGCAAAAAACGATGTGTCATCAACACCACAAATCCAAGCAACACAAAGATAGCATTGATCCATGGCAGCGTGCGAAAAAAAATCACTGACAAGATTGACGTTCTGACGCCAATTGAGAGTATCGCCACAATAACGTCGATATACATCTCAATTTCTGCGTCAATTCCTTTGTCCATTTTGGATTGGATCATCCCCGTGCCAAGCGTGGAGAGGAAGGCGTAGTCTTTGGTCAAGAGACGGGTGTAATACTGACGCATAAGCGAGCCACGCAGGACGGATTGGATATACGCTTTGGTGGTTCGGCAGATACGATAGACCAACGTATCCACAATCCCAATCCCTAGCATCCATCCAATTCGCTGGACAATCACAGCCCAATCAGTGCCAGAAACAAGTCAGTCAACAATTTTTTGAGTCAATGGTCAAATTTGGACAAAAACCAACTGTGACCCAATTCAGGTCAGCAAAAAAGTGCGAGCGCACCCGGAATGAGACGAGAACAGGCTCGCCATCGAGAAATAAGTTTGATCATCAGGTGAATATCCGAAGTAAAGATCTGAGAATTGAGGTTTATGAATTGGCGTTTGGGGGAGAATCATGTACATGCTCTCGTATTTCCAGTATAGTATTTTTGTGCAATTGTTTCAAACACAATCAAGCAAATATTCAAACACCTTTCCTCATTACTCCTATAGACGATTGCGTGTGGGATGTGTGACAAAAAAATGACAAACACAAAAAACACAAAAATATCTTGCAGACAAAAAAAAATTGTATAGTGATGATGTTCTTTTATTCTTTTTTTCAGCATGCAAACATCATTCCGCGACACTCTCTTCACAAAAATCAATCAATCCCTTCTCTACCGTCTTGGTTTCTGATTTTTTTATGCTCTATGATGTCTCGGGACACTCGTGCGAATAGGACTCACAAGTCGTGATTTCTTTTTTGATCGCTATGTGGAACAGGTAGCACCATTGTATGATGCATGTAATGAGTGCATCAATAACCAATCTACTCCATCACCAACACAGGAATAGCATAGAAAACAAACGAATAGAACAAACAACAAGCAGCCTCTCATCGAAGAGGTTTTTTTGTACTCGCATAGCATCACTACACTACATATCTCATCATCAAAAAAAACCACTGACTCCGATCAAGGGCAGTGGCGTTTTTTTCGCTGTTCAATTCATAATGAATAATCCAAAATTAGTACATATCCATATCACCCATTCCTCCCATTCATCATGCTCCTCATGCTTTTGGTTCTTCTTTTTTGGGTGCATCGACAATAACAGCATCTGTTGTCAAAAACATCGCTGCTGCAGATACTGCATGCTCGAGAGCAAGTCTTACAACTTTTACTGGATCGATAATCCCTTGTTTGAGCAAATCGCCAAATTCTCATGTTTTTGCATTAAATCAGTATCCAGCTTTATTTTCCTTTTTAACTGATTCAACGACCCAATCTCCTTTGTATCAAGCATTTTCAGCAATTTTTTTGAGAGGATACTGGATTGCTTCTTTAATAATTTGGATACCAATTTTTTGATCTTCACTATCTACTTTTATTTTATCAAGAGCATGAAGACAATGAACAAGGGTAATTCCTCATCCAGCAACAATTCCTTCTTCAACAGCTGCTTTGGTTGCATTGAGCGCATCTTCAACTTTAAATTTTTTATTTTTAAGTTCCATTTCTGTTGCTGCACCTACTCTGATAACCGCAACACCACCTGCAAGTTTTGCAAGTCTTTCTTGTAATTTTTCTCTATCATAATCAGATGTTGCTGTTGCAATTTGAGCTTTGATTTCACTGATACGAGCATCAATGTCTTTTTGATTACCCTTCCCTTCAATAATTGTTGTTTTATCCTTGGTTGCAATAACTTTTTCTGCTTGTCCAAGCATATCACCTGTTACTTCATCAAGTTTAAGACCAAGTTCATCAGTAATAACGGTTGCTCCTGTAACTGCTGCAATATCTTTGAGCATTTCTTTCTTACGATCACCAAATCCTGGTGCTTTGACTGTCAAAACATTGAGAATTCCTCTTACTTTATTGAGGACAAGGTTTGCAAGTGCTTCCCCATCGACATCATCTGCAATAATGACTACATCTTTCTTCCCGCTTGACGCAATTCCTTCGAGAATAGGGAGAATGTCTTTCATAGACGAGATTTTTTTGTCAGTAATGAGGATGTATGGCTTATTGATAACTGCTTCTGTTTCATTCGTTTTGAAATATGGAGATCCAAAGCCAGAATCAAATTGCATCCCTGTAACGACAACTTTGTCAGTTTGCATATTTTTACTTTCTTCGACCGTGACAGTTCCATCTTTTCCAATTTCATCCATCACATCTGCAATCAACTGACCAATTTTTTCATCTTGTGCTGATAGTGTTGCTACTTGTTGAATCTCTTCTTTGCCTTTGATATGTTTAGCTTGTTTTTTCATTTCTTCAACGACGGTTTGTGCACCAAAATGCAAACCTTTTACAAGTTGAAATGGATCAACTTTATTTTCGATATACTTCAATCATTCTTTTGCAATAGCGTAGGTCAGGACTGTTGTCGATGTTGTTCCATCTCCAGCGAGTTTATTGGTTTTTTCTGCTGCTTCCTTGATAATTTCAGCACCGACATTGTGGTATTTGTCTTCAAAACTAATCTCTTTTGCTACAGTAACACCATCATTGGTAAAGGTTGGAGCACCATAGCTTTTTTCGATAAGGACATTTTTTCCTTTGGGACCCATCGTCACCATTACTGCGTTCGCAACTTTTTCCATACCCGCAAAGACTTTTCTGCGAGCGTCATCATGAAATTGAATAACTTTTGCCATGTGTATAATAGATAAAAAATAAAAAATATATGCACTGACCTGATTGAGGGTAACCTAATGATTTAATCCAGCATTTTTGATTGCCTCTTCAAGCTGCTATCTCATTCGTCAAACAATAATTTCATCATCTTCAGTAGTTCTATTTTCATCTTTGAAAAAGTACTCTACAACTTCTGAGACAAGCTTGAATGATTGTTTCACAACATTTATGTATTTTTCTATTGTATCTTTAGACATTCATGATTAGCCTCACTATTTTTTTTGACTTCATCTTCAACATTTGTGGTTATTTATGTGGACATATGCGTATATTTTATATAAAGATAACGAAAAACTTAAATCAATATGTCACAATGGTTACGTATATATCTATATCGCTATTATTTATCGTATATTTTTTACCACACCAACAAATGTTGTTGAATAAACGAATAGATCAAATCAGCAAGACACGAACTAAAGAAATTGATATGAGCAATTGTTGACTTTGACAATCATCCAAACAATTGGACATCAGTACGATAGACATGATCAAATAGATCGTCCCTGTTTTATTTTTGACAAATTTGTGTAATCAACGTAACTCTCCCATCGTGCACTTTAGTCATATCTTTTCCAATAACTCTTTTTTCACACATACTTCAAGCGATTCTCATGCTTTCCAATATCATCAAGACAACTTTTATGTATGCAAGTTTTTTTTAAAATTAAATCTGTTTTTACACTCAAACTTATTTTGATACATAGAATAGAGAAATACGCACATATTCTCCCATATTCCAATCTTCCAATTACAACGCTTCTTTCCAACTTCTAATTTTCATAGCGAGATAATCGAGCATAATGTCTATGTCTTCACGAGAATGAGATGAACGTGATCTATCATACAAATACGTGGCAATAGATTGAACCACACGAGTAATCTTGGCAATATCGTCGTTAACTGCATGAGAACGAGGAAGATGCTGATGAACATCCTGAATCAGTGTCGCAAGTTTCCCATCAAAATCTTTGGATGATATAGGAATAAGGTCTGTTGTCATACTTCTTTAGTAGCATTAAATTAAATACATTTTTTGACTAAATGTGTCTTTTTTCGATTAAATAGATCAGACCTTAGGAGTGACAATTCCCACCACAACATTCTCCTTCTTTTTTACCATGATGATTATGAGCTTTTGCTCATTTTGGCAATTTTGCAAGAATAGATGACTGTTTAACAATCAAGACTTTTTTCTTCTCACCGTCCATTTCTACTTCTACTTCATCTGGAGCATACTTGGTAAAATACACAGTATCGCCAACACAAACATCCATTGCTCATCTTTTGCCATCGTCAAGAATTTTCCCAGGACCAACGGCGATAACTGTTCCATACCCAGGCTTGTCTTCTTTGGGTGGAAGAATAATACCACTTTTGGTAGTCTTTTCTGGTTGTGCGATCTCTACGATCACATAATCTTCAAGAGGAATCAAATGACTCATAGGCAGTAAACAAAAAATAAAAGAACGAGCAAAGAAAATGGCATTATAAATAAAGCACCTTTTCATTGCCGGTGCTATAATACTCAAAAAAAATCAAAATGCAAGAGAAAAAAGAAGAAAATAAAAAACTGACGCCAATCACGTCAGTCTAAGATAGTTTTTTGTCATCAGTATAAGGCTTAATTGCATGAGAAAATCAAACAGGAAGCTTTTTTACCCAAAACACGTAGGCATTGATTCACCAAAACAATGCAGCCATAAGCAAAAAAATAATTACTTTATTCCACGAATTATCTCACTGAATCAGCATCATCACCGCCATCACGATACCCCGAATCCAAACAGCAACCTTTGATTCTTTTTTTGACCATCCAAGTCATTGAAGACGATGATGCAGATGCGTATAGTCTCCTTTCCATGGAGCTTTACGAAGAACAACAAGCCTATGGACAATCACCCAGAGAGAATCGAGAATAACAGGTAGCAACACAACCAACATTGTCCCAACTTTGGCTCATCACTGAAGGGACAAAAAGGCAAGTAACAAACCCATCGGCAATATACCAGCATCACGAACGAGTCACCATGGTTTCCACTCGATTACTGACATCACCAAACACAAAACTCAGGCAACAAAAGAGATAATTCCTACATGGTCCAAAAGCAATAAACGAACCTCATCAATAGCAGGATATGCTGGCAATACAACAAACAAAATCACAAATGCTATCGTAAAAAAACCAATACTTGCCATACCACTTGCCTGACCATTAATCCCATCAAATCGATTGAGTGCATTGATACAGAGCAAACATCGCACAACAGACAGAACCAATCCAATCGAAGAAGGAAGAGGAAAAAATGAAACAGTCAAAGGAATATCTGCTCCGTATACCAACACCACCGAACACAACACCTGCACACCAAATCTTACTAAAGGATGAAGTGATAATCAGACAGCAACATCATCAATCGTCCCAACAAAGCACAAAACAAGGAGTCAAAAAACTACATATCCATATGGCTGAGGGAAGCCATCAAGCACCAGACCAAAAGCAAGAACTATAGCAAGCGTCCACCATATACCTTGCAAAGTAGGAATAGGCTGTCTTCCTTTAGTGTCTACATACAGATGTGGCTTATCGACAATTTTCATGAGACGAGAAAGAAAATATCCCACACCAATGACAATAAGAGGCAAAAAAAGAATCATCACAAAAAAGACGATGAAATAAATCAATGACAAGATAGACAAAACAACTATCACTAATAATCAAAAAACCTCATCACAGGATGAGATTTTCACAAAACTAGGAAATAGATTCATATTGCTCCATCACGTGTTCTGATTGCAGTTTAGTAAAGATTTCTTGCACCACACCGACCACGATAATAATTCATGATCCACTAATCGCTACAGGAATATTTCATGCTAACTGGGCAAGTTCTCCAATAAAAGGGATAGAATAAATAATATAGCCATAAATTCATAAGAAACCAAGACCCAGTCATCACCATACACATAAATGCATAAGGATCGTATGAATATACTTTGCTGTTTCTTTTCAGGGTCTAATACCATAGATAAATCCTCATTTTTTTTGGATAGAGTCAGCAATTTTTTCTGGATTATACTGAATCAAAGTATAAAAGAATGTAAATGCTACAATAAGAACAAAGTACACAGCAATCGCAATCATCGATGGATTTTGAGTACTATAAATATTAAGATTGATTTCTACTCGTTGAGCAAGAGAAAGAACTGATTGATTCATCGTCCCAAGTCTAATAACCAACTGTGCCAACAAATACGGGAATGTCGCAAACGCAATAGCAAAAATGATAGGAACCATACCGACAGGGTTGAGCGGAATAGGAAGAACAGTCGTTTGTTCTACTTTCCCTGCTCTTGCATAAATAATAGGAATTTTTTTCTGTGATTTGAGCAAAAAAATGGAAAAAACAACAAGTGAACACAAGACAATAACAATAAACAAAACAATCTTAAAAACATCTGTTACTCATGTAGCACCTACAAAGCTTCCATAAATTGCATTTGTAATTCAGGCAACAATCGATGCAAAAATAAGCATACTTGTTCCATTAGACAATCATTTTTCTGTCAACACATCTGCAAGAAAAACCATCATCATAGATCCTACTGCAAGAACAAAAGCAGCAAGAAAAACAGTAGTAAAGGATGATGTATCAATAATTTGACCACCCAAAAGGGAATTGATAAAATACACCATTCCTATTCATTGCAGAAAGGCAAGAGGAAAAGTTGCATATCTTGTATATTGTTGAATTTGTTTGGTTCCTTGTTCACCCATTTCTTGGAGCTCTTCCAAATGAGGAATAACAAACGTCAAAAGTTGGAAGATAATCGATGCATTGATAAAGGGAGATAATCCCACAGCAACCAATGAAAAATTTTCCAACGATCACCCAAGCAGCATAACAAAAAATCATAACGAATCCATTGTTGCACCATTTGGTGCCATCAACATATCAATGTCAACAAAAGGCACAGGGATAACAACCAAAAACCTATACAACGCAAGCAATCAAATAGTCCACAACAGTTTCTGTTGGAGACGAGAAGAAGTTTTGAAAGCCTGAAAAATCTGAGAAAAATTCATAGGAGAAATCAGAAAATAAAAACAAAAAACAAGACTACTCTGCAATTTTTACACCTGGTGTCATTGTTGCAGCGATAGTAATTGTCTTGATCAATTTTCCTTTTACTCCCGTAGGTTTGTTGTCATTCATTGTTTTGATAAACTCACGGATATTGGCAATCAATGCAGCATCATCAAATGATAATTTACCGACAACACCATGAATATTTCATGTTTTATCAATCTTATACTCTATTCTTCCTTTTTTAATCTCATCAACAGCCTTTGCAACGTCCTGTGACACCGTTCCTGCCTTCGGAGATGGCATCAAACCCTTGGGTCAGAGTATTTTTGCAACTCTTGCCAAATCTCTCATACTCATCGGATCCGTAACAAGAACATCAAAAGCTATGTCTCATTTTTCAATACGATCCAAAAGATCCTTTCATCCAGCAATATCTGCACCTGCCTTTTTCATTTCCTCAACTTTGTCCTCTGAACAATACACAGCAACACACACAGTCTTTCCGGTACCATAAGGAAGCGCAATAGTTCCTCTCATCATTTGGTCATTATATTTTGGATTTGCATATGTTTTAATAGCAATTTCGACAGTAGGATCAAATTTTGTGAAAGAAATTTTTTTTAACAATATAATTGCATCAGCAACATCGTATGTCTTGAGCACATCAACATGTCTACGTGCTTCTTTCATTTTTTTTGAGATTTTTGTCATAAGAAAAGAAAAATAAGAATAAAAACGGTTTTAACGCACGTATCTATGTGCTCCCGATCAATAAAAAAAGAAAAGAAACTATTTATTCAGCAATTGACTTTTTTTCAATCTTGCATTAAATTTATTAAGACGTCATCATGAAGATGACACAACTTTTGCTTCTTTGATATAAGCAGAATGACACTGTGGACATGCCTCTATATTGATAGGATCTGGTTTCGTAGTTGAAATAGTAAACGTATTCCCACAAAGGCATGTAACGGGAACATTGCTATAAAAAGCACCATGTTTAGAATCTTTTGCAGCAACTTCAATTACATCGGATGTCATAGAAAAAATATAAGAAATAAAAAAAATGCATTATTTAGTTAACAAATGGAGAATGAACAGTATCATACGCATACAACTCATGCTGATGAAATCGGTGAGCAACTTCAAGTGCTGCTTCTTCTGGATCACCAGACGCATGAATAAGATTATTGATCGGACGACCTGTCGCATCAGCATACGCAAAGGAAATATGAGAATAATCGCCTCTAATCGTACCAGGATTTGCTGATTTAGGCTCAGTAGCACCGACCATTTTACGAACAAGAGATACTGCCTCTACACCTTCCCACACCATCGCCAAAACAGGTGAATATTGCATCATTTTGAGAGTCACGTCGAAAGCTTGTTGTCCACGACGAGAAATCATTTTTCCGATTGTTTCATAATGATGATAATAAAATGTTTCATCAGGATTGAGCATCTTAGCACCCACAAGCTTGAGACCTACCTTTTCAAAACGAGTAATAATTTCACCAAGAAGGCCACGAACCACTGCATCAGGCTTGAGAACAATAAGTGTTTTTTGAAGATTCATGGAAAGGAAGAAGAAAAAAAATAAAAAAAATATGCAAGAAAGACTACTGCACCCATAGTAATAGATAGAGAAATTCTCTCATAATGCAAGAGAAAATGATATAATTTCGTCAAATAAAAAAAATACGAACAATAAGAGTAACTCCTAATATCCGTATATAGTATAAGTAAGATTATTTGGTTTCTTTCTCATAACTCGCAATAACATCTTCAATAGTCCCTTTATACATAAAATGTCATTCTGGTATATGATCACATTCTCCATCCATAATCATTGTCACAGCTTTGATGGTATCAGCAACAGAAACATATGCACCAGGAAATCATGTAAATTGTTCTGCCACATGAAATGCTTGAGAAAAATATCTTTCTACTTTACGAGCTCTATACACAGTCAATTTGTCTTCCTCTGATAATTCCTCCATACCCAAAATTGCAATAATATCAATCAATTCTTTGTGTCTTTGAAGAATTTTTTGAACTCTTTGAGCTGCGATGAAGTGAGCTTCACCAACATTATCTACGGTCAAAATCAAGGATGTACTATCCAAAGGATCAACTGCTGGATAGATTCCTTTTTCTGCAATCGCTCTATTCAAAACAACTGTTCCATCAAGATGGGCAAAAGTATTGGCAGGTGCAGGATCAGTCAAGTCATCGGCAGGAACATACACCGCCTGAAAAGACGTAATAGAACCAATTTTGGTGGATGTAATACGTTCTTGGAGCATACCCATTTCTGTTGCAAGCGTAGGTTGGTATCATGCTTGTGATGGAACCCTACCCAAAAGTGCTGATACTTCAGCTCACGCTTGAGTAAAACGAAAGATATTATCAATAAAGACCAAAACATCTTTTCCTTCGTCACGAAACGATTCTGCCATCGTCAAGCCTGACAACGCAACTCTCGCTCTTGGTCATGGTGTTTCATTCATTTGTCAAAAAACCATTGCCGTTTTGTCCATAACTCATGCATCTTTCATTTCATGATATAAGTCGTTTCCTTCACGAGTACGCTCTCCTACACCACAAAACACAGATACTCACGAGTGATATTTGGCGATATTATTGATCAATTCTTGAATAATAACTGTCTTCCCTACTCATGCTCACCCAAACAATCCAACCTTTCCTCATTTCAAAATAGGTGCCATCAAATCGATCACTTTGATTCCTGTTTCCAACACCTCTACTGTTCCAGACAATTCATGAAAAGCAGGTGGTTTACGATAAATAGAGTCTTTTTTCTCGTACTTAATAGGTCAGGCATTGTCGATAGGCTCACCCAAAACGTTCATGATACGACCAAGCACTCATGGTCAAACAGGAACCATAATAGGAGAACCAGTATCTATTACCTCCTCTCATCTCATCAATCCATCAGTTGTTTGCATCGCAATTCCTCTCACGACACCACCATCAAGATGTTGTAAAATCTCGATTGTAACAATTTCTCACGAACCATTTGGATTTTGGGTTTTGACAACATTACTGATTGCTGGCATCGATTGCACATCAAATTGCATATCCACGACAATACCTCTCAAAGCAATAATAGTACCTTTCATAGAATGATAGAGTTAAAATAAAACAACCGCTTCGCGGACTTTTTGCATACCATAGCTGGATCCTCACAAAAGTCAGTATCAGAGAACGTTAGATACAGTATAGCAAAAATGATCTTTTATACCTAAAACTCATCTCTTACTTCCGCACACAAAGCTTTGATACGCTCTTCAATTTCATCAGTTAATTTTTTCTCTGAAAGAATCTTATCTGATAGATCAGAGAAAGTTGTATCAAGCTTGTCATACAGCTTTTGTTCGAAAGAACGAATAGACGACACAGGAATAGTATCCAAATATCCATTGATTCCTGCATAAATCAATACAACTTGTTTGTGAAATGAGAGTGGACTATTTTCGGCTTGTTTGAGCATCTCGACCATACGTTCTCATCTTGCAAGCTTTGCTTGGGTACTTTTATCAAGATCAGACCCAAATTTTGCAAATGTTTCAAGTTCTCTATAGGCAGCCAATTCCAATTTGAGTTTTCCTGAGACTTTTTTCATAATACTGGTTTGAGCTGCTCATCATACACGAGATACTGACAATCAAACGTTAATCGCAGGTTTAATTCCGGCGTTGAAAAGGTTTGATTCGAGATAAATTTGTCCATCCGTGATAGAAATCACATTAGTTGGGATATAGGCAGACACATCTCATGCTTGCGTTTCAATGATAGGCAAAGCAGTCAACGAACCACCACCATAATCTTTATTCAATCTACATGCTCTTTCTAGTAATCTTGAGTGAAGATAAAAAATGTCACCAGGATATGCTTCACGTCCGGGAGGTCTTCTAAGAAGGAGCGACATTTCCCTATATGCAGATGCGTGTTTAGTCAAATCATCATAGATAATCAATGCATCTTTTCCTTGAGACATAATAAATTCTCCAAAGGTTGCACCTACATAAGGAGCAATATATTGCATTACCGCAGGGGTATTGATCGGAGCATTAATAACGATCGTATAGTCCATTGCTCCTTTGTGTCTCAATGATTCAACGATACGAGCGACTTTGGATTCTTTTTGACCAATAGCAACATAGATACATACGACACCACTACCTTTTTGAGCAATAATCGTATCAATAGCAACAGTTGTCTTTCCTGTTTGTCTATCACCAATAATCAGCTCTCTCTGTCCTCTTCCGATAGGAATCATCGCATCAATCGCTTTTATTCAGGTTTGGAGTGGTTGATCAACAGATTGTCTGGTAATCACACCAGGAGCAACTTTTTCGACAGGCAAATATGTAGTCGGGGTCAATGATGGTCACTGATCAATCGGATCTCCCAACGCATTGAGCACACGACCAATATACTGATTTCCTACTCAGACCGAAAAAAGTTTGCCTGTTGTTTTGACTGTTTGTCCTTGAGTCAGTCACATATACTCACCAAGAACCAAAACACCAACATACTCTTGCATCAAATCCAACACGAGTCATTTGACACCAGATTCAAAAACAACAATCTCTGAGTATTTAGCTTTCGCAAGTCATGATACAGTCGCCACACCATCTTTTATTTCCAAAATTATTCCTTTTTCAGAAAACGATTCATCAAGGGATGTTGCTTGTATTTGTTCTTCAATTTTTTTGAGAATAGTATCAACAGAAGACATAAGGTAAGAATAAATAAAAGTAAAAAACATTTACTGACTCAATTTTGCGAGATCCCCATTGAGCGTTCTTTTATAGATCTTTCCCTTTCATTGAACACAAAGACCAATATCAGAACGATCCACATATTCAGCACTATCACCAACGAGCAACTGAAAAGAGACAGGCGATGAATGAGAAATCTCAAGATGATTATATGACAAACCTGCAGAAACAGATGCAAGAAGATGCTGGCACTGTTTCACATCAAAACGATGCGCTCAAGCCAAAACATACAATTTCATGGCTTCAGGAAACAATGCAGTCAATTGAGTTTGAAACACAGGCTGTGCTAATGCTTTACCATATTTTTTCATCAAAACCAAAAGAGTATAAATCACCTCAATAATGGAGCGATCCTGTGATGCTATACAATGGTTTACAAGAAGAGAAAGTCTCATTATGCTTTGTATGAGTGAGTAAATTCGTCCACTAGTCACGCAATATACATATCAGACACTTGTTTATTGGATGCAAAAAGTTTTTTGAGCATAGCAACTGCCGTAGATTTAACTCATTGTTCAAATTTCTGTTCGATATCTTTTTTTTGAGCCTCAGCATCACGTTGTGCTTTGAGAACAATAAGATCAGCTTCTTGCTTTGCTTTTTCTACAATCGCAGCTCTCTCATTTTTTGCCAAACGCGATGCTTCTTCTATAATAGATTTTTTGTGCTCCAATGCCTCTTTGATAATTGCATCTTTTTGGGCATTTGCTTCAGCAAGCAACGCAGCATATTCTTTTTCAGCTTGTTCCAATTTACGAGTCATTGCTCTTCTTTCAGCAATTTCCGCTATCAACGTCTCACCAAAAAGTTTATTGAACAGATACAATAAAATCCCAATATTGATAAATTGAATAATCAAAACATCAAGCTTAATAGTCAAAGGACCCAAATCAATAATCATCAAAAAGAAGACAAAAATAAAAGAAAAAACAAACACTGACAAGAATAATGTTTAAAATTCACAAACAACAACACTATCACGATCAGTATGTTTTTTTTACTTATTTATTAAGGATCAAAATAGCTGTCACCAATCCATAAATCGCAGCAGATTCTACAAGTGCAATAAAAATAATCATATTCGTTCTAATATTTGCAGTATCAGCAGGATTTCTCAATACAGCTTTGATTGCATTGATAACAATCATGCCCTGACCAAGTCATGCAGCAAATCAAGGAAGTGCAATCGCAAGTCACGCAGCAAGTCACTGAGTCGCCGCAAATCAATCAACACCAACTTTTTGAAGGATAAGAATTGCAACAACCAAACCATAAATCGCAGCAGATTCTACAAGAGCCAATCACAAGATAGTCAATGTCCTAAGTGTTCCAGCAAGATCTGGATTTTTTCATTGAGCCTCAATAGCTTCTCTCGCAACAAGTCATTGACATATTGTCACTCATAAACCAGTAACACCAATCGCAAGAGCAACTCATACAAAATTAAGATCCATTAGTATACAAAAAAAAATAAAAAATAATAATAGTATAATAAAATAATAATAAATATGATAAGACTACAAACTACACTTTCATTTGTTCAATACGTACTTATTCACTTGTTCAATCAGCCATAACTAAACCAATACCGATCAATAAAGAAAACACAAAAGCTTGGACTACAGAAACAAGGATTGATTGAACATAAATGATAATAGGAACTCAGAAAGGCATATTAAATCATAATAATCCAACAGTCACAAGACCAAATCCAATAAAAATAACATTCAATAAAATACTTCATGAAGACATGTTCCCAAATAATCTAATTGATAATGATACAACCTTTGCAACAACACCAACGATATCAAGAAACCCAATGAATAAACTGATAAGGATATCTCATGCTTTGGTTAGTATTCATGATCATTGAAAAAGTCACTTTCCTGTCACTGGCACATACTCATGAAGCAAAGACAAAGGTCATCATACAGCTTTCATCTGAACATAAAAAGTGATCAGTATAGAAATTAACGCCATTGCTATCGTTGACTCGAACTCACTCGTTGGGGCAGTCACCCGTCTAAGATATTGAGGGAAAACAAATCTAATAACATCTCCAAACAGACCAAAAAGGTTGGAAAGAAGAATAATGAAAAACAAAGAAACTACATATACTTTGATCCAATGACTCCTCTGATGACCAAGAATATCTTCAAAAAATCACCATATTCACTCAAAGATCAAACGAAGAACTTGTCAAAAATCAGAATCTTTTTTTTTAACACCCCAATACCACAAGAAAAGAAAAATGAACCACAAACAGATGTATCCGACATACGACGACATAATATGAATTATTTTGTATCAAGGACTTGTATCTTTTTGAAAAGTAAGAGATCAATCCTCAAACGAGATAGAATATTTCAATTCTTTATAATTTTGTGGATCAATATCATTTTCAACGGGAATAATATAGGAATTCATCGTATTGAGATTTGCCGAATTCATTTGATAATAAGGATCATTTTTTACTCAGGATCAGACAATAATATCAACTGCAAAGAGAGGGGGGGCTCACAAACTATACAATCACAGCAGCAGACAAACAAAAAATAATCTCAGCGTCATATCAGATAACAAAACAGAAGATAAAACATACAACACTAAAACATCAAAGAAGAACATTTCTCACATCATATCTCTGACTAATCTTCAATGACAGCTTTTGCACTCACAATTTCCAACACTTCTTTTGTAATTGCATCTTGACGAGCCTTATTGTATGCCAATGTCAATCAAGAAATAATCGATGTTGCATTATCTTTTGCTCATTTCATCGCAAGCATACGCGCAGCAAATTCACCCGTTTTATTGTGTAAGACGGCACCATAGACAATAATACGCATCATGATTTCATAGGCTTTCTTAACAATTGTCTCTCTATCTGGCTCCAATTCTATGTGCGTTGCATTATAGGTACGCGTAGAAACCTTGGAAGGAAGAACAATATCAAGTTCTCTCATAAAACGATCACAGGTCTCCATAGACAATGGCATCAAATCCAAACCAACAGGAATTTGTTTCATCGTGTTTTTAAAGTAATTGTAATAGACAGTAATACGGGCGTAACGTTTATGTTCGTATGCATCACCAAGCACATCATACAACGGACGCAAATCATCAGACTCAAACACATCACGAAGAGAACAATCACCAATAACGTCATAGCCACGTTTGAAGGCAAACTCTTTTGCTTTTTTGCCAATCGTAAAGAGCACAACTGCACCTTGTTTAGATTCGTATTGTGCATGAAACTGTTTAAACAATAACGTATTCAACGATCCACACAATCATTTTTCTGATCAAACCAAGATAATAAGTTCTTTTGCATTATCTGTCTGAGAAGAAGCAGGAAACAATGTCGTATATCCATCAATAGCAGATAACATTCCCAAAAATTCTATCATATATCTTCTCAAGCTTTCTGTATGTTTTTTGACTTTTTGAAGCTTAATCGTAGAAATAATCTCCATTGCGTTAGTTATCTTTTTGATATTCTTGGTAGAATGAATCTTAATCTTGAGTTGTTTGATATCAGCCATAAAAACAAAAAGGAGATTAAAAAAAAAGAATTATTGGGCAATAACAGTAATAACATCGTCATCAACCATCGCCAATCATCATGAAATCGATAAGGTTTGCGTATGATCAGCAAAGGAATCAAGAAGATCAGTGGAAAGAGTATCAGGAAGATATGAAACCAATCATGCAACGACAGTCGTCACCAAAGCAATATGTCATGGCAAAATACCAATAATCCCGTTCTCCGTAGGCAATAATACTTTGGTGACCGATCAATTATAGAGTTCACCATCGACACCAACCACACGCAGAATCATGCTTTGTGATGAAAAATAAAAGATTGATTCCAAAAAAATCGTGAATACTACGTATAATGACGTCAGATATCAACTAGCATTTTCCGCATTCAACGACCACAAATAAGATTTTTTTAAGAAAATGCAAGAGATTTTTACAGATTTTTATCTACCACGATATAAAGAGGCAGGCACCGTCTTTCACCACTCACATGATCCTACAACTCAACGACGACGAGCTTCGTTCCAATACTTTTCAAAAATTGTTCATTGTCACGACACAGTCCATCCTTCAGCCAACCCTTGCATCACAAAAAATGTTTGGCACAACACAAGACGATTGGGATCGACATCTGTCCCTATCATATTGAGATGCCTTGCTGTTGCAAAAAAGGGATAATCGGGATCAGTAGCGGGCACATTCGCAAATGTATATCTTGTAGTAGTTTTTGGATAGGTTGCAAGAAGGAATCTGACAATAACTCTAAAGGTTGGCTCGACACTAGTCACGGTGTCCTGCTCTGGGTCAGGTTCACGATCTTTTTCTTTTTGCGGCACAGATCCCGTGTGCTTACGACGTCAGACCTGAACAAATATCTCACTTTCCGCATCATCTCACGAGAGAGCAAGTAGCAATCATGATCATGATACTCATCCCTCACCAAAAGAACCATCCTGACTGACAGAGAGCGACGTCTGAGGAAAAACAAAACGAGTAAAGAGAGATCACAGAGGCGATTCTTTTCACACATCCTCAGCAAAAGAACGAAATTGATACATCATATATTCTCTCATCAATGCGTACATATGCTGACGAGACTGAATAATATGACCACGAGCAAACAAAAATGCTTGGAAAAGTATAGTAGCAAGGAGAACAAACCACACTCATGTCAATAAACGAAACAGTCGAAACTTACTACCTCTAATACGCCTTATACGAGGGATACATACACGAAACACCCAAAAAAGAACCAACACGCTCGACACCCCTACAAAGAAACGAACAGAAAATTTTCCGCTATCGCCAAACAATAATACAACACCACAGACCACACACAGCCCTATCCATTGCACCCACTCACGGACATGCATAGCAAACCCAAAAAAAGAAAAGGGGAAAGGATGACGAACCAATCCTCACCAGAGCCAAACAATAAGCAAGATACTACCAACACCCACAAAATACCATGGATACACAGGAATAACCAAAGCAACACCAAGAAGACACAACCATGCAAAACTCACCAACGACCAGAGTTTGGTTGCACACACAATAGCAACACGAATATACCAAGGTGTTTTCATAACGGATGGAACCTCATGATCGTCTTGCGTATTATCACGATAAGCGGACATAGAAACAGATTCCTGCACCACAGCATCATCAGACGCACACAATTTCTCACTTATTGTTTCTGCTTTTGTTTGATGAGTCTTGTCATCAGCACAAGGATTTTGGACAACAGCATCAGAAATGACAGAGGACTGGCGCGAAGGTCACAATAATAAAAACAGCACAGCAACAACTACTGCTCCTCCGTGCAAAGCATAGACTTCTCGTCCATCTGCTGCAAATCAAGCATACTGCACTACAAGAGGAACCAAGAGAAATCACCAAAGATAGAGGACGATTGCCATGAGACAAAGATAAAAAAATAAAGACACATCACAGCAAAAAAAAGCACGATGAGAGTATTTTAGGTGTAGGAATTGTTGCAACAAAAACAAGATCCATACTCTATTTTCTGCTTGCCAATAGCTATCATCAAGGTTTGACGGAAGAAATAATTCATGATCCAATCAGCCTCCTCGTCTGAGCATCAGCAATTGCACAAACCTGACCACACGCAACTCCCCAGACAGGCGTAGAAAACACAATCTTCTGCTCGTGATCCATTATACAGGGAGATCGTTGCATTCTGGACCTTACCTTTCCAACCAACGAACAACCACTTCGACCATCAGGATCATCATGCCATACCCAATCTTCGCAAATAATTGTATCAGACCATAAGAGAGGGTCCTCTTTATGACAAACATAGACAGTATTTGACACTACATCAGTCTCATAGACATACCACTCTGGCAAGAGTCACAAACCACGACGCTGTCCACGTGTTCGCTGCCATGCACCTGTATGTGTCCCTATTCTTTTCCCATCACGAGATATAAGTGGTCAAGAAGACGACTCAATCCATGGACGCAAAAACTCCCTGATTGATACATTGCCGATAAAACAAAGTCACTGACTATCAGGACGATCTGCATTGGGTAATCAACGCTCATGTGCACGTCTCCTAACCTCTTCTTTGGTCATAACACCCAAAGGAAAAAAAGCAAACTGACGCTGATCACGAGTCAACCTCGAAAGAAAGTATGATTGATCTTTGATAGGATCAACTCACGGATATAACGATCAATCACGAATTGTGGCATAATGACCTGTTGCGATCGCATCCACCCCCAACATCATTGCATCCTGAGCAAATAAATCAAATTTGATCAAACTATTACACCAAACATCAGGATTGGGTGTACGACCACGACGATATTCTGCCACCATCAACGAAATAATTTTTGCATGATAATCATCACGATAATCAAACAAATGAAGTGGACATCACAAAAAATCTGCTACAGCACGAGCAGATTCCAAATCATGACGAGTAGTGCATCGCGGTGTGTCATCGCGGTAGGTAATCATAAAGCCACACACTACATCATGTCATTGATCACGAAGCATCGATGCAACAAGAGCACTATCAACGCCTCATGAGAGTCAAACAAGGTAGCGAGCCATTATGCAGACTAAGAAGACAAAATATCTATTCTATACCCTGTCAATTGCATTGCAAGCTTGATATTGGCAGCTCCTTTCCCAATTGCGAGGGATTTTTGGTTTTCAGCACAATAGACTTTGGCTACATTTTTCCCGATATCGACACGATCAATTTTTGCTGGTTGCAAAACCTTCCTGATATATTCTTCAATATCATCTTCATATTCAATAAAATCAACTTTTTCGCCATCAAGCAATGATAAAAGGATGTTGATTCTTTCTCCTCACTGTCCGAGCATGACCCCAATTGGATCAAGATGTTCATGCAATGATCTCACGACAACTTTGGTTTTTTTCCCAGGAATTCTGACGATTTTTTCGATTTCAATCAATCCTTCTGACAATTCGGGGATGATTTTTTTGAGGATTGCTTCGACAAAATCAGGAGATGATTGCGTGACATCAAGCTGTGCTCCTCACTGTCATTTATTGATTGATCTCAAAAAAACAAAAATATCATCACCAACAGCATAATCTTTTTGGGGGATTTGTCATTGAGGAGGCAAGACAACAGGAACACCATCCACATCAATAACGATCGTCGTTCCATTTACTTTGGTGACTTTCCCTTTGAGAAGTTCTCATTCTTTTTGGGAAAATTTGTCAAAAAATCTATGTTTTTCAATTTCTTTGATGTGTTGTTTGATCGTCTGAGCAGCAGACTGCACACCAATTCTCGTAAACTCAAGATTATCGGGCGTAATATCAACATACAATTCCTCGCCAACTTCAATACCTTCTGCTTGTTTCTGCGCTTCATCAACGGATATTTCATTCTGTTCATCCTCTACCTCAGGGACGACAGTAAAAATACGATAAAATTTGATATCACCACTATCTTCAATATCTACCATAATATTTGCTCTTCTATACTGTTCATAATCCCTCTTAAATGCAGACTTGATACCCATTTTAACAATATCAACAATCTGGTTAGCATCGAATTTATAATCTTCGATTACTTGGAGAATCGCAGCTTGAATTACTTTACCATCGAGTTTCATATAGAAGAAAAAGAATAAAATCTGACAGGCAGTGATGAATCGGAGTACATTCTCATCAATGATCTACTTGTAGTTATTTTTCTTCTCTTTTCAAGTGATTTTTGTGGAATATACTCCTGATAGTGATAGACATCACAGCCATCATCTCAGTTTTGGTCTCTCAATAAAAAAGACACTCATAGGACGAAACAGCCACTGAGCATATACGAGTTCTCATTACACATCTATACACACAATGGGTCAAAAAAGTTTTTTCATCTCTCGTCATCATCTATCATCACATTTTTTTGCTTTTTTGTAGTATCATCACTATACTTATCCTTATCATCTCATCCATCTCGTTTTATTTTGTGATCATCACAATGATTTTTTTCATTCTTCTTCTGCTTCGATGATGACGATCTCATGCCCAACAAGTTTCCCTGGGATCATTTGATTGCGCACTTGTCCCCATGTTTATCAAAAATAATCAATTTGTGTTTGATGCTCAGAGAATTCCATGATTTGACAACATCTATCCTATCGACGATATAGCAGTTGCAATGCACCATCTCGCAGGTTACTGCTGTTCCCAAAATCTCCTTCCATCACAAGGATCCTGATACGTCTGTCCACGCTGATGATCGAAATGGTTTGCTGACAGCCCCTATCTCTATGATCATCTCATTGATATCGGTATGAGAAGACTGAGTTGATCTCCCCAAGAACAATATCCTGGCGCATGACTTGACCAGCTCGCTCGTTCTCGAAGATCAGAAATCGAAGCACTGGGAAGCAATCCAGCATGAACACCTGCCTGACAGATTATGAACCTCTACATGACCTATCGAAAACCCTGAGAAATGATAGGATGAACAAGTCCTATGCCACTTGACTACTATCGCAATCATCGAGAAAAATGGTGACTGACCAATCGTCATCGTGCACTATGTGGCTTGGCAGCACGTATCGCTGATCATCTCACAGATTATGGCAAAGGTAAAATGCTTCCCCACACCTCACTCATCAACCAATGTCTAACGATGGTTTCTCGTTTTATCGCCAACGAATATCACTTTACACAAACAATCATGGCTAATCAGGCAGCCAAACTCATGGCAACCAATGCCAAAATCTACGCAGACGTACGCTTTGGGCAGACCAAATTACAAACACTCCTAGATGGATTTTCTCGCATCCAAAGTACATTTGCCCTCATCAACCAAAAGGTTATCATGGGAACCAAGATGTGTAGCGGAGGCTAAAAGTCAGAAGTCGATATAGATAACAATCAAACAATCAAGATGATGGATCCTCAATCATAATCCCCCTCACCGATCCGACACCCACGCCGACCTACTAATATCAGTAGAAAAAAAACGTGGAAATGCAAAACATTAGCTGTCGGAGATGGGTTTTTCATAATCTGCAATCACTTGTAGCATCATTGAATCATCTCTACCTATACGATCTAGTTTCGTAGTGTGAAAATATATTGTTTCTGTGTCAAACAAAAATGATTTTCATCATTGATTGATGAATTGTATTCAAGAGGTCATAGATCATGATGTTTATATCGTATAGTGTTTTTATCACTGACATACTGATCACCTAGCAAAAAAAATGGCTCTCTGTCTATGTGTTGATAGTTATCCAATGGACGATCCAAGTATGTAATTTTTGCATCATCAAGAAAAAATGGGGAAACACAATGTCGGAGTTGATATACAACTCATGAAACATTCATTGATGTATCAGACGAAGAACGAAAATATAGCAGCCCATTATCTCTATCAAAAATGGCATTATCGCTTTGGTTATTTGGACATAGATCACTATATAAAGGATTTTTTACAGGAATTTGAGCTGTCGTGTCATAGCTTCATGACGACACAAGGTCCCATCAACGTCAATTCTTAAAAAAAAGATTTCATCATGGTCATAAAACATATTGTCATCACAAAAAAACTTCTTTGGCCAAAATAGATTCTCATAATCGAGGAATATATCTATGGGAAACAACAAATCATCCATCATCAAATCACACTACAGCATCTACTTTCCCATACCATAGAGGAAAAAATCTATATAATCAGTTGGTATAACAGTAGATCCATCATCGTCATCATAGACATTCACTTTTGGTTCCATTATCAGAAACAATAGGAAGAAAAGAAGGAATCAGCAAAAGCAAAAGTATTGCAAGAATACTATAAAAGATTTTCATTGAAAAATCAAAGAAGATAAAAGGTGAACCAAAGATGCGTATCTTGATAATACGTCAATCTTTGGTCCATACATACTACAACTCAGACTACCATGAAATGCAATGATTTACTGTAGATGGAGATGTAGTTCTCACACGAACACTACTCCCTATTGCTCTTGGAACAAATGAGGCACTCTGTCCACTCTGAACAATAAATGACCTTGTCCCACCTTCAATATTCTCTACAATAAATGATGCAGGACCACTTGAGTTAAGACGATTTTCCATCACAATAGTTACACGCTTTCCTGGACTTGATGTCAACAACCTGGACGATATTCCGCTCCAGCAGCTAGTCTGTGGAGAGGTCCAAGAAAAAGTTTGTACTTGCATCTGCTCAAAAGATTGAGTTATTTTTTTCTCGCTCTTTTGTGGAACAACCTCATCATGCACACGAATACATGACCCAACCATGGTCATCAAGCTACCAATAGCGATGATGATCAAAAAACGAAATGTGTTTCGCATAAAACGTTTGATTTTTTAGACTTTTTGTGTTGTTTTTGCACACTGCGTGGAGTGGATTCTTAAAAACCACACCCTGACCCAAACAACGTAAGGAGCCAGTTTTTCTCCTTTGACGACCATGAGAGAAAAAAAATCATGGGACGATACCATTTCCGATCAGGAAACAACATCATCTGATGTTGCAACATTCATCCTCCCCATCATAAAAAAAAAAAACGATTTGCAAGAGAAAATTGTGGATTCGCACCACGACACGTGTTCATCCGACACCCACGCCGACCTGTCATCATTAGTATAGAGAAAAAAAACTGGAAATGCAAAAAATTAGCGGTCAATAGAGACGATGTCGACATGATCACTACTTTTCTCTTGCTTTTCACCCAAAAAACACTATAGCA